>JAFUCD010000024.1 GCA_017459865.1 Oscillospiraceae bacterium
CACTCAATGACATTCTTGTAGCGTGGAAACGTGCTCGCAATTCAGCACAGAAAGGTATCTCGTGGCATTTTACTGCGTTTGATGCTCGTATTAAACTGAAACACTTATATCCGGAAATAAAGTTTTAGGTGTTACGAAGTAGTAGGGGCGATTCACGAATCGCCCGCGGACACGCGCCGATCCCCGTAGGGGCGGATACCATCCGCCCGCACGCTGCGAACTGTATATAATTGTATATTCCGCCTCCCGCGTCGGCTGCATAGAATAAGGCAAACCGATGTGGGAGGATGTTTTATGCAATACAGTCTGATCTTATGCCGCTCGCTGACGTATGCCCAGCGCGCGGCGCACACGCTCGAGCGCGCCGGCGTCACTGCCACGGTGCGCAAGGCGCCGCAGGGGGCGTCGGATCGCGGCTGCACCTATGCCGTGAAGCTGCGCGCCTCCGCGCTCTCCCGCGCGCTGCGTGTTTTGGACCGCGCGGGCGTCCCGTACGGAAAGCGGTTCGACCTGAACAACGACGGTACGCTGCGGGAGGTGGAGGCATGATCTATCTTGACGCCGCGGCGACCAGCTTTCAGAAGCCCGCGTCCGTGCGCCGCGCGGTGCTGGACGCCATGACGCACGCCACGAGCCCCGGCAGAGGCGCGCACCCGACCGCGGCGCGGGCAGCAGCGGCGGTCTATGCCTGCCGCGACCGCGCCGCGCGTCTGTTTTCGGTCCCGGAGCCGGAGCGCGTCGTCTTCACGATGAACGCGACGCATGGTTTGAATATCGCGATCCGCACGCTCGTGCGCCCGTGGGACCCGGTCGTGATCTCCGGCTATGAGCACAACGCCGTCACGCGCCCGCTGCACGCTTTGGGGGCGAAGCTGCGCGTCGCGTCCGGGCGGCTGTTCGATCCCGACGCGGTGCTGGAGGACTTTCGCAAGCGGCTGCCCGGCGCGAAGTGCGCCGTCGCAACGCATGTGTCGAATGTGTTCGGCTTTGTGCTGCCCGTGCGGGAGATCGCGGCGCTCTGCCGGGCGCAGGGCGTGCCGCTCATTGTGGACGCCTCGCAGAGCGCGGGCGTGCTGGATGTGGACGTTTCCGCGCTCGGCGCGGCCTTTGTCGCCATGCCCGGACACAAGGGGCTGCTCGGACCGCAGGGGACGGGGCTGCTGCTCTGCGGCACGGAGCCTGAGCCGCTGATCTTCGGCGGCACGGGCTCGCAGAGTCTGGAGCAGACTATGCCGGATGACCTGCCGGACCGGCTCGAGGCGGGCACGCACAATGTCCCTGGCATCGCCGGGCTGGACGAGGGCATCCGCTATGTCGCGCCGCGCATGACCGCGATCCGGGCGCAGGAGCGCGCGCTGACCGCCGAGCTTGCCGAGCGGCTGCGCGGCTGCGAAGATCTCGAGGTGTTTTACAGCGGGGGAGAGGCGCAGACGGGCGTGCTCAGCGTGCGCAGCGCGCGCCAAAACTGCGAGATGCTCGCCGAGACGCTCGCGGAAAACGGCGTCGCCGTCCGCGCGGGGCTGCATTGCGCGCCGCTGGCGCACCGCAGCGCGGGCACGCTCGAGACCGGCACCGTGCGCCTGAGCCTCTCGCCGTTCACGACCCAGCGCGAGATCGAGCGCGTCGCAGCGCTGTTTCAGCGCATCACGAGGCAATGATCCCGTTCACCTTCCGAACGCAGGAGGAAAATTCACGTTGACGATTCAGGCTTAACTGTTGTATAATCAAAACACAAGGAGCAGACGGTATAGTATCAGACTTGGATGACGCGAAATCGCGGAGCAATGCCATGAAAACACCTGAAAAGCTGACCTGTGTGCCCGCGTTCGGGCGGCAAAACCGGATACAGACGCATACGCGCACGACCGCGGCGGGAGCACGACGCCCCGCCGCAGCCGTGCGCGTTTTGAAACAGAGGGAGGAAAAACAAATGAAGCATCGAAGCCGTAAAACGTTATGCGCCCTGCTCGCGGTTGTGCTGCTCATTGCGCTGCTGCCGATGGGGCAGGGGGCGCGGGCATATGAAGGCGTTTCGGCGTCAGAAATCAACAGTAAGTCTGCGGGGACTTATAGTTTCTATACGATCACCTCCACAGCCGCAGGGAAAACGTTGACTTTGACAGCTGACTTGAATCTTTATTTGGACGAAGATTTGAAACTCACATCGATCAATGGCTCAAACTACAATCTGATCATCACCGGACATCATCACTTAACAGTCAACAATCCGTCAGGAATTGCGATTCATATCCATTCGATGACTATCGGCGAGATTACCGCCGATATTTCAGCGGCTGGCTATGCGATCCTTTCAAGTGAAAACCTTGCATTCACGGAAGGTTGTAAGGTTCATGTTCAAACGAGCGGCGACGTAGCTCTGATGGTAACCGCTTATCTGTCCTTTTATAAAGAAGGCACAGAGGTCACGATTGACGCAAAAAAATATGCCGCGATGGCGCACAGCATTATCGTCGGTAATCCGCTTGTAATCGCAGAACCGGCCGACGGTCTTGCTCTGGAGCAAAGCAGCGGAGATCGGATCATGATGTTCTATCATCCTTATGGGGAGAATGGACTGGTCAAAGCGAATCATGTTCTCATCAGCACGCCGAAGATCTATACCATCACCTTTAATCCGATGGGCGGCACAGTGACCCCTGTCACAGCTGACACCAAAGCTGACGGCAGACTGGCCTCCTTCCCCACGCCCACCCGGGAGGGCTACAAGTTCGCAGGCTGGTATTCAGCGCCCGCCGGCGGCAGCATGGTCCCTGCGAATACGGCGTTCACCCGCAATACGACACTGTATGCCAGGTGGACAAAGCTCGAAACGCCGCCGTCAAATCCCTTCACCGACGTCCCGGAGAGCGAATATTACTTTGAGCCGGTCCTCTGGGCGGTGAACCACACGCCGCAGATCACAAAGGGCACGTCCGATACGACGTTCTCGCCGAACGCCACCTGCACGCGCGGACAGGTCGTCACGTTCCTCTGGCGCGCGATGGGCGAGCCGGAGCCGACGAGCACGGCGAACAAGTTCAGCGACGTCCAGACCACGGATTATTTCTATAAGGCGGTCCTTTGGGCGGTCGAAAAGGGCATCACGCTGGGAACATCCTACACGACGTTCTCGCCCAACAATCCCTGCACCCGCGCCCACGTTGTGACGTTCCTCTGGCGTGCGGAGGGACAGCCGAGCGCCTCCGGCGCGAACCCGTTCGCGGACGTCGCCTCGGGACAGTATTATTACAGCGCGGTCCTGTGGGCGGTGTCGAAGAACATCACCCAGGGCACGAGCGCGACAACGTTCAGTCCTGATAATCCGTGCACCAGAGCGCAGATCGTGACGTTCCTGTACAGGGACATGAAGTAAAGAAAGCAACCCCGGATTCCCGGCGCGGCAAAACCCGTGCCGGGAATTTTTGCGTGCATGACGGTGGTGCGGCGCGTGAACCTTGCCAGCCGCACCCCGTAGGGCGGCCACCCGTGGGCCGCCGCGTCCGCCGCACACACGGCGGGGCACAGGTCCCCGCCCTGCGGCGCGTGATCGCAGACCGCGTCAGCCGACATTTCGCGCGATCAATGGGCGCATTCCGCCCGCCGCATACCCGCGCCGGGCTGTGCGAAAAACAAATGTTGACATTCGCCGCCGAATATGCTAAGATATCTGAGCATTGGATTTCGGCTTGGAGAAGTACCCAAGAGGCCGAAGGGGCTCCCCTGCTAAGGGAGTAGGCTGTGATAAGCGGCGCGAGGGTTCAAATCCCTCCTTCTCCGCCAAAAAAAGTCCTTGAATCTCAAAAAGGTTCAAGGACTTTTTTTATTTTGATCCTTCTCGTTTCTGCTTCTGCCGGAAGTTCGCTTTTATGGCGTTGAGGATCGGGCTGCTCCCGGGGGCGCCTCTGCGGCAGGCGGGGTAGCCGCATGCATTCAGCGCGGCGCGGAGGTCCGTCTCCGTGACGAGCTCGGGATCATAACGGACCGTCAGCTCCGCCGGGAGGTAGAGAATGTCCGCATCCAGCACGCCGCGCGTCTGTACCATGGCGGTCACGATCACCTCCACGCATTGACGGCAATAGATGCCCTTGACACACGTTACGAATGTTGTTTCTTCCATGGCGGCCTTCGCTCCTTTTTCTCTCCGCCGCTCTTCAGGCGCAGAGAGTTCATCAGCACGCCGATGGAGCTTGCGGACATGGCCAGCGCGCACAGGGACGGGTGCAGGAGACCCGCTGCCGCCACCGGGATGCTGACCGCGTTGTATCCAAGCGCCCAGCGAAGATTCTGATTCACGACGCGCATGGTCTTTTTCGAGATCGAGAACGTCTCGCGGAGCTTTGCAAGTCTCCCGGCTGGGAGCAGGACGTTGGCGGATTCGATGGCGACGTCCGATCCGGTCCCCATGGCGACGGAGACGTCCGCCGTTGCGAGCGCGGGCGTATCGTTGATGCCGTCTCCCACCATGCAGACGGTCTTGCCCGCCGCCCTGAGCGCCTTGATCCGGTTTGCCTTGTCCTCCGGCAGTACCCCGGCGAGCACATGGTCGATGCCGGCCCTCGCGGCGATGGCCTTTGCCGTCTCCTCATGGTCGCCGGTCATGATCCAGAGCTCCTTTCCGGCCTTCCGGAGCGCTTCGACGGTCTCGACCGCGTCGCCGCGCAGCACGTCCGCCACACCGAGTACGCCGAGCAGTCTGCCGCCCCGCGTGACGCAGAGCTCGGTTTTTGCTTCTCTCCTGAGATCCGGCAGCGCAGAGAGCGCATCGAGCGAGACGCCTTGCGCTTCGAGCATGGTCCGGTTGCCGCAGAGGACCTCCTCGCCCGCGATCACGCCCGTGACGCCGCGGCCGGGAACGTATTGAAAATCTGAGACTTCCTCCAGAACCGGGTCCGGCAGTCGCTCCTTTGCGGACGCTGTGACGGCCTTGGAGATCGGATGCTCCGAATGCGTCTCGATGGCGGCGGCGACGCGGAGCAGCGCTTCCTCCGACACGCTCCCGAGCGGGAGGATATCCGTCAGCGCCGGCTGGCCGATGGTAAGGGTCCCGGTCTTGTCGAAGACGACCGCGTCGGCCTTCCACGCAGTCTCCAGCGCGCTGCCGTTTTTGAAGAGCACGCCGCGTTCCGCGCCCGCGCCGGAGCCCACCATGAGCGCCGTGGGCGTGGCGAGACCCAACGCGCAGGGACATGCCACCGTGAGCACATCGCAGGCGTTCAGGATGGCAGCCTCCAGGTTCCCCTTTTTCAGCTTGAAAAACCAGAGCGCGAAGGTGCCCGCCGCGGCAGCGATGACGCCCGGCACGAACCATTGGGCCACCGCGTCGGCGAAGCGCTGGACGGGCGCTTTTTCGGTCTGCGCCTGCCGCACCATGGCGACGATCTGCTGCAGCACGGAGTCCTTTCCGAGCGTCGTCGCGGTGTATATGACGGAGCCGGAGCGGTTGAGACTGCCGCCCACCAGCGTGTCGCCCTCCGTCTTGTCCACGGGCATGCTCTCGCCCGTGAGCATGGATTCGTCCACGGCGCACGCGCCGCTGCGGATCATGCCGTCCGCCGGAACGCGCTCGCCGGGGCGGAGCAGGATCTCGTCCCCGGTGCGGATGCGCTCCACGGCGGTCTCCTTCCATTCGCCATCCTGCCGCACCATGGCGACGCTGGGCTGCAGGCGCAGGAGCTTGCGGATGGCGGAGCCCGCCTCGCCCGCGGCGACCTGCTCCATGTATT
This sequence comes from Oscillospiraceae bacterium, assembly GCA_017459865.1. The sequence goes on from JAFUCD010000024.1 coordinate 5,724, forward strand.
TTCCGAACAGGATCAGGCTCAGCAGGACGCCCTGTGAGGTGAAATAGAGCGTGAAGTTGCTCTTTCTCGTCAGCGCCACGAAGGAGCTGTACGCCCAGATGACGGAACTGGAGAGCGACACCAGCAGATCCATGCCGAAGGTGCGGTTTCTGATGTTCCGCAGCGCGCCCGCGTGGAAATAACGTGCCGGGCCGAGCTGCAGCGCCGTGCCCAGCACGAACTGCAGCTTCGGGTGTACCTCCAGCATCAGCGGCGCGGTGAGCCCGGCAGCCGCCACGAGCGTCTGGAGCAGGCGCATCCGGATGTCCAGCTGGTGAAATTCCTCTCCGGCACGAAGCTCTGTGACCTCCGCCTCCGCGCCCGCCTCCCGGCAGGCGGAAAGCAGCGCGCGGCTGTCCACGCCGACCGGCCGGAACGTCACCAGAAGCTTTCCGTCCGTGCGATCGGTCACGTCCACCACGCCATAGACACGCTTCAGCGCGTCCTTTACGGCTTGTGCATTCGCATCTGCGGACAGGGCGAGATCCGCCTCTTCCAAGGGCACGCGATAGCCCGCCTTTTTCACATATATAACCACGTCCTCCAGCGTGAGGGAGGCGTCGTCGTATGCCAGCTCCATGCTGCGGGCGGTGTAGTTCACCGTCACGCGTTCGACCCCGCGCTGTCTGCGCATGACGCGCTCCAGCGTCGCGGCGCAGGCGGCGCAGTCCATGCCGAGAATGGTCAGTTGGATGGTTTTCATCATCTGCTCCTTCGTCCGAAAAAGGGCGGCGGAGACGCCGTGATCTCTGCCGCCTTGGATATGGTCAGGCTTCGAGCTGCTCCTGATACTCCTTGCGCATCCTGAGCATGTTCTGCACCATGGGGACGCACAGGGCGATCAGATCCAGCACCAGCGCCCAGTCGTACCACTTGATACCCTGGATCCATTGACCCTCGTGCCACACGCCCTTGTTGAGCTTGAAGTAGTTGTGGTTCCAGACGCCCCAGATATCGGTGGTCGGCTTCCACCAGTGCACCTTGTTGAAGGCGGCGGCCGTGACGACCGAGCCTGCGGCCGCCACACCAAAGGAGGAGGGGCGTTTGTTCTTGACCAGAAATTCCGTGACCGTGGGCAGTACATAGACCGCCAGATTGATGACCCACAGCTTCAGCGGAATGCGATAATTCCAGCGGCGGGCCTGGATGATGTGGTCCGCGTCGTGCGCAAGCGTCAGCGCGAGCAGGGCGAGATTCCATTTCTCTACCTTGGCCGCGGTCTCGTCGTCGAGCTTAGCGTCCAAAAACTTTGCTTTTTCTTTTTGCTGTTCCAGTGTCATGATCGGTCCCTCCTGAATAATATTGACCAAATGGTTTCGTTGAATCTGAACACATTATTGCATATTACTGACCGTTTGGTCAATATACAGATTCCACAAAAGTGCACGCCGGTATTGGGCAAAACCACAAATCAGGAGAACGATGTGCGCATAAGCATACCGCACAGCGGGATCAAATGCCGACAGCCGACTGTCAAAAACAATGCTGATGACTCCCGAAACAGAGCAGCGGGGGAGCTCGAGGGGGCAAGGCCCGCCTCGAGTTAGATCCAACGTCGCAGCAAATCGCTTGAAAATCATGGGGTTTCCAAGCGATTTGCTGTTTGCACAGCAAACATACTGGCGACTGCACAGTTTGTCAAAAATGTCCGCCAAGGACTTTTTGACAAACTGTGCCGACAGCCGACTCTCGAAAAGAGTCGGCTGTCGGCAGTTAAACGTTGTCGGGGCTGTTTTTCGGGACAGCTCCTGTTATAGATTATTTATGATTTTGCCAAATTGCTCAGATATCCGATGATGTTGTGGTTGATGCCGCCGGTGAGGGCGCCGACATAGTTGCAGATGAATGTGCCGGTGATGAGGATCATCATGGCTTCCGCCTCCTGCTTGCCCGCCTCCTCGCCGTAAATAGCGATCAGACATTGCTCCATCGTTTCGCGCCATTCGCGAAATTCCGCCTTGACCAGCTGGTCGATGTCCGCGTCATAATGTGTGAGCACATAGGTCTGCGTGGTGGCGTTGGGGCGCTGCTCTCCGGCGCGGCCGTTGGCGACATATTCCATAAAGGCGTTCATGTAGGCGAGATTGCTTTCAAAATCCGCGCGGTGATGCTCATAGAACCACTGCTTGCATTTCTCGGTCATAAAGTCCTTGGTGTAGCGCACATAGCTGCGCACGAGCTCATCGCGGCTTTCAAAATAGTTCAGCAGCTTGGCGTGGCTCATCCCCGCTTCCTCAGCGATATCTCTTAGTGAGACCTTGGTCATGGGGCGGCGCTCGATGCACCGCTGGAACGCCATCAGAATATCCATCCTTACGGCGTCTTTATCAACAATCAAAGGCATGACAGCTCCTCCTGTTCCTTCTTCGCTATTATACCAGAATTCCGCAGGAGGTCAACCTTACATTCCGCCCATGTTGAGCATTTTCAGTCCCATCAGGAGCATTTTGAGCCCCAGAGCGGTGACGAGGATACTGCTTGCTTTTAGAAGATATTTGTTCCATTTTTTCGGGAACCACGCGCCGAGCGACCCGAAAGCGACCAGCAGCGGGACCGTCCCGGCTGTGAACGCGAGCATACGCAGCGCACCCTGCACCGCGCTGCCGGAGGCCATCGCCACGAGCCACATGGCGTAGAGGGAGCCGCAGGGCATGAGCCCTGTGAGCAGACCGATCACGAGCGGCTGACCGGCAAATCTCTTTCGCGCGCCGCCTGGGAGCCTGCACGCGCTGCTCTGCTCCGGCACGAGCGCGCGCAGACCGGGAAGCAGTCCCCACATATTAAATCCGATGACCGCGACCAGGGCGCCGACCAGCGTGAACACCATGGATCTCACGCTCATGGTGTAAGTGATAACGGTGCCGACCGCACCGAAGACCGCACCCATAAGGGTGTAAGAGATCAGCCTGCCGCCATTGTAGACAGCCGCCGCCACCACCGGGGCGGAGCGCTTCGCGGTGCGGTCATGGTTCGTGGTGCTGCCGAGCAAAATGCCGCCGCACATGCCGATGCAATGGGTGCTGGTGAGAAGACCGATCACGAAGAGGTAGCCGAGACCAGTATCCGCCGCAGCCTCCGGCACGGGGTTCAGGGGACTGACCGTGAGCACCCACACCAGCAGCGCCGTCAGGATGAGACAAAAGAGATCCGCGATCCAGCCGGAAACGCCTTTTTCCCCGGTCTCATAACCGGCGGCGGCGACACGCTGCTCCAGCGTCTCGACCGTGACCAGATCCGGGTCATATTCCACTTGGGCAAGACCGCTGACATATCGCACCCGTGCCGAGAGGACGCCGCGCGTCTGCAGCAGCGTTTCCTCCACCGACTCCGTGCATGCCCGGCAGATCATGCCGCGAATTTTCAGTTCCGCATTCTCAGTTCGCATCCTGCTTCCTCCCGGGCAGCATTGCCCTGGCCTTTTGCCGCAGCAAGGTATGTTCGCCCAACGCAGCGATGATGAGACGGCCTTCACCGGCGCGGATCAGGCTCCCGGCAAAGAGCGTGTCTCCGATCTGCTTCTCTGTAAGACCTTGGACGTCCGTGAGCGCGTGCTCGTCAACGGTGAGCGTGCCGCTGCGCAGCGTACCGTCCGCCGGAACACGGAAACCCGCCTTCAGCAGCACTTCATCCCCGAGCTGCAGCGTCTCCACGTCCGTGTCTCCCGCCGGAGTCAGCGCCGTTTTTGGCTGCAGACGCATCAGCCGCCGCACCGGCTCTGTGGCGCGAAACTGCCGGACCGACTCCAGATATCGTCCCAGCAACTGGCAGACGATCATTGTGCTGCCGCCCAAAAGAAACCAGCGGGGAGACGCGCCGGAGAGGATACGCCAAATGCCCAAAGCCCAGAGCAGGATCGCGGCGAGGACCGCGAGCATATCCGTGCGCCGCGGTCGCAGCAGCGCTGCACGTCCCGGCCAGAGGACCACCGCGGCAGCAGATCCGAGCTGCATCCAGAGCGGCAGCTGCCACAGCAGCGGCAGCGTGAGCAGCAGCGCCGTGAAAACGCTCCGCAGCAGCGCAGTGCGGCGCGGCGCGGGCACCACGTCGTCTCCGGGCAGGGCACAGCCCGCCCGGCGGACGCAGCGGTGAAGCGCGTCCATGGATACGCGCTGCGCATCATACCGAACCGTGACGGTCTCCGTCAGACAGCTCGCGCTTGCGCGCTCCACGCCCGGCAGTGACCCGAGCGCCCGCTCCAGCCGCTCTTCACAGGCCGCACAGTCCAGATTCAGCACAGCAATCGTCTGCTCGGTCATCCGCTCCACCTCCTGTGTTTATATTAACCAATTGGTAATTTACCATAGAAAGCGGCGGATTGCAATCCTTATTTCCAGAAAAAGCAGATTTTTTGCGAAATCCCTGATTTCAGAAGCTCAGCCTGCTGTTATTAATTTTACCGCATGGTCATGAAAACCAGAGTCATAGATGATCATTTCTTCAGCGCACAAAAAAGGACCTGCGAAGGCAAGTCCTTTTTGTATCCGATCTTTTGAATGATCCTTTACTCCACCGTCACGCTCTTGGCGAGGTTTCTCGGCTTGTCGACGTCCACGCCCTTTGCCACGCCCGTGTAGTAGCCCAGCAGCTGCAGGGGGATGATGGCGAGGCTGCCGATGAAGTGCTCCTCGGTCTTGGGTACGTAGATCGTGAAGTTCGCGGTGTCCTCGATGGCGTAGTTGCCGTAGCTCGTCAGACCCATCAGGTAGGCGCCGCGCGCGTGGCACTCGGCCATGTTGCTGATGGTCTTCTCCATCAGGTGCTTGTGCGTCAGCACACCGATCACGAGCGTGCCGTTCTCAATGAGACTGATCGTGCCGTGCTTGAGCTCGCCCGCGGCGTACGCCTCGGAGTGGATGTAGCTGATCTCCTTCATCTTGAGACTGCCCTCCAGACTGATGGCGTAGTCCACGCCGCGCCCGATGAAGAAGATGTCGTGGGCGTTTGCGTACTTCGCGGCAAACCATTGGATGCGCTCTTTGTTTTCCAGCACGCGCTCCATCTTCTCCGGGATCGCGCAGAGCTCCGCGATGTGCGCGTCATACTGCTCCTGGCCCAGGATTCCGCGCAGATGTCCCAGCTGCACCGCGAGCAGATAGACGGCGATGAGCTGTGCGCTGTAGGCCTTCGTGGTGGCGACGGCGATCTCGGGGCCGGCGTAGGTGTACAGGCAGTAGTCGCACTCGCGCGCGATGCTCGAGCCGACGACGTTCACGACCGCGAGCACCGGCACGCCGCGCTCCTTTGCCATGCGCAGCGCGGCGAGTGAATCGGCGGTCTCGCCGGACTGTGAGATGACGATGACGAGGGAGTTTTTCACCAGCTTCGGATCCCGATACCGGAACTCCGACGCGAGATCCACCTCGACCGGGATGTCCGCGAGATCCTCCAGCACGTATTTTCCGGCCATGCCGACGTGATACGCCGAGCCGCAGCCGACGATGTACAGCCGCTCCAGCGACTGCATGAACGCGTCCGTCAGACCCGCCGCGGAGAGATCGATGCGCCCCTCGCTGACATAGCAGCCCAGCGTGTCGCGCACGGCCTTTGGCTGCTCGTGGATCTCCTTGAGCATGAAGTGCTCATAGCCGCCCTTTTCCGCCGCCTCGGCGTCCCAGGTGATCTCCACGGGGTCCTTGTGCACCTCGTCGCCGTTCAGGTCATAGAACGTGACCTCGCCGGGACGCAGCCGCGCCATTTCGAGATTGTCGATGTAATAGACCGTGCGGGTGTATTTCAGGATCGCCGGGACGTCGGAGGCGAGGAACGCGCCGTCCTCCGTCAGTCCGATGATCAGCGGGCTGTCCTTGCGGGCGACCCAGATCTCGCCCGGCAGGTCCCGGAACATCAGCGCCAGCGCGTAGGTGCCGCGGATGCGCACCATGGTCTTGGCGATGGCGTCCACCGGACCGCAGTTGTATTTCTTATAGTAGTAGTCCACGAGATTCACGGCGACCTCGGTGTCGGTCTCGGAATAGAAGGTGTAGCCGTTACGCACCAGCTTTTGCTTCAGCTCCTGATAGTTTTCGATGATGCCGTTGTGCGCGCCGACCACGTCGTCGTCCACGGAGTGGTGCGGGTGGGCGTTGACCTCCGTGGGCTCGCCGTGCGTTGCCCAGCGGGTGTGACCGATGCCGCACGTGCCGGGCACCGTCGCGCCGTTGTCTGTTTTCTGAATGAGATTCAGCAGCCGCCCCGGCGCCTTTACGACCGAGACGCCCTGCTCCGAGAGCTCGCGCACGGCGATGCCCGCCGAGTCATAGCCGCGGTACTCCAGCTTGGTCAGCCCGTCCAGCAGGATCGGCGCCGCCGACTGATCGCCCGTATAACCAACGATTCCGCACATGATATTCAACCTCCGTAATTTTCGTTATTGATAAGCGCGCAGGATGTCCTCCGCAGCCTCGCGTTTGGAGATGCGTTTGTCCATTGCCTGCCGACTGATGTATCGGTGGGCGTCCTCCTCGGTCATGTGCAGCCGCTCGATGAGCAGCCACTTCGCCCGGTTCAGAAGCCGCATTTCTTCGATTTTCTTCTCCACGGAGACCTGACGCTCCTCCGCGCGGCGCAGCCGCTCGCGCATGGAGCAAAGCAGCCGCAGCGTCTGGCGCATCGCATCCTCGCTGGTCGGCTTCGGCAGCGTGACGACGCCCGCCTCCATGACCTTGTCATAGATCTCGTCGTGCAGCTCGCGCCTGATCAGCAGCAGCACGCTTGCCTGCGTCTTCTGGCAGGCGTCGACCGCGAGCCGCGTCCCGAACTCGTCCGGCAGCGGCGCGTTGACCAGCACGATGTCGAACGCGCCCTCCAGCAGCCTCCGCTGCCCCTCGCGCGCGGTCGATACCGTGACGACCGGCCAGTATTCCGAGCCGGGCAGGAGCGCGGCGGCGGCAGTATTGAATTTTTCCGACGCCGATACCAGCAGCACGCTGTAGGTGCTGTCCCGGAAGACCATGGCCGCGCCTCCTTTCCGTTTCGGATATGGTCGTCTCAGCGGCAGTAGGCGCGCAGGATGCGCTGCGGAATGTGCTGCCGGATGAATGCGCTGTCCTGCGCAAGCTCGATCGCCTCCGCTCTGGTGCGCGGCAGCGCGGGCGCGTCGGCGGGATCCTGCTCGTCTGTCGGGTCGGGCGGCGTCTTTTTAAGCGCGATGCCCTCGAGCCCCGCGCGCAGCACCAGCGCGAACGCCAGATAGGGGTTCGCCGTCGGGTCGGGGGAGCGCAGCTCCAGTCGGCGGTATTCGTCGGACGCCGCCGGGATGCGGATGAGCTGTGCGCGGTTCTGGTGTGACCATGTGGCATAGCCCGGCGCCTTGTCCCTGCCCAGACGCGTATAGGAATTCTCCGTCGGATTCAGAAACAGCGTCATGTCACGAATGCGGTCCAGAATGCCGGCGATCAGGTGCGGCATGGGGTCTGCCGGGGCGGTCAGCGCGGCGGAGACGTTGATGTGCATGCCGCTGCCGTCCCGGTCGGGCAGGGGTCTGGGGGAGAAGTCCGCCCAGAGTCCGTACTGCGCCGCAATGGTGCTCACGACGGTCCGAAACGTTGTGGCGTTGTCCGCGGCGGCGAGCGGATCGGCATACCGGAAATCGATCTCGTTTTGACCCGGACCGCTCTCGTGATGCGACGCCTCGGGCAGGATCCCGATCCGCTCCAGCGTCAGACAGATCTCCCGGCGGACGTTCTCGCCCTTGTCCTCGGGCGCGATGTCCATGTAGCCCGCGTTGTCGTAGGGGATCGCGGTCGGATCGCCGTCCTCGTCGAGCTTGAAGAGATAAAACTCGATCTCCGAGCCGATGCGGAAGGACACGCCCTGCTTCTGCGCGTCACAGACCGCGCGCTTCAGCAGATGGCGCGTGTCGCCGTCAAAGGGGGTGCCGTCCGGATGCGTGATATCGCAGAACATGTGCGCCACGCCGCTGTTCTGCGGACGCCACGGCAGCTGCGAGAGCGTGCCCGCGTCCGGATGCAGCAGCAGATCCGAGCGCACATCCCCGCCGAAGCCGTCCACGGCGGAGCCGTCGAAGGCGATACCGTATTCAAACGCGCGCGGCAGCTCGTTTGCCATGATCGCGATGTTCCGCTGCCGTCCGTAAACGTCACAGAATGCCAGTCGGATGAACTTCACATCCTCCTCGCGGATGTAATCCATGACCTCCTGCGGTGTATATTTCATCGGCTCATCTCCTTAAAAAAGCGAAAAGCGCCCCCGAGAGGACCCCATTGTCCTTTCGGTAACGCCATAGTATAATTATTATAGACTTCGAATCGAGTTATGTCAATTGCGGGAGTCACAAAAATTTTACTTTAAATCGACAGAATTTCAAACAGGATGCCAAATTGACAAATTCCCCCTTTCGGGTGTATAGTTCTGGCATCGAGAGACATCGACGTCTCAGAGGAAAAGCCTCTGTCCGTCGGTGTCTCTCGCTTTTTATTTCCCGGAAAAGGAGTTTTGCATCATGTCACAGGTTCCTGAAATGTTCGGCATCAAGGTGTTTGACGAGCGGGTGATGAAGGCCCGGCTCTCCGCCGATGTTTATCGCTCCCTGAAGCACACCATCGCAGAGGGGCAGAAGCTCGACCTCTCCGTGGCGAACGCGGTGGCGAGCGCCATGTGCGCCTGGGCGCTGGAAAACGGCGCGACGCACTTTACCCATTGGTTCCAGCCGCTGACCGGTGTCACGGCGGAAAAGCACGACAGCTTCATCAGCCCCGCGCCGGACGGACGCGTGATCATGGATTTCTCCGGCAAGGAGCTCATCCAGGGCGAGCCGGACGCCTCCAGCTTCCCCTCCGGCGGTCTGCGCGCGACGTTCGAGGCGCGCGGCTACACGGCCTGGGACCCCACGAGCTATGCCTTTATCAAGGATAAGACGCTGTGCATCCCGACGGCCTTCTGCTCCTACAGCGGTGAGGCGCTGGACAAGAAAACGCCGCTGCTGCGCTCGATGGACGCCATCAACAAGCAGGCGCTGCGCGTGCTGCGGCTGTTCGGCAACGCGGACGTCAAGCGCGTGGTCACCTCTGTCGGACCGGAGCAGGAATACTTTCTGATCGACCGGGCGCTGTATGAAAAGCGCCGGGATCTGGTCTATACCGGCCGCACGCTCTTCGGCGCGAGAGCGCCCAAGGGACAGGAGCTGGACGACCACTATTTCGGCTCCATCAAGCCCCGGGTGCAGGCGTATATGAACGATCTGAACGAGGAGCTGTGGAAGCTCGGCATCCTCGCCAAGACCGAGCACAACGAGGTCGCGCCCGCACAGCATGAGCTTGCGCCGATCTACACCACCACGAACCTCGCCACCGACCACAACCAGCTCACGATGGAGATCATGCAGCGCGTCGCGCTCAAGCACGGGCTGGTGTGCCTCCTGCACGAAAAGCCCTTCGCCGGTGTGAACGGCAGCGGCAAGCACAACAACTGGTCCATCGCCACGGACACCGGCGTGAACCTGCTCTCTCCGGGCGCGACGCCGTATGAAAACGCACAGTTTCTGCTGTTTCTCGTGGCGGTCATCCGCGCCGTGGATGAATACCAGAGTCTGCTGCGCCTGTCCGTTGCCACGGCGGGGAACGACCACCGGCTCGGCGCGAACGAGGCGCCGCCGGCCGTCATCTCCATCTTCCTCGGCGATGAGCTAACCGCGATCCTCGACGCCATCGAGACCGACTCGCACTATGAGGGCGCGGAGAAGAAAAAGCTCCGTCTCGGCGCGGACGTGCTGCCGCGCTTCACCCGCGACACCACCGACCGTAACCGCACCTCGCCGTTCGCGTTCACGGGCAATAAATTTGAATTCCGCATGGTGGGCTCGTCGAACTCCATCGCCTGCGCGAACATCATGCTCAACACCGCCGTCGCGGAGATCTTGCGGCAGTTTGCCGATGAGCTCGAGGCGACGGAGGACGACTTCGACGCGGCGCTGCATGCGCTCATCAAGCGCACCGTGATCGAGCACAAGCGCATCATCTTCAACGGCAACGGCTATGACGACGCCTGGATCACCGAGGCGGTCGAGAAGCGCGGCCTGCGCAACCTGCGCACCACGCCGGACGCGATGGAGACGCTGCTGGAGGACAAGAACATGGAGGCTTTGATCTCTCACAAGGTCATGACCGAGGCGGAGATCCGCTCCCGTTATGAGATCCAGATGGAGAACTATGTCAAAACCGTGCGCATCGAGGCAGTGACCATGGCGGACATCGCCCGGCGCGAGATCCTGCCCGCAATGGAGCACAGCATGAAGGAGCTCGCCGATGGCGTCGCGGCCAAGACCGCCGCCGATCCGTCGCTCGCCTGCGGCCACGCGCTGAAGCAGCTTCGCAAGCTCTCCGCTCTGGCGGACCGCGTCGACGACGCCTGTGACGCGCTGGAGAACTCCGTGACCCAGCTCGATCTGCAGACCGACGTCACCAGCCAGGCGTTTTATATCCGGGACGTCATTCTTGAAAAAATGGCGGAGCTGCGCGCGCCGTGCGACGAGGCGGAGACCATCACGGCGGCGGAATACTGGCCGTTCCCGACCTACGGCGACCTATTATTCAGCGTGAAGTGAGGAGCCGGAAGGAGCAGATAATCTCATGAGCATGACAATTGAATTTTGGTTTTTGATCGGCGCTGCGCTGGTCTTCTGGATGCAGGCAGGGTTCGCGATGTGCGAGACCGGGTTTACCAGAGCGAAAAACGCCGGAAACATCATCATGAAAAACCTGATGGACTTTTGCATCGGCACGGTGGTGTTCTCTCTGCTGGGCTACTCGCTGATGATGGGAGAGGACACCCTCTTCGGTCTCATCGGCAAGCCTAATCTGGATCTGTTCCTGCATTTTCGGGATTTCATCGCGAGCCCCGCGGACGGCGGCTTCACCGGGGCTTCCACATTCGTGTTCAACCTCGTGTTCTGCGCCACCACCGCCACCATCGTGTCCGGCGCGATGGCGGAGCGGACGAAGTTTTCCGCCTACTGCATCTATTCGGCGGTGATCTCGCTGCTGGTCTATCCCATCGAGGCGCACTGGATCTGGGGCGGCGGCTGGCTGGCGCGGCTGGGCTTTCATGATTTTGCCGGGTCGTGCGCCATCCACATGGTGGGCGGCATCGCGGCGCTCATCGGCGCGATCTTCCTCGGTCCGCGTATCGGCAAATACCGCACGGACAAAACCGGCAAGGTCACGAAGGTCAACGCCATCCAGGGACACTCGATCCCGCTGGCGGCGCTGGGCGTGTTCATCCTGTGGCTGGGCTGGTACGGTTTCAACGGCGCTGCGGCGACCACGCCCTCGGAGCTCGCCTCCATCTTTCTCACCACGACGATCGCGCCGTCCGTCGCGACCTGCACGACCATGGCCTATACCTGGATCAAAAACAAGCGCCCCGACGTGTCCATGTGCCTGAACGCCGCGCTGGCGGGGCTCGTGGGCGTCACCGCGGGCTGCGATGCGCTGGACGCGCTTGGCGCCGCGATCGTGGGCGTCGTCTCCGGCATCCTGGTCGTGGTCGCGGTGGAAGCGCTGGATCTGAAGCTGCACGTCGATGACCCTGTGGGCGCCGTGGGCGTGCACATGGCAAACGGCGTCTGGGGCACGCTGGCGGTGGGTCTGCTGGCAAATCCGGACGCGCCCGCCGGACTGAGCGGATTGTTTTATACCGGCTCTGCAAGGCTGTTGGGTCTGCAGGCGCTGGGCGTGGCGTCTGTCGGGCTGTGGACGACGGTTATGATGGTGATCTTTTATTCCGCCATTCGGAAATTCCATGGTCTGCGCGCCTCCGCCGAGGAGGAGCTCAAGGGTCTGGACAGCAGCGAGCACGGTCTTCCGAGCGCCTATGCCGACTTCGTACCCGCCATGGAGGCGCTCTCCGGAGCGGGCCCCGTCGCTGTCGTCTCCGGTCAGACGCCGGTCGCGGAGGCGGTCCCGGTGCAGAAGGTGCCTTCCTTCGAGCCGGACGGACACAAGTTTACGAAGGTCGAGATCGTGTTCAAGGAATCCAAGCTCTATGCGCTCAAGGAGGCCATGAGTCAGCTCGGCATCACGGGCATGACGGTCAGCCATGTCATGGGCTACGGCATCCAGAGAGGCAAGCCGGAGTACTACCGCGGCGTCGAGGTGGAGACGAACCTGATGCCCAAGGTGCAGATGGACATCGTCGTAAGCGCGATCCCGGTGCGGGACGTCATCGAGACGGCAAAACGGGTGCTGTACACCGGACACATCGGCGACGGCAAGATCTTCGTCTACGATGTGGAGAACGTCGTCAAGGTCCGTACCGGGGAGGAAGGCTACGACGCTCTGCAAGATGTTGAATAATTTGGAAATTTATGATATTATGATTTAATGATTTAACGAGGTGTTATTATGTGCGCCATCATGGGCTTTACCTCGCGGACGCTGGATGCCGACGAGATCAGAGAATATTTTGACCGCACCAAGTCCCGCGGGCCGGATATGACCCGCGTCGAGCAGGCGGGGAAGGGCATGCTGTGCTTCCATCGCCTTGCCATCATGGGACTGCATGAGGAGGGGATGCAGCCGTTTCATTTGGACGGCGACATGTGCGTCTGCAACGGCGAGCTGTATCTCTTCCGCCCGCTGAAGGCGGAGCTGGCGAAGGAGTATGACTTTGTCAGCGACTCCGACTGCGAGATCATCCTGCCGCTGTATCACAAATACGGGCTCGACATGTTTTCCATGCTGGACGCGGAATTCGCCATGATCCTGTACGACAGCAAAAAGGACGACTTCATCGCCGCGCGGGACCCCATCGGCATCCGCCCGCTGTTTTACGGCTATCTCGCGGACGGCGCGATCGTGTTTGCGAGCGAGGCGAAAAACCTCGTCGGTCTCTGCGCGGAGATCCGGCCCTTCCCGCCGGGGCACTACTACGCGGACGGGAAGTTCACCCGCTACGCGGATCTGACCACCGTGACAGAGTACGTCGACGGCGATCTGGACGAGATCTGCGCGAACATCCGCGAAAAGCTCATCCTCGGCGTGGATAAGCGTCTGGACGCGGACGCGCCGCTGGGCTTCCTGCTTTCCGGCGGGCTGGACTCCAGTCTTGTGTGCGCCATCTCGGCGCGACTGCTGGGCAGGCATGTGCGCACCTTCGCCATCGGCATGGACACCGACGCCATCGATCTGAAATACGCCCGCATGGTCGCCGATTACATCGGCGCGGAGCACACCGAGGTCTATATGACCCGGCAGCAGGTGCTCGACGCGCTGGAGGAGGTCGTCGCCATGCTGGGCACCTACGACATCACGACGATCCGCGCCAGCATGGGCATGTACCTCTGCTGCAAGGCGATCCACGAGCGGACCGACATCCGCGTGCTCATGACCGGGGAGATCAGCGATGAGCTGTTCGGCTATAAATACACGGACTTCGCCCCCTCGCCGGAGGAGTTTCAGCGCGAGGCGAAAAAGCGTGTGGATGAGCTTTATATGTATGACGTCCTGCGCGCCGACCGCTGCATCTCCGTAAACTCCCTGGAGGCGCGCGTCCCCTTCGGGGATCTGGAGTTTGTGAAGTACGTCATGTCCATCGACCCGAAGCGGAAGATGAACACCTACGACATGGGAAAATACCTCCTGCGCCGCGCGTTCGAGAAGGACGCGCTTCTGCCCGAGACCATCCTCTGGCGGCAGAAGGCGGCCTTTTCCGACGCGGTGGGGCACTCCATGGTGGACGATCTCAAGGCCTATGCCGAGGAGCGATACACCGACGCGGAGTTTGAACAGAAGCGACAGCAATACGATTTTGCGCAGCCGTTTACGAAGGAGAGCCTGCTGTACCGCGAGCTGTTCGAGAAATACTATCCCGGACAGGCGCGGATGGTAAAGGACTTCTGGATGCCGAACAAGGCGTGGGCGGGCTGCGATGTGAACGATCCCTCCGCGCGCGTGCTGGCAAACTACGGCGCGAGCGGAGAATAAACGACGGGGGAGAGAAAGATGACAAAATACATATTCGTGACCGGCGGCGTGGTCTCCGGTCTGGGCAAGGGCATCACGGCGGCGTCGCTCGGGCGGCTGCTCAAGGCGCGGGGCCTGAAGGTCGCCGCGCAGAAGCTTGACCCCTACATCAACGTCGACCCCGGAACCATGAGTCCGTATCAGCACGGCGAGGTCTACGTCACCGAGGACGGCGCGGAGACCGATCTCGACCTCGGGCACTACGAGCGGTTCATCGACGAGGACCTGAACCGGTTTTCCAATCTCACCACCGGCAAGGTCTACTGGAACGTGCTGAACAAGGAGCGCCGGGGCGAATACCTCGGCAGCACGGTGCAGATCATCCCGCACATCACAAACGAGATCAAGGATTTCATCTACAGCGTGGGGCGGCACTCCGACGCGGATGTGGTCATCACCGAGGTGGGCGGCACGATCGGCGACATCGAGGGGCAGCCGTTCCTGGAGGCGATCCGGCAGGTCGGACTGGAGCAGGGAAAGGAGAACACCCTGTATATCCACGTCACGCTGGTGCCGTATCTCCGCGGCAGCAACGAGCACAAAACGAAGCCCACGCAGCACTCCGTCAAGGAGCTGCAGGGCATGGGCATCCACCCGGACATCATCGTGCTCCGCTCCGATGAGCCGATCGCGGACGAGGCGATCTTTCAGAAGGTCGCCATGTTCTGCAATGTGCCGCCGGAGCATGTAATCGAAAACCGTACGCTGGACACGCTTTACGCGTGTCCCTTGATGCTGGAGGAGCAGGACTTCTCCGGCATCGTCTGCCGTCGGCTGGGCTTCAGCACGCCCGCGCCGGAGCTGACCGAGTGGCGTGAGATGGTGGCGTCCGTGTACCGCCTGCACCGCAAGGTGACGATCGCGCTGGTCGGTAAATACGTGCAGCTCCACGACGCGTATCTCTCCGTCATGGAGGCGCTGCGCCACGCGGGCTTCGCCCTGGGCGCGGAGATCGACATCCGCTGGCTGGACTCCGAGCAGGTCAGACCCGAGACCTGCGCGGCGCTGTTTGCGGATGTAGACGGCATCCTCGTGCCCGGCGGCTTCGGCGGACGCGGCGTCGAGGGCAAGATCCTCGCGGCGCAGTTTGCCCGGGAAAACCGGATCCCGTATCTGGGGCTGTGCCTCGGCATGCAGATCGCCGTCATCGAGTTTGCGCGCCACGTCGCGGGACTGACCGGCGCAAACTCCCGGGAGTTTGACGAGCACGCCCCGCACCGGGTCATCGACTTCATGCCCGGCCAGAACGATGAGATCGACAAGGGCGGCACGCTGCGCCTCGGCGCTTACCCCTGCGCGGTGCTGCCCGGCACGCTGCTGGAGCGCTGCTACGGTGCCGCGCTCATTTCCGAGCGGCACCGGCACCGCTATGAATTCAACAACGATTATCGGGATGCGCTGACGCGCGCGGGTCTCGTCCTCAGCGGGACCTCGCCGGACGGGCGTCTGGTGGAGACGGTGGAGCTGAGAGACCATCCGTTTTTCATCGGCGTGCAGTATCACCCCGAATTTAAAAGCCGCCCGAACAAGCCGCACCCGCTGTTCACGGGTCTGATCCGGGCGGCGCTGGAGAAAGGAAATGACAGCGTATGACAAACGAACAATGGCTGCGATACGGAACCGTCACCGAGCGTGACGCCTGCGGTATCGGCGCCGTGGTGGACATTCAGGGACGGCAGACCCGCCGGACCGTGGACGACGCGCTGAAGATCGTGGAAAAACTGGAGCACCGCGCCGGCAAGGACGCGCTGGGACAGACGGGCGACGGCGTGGGCATCCTCGTGCAGGTGTGCGACGGCTTTTTCCGCGCCGCCGCCGAAGCGGAGCTCGGCGTCGCGCTGCCGCCCGCCGGGGACTACGCCGTGGGTATGTTTTTCTTTCCGCAGGAGACGCTCGCCCGCCGTCAGGCGCAGAAAATGCTGGAGGTCATTTTGCGCAAGGAGCGTCTGCCGTTTCTCGGCTGGCGCGAGGTGCCGACCTGTCCGGAGATCCTGGGGCAGACGGCGCTTGACTGCATGCCGTATATCCTGCAGTGCTTCGTCGGCCGCCCGGCGGACACGCCGCAGGGGCTGCCGTTCGAGCGGCGGCTGTACATGGCGCGGCGTGAGTTTGAGCAGTCGAACGACAACACCTATGTCGTGAGCCTCTCCAGCCGGACGGTGGTCTACAAGGGCATGTTCCTCGTCGGGCAGCTGCGCGGGTTCTACCGCGATCTGCAGAGCGAGGAATACGTCTCCGCCATCGCCATGGTGCACTCGCGCTTTTCCACGAACACCACGCCGAGCTGGGAGCGGGCGCACCCGAACCGCTTCATTCTGCACAACGGCGAGATCAACACCATCCGCGGCAACGTCGACCGTATGCTCGCCCGCGAGGAGACCATGTCGTCCGAGGTCATGCGCGAGAACATGGACCGCATCTTCCCGGTGGTGAGTGCCTCGGGCTCTGACTCCGCAATGCTGGACAACACGCTCGAGTTTCTCGTCATGAACGGCATCCGTCTGCCGCTGGCCATGATGCTCTGCATCCCCGAGCCGTGGAAAAACGACAAGGCCATGAGCCAGAGAAAGCGCGATCTCTATCGCTATTACGCCACGATGATGGAGCCGTGGGACGGGCCCGCGTCGATCCTGTTTTCCGATGGCGAGCTGGTCGGCGCGGTGCTCGACCGCAACGGTCTGCGCCCCAGCCGGTATTATCTCATGGACGACGACCGACTGATTCTCTCCTCGGAGGTCGGCGTGCTCGATCTCGATGAGGCGCACATCGTCCGCAAGGACCGTCTGCGCCCGGGCAAGATGCTGCTCATCGACACCAGACGGCACAAGCTCCTGCAGGACGATGAGATCAAGGAGTGGTATGCCTCACGGGAGCCCTACGGGGAGTGGCTGGACCAGAATCTCGTGCAGCTGCGCGACCTGCCCGTTCCGAACGCGCAGTCGCCGTCCCACACGCAGGAGATGCGCGACAAGCTTTACCGCGCCTTCGGCTATACGCATGAGCAGGTGAAGGACACCATTCTCCCCATGGCGCGCACCGGGCAGGAGCCCACGGCGTCCATGGGCTCAGACGTGCCGCTGGCGGTGCTCTCCAGGCGGTATCCACCGCTGTTTGATTATTTCAAGCAGCAGTTCGCGCAGGTGACGAACCCGCCCATCGACGCCATCCGCGAGGAGTGCGTCACGGACACCACGGTCTATGTCGGGCGCGACGGCAATTTGCTGCAGGAGCGCGCGGAAAACTGCCGCGTCCTGCAGATCAACAATCCCATCCTGACGCGGATGGATCTGATGAAGATCCAGGCGATGCAGCGCGAGGGCTTCCATGTGGAGACGATCTCGCTCCTGTATTATAAAAACACGCCGCTGGAGCGCGCGGTGGAGCGGCTTTTCATCGCGTGCGACAAGGCTTATAAGCAGGGGGCGAACATCGTCATCCTCTCCGACCGCGGCGTGGACGAAAACCATGTCGCGATCCCGTCGTTTCTCGCCGTTTCCGCGCTGGAGCAATATCTCATCCGCACGAAAAAGCGCACCTCCGTCTCCATCATCCTCGAGAGCGCGGAGCCGCGGGAGGTGCACCACTTCGCGCTCCTGCTCGGCTACGGCGCGGGCGCGGTCTGCCCGTATCTGGCGCACGAGTGTATCGAGGAGTGCGTGGAGCTGGGGTTGCTGGACAAGGACGCGCACACCGCCATCGACGATTACAACAGCGCGGTCCTGCACGGCATTGTGAAGATCGCCTCCAAAATGGGCGTCTCCACGCTCCAGTCGTATCAGTCGGCGCAGATATTCGAGGCGGTGGGCATCCGGCAGGACGTCATCGACCGATACTTTACCCACACCGTCTGCCGCGTCGGCGGCATCGGGCTGGAGGAGGTCGGCGCCGCGGCGGAGTATCACCACAGCCACGCTTTCGACCCGCTGGGCTTCGGCGTGGACACCAGACTCGATACCGTGGGCTTCCACAAGCTGCGCGAGGGCGCGCGCAGCGAGCGGCACCTGTTCGACGCGCGCACGATCGTGACGCTGCAGGAGGCGGTGCGCTCCGGCGATTACGAAAAATACCTTTCCTATTCCAAGCGCATCAACGAAGAGCTCGCGCCGCAGAACCTGCGCGGGCTGCTGGACTTCAACTATCCCGCCGACGGCGGCATCCCGCTTGAAGAGGTGGAGAGCGCCGAGCGCATCGTGCGCCGCTTCAAGACCGGCGCGATGTCCTACGGCTCCATCTCGCAGGAGGCGCACGAGTGCCTCGCCGTCGCGATGAACCGGCTGGGCGGGAAGTCCAACTCCGGCGAGGGCGGCGAGACGCCCGAGCGGCTCGGCACGGAGAAGAACAGCGCCATCAAGCAGGTGGCGTCCGGACGCTTCGGCGTCACGAGCGCGTATCTCTGCTCGGCGCGGGAGATCCAGATCAAAATGGCGCAGGGCGCAAAGCCCGGCGAGGGCGGACACCTGCCCGGGAAAAAGGTCTATCCCTGGATCGCGAAAACGCGCTATTCCACGCCCGGCGTGAGTCTCATCAGCCCGCCGCCGCACCATGATATCTATTCGATCGAGGATCTGGCGCAGCTCATCTATGACCTGAAAAACGCCAACCGCGACGCGCGCATCTCCGTCAAGCTCGTCTCCGAGGCGGGCGTCGGCACGATCGCCTCCGGCGTCGCGAAGGCGGGGGCGCAGGTGGTGCTGATCTCCGGCTACAACGGCGGCACGGGCGCCGCGCCCCGCAGCTCCATCCACAACGCGGGACTGCCGTGGGAGCTGGGGCTCGTCGAGGCGCACCGCACGCTGATCGAAAACGGGCTGCGCCGCCGCGTCATTCTGGAGACCGACGGCAAGCTGCTCACCGGGCGGGACGTCGCCATCGCGGCGATCCTCGGCGCGGAGGAATTCGGCTTTGCCACCGCACCGCTCATTTCGATGGGCTGTGTGATGATGCGCGTCTGCAATCTCGACACCTGTCCTGTGGGCGTCGCGACCCAGAACCCGGAGCTGCGCTGCCGGTTCCGCGGAAAGCCGGAGTATGTCATGAACTTCATGCTGTTCGTCGCCGAGGAGCTGCGCGGGATCATGGCGCGGCTCGGCGTGCGCACGGTGGAGGAGCTCGTCGGCAGACAGAGTCTGCTCAAGCGCCGCGAGGACGTGACGGACGCGCGTCTGGACAAGCTGACGTTGACGACGCTCCTTGAGCACAACGAGGATCTGCCTGTCCATTTCGAGCCCGAGAGCGTGTATGATTTTGCTCTGGAAAAGACCGCCGACCTGCGCGTGCTGCTGCCCGCGTTCCAAAAGACGCTCAAGAGCGGCAAGCCGCGGACGGTGCGCGTGTCGGTCTCGAGCGTGGACCGGACCTTCGGCACGATCCTCGGCAGCGAGATCACAAAGCAATGCGGCACGCGCCTGCCGGACGACACCGTGACCGTGGAGGCGCGCGGCGGCGGCGGACAGTCCTTCGGCGCGTTCATCCCCAAGGGCATGGCGATCCGGCTTGCCGGCGACAGCAACGATTACTTCGGCAAGGGGCTCTCCGGCGGCAAGCTGGTGGTGCGCCCACCGGAGGACAGCGTCCTGAACCCCGGCGAGAACATCATCGTCGGCAACGTCGCGCTCTACGGCGCGACGAGCGGCGAGGCGTATATCAACGGCATGGCGGGCGAGCGCTTCTGCGTGCGCAACTCCGGCGCGATCGCCGTCGTCGAGGGCGTGGGCGACCACGGCTGCGAATACATGACGGGCGGACGTGTCGTCGTGCTGGGACCCACAGGCAAAAACTTCGCCGCGGGCATGTCCGGCGGCGTGGCGTATGTGCTCGATGAGCGCCACAGGCTGTATCTGCATCTGAACAAGGAGCTTGTGACCATGAGCGCCGTGACCACGAAGTATGACGCGGCGGAGCTGCGGTCCCTGATCGAGCGGCATGTGGCGGAGACCGGCTCGCTGCGCGGCAAAACGATCCTGGAAAACTGGGCCGAGACGCTGCCGCTGTTCAAAAAGATCCTGCCGAACGATTACAGCCGGATGCTCACGGCGATCGGCAGACTGGAGGAAAAGGGCGTGCCGCGCGCACAGGCGGAGCTCGACGCCTTCAACGAGGTGCAGAGAGGGGAGGTCTCGTAAGCCATGGGAAAATCAACCGGATTTATGGAATATACGCGCGCGGCGCGTCCCTGCGAGCCGCCGCAGACGAGACTGTCCGGCTGTGCGGAGTTTCGAGGCGCGCTGAGCGACCAAAAGCGGCGCGAGCAGGCCGCGCGGTGCATGAACTGCGGCGTGCCGTTCTGTCAGTCGGAGTACGGCTGCCCGCTCAATAACCTCGTTCCGGAGTGGAACGACGAGCTTTTCGCGGGCAACATGGGCCACGCGCTGTCGCGTCTGCTGAAGACCAACAACTTCCCGGAGTTCACCGGACGTGTCTGCCCCGCGCTGTGCGAGAACGCGTGCCTGTGCGGTCTGGACGGCGAGGCCGTGACGATTCGTGACAACGAGCTTGCCATCATCGAGGACGCCTGGGCGTCGGGACGGATGCAGAGCGCGCCGCCCGCTGTCCGCACCGGCAAGCGCATCGCCGTGGTCGGCTCCGGTCCCGCCGGACTCGCGGCGGCGGACCAGCTCAATCGCCGCGGTCACTCCGTCACGGTCTATGAGCGGGATGACCGCCCGGGCGGACTGCTGATGTACGGCATCCCAAACATGAAGCTGGATAAGCGCGTCGTCTCCCGCCGGATCGAAAAGATGACTGCGGAGGGCATCGAATTCATCTGCGGCACGGAGATCGGCAGCGACATCCCGGGCGAGCGGCTCCGGGCGGAATACGACGCCGTGATCCTCTGCTGCGGTGCGCGCCGGCCGCGTCCGCTGGGGGTGGATAACGCGGATATGCCCGGTGTGCTTCCGGCGGTGGCGTATCTCACCGCGTCCACCAAGGCTGTGCTTGCCGGAGGTGAGAGCGACATAAGCGCAAAGGGCAAGGACGTTATCGTCGTCGGCAACGGCGACACCGCCACAGACTGCGTCGCCACGGCGCTGCGGCAGGGGGCTGCCTCGGTCCGCCAGCTCGTGCGAAAGCCCAGACCCGCCGCCGCGCCGCGCGTGTGGCCTTACCGACCCACCGGGGAAAAGGTGGACTATGGGCAGGAGGAGGCCGCCGCCGTCTTCGGCAGCGACCCGAGACTCTATCAGACCACGGTGCGGGAGCTGCTCGCGGATGAAAAAGGCGCGCTGCGCGCCGTGATCGTGAAAACAGGGGAGACCGAACAGGAGCTTCCCGCGCAGCTGCTTCTGCTCGCGACCGGCTTTTCCGGCGCCGAGCCGTCGGTGGCCTCCGCCTTTGGCCTCACGCTCAGCGAGCGCGGCAGACTCGGCGACGACGCCTTCCGCACGGAGGACGAAAAGATCTTCGCCTGCGGCGATGTGCATCGCGGTGCCTCGCTGGTGGTCTGGGCCATCGCGGAGGGACGCGCCTGCGCCCGCAGCGTTGACGTGTTCCTCGAGGGCTATACCTATCTCTGATCCCCTTCCCGCTGACCGGTCACAGTTGACGCGAGACAAATTTTCGGATATATTGAAGTGTAGATTCGAAGTCTCGTTTTACCGGGACGCAGGGGGGAAGCGGTATGAACGACATGAAGACTGCTGTGGAGGAAAAGACGCCGGACCTGCTGGGCAGACAGGCGTTTGTGGATCGGTTAATGATGATCGTCGAGGCCTCCGCACGCAGACGCCGGAGCCTCTGCTTTGCGATCAACGGCGGCTGGGGCGTCGGGAAATCGTTCGTGCTGGACATGTTCGAAGAGCAGGCGGGCGCCGCTTCCGAGGGCGATGATGACCAGAGCGCGTATCTGATCCTGCGATATAACTGCTGGGAGTATGACTACTACGACGAGCCGCTCGTCGCGATCGTGGCGGCGATGCTCGATGAGCTGGAAGAAAAATTCCCTCCAAAACGGTACGATACCAAGGCGGGCTTTCTCGCCGCGCTCAAGGAGGTCGGCTCGCGGCTGGTCAAAAGTCTGGCGCAGACGGCGACGACCTTCACCGGCCTGCCGATCACAGACGCCGTCGAGGTGGTCGGCGAGGCGGTCCGCGCGAGCCGGGACGCCGCGACGGTCGACCATGATTTTGACGACCGCTATCTCTTCAAGCGGATCCTGCGGGAATTTCAGGGGCTGATCGCGTCGCTCGCCGCCGAGCAGCCGGTCATCTTCATCGTCGATGAGCTGGACCGCTGTCTGCCGCAGTATACGATCCGGGTGCTGGAGCGGATCCACCATCTGCTTTACGGGCTGGAGAACGTGCAGGTCATCTTCTCCATCGACAAGGAGCAGCTCGACCACGCCGTGCGCCAGATCTACGGCAGCGAGACCGACGCCGAGCAATATCTGCGCAAGTTCATCACCTTTGAGCTGAAGCTCACGCCCGGCAGCGTGCGCGGGCAGTTTGACCGGAGATTCCGCTCCTATGTCAGCTGCTTTGCCGCGCTGTGGCCGCAGACAGCCGCCGACGAGGCGGAGGAATTTCGCACCATGATCCTCGAGGGGCTCGATATGCGTATGCGTGTCGCCCTCGTGGAAAAATGCGAGCTGATCCACGGGATGCTCGCGGAGGACGCGGCGTCGGATCTGAGCATGCTTTGTCTGGAGCTGCTGCTCGCGGTTTTGTATGACTGCGGGGTCGACACCCAGTGGGCAAAGCAGCACTTCACGATCGGCGGCGTCTTTGCGCCGGAAAATCTCTGGCCGGACGGGCAGCAGCGGTGCGTGCCGCAGGGGCTGGTGCTTCTGAGCGAGCTCTATAAGCGCCGCCCGAAGCTCAGCAGCCGCCTGCGCGCGACGACAGACACAAGCCTGAACAAGGCCTATGTGGACACCGGCTCGCTGTACGGGATGCTTCTGGCGGTCTACCGGCTCATCATCGGCTGGGAGGACGACGCCTGGATCAACGGCGACGAGACACAGATGCGCATCCTCTCCGAGCACGGCAAACGGATGTGGGGACTGCTGGAGTCGATCAACTGAAAACAGACAAAATGACCTGAGGCCGCGCGATCGCGCGGCCTCAGGTCATCTGTATATCTCTTTTATACCATCTCCGCCAGGTCAAAGAGCAGACGCTCGGTCTTCTCCCAGCCGAGACAGGGATCGGTGATGGACTTGCCGTAGACCGAGGCGTCCTCCGGCTTCTGACAGCCGTCGACGAGATAGCTCTCGGTGATGAAGCCCTTGACGAGCGCCCTGATATCGGGGTTGAGCTTTCGCTGCGTCATGACCTCCTTGGCGATGCGGATCTGCTGCAGATACTGCTTGCCGGAGTTGGAGTGGTTCGTGTCGATGATGACGGCGCGGTTGGTAACGTCCTTCGCCGCGTACATCTCAGACACGCGCACCAGATCCTCATAGTGGTAGTTCGGCAGCGGCTGACCGTGCTTGTTCACATAGCCGCGCAGGATCGCGTGGGCGAAGGGGTTGCCCTGGCTCTCGACCTCCCAGCCGCGGTAGACGAAGGTGTGGCTGTGCTGGGCGGCGGTGATGGCGTTGAGCATGACGGAAAAGTCGCCGCTGGTCGGGTTTTTCATGCCCATCGGCACGTCCAGACCGCTCGCGGTGAGCCGGTGCTGCTGATCCTCCACCGAGCGTGCGCCCACGGCAACATAGGCCAGCAGGTCGTCCAGATAGCGGTGGTTTTCCGGATAGAGCATCTCGTCCGCACAGCTGAAGCCCGTCTCGGTCAGAGCGCGCATGTGCAGCTCGCGGATCATCAGGATACCGCGGAACACGTCCGGGCGTCCGGTGGGATCCGGCTGGTGCAGCATGCCCTTGTAGCCGTCTCCGGTCGTACGCGGCTTGTTGGTGTAGATGCGCGGCACGATCACGAGCTTGTCCGCCGTCTGATCCTGCACGGTGCGCAGCCTTCCCAGATACTCCATCACGGCGTCCTCGCGGTCGGCGGAGCAGGGGCCGATGATCATCAGCAGCTTGTCGGACTTGCCCGAGAGCACGTCGCGGATCTCCTTGATGTTGCGCCCGCGCACCTCGCGCAGGGCGTCCGGCACGGCAAATTCCTGCTTGACGTCGCGCGGGATCGGCAGCTTGCGGACGAACTTCATGTTCATCGTGTCCGCGTAGGGGTTGTCGTAGGTGTTTCTGCGAATGGGGGTGTTGTTGTCGTCCATGGGGTTTCTCTCCTTTATCTGCCCTGATCCAAAGCGACGCGCCGTGCGGTGGATTTGCGCATCATGTTCTTCATGCCCTCCACATCGCGGCTGGCGAGCATCCAGCGCAGCCGTCCGAACTCCGCGGAGAACAGATCCATCTGGTGGATGAGCGCGTCGATGTTGTCCAGAAACAGCTCTGTCCACATGTCCTCGTTGATGTTGGCGATGCGCGTCAGATCGCGGAAGGAGTCGCCGGTGTAGGTGCCGATGTGGTCCGCGTCGTTGCAGGTCATGAGCGACACCGCGATGCAATGCGTGAGCTGCGAGACGAACGCGATCATCTCGTCGTGCTTTTCCGGTGTGAGCTCGGTGATGCGCGCAAAGCCCATCACGCGCCCGAGCGACTTGCAGGTCTCGATGGCCTCGGGGGTGTTTTTCTCGGTGGGCACGACAATGTAGTTTGCCATGCGGAAGATGCTGTCGTCGCTGTTTCTGACGCCCAGCACCTCGCGGCCCGCCATCGGGTGGGCGGAGATATATTCCACATCGTCACGCAGCATGTCCTGGATATCATAGACGACGCAGCGTTTGACGCCCGTGACGTCCGTGATGAGCGTGCCGGAGCTGAAATACTGCTGGTTTTCCGCGATCCATTCCTTGAACACATGCGGATACAGCGCGAAGATCACGAGCTCCGCGCTCGAAATGAGCGCCGGATCGGGATAGGCCGCGCCGGCGTCGATGAAGCCCTCGGCGATGGCATAGTCGATGTCCTCCTGCTTGTGCGCGATCGCGTTGACATGGAAGCCCACGCGGTGCAGCGCCCGGGCGTAGCTGCCGCCCATGAGGCCGAGCCCGACGATGAGAATGTTCGAATTACTAACCAGCTGCATGTTCGTTTACCTCGATTCCGAGACCGCGCAGGCGGTCAAAAAAGTCCGGGAAGCTTTTTTTCACAGCTTCCGCGCCCGTGATCGTGCCGCCCACACGCGTGAGCAGCACGGCGCAGGCCATCACGATCCGGTGATCGTTGTGTCCGTCGAGCGGCTCGGTCGGGGCGCGAAGACCGATAGAGACGAGAATGGAGTTTTCCCCGATCTCGCAGGCGACGCCGAGCTTTTCCAGCTCCTGCGCCATGGCAGCGCCGCGGTCGCTCTCTTTGATGGCGAGTCGCCGGGTACCCGTAAGCACACACCCGTGCAGTCCCGCCGCTGTCGCCATCAGGATCGGCCCGAGATCCGGGCAGTCGGAGATATCCAGCTCCGCACAGCCCGCCTTCAGGGCTTCAAAATACGGTTCATATACCCGGTCGCCCTGGAGGCTGTCCGGGCGGAGCCCCGTCACAGTCACGTCGTCGCCCAGCGCTCTGAGCGCGCCGAAAAACGCGGCGTTCGACCAGTCGCCCTCGACCTCCACGTCACGCGGCAGATACCGCTGGCGCCCGGGAACAAAGAGCGTCGTGCCGTTCGTCCACTCCGCCTGCACACCGAACGCGCGCAGCGCGTCGAGCGTGATGTCGATATAGCTGCGGCTCTCCACCGGCGGGAGAAGCCGGATCGTGCTGTCGGCGTCCAGCAGGGGGAGGGCAAACAGCAGACCGCTGATAAACTGGCTGCTGATGTCGCCGGGGATCTCGAAGTCGCCGGGACGCAGCGGTCCCGCGAGCGTGATGCGATCGTCGGCCTTTTCAAAGCGCAGACCCTGCGTGCGGCAGAGCTCTTCATATACGCTCTGCGGCCGCTGCATCAGCCGCCCCTGACCCGTGAGCGTGAAGGGATTCCCGCTCAGCAGAAGCAGGGGGATTCCGAAACGCAGCGTGCTCCCGCTCTCGCGGCAGGAAATGACGTTGCTGCATTGCGCATGCAGAATGTCGGTTCCATGGACCTTCAGGGTGCCAAAACCATCGCTCCGGACCTCCGCGCCGATCGAACGAAGCAAATCGATGGTTGCACGGATGTCCTCGGAGAGAGAAATGTTTCGGATTGTGCTCGTCCCTTGGGCAAGCCCCGCGCAGAGAAGCATCCGATGCGCAGCGCTCTTGGAAGGCGGAGCAACGACTTCACCGCGAGCCCTGCCCGCGCAGATCTCAAGCTCCATCGTGCGCTCAAGGAGCAGATCCACCGCGCGCAGGTATCCGTCCGTACCCTGACCGGTGATCGTGCCGATGCAGGCGGCGCGGATGTAGCTCACCTGGCGGAAGTCCTCGCGCTCCTCCACGGCGGAGATGTGCACCTCCACGGTCGGGATCTTCACGGCGTTTACCGCGTCGAGCAGCGCGATGCTCGTGTGCGTGTAGGCGCCGGGGTTGATGACGATGCCGTCCGTGCCGTCAAAGTACGCCTGCTGGATGCGGTCGACCAGCGCGCCCTCGTGGTTGGACTGATAAAAGTCAGCGTCGACGCCGCGCTCGGCGCAGTAGTCGTCGACCTTGCGGATGAGATCCTCATAGGTCTCGCGCCCGTAGTGCTCCGGCTCGCGGATGCCCAGCATATTCAGATTGGGGCCGTTGATGATTAAGATCTTCATCCTGCCAGCACCTCTTTGATCGTTTCGGCGACGTCCTCCGGCGTGCCCGTGACCGGGATCACGGCGTCGGCTGTCGCGGTGTAGATGGGATAGCGCTCGTCATAGCGCTTCTGCAGCGCGGCGCGGTCAGACGAAAGCGGGCGGTCGTCCGTCGGGAGAATGTCGCTGATCGGACGGTCAAGGAAGAAGATGCGCCCATTCGCGCGCAGGTGGCGGATGTTCTCCTCACGCAGGATCGCGCCGCCTCCGGTCGCGATCACGCAGCCGGGCTCGAGTGAGAGCGCCGCAATGACGTCGCGCTCGATGTCGCGGAAGGCCGCCTCGCCGTCGGCGCGGATGATCTCGTTCGGCGTATGCCCGGTGCGGGATGTGATCTCGTCATCCGAGTCATAAAACGCGCGTCCGAGCTGCTTTGCCAGCAGCTTCCCGACGGTGGTCTTGCCGCTGCCGGGCATGCCGGTCAGGATGATGCTCTCCTTGCTCGCGAGCACGGAGGCAAAGACCTTGTCCAGCGCGTTTGCGTCGAGCTTCCGGTTCAGGAAGATCTCCACCGCCGCGACAGCCTGTCCGACGAGCATGTAAAGCCCGCCCTCGGCGGGAAGCCCAAGTGTGTGCGCCTGCTGCACAAGCTGCGTGCGCAGGGGATTGTATACCACGTCCGCAACGCCCTCCAGCGCCGGGAAGAGGGAAAGATCGATCGCCTGCGCGTCCACGCTCGGGAACATGCCCGCGGGCGTCGTGTTCAGGATCACGGCGGCGTCAGGATACAGCGCCGGCGCGCCGGCGTAGGTCACGCTGCTGTCGCGCCCGGAGCGGCTCACGGTCACGACCTTACCCGCGCCCAGGTGCTTTGCCACATATTGCGCCGTGTGCGAGGTGCCGCCCGTGCCGAGGATCAGCACGGTCTTGCCCGTGAGATCGAGCCCGATGCGGCGGATCAGCGCCTCCATGCCGAGCATATCGGTGTTGAAGCCGGAGAGCTTTCCGTCCCGGTTCACGATCGTGTTCACGGCGCCGATCTCCGCGGCGCTCGGGCTGATCTCGTCGAGATAGGGGATCACGTCGCGCTTGTAGGGGATCGTGACGTTGATGGCTTTGAAGTCTTTTTTTCGCATGAAGCCGTCCAGCTCGTCCGGCCGCAGCTCATGCAGATCATAGGTGTAGTCTGCCAGCTGCTCGTGGATCTCCTTGGAGAAGCTGTGCGGCAGATGCTCGCCGATGAGTCCGTATTCCATGCTCATTCCTCCTGATAGGCAGCGTCGAATCGCGCTTTGAGCTGCTCGGTCGTCACGCGTTCGATCTTTCCCTGTCCGATGGCATCAACGGTGACGATGTCGACGCCGCTGCCGGAAAATTTCTTGTCGTGCTGCATCGCGTTCCAGACCGCCGCGCGGTCAAAGGACGCCGCGGTGGGAAGCCCCGCTTTTTCGAGCACCTGGATCAGCCGCGCACGCACCGCCTCGCTGCTCATGGGGAGCATGCCGAGCGCGACGCACTCGCCGTGCAGCAGCGCGCCCGTGCTCTCGATGCCGTGCCCGATCGTGTGCCCGAAATTCAGGAGCTTGCGCATGCCCTTTTCCGTCTCGTCGTGCTCGACGACGTATTTTTTGATGTTCAGAGAGCCCTCGATCACGTGCTCGATGTTCTCTGTGATCGGCTGCTCCTCCAAAAACCGGAACAGTTCCGCGTCCGAGGTCGCCGCCATCTTGATCGCCTCGGCGAGTCCGTTCGCGATCTGACGGTCGGGGAGGGTATCCAGCACGTCCGAATCGATCAGTACGCCCTTCGGCTGCCAGAACGCCCCGACGATGTTTTTCACGCCGTCCAGATTGATCGCAACCTTGCCGCCGATGGAGGAATCCACCTGCGAGAGGACGGTCGTGGGGATGTTGTAAAAATCGATCCCGCGCATAAAGCTCGCCGCGGCGTAGCCCGCGAGATCGCCGACCGTGCCTCCGCCCACGGCGACGACGCAGTCACCCCGGTGAAAACCCTCCCGCAGCATCGTGCTGCAAAGGGATTCAAACACCGAAAAGCGCTTCGCCGCCTCGCCCGAGGGCACGGAAACGATCACGGGATCGGCGCACTGCGCCGCAACGGTCTCAGCGTAAACGCGCGGCATGACGCTGCCCGTCACGATCAGGCATTTCCGGTCGAGGTCAAAGAGGGCTCCGGCCCTTTTCAGCGCGCCGCGCTCGACCGTGATGTCATAGCTGCGCGCGCCCAGCTCCATGGTAAGTTTCATCTTCGGACTCCTTCAGAGGATCGCGTGGCGGGCGAACGTGCCGATGACCTTGATGCGGTCACAGAAGGGCTCCAGCTCCCGCAGCATGCTCTGTCCCTTTTCGCTGAAGATATCGCCCTCAGCCTCCAGATAGAAGTAGTATTCCCAAAGCAGCTCCTTCACCGGGCGGCTGCGGAGCGTGCGCATGTTGTAGCCGTATTTGTTGCCGAGGATGTCCAGCGCCGTCGCGAGCGAGCCCGCCTCGTTGCGGCTCGTGAACACGAGCATGAAGTGGTCGCCCATGTTCCTGCCGAGCGAGCGGTTCTCCGTGCGCGAGACGACGGCGAAGCGCGTCGTGTTCTGGCGGCTGGCGTTGATGTTCGGCTGCAGGATCTCGAGCCCGTAGAGCTCCGCCGTCTCCTCGCTCGCGATCGCGGCGACGGACTTGTCGCCGAGCTTTGCCACGTGCTCCGCGGCGAGCGCGGTGTTGGCGTATTCCACCGCCTGCCAGCCGTGGTCGTGCAGATAGCCCGAGCACTGCCCGAGCGCTTGCGGGTGGCTGAGCACCTGCCGGATATCCTCAAAGGTCGTGCCCGGCACGACGATCAGGTTCTGCCGGATGCTGAGCTCGTAAACACCGTTTACATGCAGCGGTCCGAAAAACAGCAGATCCATCACCTCGCCGACCTCGCCGTTGTAGCTGTTTTCGATCGGCAGCACCGCGCAGTCGCATTTGCCGAGCCGCACGGCGTCGTATGCGCTGCGAAAGTCCTTGTGGCTCACGCGCTCCGCGTTCGGGAAAATGCGCCCCGCGCTGATGAAAGCAAACGCGCCCTCCACGCCGCTGTACGCGACCTTCAGCCCGCCCATCAGACGCCGCTGATAGTCGCAGGAGACGTCGATCGTGCTTCTGAGAAACTGCACGTAATATTCGCGGATCGTGTCGTCCTCGATATAGGCGCTGTTGCGGTCGATCAGCGCCGCCTCGCGCGCGGCATCCTTGATCGGCAGACCGCGCTCCATCTTGTGCTCGGCGACGAGCTTTGCCGCCTGCATCCGCTGCTCAAAGAGCCGCGCCATCTCGGCGTCGATGCGGTTGATGTCCTGCCGCGCTGTTTCCAGTTTGTTCATGCTCGGTCCCTCTTTTCCGCAGCGTATCGTTCCGCCAGCGCCCGGAAGGCGGGTAGTGAGCGGCGGATCGTGTCGGTCGAAACGCAATAGCTCACGCGCACATAGCCCGGATATCCGAACGCCGCGCCGGGCACGAGCATCAGCTCAAATTCTCTCGCCGCTTTGCAGAATGCCATGTCGTCAGGCTCGAGCGCCTTGACGAAGAGATAAAACGCGCCGTCCGGCTTTGCCATTGTGTAGCCGTATTCCGTGAGCGCGTCGCAGAGCAGATCGCGGTTTTCTTTATAAACCTGCAGATCCGCCGTCACGCCCACGCAGTCCAGCAGCAGATACTGGAACAGCGCCGGATTGTTCACATTCCCGATCACGCGCGAGGCGCCGCAGATCGCGGCGTACACGTCGCGGCTGTCCGCCGCCTTCGGCGGCACGAGAAGCCAGCCCATGCGCTCGCCGGGGAGGGAGAGCGTCTTGCTGTAGGAATAGCAGTAGATCGTGTCGTCGTAGTGGTTCGGGATGAAGGGAACGACCGTGTCCGCGTCGTACACCAGCTCCCGGTACGGCTCGTCGGCGAGGATGTAGATCGCGTGATCGAATTCCGCTTCCTTGCTTCTGAGAATGTCCGCCATCGCGTCGATCGTCTCAGACGAGAAGATCGAGCCCGAGGGGTTGGAGGGGGAGTTGACGATGACGAGCTTTGTGCGCTCCGTGACCGCGGCGGCAAAGGCGTCCGTGTCGATCTGGAAATCCGCCTCCCGGCATTTTAAGATCACGGGCTTTGCGCCGCAGACCCCGGCGAACACGGTGTATTCCGGGAAATACGGCGCGAAGATGATGACCTCGTCGCCGGGCAGGAGCATCGCGCGGCAGGCGATCGCGAGCGCCGCGGAAGCACCGGCTGTCAGATACAGGTCGTCAGATGCATACGCCGTGCCGTAGCGTGCGTTCAGGTCGTCCGCGACCGCCTTGCGCACCTGCGGCAGCCCCGGCGCCGGGGTGTAGGCGTGCAGCGTCTCGGGCGGCAGGGTCTGCAGCAGCCGTGTGAGCGACTCCGTCACGATCGGGGGCGTCGGTACGTTCGGGTTCCCGATGCTGAAATTGAACACGTTCTCCGCGCCGATCTCGCCTGCGCGCCGCGCGGCGTACGCTGCGGTCTCGCGGATCGCGTTGTCCTCTCGTCCGTATGCCAGAATGGATTCAGGAAGCATGGCTCGCTCCTCCTTGGTTCATAAAAAACAGCTTTGCCGGAGTTCGGCAAAGCTGCTGGTTGTCTGTCCGTTGCGGTTGCGGGGAAGGATCAGAGACAAGCGGCGCTTTGCCGGGTGCGGTAATAATAACCATAAAAGTAGGCAGCAAAAAAGGCCGCAAACTTCTCTGCGGCAAAGTCAAAATCATAGCTGCGCTGCATGGTCATAAACAAAGCGTCCTTTATCGATCAAATCAAGTGTTCCAATTCTAATCCATTTTCCGACACAAGTCAATCCCCGAAATGCAAAAAATACACCCATTTAAAGGGCAAAATATTCGTTGATATACCAAATCAATCGGCATATCGCGGCAGATCGACGAACTGCAGGTCATTACCGAGCGCGGGGATGAGCGCGTTTATCGCGTCCGCCATGGACATCTTCACGGTCGAGGAGTTGATGCACGGGTGGCAGCAGAGCCATTCGTCGCGCAGCAGCTCGCGGTCGATGAGCAGATGCACCTGGTTCTCCGAGTCGTTCATCAGACCCAGTACGCTCACGGAGCCGGGCGTGATATCGAGCAGGCGCAGCATGTGGTCGGCGTTTGCAAAGCTCAGACGCGACGAGCCGATCTGCTTGGAGAGATCCTTGGTCTTGAAGGGCTTTGTGCCCGGCATGAGCAGGAGATAATACACCGTCTCCTGCCGGTTCGTGAGAAAGAGATTCTTGCAGATCTCCGCGCCCAGCACCTGCTCCACCAGCTCACAGTCGGGGATCGTGTCCGCGTGCTCGTGGTCGGCGCGGTCGTATTCGATCCCGAGCCGGTCCAGCAGGTCATAGCAGCGAAGCTCCTTTTCCGGCCGCCCGCTTATGTCTGCAGGGCGTCCGTGATAGAGTGTCTGGTCAACGATAATAGCCATAATCGACTCCTTGATATAAAATGATCGATATATCTTAACATGTTTTAAGGGCGGATGCAACTTGTGATTTTGCGGTTGTAATCCTGCGCGAAAAATGTTATATTATTTAAGTTGAATAAGACTGATTCGGAGGAGTTGCCATGAGCACGATCAAAGACCTCTCTCTCGCCCCGTCGGGCGAACGCAAGATCCGCTGGGTGGAGGCGCACATGCCCGTCCTGCGCGACATCGGGAAGGATTTCGAGCAATCGAAGCCCTTTGCCGGACTGAAAATCACGCTCTCCGTGCACCTGGAGGCCAAGACCGCGTATCTCTGCCGTGTGCTGGAGATGGGCGGCGCGGAGATGCATGTCACGGGCTCGAACCCGCTCTCCACGCAGGACGACGTCGCGGCGGCGCTCGCGGCAGGCGGCATGGACGTCCACGCGGTCTACGGCTGCACGATGGACGAGTATGCCGAGCACCTGCGCGCGGTGATCTCTGTCGGCCCGAACATCATCATCGACGACGGCGGCGACCTCGTGCATCTCATCCATTCGGAATATCCCGAGCTCATCGAAAACGTCATCGGCGGCTGTGAGGAGACCACCACCGGCATCCACCGTCTGCGCGCCATGGCGAACGCCGGGACGCTGCGCTTCCCGATGGTCATGGTCAACGACGCCGACTGCAAGCACCTCTTTGATAACCGTTACGGCACCGGTCAGTCCGTCTGGGACGGCATCATGCGCACGACGAACCTCGTCGTCGCGGGCAAGTACGTCGTCGTCAACGGCTACGGCTGGTGCGGCAAGGGCGTGAGCCTGCGCGCCAAGGGCTTGGGTGCCAAGGTCATCGTCACCGAGGTCGATCCGATCCGCGCGCTCGAGGCGGTCATGGACGGCTACGAGGTCATGCCCATGCGCGAGGCTGCGAAGATCGGCGATATCTTCTGCTCTGTCACGGGGTGCCGCGATATCATCACGATGGAGCACCTGCTCCTGATGAAGGAGGGCGCCATCGTCTCCAACGCCGGACACTTCAACGTCGAGATCGACATGGCGGCGCTCGACGCCGAGTGTGTCGCGAAATGGGAAGCCCGCCACAACATCGACGCGTATCAGCTCTCCAACGGCCGCACGATCTATGTCATCGCGCAGGGACGCCTTGTGAACCTCGCCGCGGCGGACGGACATCCGGCGGAGATCATGGACATGAGCTTTGCCGTGCAGGCCATGAGCGCGTTTTACCTCGCGAAGACGCGCGGTACGCTGCAGCCCGGCGTCGTTCCCGTGCCGAAGGAGATCGACATGGACGTCGCCCTGCGCAAGCTCGCCTCCATGGGCGTCAGCATCGATACGCTCACGGATGTGCAGGTCGATTACCTGAACAGCGAGGGTTGATCCCGCCCGATCATTAACCGAGGAAAGGAGGCCGTCGCTTTGGAAAACGTCGATTACGAAGCGGTGCATGACGAGCTGTTTATCATGCTGGAGGACCACATGATCAAGGAGCTCAGCCTCACGCTCGCGGAGATGAACGAGTTCGATATCTCGGAATTTCTCGGCGAGCTCTGGGAGACCGACCAGACCCGCATGGGCATGGTCTTCCGCCTGCTCTCAAAGGAGATCGCGGCCGACGTGTTCGCGAATCTGGAGGTCGAGGAGCAGGAGACCATCATCAACTCCATCACCGACGCCGAGCTCGGCGACATCATCGAGGATCTGGCCGTCGACGACGCGGTCGACATGATGGAGGAGCTGCCCGCGAACGTGGTCAAGCGCGTCATGCGCAACGCCACGGCGAACACGCGCGCGCTCATCAACAAATATCTCAAATATCCCGAAAATTCCGCCGGCAGCATCATGACGGCGGAGTACATCGACCTGAAAAAGTATATGTCCGTCCGCGAGGCGATCGCCCGCATCCGCCGCATCGGCGAGGACAAGGAGACCATTTACGTCTGCTATGTCACGTCCGCCAAGCGCCGTCTGGAGGGCGTCGTCACGGTCAAGGATCTGCTGCTGTCTGACGATGACGAGATCCTTGAGGACATCATGGACGTGAACGTCATCTGCGCCAAGACCACGGACGACCAGGAGGACGTCTCGGAGCAGTTCTCGGACTACGACCTGCTCGCCATTCCGGTCGTGGACAAGGAAGGCTGTCTCGTCGGCATCGTCACGGTCGACGACGTCATCGACGTCATGGAACAGGAGGCCACCGAGGACATCGAAAAGATGGCCGGTATCACGCCGTCCGATCGTCCTTACTCGCGTACCTCCGCTTTTGAGATCTGGAAAAACCGCATCCCGTGGCTTATGTTCCTCATGCTCTCGGCGACGTTCACCGGCATGATCATGACGCACTTTGAAGACGCGCTCGCGGCGCAGGTCGTGCTCGCTGCCTTCATCCCGATGCTCATGGGCACGGGCGGCAACTCGGGCTCGCAGGCGTCCACCGCCGTCATCCGCAGCTTGTCGCTGGGCGACGTGGAGCCGTCGGACGTGCTGAAGGTCGTGTGGAAGGAGCTGCGCGTCGCGTTCCTGTGCGGCGTGACGCTCGCCGTCATCAACTTCGGCAAGATGTACCTTGTGGACAGAACGCTTCTGAACAACTCCGACGTCACGTTCACCGTCGCCGCCATCGTCAGCCTCACGATCGTGTTCGTCGTCATGTTTGCGAAGGTCGTCGGCAGCACGCTGCCGATCATCGCCGAAAAGATCGGCGTCGACCCCGCCGTCATGGCGAGCCCCCTTATCAGCACGATCACCGACGCCGTCTCGCTGATGATCTATTTCAACATCGCCCGCATCCTGATCCCGACGCTGCGATAGCCGCGCGATCATAATAATTCAAGCGCCGTTCCCAATCGAGAAAGGGGAACGGCGCTTTGCTGTGCTCATTTCTTGCTTTTCAGTCTGCGATGTGCCGCAGCGCGTCGAAGTATTCGTAATACGGCACGAGGAATTTGAAGCCCTCAAAGATCTCGTCCGCGAGCGCGTGCGTGTGCTCGAGCGCGTCGTGCCCGTGCGAGCAGTCGAGCATGACGCTGCGCTTGTTCAGCCACGGATCGAGCAGCGGACTGAGCTCGATCTTTTTGCGGGCGTAGTCCCTGCCGTCGAGCGTGAAGGTCTTCTGGCGCTCGACCTTTCGCGCCAGACGCTCCAGCTTTGTCGGATCCGCCTGTACCGTGCGGCGAAAGCGTTCCATCAGCGCCGGAGGCGCGCCCCAGTAGCCGAAGCCGTAGGAGTAGCCGTCGGGCGCGAACTCAAAATACAGCGCCGGGATCTCGGGGTCCTTGCTCTCGGCGCAGCGCAGCGTGAACCACAGGTGGTCCTTATAGGGGCCTCTGCCGTATAGCCTGCGCGCGTCACGATAGATGCGCGAAACATGCAGATACCATTCGCGCTTTGGATAGGCGTCCGCCATGCGCTCGAGCGTCTCGCGCGCCAGCGCCTTGAACGGGGTGTCCAGCACGTTCAGAAACTGCTGCTTGTGGGCGTTGAACCACGGTCTTTCGTTGTTGAAGCGCAGATCCCACAGGAATTCCGACGCCTCCGGTGTGAAGCCTTCAAATGCCATGATATGCTCCTTTTCGGTCCGCATAAAAGCGGACGTGGGGTTTGTTTTGGCTCATGTTACTCCAATTTGAAGCGGATTGCAAGTAAAACGACTGTCAGGAGGGTCAAACATTGACAGATTCCGAGATAATATGATACATTTATAGAGTCATTTAAATAGAAAAAGGAGGAAGAGAGCATGATCTGTCAATATTGCGGCGCGAGCGTGAAGGAGGGCTCCGACTTCTGCGGCGCCTGTGGCAAAAGCATGCCGCGTGTACGCGCCGGCAGCGCACCGGCCGTATATGACGCGGGCGCTCCCTCGCGCGTTGTGGTGGCGCCGGTCGTCACGAACAATGTGCCCGCCGAATATCGTCCGCTGGGCGCCTGGGCGTATTTTGGCTATTCGCTGCTGTTTGCCATCCCGCTCATCGGCTTTATTCTGCTGATCGTATTTTCATTTGACAACTCCAACATCAACCGCCGCAACTATGCGCGCTCGTTCTGGTGCTGGCTCGTTGTCGTGGGCGTGATCATCCTGGTCACGTTGCTGATCCTCGCGGCGACCGGAGCGACGCTGTCGATCCT
Organism: Oscillospiraceae bacterium; assembly: GCA_017459865.1. The sequence goes on from JAFUCD010000024.1 coordinate 42,012, forward strand.
GGACAATTAGCTTCATACAATTTCAGACAGAGGAGTAAGAAATCATGATTGATGCAATCGATGGCGTCGTAAATGCCATCAGCGGCTTTCTGTATCAGCCGTATATCGTGCCCCTGATCCTGGTGCTTGCGGGGCTGTATTTCACCGTCCGGCTCGGGCTGCCGCAGTTCAGCCTGTTCGGTGAGTCCATCCGCGTCGTGAAGGAAAAGCCCGTGAATCTGGGCGCGACGTCCTCGTTCGGCGCGCTGATGGTCTCCACGGCCTCCCGCGTCGGCACGGGCAATATCATGGGCGTGTCCACCGCGATCTGCGTCGGCGGTCCCGGCGCGATCTTCTGGATGTGGATCACGGCGATCCTCGGCGGCGCATCCGCGTTTGTCGAGTCCACGCTTGCCCAGATCTATAAGAAAAAGGACCCCGACGGCAGCTACTACGGCGGACCCTCGTACTATATCCAGACCGCGCTCAAGCAGCGCTGGCTCGGCGTGATCTTCGCCATCGTCCTGATTTTGACCTACGCCGTGGGCTATAATATGCTCGCGAGCTACAATACGCAGGACACATTCTCGGCCTTTTCGTTTTATGATCCCAAGGTCACGCCGATCATCATCGGCGCGATCCTCGCGGTGCTGTTCGCAGCGTCCGTGCTCGGCGGCGCGAAGCGCCTGACCAAGGTCACGGAGGTGCTCGTGCCCGTGATGGGCGTGCTGTATGTGCTGGTGTCCATCGTTGTGATCCTCATGAACATCGGCAGTATCGGCAGTGTGCTGAAAATGATCTTCAAGTCCGCGTTCGACTTCAAGGCCATCTTCGGCGGCTTCGCCGGCTCGGCCATCATGTGGGGCATCAAGCGCGGTCTGTACTCCAACGAGGCGGGCATGGGCTCGGCGCCCAACGCCGCCGCTGCCGCGGACGTCTCCCACCCGGCGAAGCAGGGACTGGTGCAGATGCTGTCCGTCTTCATCGATACGCTGCTGATCTGCTCCGCCACGGCGTTCATGTGTCTGTTCTCCGGCGCGGCCATCGACCCGGAGCTTAAGGGCGCGCCCTATGTTCCTCTTCCATGAAAGCGGCGCTGGGCGACTTCGGTCCGATCTTCATGGCGGTCGCCGTGTGCCTGTTTGCTTTCACGACGCTGATCGGCAACTACTATTACACCGAGGGGTGCCTGCGCTTCATCCTGAAAAGAAACCCGGGCAAGGGCTTCATGACGTGCTGGCGTCTGTTCTGCGCGGCGCTCGTGTTCGTCGGCGCGATCATCTCCGCGGGTCTCGCCTGGGACAGCGCGGATCTCACGCAGGCGCTGATGGTCATCATCAACGTGCCCGTCATCCTGATCCTCGGCAAGCCCGCCTTCGACGCGATGCGCGACTATCGCCGCCAACGCGCAGCGGGAAAGAATCCCACCTTCCATGCGCAGGACATCGGCTTGACCGACACCGAGTGCTGGCGCTGACGTTTGAGATACCAAGGAGGTTTTCCTATGCGTGATCTGAACCCGACCTGCCGCGTTGCCGTCGTGCAGGCGGAGCCGGTTATGTTCGACAAGGCTGCGGGGCTGGAGCAGACGCTTCGGCTGACCCGACGCGCCGCGGAGCAAAAGCCGGATGTGATCGTCTTCCCGGAGCTGTTCATCCCGGGCTATCCGTTCGGCATGAACTTCGGCTTCGGCACCGGCACCCGCGAGGCGCCAGGGCGCGCCGACTGGCTGCGGTACTGTGATGCGTCGATCCTCGTCCCCGGGCCGGAGACCGAGGCGCTCGCGGCGGCCGCCCGGGAGGCGGGCGCCTATCTCAGCATCGGCGTCTCCGAGCGCGTGGCGGAGTCCGGCACGCTCTATAACACGAACCTGATCTTCTCGCCGGAGGGGGCGCTCGTGTCGCACCACCGCAAGCTCAAGCCCACCGGCAGCGAGCGGCTGATCTGGGGCGATGCGCAGTCGCACTATTTCCCCGTGGTCGATACGCCCTGGGGACCGATGGGGAGCCTGATCTGCTGGGAGAGCTATATGCCGCTGGCGCGCGTCGCGCTGTATCAAAAGGGCGTCACGCTCTATATCTCGCCCAACACGAACGACAACCCTGAGTGGCACAGCACGATCCAGCACATCGCCATCGAGGGGAAATGCTTCTTCATCAATTCGGACATGCTCATCACGAAGGCGAGCTATCCGAAGGATCTTAAGACCTATGACCGCGACGTCGCGCGGCTTCCGGAGAATATCTGCCGCGGCGGCAGCTGTATCGTCGATCCCTTCGGACACTATCTCACGGAGCCCGTCTGGGACGAGGAGGCGATCATCGTCGCGGATCTCGATATGACACAGGCGAGCGCCGCGCGGATGGAATTCGATCCCTGCGGGCACTATTCCAGACCCGATGTGCTCGAGCTGCGCGTGCATGAAGGGGAGAATGCGGAATGAAAACGATCCTTGTTGCGGAGAAAACAACTGCTGAAGTGCGCGACATGCTCCGTGAAGCCGCCGGAAAAGCAGCCGAGCTCGTCTTTGCCGAGACGCAGGACGTCACGCGCGAGCAGGTGCTCGACTGTGACGCGCTGCTCGGCAATATCAAGCCCGCGCTGCTGGAGGACGCGCCGCGCCTTGCGTGGGTGCAGCTCATGAGCTCCGGCGCGGACGTCTATGCCGGGCACGCCCCGCTGAAAAACGCCTTCACGCTCACGACCGCCACCGGCGCTTACGGCGTCGGCATCGCGGAGTACATGGTCTGCATGCTGCTCACGATGATGAAGAAGATCCCGACCTATCTTGACCAGCAGAAGGCCGGCGTCTGGCGCGACGCGGGCGAGGTCGTCTCGCCCATGGGCAAGCGTGTCCTGATCGTCGGCACCGGGAACCTCGGCACAGAGTTTGCGCGCCGCATGCGGCCCTTCGGCTGCACGATCGTCGGCGTCCGCCGCCGCTCGGGAGACTGCCCGCCGGAGTATGACGCCATGCGCACGCTGGACGCGCTTTCCGAGGAGCTGCCGCTGGCGGACGTTGTCGCGCTGTGCCTGCCCGGAACGTCGGAGACGTATCATCTGTTCGATCAGGCGATGCTTGCGCGCTGCAAGCCCGGCGCGTTTCTGATGAACGTCGGGCGCGGCACGGTCATCCCGCGCGCCGCGCTGCTCGATGCGGAGACCGTTTCGCGCTTTGGCGGCGTCTGGGTCGACGTGCTGGAGACCGAACCGCTGCCGGACGGTGACGCGCTGTTCGGGGTGGAAAACCTCATCATCACGCCGCACATCACCGGCGGCTGGCACCTTGACGAAACCAGAAGACGGATCTTCGCCCTCTGTGCGGAAAACCTCCGCCGCTGGCTCAGCGGGGAGGCGCTCAAGCGTGTGATGGACTGGGACACGGGCTACTGCAAATGATGCCAAAGACATGCAAAATAATAATGGCGCTGCCGGGCGGCAGCGCCATTATTATGAGAGAAAAAAGAGAGAGAAAGGAAAAACAAGAGGTGAATGGTACATTCAGTTCTTTGCTTCTGGTCTTACTCTAGCATGGATCGTGCATCCTGTAAAATACTATTTCTGTCACGAATCATAACAATAAAGTTATGATTTTTGAAAATATGTATGGAAAGGCTTGAAAATGAACGAAATCTTTGTCTGCCTCTGTCAGAAAAACAACAAAGTGCGATTGACGTGAAATAACTTTTTGGTTATAATAAAACGTAACAGACAGCATGAAGGAGGTGCAGCGTGAATACCGGACGCAGATATTATTTTCTCACGATCGCCGAGACCGGCAACATCACGCGTGCGGCGCAGCGGCTGATGGTTTCGCAGCCGTCGCTGACGCAGTATCTCAACAAGCTGGAGAGCGAGCTGGGCGTGCGTCTGGTGGACCGGCATTTCACGCCGCTGCGTCTGACGGAGGCGGGGGAGATCTACCGCGACTTTCTGCAGGAGCAGCGTGCGCGTGAGCAGAAGCTCATCGAACAGCTGCGCCCCTTCCGCCCGGACGCGGAGCGGACGCTCACGGTGGGTGTGCCGCTGCAGCGCAGCCCCGCCATTGCAAAGCGCGTGCTGCCGGGCTTTCTCAGCGCGCATCCGGACATTTCGCTTTCGATCTGGGAGGGGACGGCGCTGTCGGTGCGTGAGCGCGTGCACAAGGGCGAACTGCAGCTCGGCTTCGGCTATACCTATTCCGGCGGGCCCGAGCCGTGCATCGTCCATGATCTGGAGCGCGAGCGCATCGTGATCGTCTGCAATGCCGAAAATCCGATCGCCGCCGGGGTGCGGAGCGCACCGACAGAGCCGGCGATCCTGTCGCCTTCGGTGCTCAAAGACGAGCTGTTTTACCAGATGTCGCCGGAGTATGTGCTCTATACGGTCGAGACGCAGTATCTGGAGCGGCACGGCGTTGAGCCGCAGCGGCGCGTGGTGTTGTCAAACCTCACCGGCATCGTCACCGCGCTCGCGGACAGCCCGCGGTCGGGCTATGCCTTCATCCCGCATTATACGTTTCTGGACACGAACCTGCAGCCCATGCTCTCGCGCCTGGCGTATTTTCAGCTGGACGAGGAACCGTTGGAATGGTCCTTTGCGCTGATGCGCGCAAAAAACGCGCCCCTCACGCGTGAGGCCCGCGCGTTCTGGAACAGCGTGATGGAGCAGTATCAGTAATAATGATAAACACCAGAGGAGCGAACCGCGCGGTTCGCTCCTCTGGCGTTTCAGAAAAGTTATCGTGTGACCTTGCAGGTCAGCGAGCCCATGATCTGGCTCACGTCGTCGCGCTCGGGCAGCTTCTCGACGGGGTCGTCGTTGCCCTTGCCGTTGAAGAGCTGGAACAGCACATAGCCCTCGGCGTCACCGGCGGGGAAGGCCAGGCAGATGCTCTCGCCCTCGCGGTACTTGATGCCGCTCACGCCGCCGTACTGGACGGTGCCGAAGCCCTTGTAGCGCTCGGACGCGCCCTTGGAGAAGGCTGCGAAGTCCTCGCCGCCGTAGTAGTCGCCGTACTCCATCTGGAACTGGAAGTCGTCACCGGTGAGCAGCACGACGCTCGGCACGCTCGTCGTGACGAGGAAGCCGTCCTCCACCACGTCGACGGAGAACTTGTCCGCGTCGTAGCGGAACGTCGCCTCGACCTTGGCGGGATCGTTGTAGCCGCAGGCGAAGTTGTAGCCGCAGGTCTTCTCGTTGGCGGGCTTGGCGGCCTTCTTCGCCGGAGCCGCCTTCGCGCCGCTCTTGGCAGGCGCCGCCGCCTTTGACGCATCGCCGCCGGATTTGCCCTTCAGAACGAAAAACGCAGCGCCCGCAGCCGCGGCGCAGACAGGGATCGCAAGAAAGATTTTTTTCATGAGTATCGCCCCTTATGTTCAGGATGTCATTATTATACGCCATCTGCCGCATCCGCGTCAATCATGAAATGCGCGTTTCGCTAATATTGAAAAAAGCACGCTTTCGCGTGCTTTTTTCTGGAGCGGGTGATGGGAATCGAACCCACGTATCCAGCTTGGAAGGCTGGTGTTCTACCATTGAACTACACCCGCATGGTATCTTGTGCTGTAATAAGATACCATCCCGTGATGGGTTTGTCAAGCTTAAATTGCGCGGCTCACGGCTCATGCCATCACGCGCATCCGGATCGCGTCGTAGCGGCAGACGGTCTCGCAGCTGCCGCAGCCGATGCACTTTACGTTGTCGAAGGTCACGGTGCCGCAGCTGGGGCAGCGCGCCGCCTCGGCACAGACGCCCTCCGGCGTTGTGCAGGGCTGCCGGTCCTCCGGCGTGAGGGAGGCGGCGATGATCTGCTGCGCGGTCTCGTTCGCCGCGGGGACCGGGACGCCGCCGCGTCCCTGCTGCAGATCCTGCCCGCCGGTCACGTAGCGGCGGATGCTCTCCGCGCAGGCGAGTCCGGCGTCGATCGCCTCGATCACAGAGCGCGTACCGGTCACAACGTCGCCCACCGCGAAAACATCCGGCACGGCGGTCTGACCGGTGAAGCCATCCACGATCAGGGTGCCGTTGCGGTTTTGCTCCACGCCCTCGGGCGCGCCCGCGCTCCAGTCCGCGCGTGCCTGCTGTGCGTTCAGGACGAGCGCGGCGGGAAGTGTTTCGGCTTCCCCTGTGCGCTGCAGCCTGGACTTGCCGTCGCTCACGACGAGCGAAAGCGGCTCGATGACCACGCCGGAGACCCGTTTTGTCCCCGTGATCGCCGTCGGCGCGGCGGGGATGCGCAGCTCGATGCATGCCGCCTCGGCGGCTGCGAGCATGTCCGGGTGGAGCTTCGTGCGCCGCGCGGCGAGGAATACACGCTCTGCGCCCAGCTGCTTTGCCGTGTGCGCCGCCTGCAGCGCGATGCGTCCCGCGCCCAGCACGACGACGTCACCGGACACACGCTTGACGCTGCCCGCACGCACATCGCGCAGCCAGTCCCGCGCGGGCTTTACGCCCGCAAGCTCGGCGCCGTCGAGCTTCAGCGGCGCTGTGCCCTGCGTGCCGGCAGCGAGACAGATCGCCTGATAGCCCTCCGCCCGGAGGGAGGCGAGCGTGAAGTCCTTGCCGAAGGTCGTGTTCGTGCGCAGCTCGACGCCGATGTTCAAAAGGCGGGCGACCTCGCGCTGCATGAGCGTCTCCGGCAGCCGGTCCGCGCCGATGCCATAGGACAGCGCGCCGCCGGGTCTGGACTCCTTTTCGAAGATCGTCACCTGATAGCCATGCGCGGCAAGCGCAGCAGCGCAGCTCAGCCCTGCGGGCCCGCTGCCGATGACGGCGATGCGCTCCGCTCGCAGCTGCTTCGGCGCGGGGAAGACCGCCTCCGCTGCAAGCGCGGACTCCACGCCCGCGATGTCGACCGCGCCGCCGGCAAAGCGCCGCGCGCAGAACCACTCGCAGGGTCGGTCGCAGACCGCACCGGTCACACCGGGAAGGGGATTGGTTTTCAGAAGTCTTGCTGCCGCGCGCGTCGTCTGTCCGTGCGAAACGTCGCGCAGGATGCTCTGCACGGGGATGTGCGCCGGACATTCCGCAAGACAGGGCGCCGTGCCGCTGCCCGCTCCCGCGCGCAGCCCCAGCGCGAGCGCGTTCGTCGCGCAGCGCTCCACGCATGCGCCGCAGGCGGAGCAGGCGTCGGCGTCGATCTCGGCGCGATAGACCGCGCGGATCGTGTGCGCGGCGTCCTCGGTCTCGTTGATGGCCTTCAGCACCGTGCAGGCGCAGGAGCAGGCCGTGCAGATCCGGCTCACGGCGTGCGAGCCGTCCAGCCGCGTGCCGAGCTGCGTGAGCCCGTGCGCCGCGCCGTCGCGCAGCAGCGCCAGCGCCTCGTCCGCCGTGACGGGACGCGCAAGCCCCGCGCGGACGGCGGAGTCGGCGACGATGCCCAGCAGCACGCAGCGGTCCTCCTCGGAATGGTCGCAGCCCTCGCCCAGCTCAAAGCGCCGCAGTCTGGCGCAGGCGCATGGGGCGACGGCGACGTGCTTTGCGTTGCGGATCAAGACCTCGGGCGTCTCGCTCTGCACGGGATAGACCTGCGCGACGGAGTCCCCGCGCACGAGCGCCTCAGACTGCCTCCGCTCGATGGATTTTCGCAGCCAGTAGGCGTTCTCGTCGTCCGCCGTCATCGCGGCATCGCTCAGGAGCATCAGCTCCGGCAGACCGGGGGAGAGCGGAGGCAGACGATAGCGCATGCCGGCCTCCGTCTCATAGCCCAGCACGACGCCGAGCGCCATCAGCTCGTGCAGCAGCTCCGTCGCGCGGGCGGGGTTTTTGCCGCTCGCGTCCGCGATCTCCTCCGCCGTCGTGTCGGCGCACGGGCGCACCGCGGCGGCGACCTCCGCCTGCTCGAGGTCCAGCATCGTGTCCAGCACGCGGCACAGCGGATCGCCGCCGGTCACCGCGAGCGCGCGCCGGTCACGGCGATAGAGCTTTCCTACGAGTCTCAGTATCGTTCTTCGCATTTCGTTGCCTCCTTGATCCGGCTCAGAGCCAGATCTCACCAGTCAAAAACACTCTGCCCTTGCGCGACTGCCCGCCGATCTCGGTGAGCTGCGCCTTGCCGCTGCCGCGCAGCGAGAGGATGTCGCCCGGCTGTACGGCGGCGTCGGGGCGCTGACAGAGCTCGTAATTCAAATGCACATCACCGATGCGGATGCGCTCGGCGGCCGCGGTGCGGGAAAGCCCGAAGAGCCCCGCCGTCACGGCATCGAGCCGCGCGCTCTGTACCGTGAAGGTCACGGGGCGAACCCTGCGCTCCGGCGGCGTCACGTTCGCGAGCGCGACCGGCGCGGTCTTCACGCCCCAGCGTCCGACCTGCTCGAGCGTGAGCAGGTGCGCTTCGATGCTCTTTAAGCACAGCACCGTCGCGCCGCCGTCCTCCACAAGGATGTCGCCCAGCCACTCACGCTTGACGCCGAGGGCGAGCAGCGCGCCGAGATAGTCCCGGTGCGAGAGCGTGCCGAACCGATGCGTGATGCGCACGGCGCGGAGCTCCTCTGCGGGGGCGAAGTCCTCCGGCGCGAGCCAGTCCGGCAAAAAGAAGCCGACCTTGCGCTCGGTGTGCTCCACGCCGCCCGTCAGCACGAGTGCGCAGCCGCGGTGCTTTGCCCAACGGGAGAGCTGCAGCACCTCCGCGGGTGTGAGAAAGCTCGTGGAAGTCACGGTGTTCGTGCGCTCGCAGCGGTCGAGCAGATCCTCCGCGCGGCGCAATAGGGAATCGTCCATATTATGTTAACCTCGGTTCAGATCCCGGATCGCCTGTTCGATGCGCGCGTTCACGCCTGCGACCTCGGCGTGGAATTCCATCGCGGAGGTGCGCAGCACGCCCGAGCGCAGCGCTGAGAGGCGGATCAGACTGTCTGACGTGACGACGCGCACGGATTCGTTTTTGCCGATCTCGTTTGCGAGCCATTCGATGTAGGCGTCCGCGGTCTCGTTTTCCTTCGTATAGGCGACGTGGATGTTATGCCAGTCAAAGCGCTCGCCCGCGCTGCCCTTCACGCGGTAGCCGTCGAACACGACGACGAGCTCCGCCTTGGTGAATCCGGCGAAATTGCTGAGCATATCCATCAGACGTTCGCGCGCCTGAGAAAGATCCATGCGCGCGAGCGATTTCAGCTCGTCCCACGCAAAAATCACGTTGTAGCCGTCGACGATCAAGCGCTGCTTCTTCGCGTGAAACAGCTCCGCCGGGTCCTCCGCGCTGTTCACGACCGGGGCGGAATACTGTCTGCGGCGGATGGGGCCGAACTCCCGCTGCAGGATCTCCTCCAGCTCGCGGTCGTCGAGGTCGAAGTTCCGCCGGAAGATGCGCGGCTGCGGCGGGGGAGCCTTTTCGCGCAGGTAGCCGGTGTCGAGGTGCATGTAGTCGCGTACCTGATCCCACGGGATCACGGTGCCCGCGCCGTGCGAGCAGAAGACCGAGCCCGAGGGATTGCGCGTGTCGCGCTCCGGGTCGTAGCCGATCTCGGCGATCACGCGGTTGGCGTCCCGGCAGACGTCATAGCCGTCCACGGAGAGCACGAGCCGTCCGCGCCCGCGCGTATAGGCGGCGAGTTCGGCGGCGTAATTTTGCATCGCGGCGACGCGCACGCGCCCGGTCAGCACGCTCTCGTCGCCCTCCGGCTCCGGGCCGGAAAACGTGCCGCCCATCTGCCGGATGTCGCTGATCGCGCGTCCGACGGTCTCCGTCGGCACGGTGAGCCGGAACGCGTACTGCGGCTCTAAGAGCAGGCTCTCCGCGCGCATGAGTCCCTGCCGCACGGCGCGGTAGGTCGCCTCGCGAAAGTCGCCGCCCTCGGTGTGCTTTGCGTGCGCGCGTCCGGCGAGCAGCGTGATCTTCACGTCGGTCAGCGGCGCGCCGGTGAGCACGCCCCGGTGCGTTTTTTCGGCGAGGTGCGTCAGGATCAGCCGCTGCCAGTTGCGATCGAGCATGTCCTCGCTGCAGGCGGTCGTGAGCGTCACGCCCGTGCCGCGCGGCGCGGGCTCGATGGCAAGATGCACCTCGGCGTAGTGGCGCAGCGGCTCGAAGTGGCCCACGCCCTCCACGGGCGCTGCGACGGTCTCCTGATACACGATGCGCCCGGAGTCGATGCGCACGTCGGCGTCGTACCGGTCGAGGATGCGCCGCTGCAGGACCTCGATCTGCACCGCGCCCATGAGCTGGACGCGGATCTCTCCCGCGTCCTCATCCCAGACCAGATGCAGCAGAGGATCCTCCTCCTCCAGCTCGCGCAGCTTTCGGAACAGCCGCTGCGCGTCCATGTCGGCAGGCGGCACGATGCGATAGAACATCACCGGCTCCAGCACCGGCTGCATCGCCTCCGCCGCGTCTCCGATGCTCTGCCCGGGGTAGGTCTGTGTCAGTCCCTGCACGGCGGCGACGCCGCCCGCGGGGATCAGCTCGGTCTGTTCAAACCGCGCGCCGGAGTACAGCCGCAGCTGGGTCGCCTTTTCCGTCACGGGCTCGTCCGCGCCCTTCGGCAGATACGAGATCGCGTCCCGCACGCGCAGCGCGCCGCCCGTCACCTTCAGGCACGTCAGACGTGCGCCCTGCGCGTCATGTAAAATCTGAAACACCTGCGCGCCGAACGCCTCGCTGTATTCCGGCTGCGGCGCAAAGCGCGTGAGATCAGCAATAAAATCCTCCACGCCCGTGAGCTTCAGCCCCGAGCCGAACCAGACCGGGAATACGGTGCGCGAGGCGATCAGAGCACGCACGCGCGCGTCCGAGAGCGTTCCGTCCGCGAGATAGGCCTCCAGCGCGCCCTCGTCGAGCATGGCTGCCTGCTCTGTGCGGCTTTCCGCGTCGGAGAAATCCACGCACGCGGTGTCGAGCTTCTGCAGCTGGGCCATGATCGCTTCGCGCGGCTGCAGCGCGAGATCCATTTTCGTCACGAAGATCAGCGTCGGCACGCGGTAGCGCTTCAGCAGCCGCCAGAGCGTCTCTGTGTGCGCCTGTACGCCGTCCGTGCCCGAGATCACGAGCACCGCCGCGTCCAGCACCTGCAGCGTGCGCTCCATCTCAGCGGAGAAGTCCACGTGTCCCGGCGTGTCGAGCAGCGTCACCGCCGTGCCGTCGGAGAGCGGGAAGCGCGCCTGCTTGGAGAAGATCGTGATGCCGCGCTCGCGCTCCAGCGTGTCGGTGTCCAGATGCGCGTCGCGGTGGTCGACGCGTCCCAGCGTGCGGATCGCGCCGGAGGTATATAAGAGCGCCTCGGAAAGCGTCGTCTTTCCGGCGTCCACATGGGCAAGCACGCCCAAAATCAATTGTCGCATATCGCAGGATCCTAACATAAATAATTCTTAAATACATATTATATCAGATAAGATCGAAAAAATAAATAGGGCGGACGCTTTGTTCGTCCGCCCCCCGGAAAATCATGCCGCGTTCTGCAGTTCACCTGCCGCGGCGAGCATCGTGTCGATGCTCACGCCATAACCCATTTTCGGGTCGTCGAGCAAAACGTGCGTCACCGCGCCGATGAGCTTTCCGTCCTGCAGGATCGGACTTCCGGACATGCCCTGGACGATACCGCCTGTGGCGTCCAGCAGCGCCGGGTCCGTGACCTCGATGAGATATCGCGTGCAGCCGTCCTCGTGCAGGACACGCTTGAGCGACGCCTCATAATCCCGTGTGTCGCTGCCGGATACCGTCGAGCGGATCGTGACAGCGCCGGTGTGCACAGAGTCGTCCGGCGCGGTCTCGATCACGCTGCCGGACGGAACCTCGCTGCAGGTGCCGAAGATGCCGAAAACGCTGTTTTCTGCGATGTCCCCGGCTGCGGTGTTCACGTCGAAAACGCCCTGCAGCGCACCGGCCTCGTCCTTGTCCGCCAATGTGATGCCGCTGATCTCGGCCTCGTGGATCGTGCCGCCCGCCAGCGGCAGCAGAACGCCGGAGGCCTCGTCCGAGACGCCGTGCCCCAGCGCGCCGTAAGCGCCGGTATCCGGGTCATAATAGGTCACCGTGCCGATGCCGCTGATCCCGTCGCGCAGCCACAGTCCCAACTGGCGCGCACCGTCCTCTGCTTCGGCGGGCGTGACGGTGCAGGTCTTTTCGCCGCCGCCGCGCAGATACGTCACGCTCAGCTTTCCGTGGCTCTGCGCGAGCGCGTCCAGAAAATCCGTTTGCGATGCGACGGGCTTGCCGTCGATGCCCGTGATCAGGTCGCCCGCGCGCAGTCCCGCGTCCTTTGCGGGCGTGACCGTGCCGTCGGCGGTCTGCACCTCGGTCACCTCTGAGATCAGCAGCCCGTTCGTCTGCGCCTCGATGCCGATGGCGTCACCGCCCGGGATCAGCTCCGCCGCGCCTGCGCATTGCGTGAGCAGCAGCCATGCCGCCACTGCCGCGATGGCGCGGCGAATGTCAAAATGGTGCAAGCTTCATTCCCCCTTTCGCATCCAGTATGACCCGGATCGGGCGGCGGCAACCGCGGCACTTTCTCTCACGATTGCCAGCGCGGACACGCCGCGTATTTTATCAGACAGTTTTCATTGCAAAATATGAAAAAAATGCTATAATGATTAAAAGAACCGAAAAGGAGATGGAGTCATGAATTCCGATATCAAACGATACATATCTGGCGCGCTGTTTGCATTGCTTGCTTTGCTCACGCTGATCGAGCTGTTCACGCTGTCATACAGAAGCGTTCCGACGGTGCTGATCGACCTGCTCCAGATCGTTGGTCTGCTGCTGATCGCGGTCGGTCTGTTTGCGAATGTGCGCGTGCTGATCCCCGTGGGCGCCGGTGTGATGATCCTCTCGATGATCTATTATCTCGTGATGAACATCATGAATATGCTGCGCGGGGCAAGCCTGATGCCGGTCTATTTTATCTCGAATCTGCTGGTGATCGTTGCCTTTGCAATGGTGGCGCTGATCCCAATGAGCAAAAAGTCCGCCAAGATCCTCGGCTTTGTCGGCGCGGGCGTTTATGTGCTCCGCCTGATCCTGCTTGCGATCGTCCATCTGAACCAGTTCGGTGGGATCGGCTTTGGCTGGACGTTCTATGCGTTCACGATCTTTTTCATAGCGGCCGTCATTCTGGAGGGCCTGTATGCGGGCGATGAGGGCGCCTTTGCGCCGAAGCGCAAGGCTGTGCCCTATGCCGCGCCGGCGGGGAACCCTTACGCGTATCCGAACGTGCCGCGCCCGGGATATCCGCAGCCACAGTATGGACAGCCGCAATATCCGCCGCAGCCGAATTATGTGCAGCCGCAGTACCCGCCGCAGCCGAACTACGGCCAGCCGCAGTATCCGACGCAGCCGCAATATCCGACGCAGCCGAATGGTCCCACGGAGCCGTAACGGCTTCTGACAGATCCGTAAATCACGATACAGAGAGGAGCATCATCCATGGGTTTGGATATGAAAACAAAAAAATACATTGCCGGCGGATTGTTCGCCGTGCTCACGCTGTTCGCGCTGATCAGCTTTATCCGTGATCTGCCGTTTGTGTCAGGGTATACGTATTCGTTCTCGGTCTATTTTCTGGATTTTCTTGAGCTGGCGTCCTTTGCGCTGATCACCGTCGGCATCCTGATCGGGATGGATATCCTGGTCACGGTCGGCGGCGGTCTGCAGGTGCTGATGTCGCTGTATTATATCATCAACAACTTCTCCTATATGCGCTACAGCGTCGGCTCGGGGCTCCTGCTCGTCCTCAGCAACCTCCTGTGGCTGCTGGCGCTGGGACTGATCGCCGTCATGCCCTTCAGCAAGAAGGCGGCGCCGATCGCGGGCATCGCAGCGGCTGCGCTCGTGTTGGTGCGTATCCTTGTGATCATCATTCGGGTCGCCGCGGTAGAGGGATATCCGCTGCGGTATCTGACTTGGACCGTCTGGCCGGAGACGCTGCTGCTGATCGGCGGATCGCTCATCCTGGGCCTGTACTTCGGTGAGCGCGCCATGAAGGGCGGCGCGGCGCCTGCCAAAACGCCGTTCGGAACGCCCGCCGCCGCGCCAAACGCGTATGCGCCCGGCTATGGGGCGAATCCCTATCCGCCGCAGCCGGGCTATGGTCAGCCGCAGTACCCGCCGCAGCCGAACTACGGTCAGCCGCAGTATCCGCCGCAGCCGACCTATCCGCAGGCGCAGTATCCCGCGCAGCCGACCGATCCGCAGGCGCAGTACCCTGTGCAGCCGACCGATCCGAACAATGCCCCGTGATCATGTTCGATCACAGATAAAAATCGCTCTCCGTGTTGATTCGCGGAGAGCGATTTTTTCAGCTTTTGCGCAGCGTCAGAGCGCCGAAGGCAAGTGCTGCGAGCAGCACCAGCGCGGCTGCGAAAAGGAGCGGCGCGTTTTTTGGCGCGTTGAGGAGTGCGGCTGCGAGCGCGGGCGGCAGCGTCGCCGTGAGCAGCGCCAGCCCTCCGTGCTTCCCGCGCAGCGTCAGCACCGTCGCGACGAGCGCCATGAGTCCGGAGAGCATGAGCAGGACGCACTGCATCGTCCGGGTCCGCGCGTCTGTGTCGGCGGTCTCCTGCGCGGCGGTGACCTCCTGCCTCGCGGCGGCGATGACGGCGGCGTTCGAGGCGTTCTTGCCCGCGCGGGCGGAGATGCGCTGCTCCTGCATCAGCCGATCCATACCGGCGCGCAGGTGTGCCTCGTCGTCTGCGTATTCCTCCAGCGCCTTGAGATCGTCTGAGAGCGCCTCGCGGTTGCGGTCGAGCGTTTCGCGGCCTGCCTCGAGCTCGTCCTTCGCGGCGTCGAGCTGCGCCTTGCCGGTGTCGAGCTGCGTTTTTCCGGCGCTGAGCTCCTGCTCGCCGGCAGCGATCTGGACCGCGGCGGCGTCGAGCTTTGCCTGCCCTTCGGCGAGCTGCTGCTCCGCCTCGCGCAGCTGCTGCTCGCCGGCGGCGATCTGTGCCGCGCCGTCAGAGAGCTTTTGCTGTCCCTCCTGATACTGCTGGACGAGAGAGGCGAGAGAATAGCCGGAGGCGATAAGCTGCGACTCGAACGCGTAGCGCTGCGCGCTCACGATGGGCGCGAGCCGGGCAGCCTGCGCTGCGTCGCCGCTTGCTACAGCGGCGTCATACTGCGCCTGCATGTTCTGATAGCTCTGATACAGCGGATAGATCAGGTCGTAGATCGGCTTGACCTGCTGCAGCTGCTGCTCGCCGACGGCATACTCCGCCTTGGCTGCCTCGAGCTGCTTCTGCCCCTCGGCATAGGCGGCGCGGCCTGCCTCAAGCTGTCTTTGCCCCTCGGCGTACTGCGCCTTGGCGTCGCTCAGCTGCTTGGAGCCGGTCTGATACTGCGCCTCGCCGTCAGCAAGCTGCGCTTCGCCCTCTGCGATCTGCGCCTCGCCCTCGGCGAGTTTTTGCGAGCCCACGGCGTCGGTCATGGCGTGCTCGGCAAACTGCAGCGCCGTGTCGTCGTATGCCTTCAGTCCGGCGTCCAGCCGGTCGGCGATCTCGGAGAGCGTGTCGAGCTCCTCTGTGATCGCTGCCGTGCGCGCGACGGCGGCGTTGTGGTCGCGGTTCGTGCGCGCGATGCCGATCGGCGCCGCGGTGAGCGCGAGGAGCCCCGCGAGCGTGAGCACGATCGCGGCGGCACGGCGGCGTCTGAGCCGATAGCGCGGTGAGGCCTCCGCCTTCGGCAGCGCCGTCTGCTCCACAAAGCCCTCGCCGAACAGCAGCAGCTGCGGCAGCACGAACATCACCAGCACCAGCGTAATGATCGTGCCGGTGCCGACATAGCGTCCGATGCCCGCGATGATCGGCTCGGAGACCATGTATCCGATCAGCAGCCCCGCCACGACCATCATCGTGCCGGAGGTGATCACGGTGGGGAACGCGAGATTCATCGTCTCGATGATCGCCTGCCGCGGCGTCATCGTCTCGCGCAGCTGGCGATAGCGCGAGGAGATCACGATGGCATAGTCGATGTTCGCGCCCATCTGGATCGCCGTCACGATCAGATAGCAGAAGAAGAACACATGGCTCCCGGCGAGCTTTGTGAACGCGAAATTCAGACAGATGCTGCCCTGGATCACCAGGATCAGCAGCACCGGCATCCCGACCGAGCGGAACGTCAGCAGCAGGATGATCGTCACAAGCAGCATCGACAGCAGCGTGACCACCAGATTGTCCTGCTCGAACGAGCGCTGGAAATCATAGGAGTTCGTGCTCTCGCCGACGGTCACGATCTCGTCCGCTGGATAGTATTGCTCCGCGATCACGTGCACGCGGTCGAGGAACGCAAAGGTCTCCTTGCCCTCGATCGGTACGCCGAGCGTGAGCAGCATGCGGCTGTAGCGCTTGCCCTGCAGCTGCTCGCGCGCAAACGCGAGCTGGCTGTAAAGCTCGTCGATCATCGCCTTCTGCGTCTCGTCGATCGGCAGATCGCCGCCCTCGGCGCGGTCGTGCAGGAACAGGAAAATATCAACGAGCGGCGCGCGGTAGGTCTCGGGCGACTCCGTCACCGCCGCCTGCTCGCCGTTCGCGCCCGCGTAGTAGGCGAAGAGCGCCTGCGCGGTCGTCTCGTCCATTTGGGCGAGCGCAGCGAAGTCCGCCGCCGTGACCATGTCGCCGAGCCTGTAGCCCTCCATCGCGTCGATGGAGGCGAGCCCCAGCGTACTCTTGACCTCGTCGCATGCGGCAAGCTCCTCCAGCAGCGCCTGCTCCGAGGGGTAGTCTCCGCTCGGCACGATCACGGCGAGCGTGTTGCTCTCGCCGAAGCGCTCATGGATCGCCGCCGCCTGCAGCTGTGCCTCGTTCTTGCGCGGCGCGGAGAGGAACGCCTCGCTGTAGGCGAAATTCGTATGGCGATAGATCGCGAACGCGCCGATGAACACAGCCACGAACACGATCGGCACCACGAACCGCGTGCGGTAGGCAAGCTTGCCGACGAACGGGATCTTCGGCACGAAATTGCGGTGCCGCGTGCGGTCCATCAGCTTGCCGAACGCGACCAGCAGCGCCGGCATGAACAGGAACACCGACAGCAGACTGCACACGATCGCCTTGATGAGCACGAAGCCGAGATCCGCGCCGAGGCGGAACTTCATGAACGTCATCGCCGTGAGACCCGCGATCGTCGTCAGACTGCTCGAGAGGATCTCCGGGATCGACTTTGCCAGCGCCGCCTCGACCGCCGGACGCACGATCAGGCTTGCGTGCTCTTCCTTATAGCGGTTGCAGAAGATGATCGCGTAGTCCACGCTCAGCGCAAGCTGCAGGACCATCGTCACCGCGTTCGACACAAAGGAGATGCGCCCGAGGATGAAGTTCGTGCCCTGCTGCAAAATCGCCGCGAAGAGGAACGTCAGCACCAGCACCGCGACCTCGGCATAGGTTTGGGATGTGAAGATCAGCACCGCCACGACCACCGCCGCCACGATCAGCCCGATGGACGCCATTTCTTTTAACAGATAGGCGTTCATGCTCGTGCCGATAGAGGAGGAGACGTGGATCGTTCTGCCGTCAAACAGCGCGCAGACCTCCGCGTAGGCGTCCTTAGCGCGCTCATCGGCTGCGTCGGCGGAGAAGGAGACGTCATACAGCGCGTGCCGGTCGGCGTAGTGATGCTCGGAGAGATCAAAGGTCACCATCGCGACGTGGTCGACCTGTGCGATCTCGTCCGCGAACTGCTGCGCCTCGTCCTCAGAGACGTCGTCCACCATGATCTGCGCCGTCGCGTAGGTCGCAAATTCGTCGGCCATGATCGAGATGCCGCGCCGCGTCTCGGAGCTCTCGTCCAGATAGCTTGCAAAGCTCTCGTCGACCTCGACCCAGGGCATGGCGATGAAGCAGAACACCAGGACCGCGACGCTCAGGATCAGAATGATCTGCCGCCAGAACACGATCCCATGCGCCAGACGCTGCACGAATGTGCGGTGGGGAGTTTTTACTGCCATAATCTATGGATCCTTTCGGGTTGAAAAGCATGGAAAAATACAACAGCTATAGCATATTCGATTTTTCCCGCAATTGCAACAGTTTTCGCGCTTGGGAGGGGGAAAGTGGAAAAAAACTTCAAAAAAGTTATTGACATTTGGTTCATTGTCTTGTATAATGACAAAGCTTTGAAACGGGAGCATAGCTCAGCTGGTTAGAGCACCTGCCTTACAAGCAGGGGGTCACTGGTTCGAGTCCAGTTGTTCCCACCATTTTTCAAGCGTCATACGCCTCTGTAGCTCAGATGGTAGAGCAGCGGACTGAAAATCCGCGTGTCGTTGGTTCGATTCCGACCGGAGGCACCAGATTGCATCTGGAGAAATTCAGATGCAGCATGCGGGCGTAGCTCATCCGGTAGAGCGCCACCTTGCCAAGGTGGAGGTAGCGAGTTCGAGCCTCGTCGCCCGCTCCAAATTTTCTGTTCCAAACATACCGATCCGGTGGTTTGAACAGAGATTCATATAGCGAACGGGAAGCCCTGAACCAACAAAAACAAAAGCGTTTCGTTTTTGTTTTTGGGAGGAGGAACGGGGGCGCGGATGCGAAGCCGGCGGACACCGGCGAAGCCGCTGTCCGGCTGCGTAGCGGAGCAAGCCCGTTCCGACGATGGCGCCATAGCCAAGTGGTAAGGCATGGGACTGCAAATCCTTGACCCCCGGTTCAAATCCGGGTGGCGCCTCCATGGCGTGTGATCTAAAAAGATACACACGCGAAAAACCCCGAAATCTCAACGGTTTCGGGGCTTTTTTCTGCCCATTTTCAGAGCGCGTGATTCAGAGATATTTTCTACCCCTTGCACGGAAATGAACCGAATACAGACCAATTTGGGGCCGATTTCTTGAGATTTTCCTCGTGAAATCGGCCCTTTTTCCGTTTTAAATATGTTAACTTTTCGTGAACAATAGGAGGAAATGATGATTGAAGTAATGCTGGAACATGAGAAAAAGTATGTCACGATCCGATTCCCATGCACAGAAACGGAACTCGCAACAAAGCTGAATGATTTTGACTTCGGCTTTGATATCCACAACATGTGGGTACACGCGTTCGTTGAGCCGAAGGAGTTTGCGCCGATGGAGCAGCAGGCACATGATCTGGACGAGCTCAACTACCTGGCAAAGCGGATGGACAGCTTTGCAGACACTGAAAGGCGGCGCTTCTTTGCTGCGGTTGCACATGAGAAGATATATCAGATCCCGGATTTGATTAACCTGACGTTCAATCTGAATCGGTACACTGTGCTTCAGGATCTCAGTAGCGCATATTCCATTGGCTTTACCTATGCGCTGGATGAAGCGGGCTGCTTGCCCGCAGAAGCGATCACAGACCCGAAATATGGAACCATCGGAAAGCAACTGCTGGAGTCCGGAACAGGGATTCTCACGAAGTATGGTGTGTTGTTCATTCACGCGGATGTGCGGCCGGAGCAGGTCTACGATGGACAGGTATTTCCCGCCTATGACTATCATGGTGGAAGCTCGGCAGAAGCTGTCATCTCTTACGGCGGAAAAGAAGAGACGCTATATCTTCCGGATGAACAGACGGCGATCCAGAAAGCAGTCAGGCGTCTGGGTGCCGTTGACATTCATGATTGTGATGTGGAGATTTCGGCGTGGGGCACGGAAAATGAGCAGTGGCAGCAGATGCTTCAGCGTGTCGTGGACCAAGAGTCGTTGTACGCTGCAAACTGGCTGATTAAGCAAGTTAGTGAAGCTTATCCGGATATTGAGACGGTGGTTGCTGCAGCAGAGTATTTCAAAGTGTCGAGTGCGAACAATCTGGCTGTCCTCGCAAATGCTGATAACGTACTTGGATTCCGGAAGGAACTTGCATCGCCGCAGGATGTGGGGGAGTATTTTACTAAAATCGAGGAAGATTATTCTCTCCACTCAGATTTGGAGCCATTCTTTAATTTTGAAGCGTTCGGGGAGTGGCTTATCGAAGATCGGGAGGGCGCGTTTGTGAACGGAGGATTTCTCTACTACCGCGGCGCTGACAGCATGCATGAGATTGAAGATCAACTGGAGCCGGAAACAATCAATTTGGAGATGGGAGGAATGTAAAATGCAAATCGGGGCTGTAATCTATCATAAAAACGATACGCTGATTGTAGATATGCCAAGAAGTATCTATGACCTCTACGGAAAGCTGCAATCTATCGGTGTACGGCAGAAACCGGACAACATCCACCTTAAAGATGAGGAAGGGGACGACATCCGCGTCAAGCTCTACGGGGAAACAGAAATTGGCAAGCATTTGGTCGGTATGCTGCGTGAAGGAAACACGCTCGCGGACGCCAACATGCTTGCCTTTGTTTTTGAGCAGTCGGATATCCGCATCCGCGATCAGCTGTCCGCTGCCATCCTACAGGATCGGTATGATACACCGGATCAGATGTTCGAGGATATCAAGTTGATGCTGCGCGAGGCGGCAGCGATAGAGCAGAACTTCTACTTTCCGCTCACGGGCGTTTTTGAGGATGACGGAGAGAGCTTTGAGGCGGACCCAAGCGAGATTTATCGCTATTCCGATCAGATCCGCACAGCCCTGGCGCGAGAGCAGAGTCCGGAACGCGGCGGCGACATGGCGCAGTATCTGCGGGATAATCCCGGAATCCGATCAAAGCTGCTGTCTGCTGAATGGGACGTCGAGGAATTCGAAATCCTTTACGGAGTTGTCCGTGTGAGGCTGACGGAGCCGTTTACTGAGACCGAAAAAGCAGAGTTCAAGGAACTGATCACAGGTCAGAACTCGGATGGTTTGGGCGAGGGATTCGAGCAGCGCCCGATCTTTACGGAGGACGGTGAGCTCTTCGTATCGATGTGGAATAGCAGCGACGATTACTTTGTATACGACGATGACGAGATGGATCAATTCCTGCAAAGTCAGGGACAGCAGATGGGAGGGATGTGAAAAATGGGTGTGCTGTTTTCAAAAGTCCATCTGACCGCAGACAACGGCTCGACGGAGGAATTCCTCTGCGCGGGCATTCCGGAGGAAGAGGCGGATCTGGAGGATTGGACAGCCTATCAGGACTTTCTGGAGGATAATCCGGACGCCGAGTACCTGACTGCAGAAGTCAAATCCTACATTTATGGAGAGGGGGAAACCTATCGTGCCAACGAATATGAAATTGCAGCCTATGCGCAACGAGGGGATGACTTCCTGTCTCATCCCGATGTACAGCAAACACAGGAATCCGAATTCACAATTCTATTGGATCAAAAGGAAGACTTTGAAATGGAGGAACTTTGAATGAATGAGTGGGATCGCCTGCGTCGACAGGCAGAACGTTATAAGCAGCAGTATCCGCCCGGCAAGCGCATTATGCTGCTGGAGATGGGGTCAGATCCGCGACCTGTGGAAAGCAATATGCGTGGCACCGTTCAGTGCGTGGACGATATCGGCACGGTGCATTGTGTGTTCGACAACGGCAGGGAGCTCGGGCTTATTCCCGGCGAGGATCGCTTTCGCGGTCTGACGGAGTCTGAGCTTGAAGAAGAACATATCACTGTCCATGAAGAGACGGTAGACCATGTGATGAGCATGTGAGGCGCTCCATGCGGCAGATTACCATGGGGAGCCTGTTCGATGGCATTGGAGGCTTTCCGCTTGCCGCGGTGAGAAACGGGATCGAGCCGGTCTGGGCGAGCGAAATTGAGGCATTCCCGATTGCGGTCACGAAGAAGCGATTTCCGGGAATGCAGCACGTCGGGGACATCACCAAGATCAACGGAGCGGAGCTGCAACCGGTTGACATAATCTGTGGCGGATCACCTTGCCAGGACCTGTCTGTTGCAGGAGCGAGGGCAGGCCTTGCCGGGGAACGCTCCGGTCTTTTCATGGAGCAGATTCGTGTAATCAAGGAGATGAGAAATGCAGACAGACTACGCGGAAGAACAGGTATCGCTGTTCGACCTCGATACGGATGCTGGGAGAATGTGCCCGGCGCCTACAGCAGTGCCGGAGGGGAAGACTTCCACGCGGTCCTCGAGGAGTTCCTACACGTTGAAGAACCATCTCTTCATGTTGCTGGACCTCCGGCCGGGCGCTGGGAATATACTGGGGCCGTGCTGGGAACTCGCTCCTGTGTGGCTTGGACCACCTGGGACGCTCAATACTTCGGAGTGCCCCAGCGGCGCCGCAGAATCTTCCTTATCGCAGATTTTAGTGGATACAGCCCCATCCAGATATTATTTAAGCCCTTTGGCGTGCCTTGGAATCCTGCGGAGAGCACAGGAACGGGGGAAGACGCTGCCGCCGCTGCTCGAGCAGGCGCTGCGGATACAAGCTGGGCTGATTCGTTCTGAGAAGCTGTATGCCCAAGCACCGGCGGGCTTTCTGCCGGAGTCTTCGTCCACCGCGGGAAATATCGGCTTTCAAGAGGAAACCGCACCGACGCTGAAGGCAGGTGGGAAGTCCAGCGCTGTCATGCTTCCAACACTGTGCCTGAATGATCAGGGCGGAGACAGAATGGACAGCTCTGTGGAGCATACCGGTACTTTGCGCTCTCAGGAGCACGGGCATCAACCGCTGGTGTTTTCCAACCATGGGCAATCAACCCAATTTGATGGACCAATCTCCGTATCCACGACCGTGACAGCTGGATATGGGGAGGGTGGCAACAACACGCCTCTTGTAACGCGGGACACAGCCTATTGCATAGTTGGCAATATCATCAACAGAGAAGTGCACAATGGAGGTAATGGCACCGGAGTTAATAAGGAGGTCGCGTTTACTTTAACTGCGACCGATCATCATGCGGTGTTCGGCAGACAGCGAACCGACATCTTTAAGCCTGCCGATGTTGCCAGCACCGAAAGCGCACGGCAGCACAAGGATGCAACAGACTTGATTATGAGCCAGCCGGTGGCAGATGAGACCAAGCTGATCCGGCGCTTAATGCCGATTGAGTGTGAGCGCCTGCAGGGCTTTCCGGACGGATGGACGGACATCCCCGGTGCCTCTGACTCTAACAGATACAAGGCACTCGGAAACAGCGTTGCAATACCATGCGTAACACTGCTTTTAGCAGGGATCGCAGCAGTGCTGCGAAAATATGAGCATGACTATGATACCGTTGAAGGACTGTATCAGATGTTGAATCAGGAGAACAGAAAATGAAATACAGGCATAGAGGAAGGCCGTCAGCAGATTCTTTCGATTCTGTTGGCGGCCTTTTTTGTTTTCACAGAAAGGAGTGAATAATATGGATGAGAACACAATGAAAGTGGAGCTCTCGTCTGAGAGTCAATATGCCCGAGGATATTCATTCGCGACGGTTGTGCTCCCGACCGGCAAAGCGCTCCTGCGCGACGCCGAGCAGCGAGCGCGATGGGGCGTCTATCCTGATGCGATGGAGATTATTACGGTGCTTTCCTGCCCGTGGGCGCCGGAGCTTTGCGACCTGAGACTGGATGTTCCGACGCTGGACGAGCTCAATTATCTTGCGAAGCGCCTGAGTGATCTCTCACAGGAGGAGCAGACCGTTTACCGCGCACTTTGCCAAAGACGCTTCGGAGACGGAACCGGAATCGAACCTGTTTCGGTCGAGGAGCTGATCAATATGACGTTCGATCTGGATCAGGTTCCAATCGCCTCAAATATCCAAACCGATGCGGAGCTTGGAACATTTGTGATGGAGAATGATCTGCACCCGGATGTTGCTGCAATCCCAGAGGATTCTTTGTATTTGCTGGATCGAGCACGGATCGGCGCACTGCAGCGCGAGCAGATGGGAGGCTTATTCCTGAATGGACTCTATATCGAAACGGGAGATTATGTGCTGCCAAAGGTGTATCAGTCTGTGGAGCGTCCCGCGGATGAACCCGGGGATCGGACCGTGTTTCGGCTTCAGATTGCGGAGTCCTCTGATCGTGGCTGGGATCAGCAGGAGGAATCTCTGGAATGGATTGACCTTCCTGTAAGTCAGGAGGAGGCCGTTATGATTGCGCATCGCCATCACGAGCTGTGTGTGGAGGAATGCATGCTGTTTTCCGTGGAGTCTGCTATCCCGCAAATCGGTATGGAAACAATCCGGGATCTGTCCGACTTCCGACAGTTGAACGAACTGGCGGAGCAGTACCTCCTGATGAACGAGGAGGATCAGATCAAGTTCAAGGCGGTGCTGCAGAGAAACGGCGTGTATGATCTTTCGGATGCGCTCTACCAGATGGAGAATCTCCAGCAGTACGAATTTATCCGTACTGTTCCGGATGAGGCAGTCTTCTTCAAGGAATACCTTGCCCACCATCTGGGACAGGACTTCGACCGACGATGGCTGGATACACTGCCGGAGGGAACAGAGGGGTATCACCTTCTTGAGCGGTTGGGTGCAAAAATGACCGAATACGGCATCGTGTCTGCTCCCGGCGTTTCGCTCTTTCAAGCTGTTTCCTGCGAGTCGCCGAGAGACCAGACGATGACCGGTCAAGATGCGGCGGAAGAAACCGGGCTGGCTCTCCATGGGGATGATTCAGCTCCGGAGCGTGAGGAGTTGACGATGGGAGGGATGTAGCTTTGAGCGTGAAAATGATTTCCACCGATTCGCTGCGCCGCATGAAGGGCAGTGAGGGGCTGATCCTTCAGGGGTGCGGCGGCAGCCTGGATGAATGGGTAGACGGCATCAACGAAATGCTGACGCAGGACGGCATCCTGCTGGATGGTTCCCGATTTCATGATTGCAGTACTTTTGAGCAGAATGGCGTGACCTGTCTGCTTTTTCCGTTTGCAGAAGATGTGAAGCTCGACATGGGAAGGCTCGCTATGTGGCGACTGCAGACACATGGCAACTTCGGCGGAACATGGCTGTCTGATTATGTTCCAAACCGGCTTGGCGGGTTCGTAGAGGAAGCGCAGCCAGCGGCACAGAAGCCGGATTGTCCGCTGATCGGGCAGGACGGCAACATCTTCAATCTGATCGGGGTTGCGGCAAGAACGCTCCGAGAGAACGGTATGGATCAGCAAGCACAGGAAATGCGCCAGCGCATTACGGAGTCCGGAGACTATTACAAGGCGCTCGGTATTATCGGCGAGTATGTAAATATCACGTCTGTGGATTCTGGTATGGAAATGGAGATGCAGTAATGGATTATCAAGCATTTCTGGATCAGACGCAGACGCTGACGCAGGAGTCGGAGGACTTCTTTGTGTCACCGGATTTTCAATGTGATCAGACCGGCGGCTACCCAACCTATGTGTGTGTTGCATGGGACTTCGGAAAAGCGTGGCTGGATCTGAACTCGTCGCTGGATTCTCCGGGAGAGAACCGTGAAGTGTATGACCGCATGTGTGCGGAATTTGGTATTCACAGATGTGAAGATGTGGAGCAGTACCATGCGCTGCTCGAGGAATTGGGTGAGGATGCTGTCAGCAATGCTTACCTGCCGGAAGAAAATGAAGGGATGAATTTGCAATGACGAAAGCGATTTGGTTTTTTGTAGGCTTTGGGGTCGGGGGCATCTTTATGATGATCGTTATGTGCTTCCTTCAGATCAACCGCATCCATGCGTATGAAAATGTGCTGGAAGCGGTTCGCGGGGGCGTCGATCCGGACGAGGCGATGCGCAGCATGAATTTGCTGCAGGGAGAAGAAGGAGAAAGGTGGGAATCCACTTGAAAACACCTGTTTCCCGCGTGGGGAACAAAAGCGCCATTCGCCACATCCTTTACGCGCTGTTTCCGCTGGAATATGAGCGATTCATCGATGTGTTCGGCGGATCGGGCAGCGTGCTTCTCGACACGCCGACGGTGGCACCGTTTGAGGTCTATAACGATTTCGACAAAGATCTTGTGAATCTGTTCCGTTGCCTGCGGGACCGGAATATGGCATTTCTCAGGGAGCTGGGCTTTTGCCATCTGAATGCCCGCGGAGACTTCTATGCTTGGAAGCGATTCCTGCGCGGCGATGAGGACATGCAGAATCGGTTTCTGCAGGAGGAATTGGAGCTTACCGAGATTCTGTTCCCGCCAATCGAAGCAAAAGAACTGCAAGCCATGCAGCGACAGCGCGCCGGAGACTATGATGTCCGGCGTGCTGTCGCTTTTTTCAAGCAGCTTCGGTGCAGCTATGCGAGCAAGGGCGACTCCTTTGGCGGGCGCCCATTTAATCTGGCAAATCTTCACGATCTTGTGCAGGCTGCGGAAACGCGCCTGCAGAACGTCGTGATCGAGAATCAGGATTTTGAGACCTTGGTCAAACACTATGACCGGGAGAACGCGTTCTTCTATCTCGACCCGCCGTATTTCTCCACAGAGGATATGTATGACGTCCCGTTTCGATGGGAGGATCATGTCCGGCTTCGGGAGACGCTGGGGCAGATCCAGGGAAAGTTTCTCCTGTCGTATAACCAGTGCCCGGAGATCTGCGAGCTCTATGAGGGCTATGAAATGTTCTTCTTCCATCGGAATCACAGCATGCGAAATCAGTTTCGCAGACCGGATGAGGACGATGAAGAAAAGAACCTGTTTCCGGAGCTGCTGATTGCCAATTATGACCTGTACGAAAGAGAACGAGTCAAGCCGGTTCAGCTTGACCTGTTCGGAGCGGATCTGGACAGTGAATCAGCAATGCGGGAGCGCATTGTACCAAATAACAAATAACAAGGAGGAAATGAATCATGACAACCCATCTTACCCTGCAAATTCGTCTGCCGCGTCTGATGACGGGGCTTCTGAAGTCAAATCCGAATGCGGTCCTGCAGACCTATTACCGCGATGAAGTCTTTCATATCAGTGTGATTGATCTGGAGCCCGGCGAGCTTGACCCGGAAAATGAAGAGGAGGACGACTTCCAGTGAAGCGGATTTATCGGTTTCTGGGCAAGCGCGGCAGGACGACGATTCCGCTTCCGCTGCGTCAGATGCTTGGACTCAGACCGCAGGACATGCTCTCCTTTGAGCTGCTGGAGGACGGAGACGGCATTGTCATCCGCAAGGAATCACTTTGCGATGCCTGCTTCGATACCGTGAATGTGAGTGATCTCTCCGAGCTGATCGAGTCTATGGACGCTTCCGAACGATATGATCTGTTTCTGATGCTTCTGCGATCCCTGGGCGAGACACCGCCGGGAGGTGATACGTATGGATGATTACATCTTTCTGCTTCCGTTGGCGGAAGCGAATACCGAAATGGAGAGGCAGCAGTGGCGTGAAAGCTATGAGAAAAACTGCGCCTGCGCCCGCGCCATCGAGGCGGCGATTGCAAGCCATTATAGGGAATATCATCTGCGGGACGGCACCGCAGCCGTGCTCCGGCTGTTTGGAGCGGATCGCGTGAAGTTTGTTCTGGCGGCGACCATTCAGAAGCTGGACTTTGACGGGAGAGTGTCGCGGGAGAATAAGCGCTGGGCGTCGGAGCAGGAGATTCCGGACGAAACGTTTGTCCGGGATTATTGCGTTCGCAGCCACCCCGGACTCACGAGCCTGTTCACCGATCATGTGCTGGCGGCAGAGCCCGCGCAAGCGCCAGTGCAGTCTCACGATATGAGCATAGGAGGAATGTGATATGCGCGTCAAAATCTATCAGGTGAATCCCTACCGGGATACGAACCATGTGAAGTTTCTCAGCACAACGCAGCTTCAAGAGCTTCTCGGGAGCGATCAGGTCGATCCCACGATCTACGATGAGGTGTTCAACGCGGAAGTAGATGAAATGGGCTTGGAGGATCTGTATACCAAGTTTAATTCGGAGTATCATCCGCTGTTTCGCGGCCACTCCTTGTCCATGTCCGACGTCGTTTGCATGCAGGGGAAGGCATATTTCTGCGATTTTGTTGGTTTTCAGGAGATCCCGTTTGATGAGACACAAACGCAGAAGCCTGAAAACTTGATGCGGATTCTGTATGTGGAGCCGCATAAGCCGCCTTACGAAGCGGAAATTCCGGATACGCTGGAAGCAGAGCAGAAGGCGGTCGGCGGTGGGCTGATCGAGACAATCTACATGGGAGACGGTGTGATTCTGGTCGGAAATGAAGAATCCAAGCTGCTCGGAATGGAGGGGAACCGCTATATCCCCGAGACAGATTCGATCATGGCCGGACCGTTCTTCATCTGTGGAGACGGTGGAGAGACCTTCCGCAGCCTGTCGGATGCGGAGGCAGCGCAGTATATGCGGATCTTTGAGATCCCGGATGAGATCACACCTGAGGAAGTCGAGGAAGATACCGGCTTCTATTTCGTGGGGTTAGAGCAATGAAACAACACTATCGTGCGAGAGCCCCGCCCTCAGCGTCATCTATAAAACGACTGAAAGCAGCCTTTAACGGCTGCTCATTTTTTTGAAAAGGAGAGTAGTACATGAAAACAAAACCCGCAACCAGATGGCTGGCGCTACTGTTATGCGCCATTGCCCTGATCTCGATTTTCTCGCCCGCGGCGATTGCCGCCGAGCCGGAAGTGGAGCCAGAGGAGGACGCTGTGTCTCCTGCGCCGGAATCGCCTGAGCCTTCGCCTGAAAAAGATACGTTCACCATTTCGCCCGTCGTAGCTGCCCTGAACGATGTTGCCATCGGCAGCATGGTCTGCTGGGAGGACACGGATTATAACGCCATTGTGCGCGGTGAGCAATCCAGCGGAGCAACCGTTTTGAGCGTTCCGGCAGGAGAGAGCATTTATCTCCAGCGTGGAGGCTATGTGCGCTACGGCGACGGCTATGTCACGGACTATTACTCGGTGTGGATGGGTGAAGGCGCCCTTGCACATGAGGGAGACAAAAACTTCGCAAGCGCAGCGTTTTGTGCTTGCCCGTCCATGTCGGGACCGAACACCGGTCATTACAGCGGTGCGGCGGTTCAGCGGCTGAATGCGAATGAGGATACGCCTTATACCACGCTGAATGTGTTCAAGGCCGTAATCCTCACGAGTCCGTTTGGTCCGCTCCCTGAATATCATCAGGATTTTTGGAGCGTCATCGATCCGAGCCTCGCTGCCTCCGATACGATGTTTGCGACGGTTCATGCAATCCTCGGCTATCTCTATGATCCCGGCTCTCATGGCACGCCGTACAGATGGGACTCTGCCATGCAGTCCAAAATCCTTGGTTCCGGTGGTCTGCTGGAGCAGATCATCAACTGGGCGAATGCCAACCCCAACGCTACCAGCCAGGCGTATGTGTATCGGCTGAAGGGCTCTGACAACGGCCTGCAGGATCTTGTCTGGATGCACGCTGTCCCGAAATTTCCGCTGTACCTCAAGAAGGTCTCCTCCAATCCTGCGCTTACGGACAATAACAGCAAGTACAGTCTAGGCGGCGCGGAGTACACCGTGTACAGTGATGCCAATTGCACCCAAAAGGTCGGCGTTCTGACGACTGGAGATAACGGCGTGTCGGATATCTTGAACGTCAAGGAAGGCAGCTATTACGCCAAAGAGACCAAAGCGCCGAAAGGCTTTGAGCTTAATTCTGAAGTTCTCGGACCTGTTGCGGTCAATGCCTCCAACACCCCCGGCGTGTTCAACGCGACGGATCATCCGACGCCGATCACCGGCAGCGGCAAGCTCCAGAAGCAGTCTGCCAATCCCGAAATCACAAGCGGCAACAGCTACTATTCCCTTGAGGGCGCGGAGTATACCGTATATGCCGATGATCAGCTCAAGAAGTCTGTTGCTGTCCTGAAAACGGACAAAAACGGCAATTCCCAGACCGTTGAGCTTGATGCCGGTACCTACTATGTGAAGGAGACCAAAGCGCCTGCCGGATTTGAGGAGGATGAAACAGTCCATACGATGGTCGTAAAAGCAAATGAGACCGCGATCCTCAAGGTGCAGGATGTGTATGTCCCCGGTTATGCCTCGCTGAAGAAAGTCTCATCGGATGCCAAGATCACGAGCGGAAATGAGAATTACTCCCTCGCCAATGCGACCTACGATGTGTTTTCGGACAAGGACTGCAAGACCAAGGTTGGTACGCTGACCACCAAGGGCGATGGTACATCCGAAACGCTCACGGTTCCTGCGGGAACCTACTACGCCAGAGAGAGCAAAGCGCCGAAGGGCTACAAGCTCAACAGCGAGGTTCTGTCTGTGACCGTCAAGCCCGGTGAAACCGGCGTGTTTCAGGCGAGCGACGCGCCGGAGACCGGCGATGTTACGCTTCTGAAAACCTCCGCTGTTGTGAACAGCGGCATTTCCCTTGCCGGTGCGGAGTACACCGTGTACAGCGACGCTGCCTGCAAAACCGCCGTTGGCAAGCTGACCACAGATCAGAGTGGTAAATCCAATTCTATCACGGTTCCTTACGGCAGCTATTACGCCAAGGAGAGCAAGGCACCTGCTGGGTATGAGCTGAATGCCGCCGTGATCGGCCCTGTCACCGTCAATGCGGAGAACAAGACTGGCACCTTCAAGACCGAGGACGTCCCGATTCCGACCATTGGTACTACCGCCGCTGTGGATGGCGCACAGGTGGCAAAGCCCGCAGGCAGCGTCAAGCTCACGGACACGGTTCACTGCAAGAACCTCGTAGTCGGCACAACCTATCAGCTTCATGCGACCCTGATGGATAAGGCTACCGGCAAGGCAGTTCAGCTTGACGGCAAGGACATCACAGCAGATAAGGAATTCAAGGCTGCCAAATCGACCGAGGATATCGAGGTGGTGTTTGAGATTGCCGATGCATCCATTCTGGAGGGCAAGGTGACGGTCGTGTTTGAAGCGCTTTCCCGTGATGGCAGAGAGCTTGTGACCCATGCGGATCTGAAGGACGAGGGACAGACGATCTGGTGGCCGCACATCGGTACGACCGCGACGATTGACGGTGCTCACTCCGCCAAAGCGGACGGGCAGATTGATCTCGTGGATACCGTGCAGTATACCAGCCTGCAGCCCGGTAAGGAGTATACGCTCACAGGAACGCTGATGGACAAGTCCACCGGAGAGGCAATTCTCGACGCGGATGGAAACCCGATCACCGCGACGCAGACCTTTACACCCGAGAAGAAGGACGGCAGTGTGGAGATCACATTCCACATTGATGACGCAACGATCCTGCGCGGTAAAACCACGGTGGCGTTTGAGTCCGTTTCCTATCAGGGACGCGAGGTCGCCATTCATGCGGATATTACCGATGAGGATCAGACCGTGTACACGCCGGAAATCGGCACGACCGCCACGATCAACGGAGAGCATGAGGTCGTGAAGGATCATATGCTGACACTTGTGGATACAGTTTCGTACCGTGGCCTGGAGCCCGGAAGGGAGTATACGGTCTCCGGCACGCTGATGGATGCCAAGACCGGCGAGATCTTTAAACAGGGAGATCAGGAGATCACAGCGAGTGTAATCTTCATCCCCGAGACCTCCGAGGGCACGGTGGAACTGTCCTTTGAATTTGATTCCGCTCTGCTGACAAAGGATACCACGCTGGTCGCGTTCGAGTTTGTGTACGATGGAGACCGAGAGCTCGCCGTACATGCGGATTTGATGGATGAGGGACAAACTGTGACCATCCGCGTCCCGACGATGCATACCACCGCGAAGGTGAATGGGGAAAAGGAGACGGTTGTCTCCAAAACCGTGAAGATCACGGATACAGTGACGTTCACGAATCTGGTGGTCGGCAAGGAGTACACGCTCAAGGGCGTCCTCGTCGATCAGAAAACCGGAGAACCCTTCACGGTCAATGGTGAGGAGGTCGTGTCCGAGGTGAAATTCACGCCGGAAACGAAGGACGGCACGATTGACGTGACCTTCACCTTTGATGGCGCATCAATCAAGACGGATACGACCCTCGTCGTGTTTGAGGCAATGTACCGTGACGAGGAGCTCGTCATGACGCATGCGGATCTGGAGGATCAGGATCAGACCGTGACAATTCATACGCCTGACACGCCCAAGACCGGTGACAAATCGAGAATCGGCATGTGGCTTGCCTGCGCCGGAGTCGCGCTCGGCGGCGTGATCGCCTGTGCGATCGTATATTGGAAGATCCGGAGAGGAGAAACGGAAGAAGAATAAGTATGCTCGGCAGATTGGGAGGTGATTGCTATGAGCATGAAAAAGAAGCGGATTTGGACCATCGCCGTCCTCGCGCTTTCGCTGTCGATGCTTCTGAGCATCAGTGCGTTTGCGGCAGGAGATGTCTCCGGAGCCATTCAGTCTACCTGGGTGGCGGCGAAGGCACAGGTGCAGTCGGTGGTCGATAACGTCGTGTTTCCTGTGGTGGATATGATTCTTGCCATTCTCTTCTTCGTGAAGGTGGGAACGTCCTATTTCGACTACCGGAAGCACGGCCAGTTCGAGTTTGCGGCACCGTGCATTCTGTTCGGGTGCCTGATCTTCACGCTGACCGCACCGCTGTATATCTGGACCATCATCTGAGGCATCAGGCGGGGCAT
Organism: Oscillospiraceae bacterium; assembly: GCA_017459865.1. The sequence goes on from JAFUCD010000024.1 coordinate 74,200, forward strand.
CTTCGGATGCTCCGCCATATCTGATCTGGAGGTGAAACGCAATGTTTGATTGGTTGGGAGACATCTTTTCCGCTATCGGCGATGCGATCGGTGAGACGATCGTCGGGCTGGGGAGAGAGCTTTCCAACACGATATTTGATGCGCTTCTGCACTGGTGGTACGAAATCATTTTCGGAGCGGTGGCAGATTTCTTCGAGCAGATGGGGAATATGGGCGCAGACATCTTTGACCTCGCGTGGGTGGAGGCGGTTGTCCGCCTGTTTACGCTCTTTGGCTGGTCGCTGTTTGCCGCAGGTGTGGTGGTTGCGGTGTTCGATCTGGCGGTGGAATACCAAACCGGCCGCGCCAGCATTAAGACCACGGCGCTCAACATCTTCAAGGGCTTTTTTGCCTGCAGCCTGATCGGGAAGGTGCCGATTGAGCTCTATAAGTTCTGCATTTCTCTGCAAAACACGTTTTCTCATGACCTTGCCGTACTTGTGGCGGATGAGCAAACTGCGTCCCTGGCGGAGCGAAGCCTGTCCGTGCTGACGCATTCCTTCACCATAGACGGACAGATGGAGCTGGGACTCATGAATCTGCTCTGCCTGATCGCGTTTGCCTACTGCGTGGTAAAGATCTTCTTTCAGAACATTCGGCGCGGTGGCATCCTTCTGGTGCAGATCTCGGTCGGCGCGCTGTATATGTTCAGTGTGCCGCGCGGATATTCAGACGGCTTTACACAGTGGATCAAGCAGGTCATTGCAATCTGCCTCACGGCGTTTATGCAGACGACACTGCTTTATCTCGGCCTGCTGACGTTCCCGGATCATATGCTTCTTGGGCTCGGCATCATGCTGGCGGCAAATGAAGTGCCTCGCATAGCCCAGCAGTTCGGTCTGGATTCCTCTGTCCGCTTTAACATGATGAATGTGGTACACGCCACCAGTACTGCGGTGAATCTCACCCGCGTGCTGTCTCACGCGAGATAAGGAGGGCACGATGACAACCAGATATCTTTACCCGCAGAATCTGAAAGCAAAGGCGAATCTTTGGCTTTGGAGTTTGCGGGATTTTGCGATTCTCGCAATCGCGGCGCTGCTGTCCATTGTGATGCTTGTGGAGCTGCATTGGCTCATTCCGGCTGCGGCAACGCTGTGCTATGGGTTTCTGACCATCCGTATGGAGGACACTACCATTCTGGATTTCCTCCGATATGCGGTACGGTATTTCATCACAACGCAGCAATATTTTGAGTGGAGGTAACTGGCATGAAAAAGAAACGAAAGAAACGAAGGGGGAGATCTGTGCAGGATCTGATCGGGATCAAGGGATTTACGAACTACGGACTTGAGACGGAAAAGGGGGAGCTGATCTTCTTCTTGGTGTCTCCCACGAACATCTCCGTACTCTCGTCTGCCAACATTGAGATCAAGATTCGTCATCTGATGATGGTGCTCTCTGCTATACCGGATCTGGAGATTACCTGCACGGACTCAAGCGAGTGCTTTGATGACAACAAAGCCTATCTCAAAGCGCGGACGGCGTCGGAGAGCAATCCGAAGATTCGTTCGCTCCTGGAGCAGGACATGGCATTCCTGAACGGAAAGCAGATCGAAATGGCGACGGCGCGTCAGTTCCTGTTTCTCGCTCGCCTGAAGGGGCAGAAGGAGAAACAGGTATTTGACGCGGCAAACCGTGTGGAGAAAACAATCTCGGAGCAGGGGTTTGAAGTGCGGCGGTTGGAGAAAGCGGAGATCAAGCGCTTTCTGGCGCTGTACTTTGAGGCGTCTATGTACGGCGAGCAGATGCCGGATGTGGATGGCGCTCAGTATATTGAGGGGTATGCCGATGCGACGAAGAACTAAGATCGTGATCGCAGTTCTCTCTCTTCTGCTGGTGGCGGCGACCTGCTTCTCGATTCGGGAGGCTTGGAAAGAGGCTGCACAGCGAAAGAAGGAGCAGGAGACCTTTCAGACGCTGGATCAGGAGAGTGCGCTCCCGGCTGAGAAGACGGAGACGGATGCGGATAAACCCAAGAGCGGTGCATCCGAAGTTGTGTGCCATGATATCGTACACCTGTGTGCATCCAATCCGGACTGCATCGGATGGCTCAGTATTCCGGATACCTGTATCAGTTATCCGGTCATGCTTACACCGGACGAGCCGCAGCGGTATCTGCATCGGGATTTTTACGGCAGCTACAGCTACGCCGGTGTGCCGTTTCTGGACTATCACTGCACGACCGAGAACCATAACCTGATCATCTACGGACACAACATGCGCGACGGTTCCATGTTCGGCGGCCTGAAAGCCTATCTTGACCGCCGCTATCTGACAGCACACCAAAAGCTCTATTTCGAGACTTCATCCGGGATGCGAACCTTCAAGGTGTTTGCGGTTGCGCAGCTGAACAAAACGGACGCATGGTACAGCTTCCTGTGCCCAGCCACCGCAGAGGTATATGATACCGGCATTCAAACGCTGCTGAGCAAGGCTGCGCTGTGGACGGGGCAGCAGCCCCGATTGGGTGACCGAATCCTGACGCTCTCCACCTGCGCGGAGCATGATCAGCGGCTCATCGTGGCAGCAGTTGAGGAACGGCAGGAGTTCCTGTCTCCCTATATCTCCATCATTTCATGAATTGGAAAGGAGGAAACCGATGAAACGAAAGAAAAAGTCTCTGACGCCGGAGCAGATGGAAGAAATCCGGACCAAGGATTTCTTCGACTGCATCCTGCCGGGGACAATCAAGTTCCTGACGGATCACTACATTGTCGGGGACAACTATTGCTCCGTGTGGGCGGTGCGGGAGTATCCGCCCAGCACAGAGGAACAGGCGATTCTGTCACAGCTTGCGGACCACAGCGGCGTGACATTACATATCTACTCCCGCCCGGTCGAGAGCATGGAGCAGCGTAAGATTGTCCAGAACGCGACACGGCGCAACCGACTCCAGTCCGGCAGCAACGATGTGAATGAAACCATTGAGGCGGAGGGAAATCTGCAGGATGTGGTGGAGCTGCTGGCAAACCTGCGTAAGAACCGGGAACCGCTGCTGCACTGCGCGGTGTATATCGAGCTGAGAGCGAAGAGCCTGGAAGCGCTGAGAGCGCTTCAGAGCGATATCTCCATGGAACTGACGCGCTCCAAGATTGAGATAGAGCGGCTGACGCTCCGTCAGCAGGCAGGGTTCCTCTCTGTTCTGCCGGTAGGCGCAAATCAGTTTGGAACGCAGTATGAGCGCGTCCTCCCGGCCAGCGCGGTTGCAAATCTCTATCCGCTGAACTTTTCCGGCAAGACGGACCCGCAGGGACTGTATGTCGGGCGAGACAAGTTCGGCACCAATATCCTCGTCGATTTTGATCGGCGATCTGAGGATAAGACTACGTCCAATATTCTGATCCTCGGCAACTCCGGGCAGGGCAAGAGTCATCTGCTCAAGCTGATCCTCACGAACATCCGGGAGTCCGGAAAGCAGATCATCTGCCTCGATCCGGAGGCGGAATATGAAGAACTCTGCATGGCGCTCGGCGGGTGCTATATCGACTTCCTCTCCGGGGAGTATACGATCAATCCGCTGGAACCGAAGGCGTGGACGGACGGTAGCGGGGAGGTGGACGCAACTACACCGGAGCCGTTTCGCCGTGTCACGCGGCTGAGCCAGCACATTGCGTTCCTCAAGGACTTTTTCCGCAGCTACAAGGACTTCGATGACAGTCAGATTGATACCATTGAGATCCTTCTGGCAAAGCTCTATGCCCGCTTCGGCATTACCGACTCCACGGACTATAGCGTGATGCGTCCGCGTGACTTTCCGATCATGGAGGATTTGTACAAGCTCTGCGAGGAGGAGTACATGACCTATGATAAGCAGCGCAAATACCTCTACACTGAGGAAACGCTGCAGGCGGTTTGTCTTGGAATTCACTCGATGTGCATCGGTGCGGAGAGCCGGTATTTTAATGGCTACACCAATGTCACGGACTCGCAGTTTCTCGTCTTTGGCGTGAAAGGACTGATGGATACGAACAAGCGGCTTAAGGATGCGATGCTGTTTAACATCCTCTCGTTTATGAGCAACCAGCTGCTCGGACAGGGAAACACCGCAGCGTCCATCGACGAGCTGTATCTCTTCCTCACGAACATGACGGCAATCGAATACATCCGTAATGCGATGAAGCGCGTACGAAAGAAAGAATCCTCCATCATTCTGGCAAGTCAGAATCTGGAGGATTTTTTGATTCCCACCATTCGTGAATTCACAAAGCCGCTGTTCAGCATCCCCACGCATCAGTTCCTGTTTCATCCGGGACAAATCAACCCAAGAGAGTATATGGATGCACTTCAGGTAGAGGGGAGCGAGTATGAGCTGATTAAGTATCCGGAGCGCGGCACCTGCCTCTACCGCTGCGGCAACGAACGGTATCTGCTTCAGGTAATCGCGCCGGACTACAAGGCGGAGCTGTTCGGTAAGGCGGGAGGCCGCTGATGGGCGAGACTGTCGTCGCTGCACTGAAGAAGCTCGCAGCCGCGGCAGCGACGGATCAGAAGCTCGGCAAAAAGCTGCTGACGGTGGTTCTGATTCTCATAGTTGCCATTCTGACGCCGATCTTCGCCGTGGTCAGCGTGTTCAACAGCGGCGTGGAGATCGATTGGGATCGCCTGCAGACTGTGGTGGAAGAGAATCTGTCCGATGCCGAGATCCAGCGCCTGCAGCTCGTGGAGGATACCATGCACGCGATCGAAACGCAGATGGCCGAGGCGGAGCTTGATGCGCATTGTGTTCTGGAGGCGCAGGTGCTGTATACGCTTGCACTCTCTGAATACGCAAACGAGCCGGACTTTGTGGAGAAGCTGGTAGCGTGCTTTGCGCCGGAGCAGACGGATGCCGAGCTTGTCGCGGCGGTCAACGCTGCCTTCGGTACCAATATCTCCACGGAGGAATTTACTAAGCTCATGGGCTCAATCAGCCCGGATATCGTGTCCGCCGCGCTGTCTCAGCTTGGCAACATCGGCGGAGAGCCTTACTGGTCGTGGTATGGGTTTGAAACGCGCGTGGAATGGTGTGCCTGCTTCGTGAGCTGGTGCGCCAACGAGAGCGGTTATCTGGAGAGCGGCATCCTGCCGAAATTCTCCTATTGCCCGGACGGCGTGAATTGGTTCCAATCCAAGGGGCAGTGGCTGGAGCGGACGGAAACACCCTCGCCAGGCATGATTATCTTCTTCGATTGGGCGAGAAACGGTCAGGACGGAACGGCGGATCACGTCGGCATTGTGGAGCGCGTAGAAAACGGCGTGGTCTACACCATTGAAGGCAATTCCAGCAACAGCTGCCGCGAGCGCCAGTACGCAATCGGATATTATGAAATTCTCGGCTATGGCACTTATGATGTCAGCGGAACAGGAGGTTAGAGAGTATGAAGAAAACAACCGTCAGCGTCTCATATGACGCGGACAAGCTGGCAGCACTCCAGCTGTATCTGGAGCAGAAGGGAACAACTATGGAAGCGGCTCTGGCACAGGCGGTGGACGCGCTCTACGCAAAGCATGTGCCGACTGGCGTTCGGGAATTCCTCGACCTGCGCGGAGGCTCCGCTCCGCAGGAGCCTCGAAAGCCGCGCCGTGCGTCTGGCAAGAAGGAGGAACACGAGCATGAATGATGTTGAGCTCACGGTATTCTTCAATGAAAAGAGGCTGCAGCTCCTGGAATCCTATCTTCGTAGAAACGGAAACGATGCAGTGCGTGCGCTTCAGGCTGCACTGACTTCTATTTACGTTCAGACGGTTCCATACTCGGAGCGCAATGCGCTTGAGCAGCAGCTGGAAGCGGAAGCAGTTCAGCTACGCAAAGCACATGAGGATGCCATTCGCTTTTCTGTGGTCCATCTGCATGATGCGGATAATGATTGTTTCCTGACGTCTCTGACGCGCACAGATTTCTACAGCATCGCGTGCGCCTATCGGCTGAAGCTGCAGGAGCTGGTCGGATCAACTTCGGTCGTGGATATGGTGAAGCACTTCGGCGTGGTGAATGAGATTGACGCGCATACCTTCTCATCGCTCTGTGATAGCATGCCGAATGATCACAGGATTACTGCACTCGCGGATCTGGACTTTGAGGGTGGCACGATGAGTGTCTGTGAGAGCAGCGACAACGCCTGGTGGACCTACTCACTGCATGATGTCTCCACAGCGGCGTACAAGGCGAACCGGAAGCAGGGGATTGACCTGACAGCCCGTTCGGAGATCTTCCATACTGCGCTGGAAGGAAAGGAAATAGCGCTTGCGGGTGACGGACTGGAAATCGATTACCCCGAGATGAATTTGTAAGGAAAGGAAAAACCAATGAAACATTTCAAAAGAATTATTGCATCAATGCTGATCGTGGTGCTGGCGCTCGGATGCATGTCCGGCGCCAGTGCTGCTTCTGTGACAAACTTCAATGACGTGAAAAGCGGCTCCTGGTATTATGACGCGGTGCGCTGGGCGTGCAGAGAAAATATCACCTCCGGTACCAGCAATACGACGTTCTCTCCGAACCGTGTTTGCACACGCGCACAGTTCTTAACTTTTCTCTGGCGAGATGCTTGCTGCCCGCAGCCGTCCAAGGATTCAAAAGGAAATCTGACGATTCCATTCGCGGACGTGAACAGCTCTGCTTACTATGCGAAAGCGGTGGCGTGGGCTTGCCAGAAGGGCATTTGCACCGGGGAGTACATCAATGGCGTCCGGTGCTTCCGCCCGAACGATACGATCAGCCGCGCGGAGGTGGTCACGTTCCTCTGGCGAGCGCTTGGGAGTAGGGTGGACTATGAAACCGTAAAAACATACTATGATGTACCGCCCAGCGCTTACTATTCGCACGCCGTGTTCTTCCTCAGCGACCAAAAGATTATTTCCGGCACAGCGGAAGGCTATTTCTCTCCAACGAAAAGCTGCACGCGAGCCGAGGCAGTGACCTTCCTTTACCGAACCGTAAATCAGCACTTGGGAGGGAAGGACAGCCTGCTTGGCTACATCCCATTCCGAGCAGCGTGAGGGAAGCCCGTTTCGCCGCATTGTTGCCCCGCGTGTCGAGCTTTTCGGCGTAGACCCGAGCCAGGATACCACGTGGCGGCAGAAAGCGGCTTTGCCCCGGTTTTGGCGCAGCTTGAACCGCCGGGGTAACGGCAAATCGACAGGGTCGATTTTCAAGCAGGAGAAAGCGAAGGGGTTGCTTCGGCAACCCTTCGCCGTTCACAGCGCCCGGCAACGCCGGTCGCGCAAGTGGTTTCGGACTTTCAGCCCTGGGTTGCACCCGGTTTGGAGACCGGCGTTGCGCGGTGAACCTATTATCGAAATAATCCCGATGAATTCAGGCTTTTCAGCGGGGTTGCGTGGTTACAGGAGGGAAAAATGGCAGTACCGAAGAATAAACAAAAGTTTGCTACGTGGCTTCACCCGGAAACACTGGAAAAGATCAATGAGCTCTATCGAGGTGATGACTGCCGCAGCAGATCAGAGTTCATTGAGAAAGCAGTCCGATTCTATGTCGGTTATCTCACAGCGGGAGATCCCACAAATTATTTTCCGCACATGTTTCTCTCCACGATGCAAGGCATTGCTGAGGCGAGTGATAACCGCCAAAACCGAATACTGTTTAAGCTGACAGTAGAGCTTGCGATCCTGATGAATCTGATCGCAGCGGATCACAACCTTGATCCCGTCTCCATGGAACGCCTGCGCGGTCAGTGCGTGCAGGAGGTCAAAAGACTGAACGGCTCGTTCAAATATGAAGATGCGCTGGAGTGGCAGCACGGAGGCTAAGCTATGGCGCGGCTGGTGACGAAGTTCAAATACTTGAAGCCAGGTGCACGCACCGGCGTGGGTGGCTATGCAAAATATATAGCCACCCGTGAGGGAGTAGATCCAATCAATGACACACAAGGGCTTGCAGATGCGACCGTGAAGCAGAAACAGATGATTCAGAAATTGCTCAAAGACTTTCCTGAGAGCAGAGAATTGTTGGAGTATGATGATTATCTTTCGCATCCGAACATGAGCAATGCTTCTGAATTCCTGTCTCGTGCGTTGGAGGAGAACGTAGCATCCATGCTGGATCAAAAAACCTATGCGGACTATATCGCGCTGCGTCCCAGAGCAGAACGCCTGGGCGCTCACGGGTTGTTTTCCGATGCAGGTGTTCCGGTGCAGCTTGATCATGTGTCAAAGGAACTGAATTCCTATAGCGGCAACGTATGGACAGCAATTATCTCGCTCCGGCGAGAGGATGCAGAGCGGCTCGGATATAACTCCGGCCGAAGCTGGAGGGAACTGCTACAGACTAAGAATCATGAGCTGGCTATGCAATTTCACATTCCAATGAGCCATCTGAAGTGGTATGCGGCTTTTCATAATGAAGGACATCATCCGCACGTCCACATGATCGTTTACTCTTCAGATCCAAGTGAGGGCTATCTGTCTCAGCAGGGTATTGCGGCTTTGCGCGCTTCCTTGGGAAGAGAAATTTTTTCTCAGGACTTGATTTCGGTATATCAGAAGCAGACTGAGGTGCGCGATGATATCCGCCTTCGCAGCCGCGAGCTGGCAGAAGAGATCGTCGAGAAAATCAATGAGGGGGAAGTGACTGATCCAGTGCTGGAACAAATGCTTCGGAAGCTCGCGGAGCGGCTGTCCCGAACGAACGGGAAAAAGGTTTATGGCTATCTGAAAGCGGAAGTGAAGGATCTGGTTGACGCTGTGGTTAGGAGACTTTTTGAGGACCCAAGGATCGCTTCACTGTATGATCTTTGGTATACGCAAAAGGAAGAGACAATCAGAGTATATACAGATGAGCTGCCGGAGAGGGTACCGCTTTCTGAAAACAGGGAGTTTAAATCCGTGCGAAACGCTGTTATCCAGGAAGCAATGAAGATTGTTTTGGAAATCAAGCAAGCTGACGCTGAGCTGGAAAGTAATACCGAGGAAGTATCGCCTGCGTGTCCATACCCAGTATTCGATTCACCTGCTGCTCCCGTGGCTGCTCCAACAGTTGATATCAGCGGCAGCGTGATTCGCCTGCTCTACCACACGAGCAAACTGATTCAGCAGCGAATGCAGGACGAGCGTGGGCGGCAAGGCCGTATTGATCGAAAGCAGCAGCGCGCCATCAATGAGAAAAGGCAGGCTCAGGGACTGAAACAATAGGAGGGAAGATCATTGGCAAAATACATCCCATTTACAGAGGAAGAAAAGCGACAGGCGCGAGAGACAGACCTGATTGATCTGCTACGCTCGCAGGGCGAGCCGGTCAAGCGCTCCGGGAGAGAATACGTCTGGGGTGACGGTCCGGATAAGGTGACGCTCCGCGGAAACCTGTGGTATCACCATTATCAACAGGAGGGAGGAGATGCGATCTCCTTTGTGCGTCGGTTCTTCCACAAGAGCTACCCGGAGGCGGTGCGGCTCCTGCTCGGGAATTCAATCGCAGACATTGAGCAATTGGAGAAAGAAACAGCAGCATTCCAACTGCCGCCTCGCAATGAGCGTATGAGTCGAGTGTACGCATATCTGATGCACCAGCGCGGGATCGAGCGTGACGTCATCAATGCGTTTGTACATGAAAGGATGCTTTATGAATCTGCCGATTACCACAACGCGGTGTTTGTCGGATATGATATGGACTGCGTTCCCCGTCACGCAAGTTTGCGCGGGACGGGAAGCGAAAGTACGTTCAAGGGCAGCGCCCCGGGCAGCGTACCGGATTATAGCTTTCACTGGCATGGGGAGAGCGGCAAGCTCTACCTGTTTGAGGCGCCGATTGATATGCTCTCCTTTATCACGCTACACCCGGAGGACTGGCAGAGTCAAAGCTATGCTGCTGCGTGCTCGGTTTCTGATCGTGTCCTGATGCAGATGCTGAAGGATGATCCCAACCTGCACAAAGTGTTCCTATGCCTGGATAACGATAAAGCCGGTCATAACGCCACGGCAAGAATCATGGAAAAGCTCAGTACAATGGGCATTCAAAGTGAAATCCTCGTTCCAACGCATAAGGACTGGAACGAGGATCTTCTGTTTTCCGGAGAGGAGGAAGCGATGTGTCAGGACTTACAACTCTGATTATCATCGGCGTTGTGATGTTCGCTTTCATCGGCGTGGTCTCTATGCTCACGCATCTGTATAACCTGGACCGCATCAAGAGCCGCACCGTGGGTGACGGACAGCACGGTACTGCCCGTTGGGCGACACGGGGAGAAATACAAAAGCTCTACCGGCGCATTCTGTTTACCCCGGAGCGCTGGCGACAGCAGGCGGCAAGAGGAGCGAATCCTACAGACTCAAGTGGAAATCTGCTGCCGCAGGGCATTGTGGTTGGCTGCGAGGGGAAGCGCACTACGGCGCTGGTGGATACCGGCGACGTCCATGCACTGATGATCGGCGCTGCTGGCGTCGGCAAAACCGCATACTGGCTCTATCCGTGCATCGAGTATGCCTGTGCCAGCGGAATGTCGTTTCTGTCTACGGATACGAAGGGCGACATTATGCGTAACTACGGCAATATTGCCAAGGGCTATGGCTACCATGTGTCGGTCATTGATCTGCGCAACCCGACGCGCTCCAATGGCAACAATCTGCTCTATCTCGTGAACAAATATATGGATCTTTATCTGGAGAATCCGGAGATACTGCTCTATAAAGCAAAGGCAGAGAAGTACGCCAAGATCATTTCCAAGACGATTATCCTCTCCGGTGCAGATGCTTCCTCGTTTGGCCAGAACGCATATTTCTATGACGCGGCGGAGGGCCTTCTCACCGCAACCATTCTTCTGCTTGCGGAATTCTGCAAGCCAGAGGAGCGGCACATCGTGTCCGTGTTCAAGATCATTCAGGAGCTGCTTGCGCCATCGAAGCAGAAGGGGAAGAACCATTTTCAACAGATGATGGAGCTTCTGCCGGATGATCATAAGGCAAAGTGGTTTGCCGGCGCGGCGCTGAATACGTCAGATCAGAGCATGGCGGCGGTCATGTCCACGGCGCTCTCCCGACTGAATTCCTTTCTGGACTCGGAGCTGGAGCAGTTGTTGTGCTTTGATACGGAGATCGACGCGGAGAAATTCTGCAAGGAGAAATCTGCGATCTTCATCATCATGCCGGAGGAAAACCCGAATACGTTCTTCATGATTTCTCTCATCATACAGCAGCTCTACCGGGAGATTCTTGCGGTTGCGGATGAGAACGGTGGACAGCTTGAAAACCGCTGCGTGTTCTTCTGCGATGAGTTCGGCACGCTGCCAAAGATCGAATCCGCGGAAATGATGTTTTCCGCTTCTCGTTCCCGCCGCCTGCAGATCGTTCCGATCATTCAATCGTTTTCTCAGCTTGATAAAAACTACGGGAAAGAAGGCGCGGAGATCATAGTGGATAATACGCAGCTCACGATCTTCGGCGGCTTTGCTCCAAACAGTTCCTCTGCGGAAACGCTTTCCAAAGCGCTCGGGAGCCGGACGGTCATGTCCGGCTCTGTGTCCAGAGGGAAGGATAACCCGTCTCAGTCGCTTCAGATGATTGAGCGCCCGCTCATGACGCCGGACGAACTGAAAAGCCTTCCGAAAGGCCAGTTCATCGTCATGAAAACGGGCGCGCATCCGATGAAAGTGAAGCTGAAGCTGTTTTTTGAGTGGGGTATCGTCTTTGATAAAAAGAACATCTATTTCGTCCCGGAGAATGGAAACCGCATAGTTCGTTATGCACGAAAGCAGGAGATTATCGAAGGAATTCTGGAGAAATACCCGGATGCGAAACCATATGCTGATGTCAGAACCGGGAAAGGCGGTAAATCCTTCGCACAGGCGCAGGCGGAACAGACGAATCAAATGCAGGAGCGCAAAGCGATAGAAACAGAAAAGAGCAGCGATGTTGTTATTGACTCGCCGCGTCAGGCAGGAAAGGAGCCAAAGCGTGAGTCGGTATAGCTTCCTGTATCAGACGGAGTTGCCACATCGGGCAATCTCCGTCTATATCTATCTTGCGGAACGCGCGAACCAGGACGGCACATGCTGGCCAGCGATACCGACGATTGCAAAGGAGTTGAAGCTCTCGCAATCCACAGTCCGTCGTGCCCTCCACGATCTTCGCAAAGAGGGACTTGTTGAGACAGAGCAGCGATATCGTCCCAGTGGAGCAAAAAGCAGTCTGTTATATAAGTTGACATAATATCAATTAAATTCTTCGCCAAGGCACCATTCTGCCCTCATGCTGGCAGGTGGTACCTGTCATTGTGCAAGGAGAAAGGGAACTTACCCACCTGAAAAGAGATTACAACAGAAAGAAAACAAGAATAGATGTCAGAAAGACAGACAAGGGGACAGCTCTTAGCTCAGAGCTGTCCCCACAGGTTTCTTACACTTCCAGTTTGAATTTCAGCAGGAGATAAGGTTCAATCTCCAGTACAGTCGCGATCTTAAACAGCGTATCGAGCGACAGTCCACGATCCATTCCAGGCGCTTCGATCGAGGCCACATGCTGCCTGCTCAGACCAATCGCCTCGGCAAGCTGCTCCTGCGACAATCCCTTCTTCTTGCGATAATACCCGATCGCATAGGACAGGTTTTCCATCCGGTTTTGAAAGTCAAAAGATTTATTCATTTCGCTCACCAGCCTTTGGAAATAGTTTATCCGAAGAGACAATGAACGAAAATAATTCAAAACACGTCGTTGACGTATTAAAAGCGACAATATATAATTAAGGCACGATGAAATATCTAATAACATGACACGAGGCAAGAAAAATGAGTGAGCAAGCAAGCAAGAAATTCTGCGCTGTAATCAGTGCACCGCCTTTGTCGTTTCCATGGGGTTATGATGAGGAAGCTGATGGCTGTGGGCTTTTGAAGCTGCGGATGCTGCAGGAGATGTCACATCTGGCAACAGAGGGAGTTACCGGCTTCTGCATTCCGCTGGATTCCGGCGTATGCTTGTATGCGGCCGAAATCGTGATCGGCCTGCAGGAGACGAATCCTTCGTTAGAGCTGGTTTGTATCGTTCCTTACGAGGAGCAAGCAACCAAGTGGACGCCGGAGCTGCGTGAGAGGTATTTCAACGTTCTGGCGAAATGCACTTCCAGCATCCTGATATCGACGAATTACACTGCAGACTGTGAATATGAAGCGGTGCTTGAAGCCGTCGATCAATCGGATGCTCTTTTATCCGTCCAGTATGCAGAGCATGAGATCGATCCAGCCTTTGTTGTCGCAGTGCATTATGCCGTGCGTAGGGGAAAGGAGATTCACGCAGTTGGGGATTAGGCTTTATGATCCTGTAGTCCTTTATCACATGTGTTCAGACTCGCAGCTGCTTCATCATCTCCAGCAGAAACTGCGCCATCTGCTCCGGGGTCTTGTCATTGCGCGAGCCATTCGTAGATTGTGGAGATAAAGCCGGAAGCATAATAGTGCACTTAGATTATCGGCTGCTTGCCTTTGCCCAGTTTCATTGCGCTTAAAGAATAAACGCAGGTTCCAAATCGACGGAACCTGCGTTTTTACGATCTTAAGTAGTTTTCTGCATGTGATTCGCTCTCACAAAAAGCCTTGCGAAAAACCAGCGTGTGAACGGCGCGGCGGCAAACATATTCCAGAAAAACGCCATGGGAAAGTTTTTAATGACTGTCCCCACCCAGATGGCCGGGAGCTGCGTGATCGATTGCTTTGCCAGAATAACATTGAACAGAATCGACGCCACCATACTCATGGTCGGGCACATGACGGCGATCGTCCCTGCCTGGCGCATCAATTGACAGAAATACGGATTGTCCCGCTCTGAATCTGTCACTTTCGCGGCGAAGGCTGCGCCGCAGCGGTTGCCCCAGAGATTCGAAAACAGGAAGACAAACAGCCCCATGTAAGTCGCTTCCAGCAGCGCTGCCGGGAATACGGAATTAGTCATGGAAGAAAAGCCGCCCGGATGGAGATGATAGCCCATCTTGAAGGCAATGTTGTAAACCTCCATTCCGATCGCCATGGCGTAGGACATGATGAGGCCGAAGATGATTCCCTGTGTTTTGTTTTTTGGCATAAAGTACCCTCCAGAAATAAGAATTGAAAAAGCGCAGCCTGTTGAAACAGACTACGCCAAACTGACTTATTTCTGGTTTCTCGGTTCGCTTTTTGGTCATTATATCTCTCAACACGGGAAAATGCAAGACGATCTTCGAGGAATATGGTTTCATCGGTAAGGAGGCCACTAGGGAATATGTCTACTCCATCTGCTACTATGTCTATGACTCCGCCGAGCACGATGTGGAAGCCTCTGAGGATCTACCAGAGGACTGGAATTGCCCGCGCTGCAAGCAGGGTAAAGAAAAGTTCAACAAGTCATAAGAGAAATCGCCTCTGTCGTTCAAGAGCTGACAGAGGCAGTTACTTGTTGGCAGAACAAAGATATGCTAGAGCAATGGTTTGACGGGCGCTGGTGCCGCCCCAATCGCTCAGCTGAGGAGACACCACGATCAGATCCTTCACATAGTCAGGGGATACGAAGAGGTGCTGCTCCCATCGCAGATTTGCGCCGACGCCCTGAAAATTCAGTCCTTCCCAGCCGGGAAGCGCAATGTGCAGCGCATAGGCTGTGCTGCTGTCATAGCTGTCCGGCACACGCAGACTGAAGTGGATTTCACCGAGATCTGCGGTTTGCAGTACATTGTCCAGCACGAAGCCGCGATCCATCTCCGTTCCGGGAACGATCGTGCCTGACTGCGATGGCAGGGAAGGCGCGCTTTCCGATTCCTGTGCTGTGGGATGGGAGCACGACGCCAATGTCAGCGCCAGAATGAGCGCAAAGCATAGGATTTGCATGTTTTACATGCGTCGCTGCGCTCGGCTCAGTACCCCAGCCGGGCGAGCCATGCCTGCACGTCTTTTTCTGCGCCTGCAGCGCTCTCACCAGAGACCGGCAGACCCTCCAGCACGGCTGCGTTCGGTTCGAGCGTTTCGATGTCCCGGTAGGTCCCGCCGTCGCGCGAGCCCGCGTGTGTGTTGAAGGGGATGATGGTCTTTCCGCTCAGATCATAGGCGTCGAAGAAAGACTGCAGGATCATCGGCATGTGGTACCACCAGATCGGATAGCCGATGAAAATGACGTCGTAATCCGCTGGGTCAACGGGAAGCAGAAAATCAGGGCGCGCATCCTCGTCCTGCTCGGACTTCGCCTGATCCGCGGTTTCATCATAATCGACGGGATACGGCTCGGAAGGGGTGATCTTCGCAAGATCCGCGTGGGTCTCATCGGCGATGAGCTGCGCGAGATATTCTACGGAGGAAGCGTCTCCAACACGCGGCGTTGCGCCGGAAACGGAGTCTGGGAAGTCCGAGTTCGCGGGGCTGAAATAGGCTACGAGGATCTTGGCGTCATCGGAAGGCGGGCTTTGTGTCTCCGGCAAGGTGCTTTCTGCGGAAGCAGGTTCCTCGGCGTTGCTTTTGGCGCTGCACGCTGCCAAAGAAAAAATCAGCATGCCAATGAGAAGCAGGGAAAGAAAGCGTTTCATCTCTATAACTCCTTTGCAAAAGAACGCGGTATTATTTGCTGGACGTGACATTTTCCACGCCGCGCGCCAGCGCGCCGACGACCTGGTGCGGCACATACGGCTCCTCCAGATACGCGATCTCCTCCGGGCTGAGCTGCAGATCCACGCTGCGCACGGCAGATTCGATGCGATCCGGGTCTGTGAAGCCCACGATCGGCGCCGCCACCACCGGCTTGGACAGCAGCCACGCAAGAGAAATCTGGATCATCGGGACGCCGCGCTTTCTGGCGATCTCCTCAATGCGGTCCACGATGGGCTTGTCCACCTGCTCGGTCGCGGCATATTTGACCTGTGTCTTGAAGTCGTTCGTCGTGCGGTTGTGTGCCTCGTTCCAGGGATGCGCGCATTTTCCGGCGGCCAGCGGACTGTAGGGCGTAGAGGCGACGCCCGCGTCGAGACAGGCGTCCAGCAGCTCCCGTTCGTCCTCCCGATAGAGCAGATTATAGTGGTTCTGCATGGAGATAAAGTTCGCCCAGTCGTGGCGCTCGGCGCAGCGGTAGGCCTTTTCAAACTGCCACGCGAACATGGCGGAGGCGCCGATGTAGCGCGCTTTCCCGGCCTGCACCACGTCGTTCATGGCGCGCATCGTTTCCTCGATCGGGGTATCCCAGTCCCAGCGGTGTAGGATGTAGACGTCCACATAGTCCAGCTGCAGGCGCTTGAGGCTCTTATCGATTTCACTCATGATCGCCTTGCGCGAGCTGCCGGCCATATTGGGTCCCTGCGCCATGCGCTGATTGACCTTGGTCTGGATCACGAGCTCGTCCCGGTTCGCGCCGACACGCTTCAGCGCCTCACCCAGCAGCTCCTCGCTGGCACCGAGGGAGTAGATGTTCGCGGTGTCAAACCAGTTGATGCCCAGCTCCAGCGCCTTTTTCACCACGGCGGTCGCGCCGTCCTGGCCGACCAGCCATTTCCTGCCCCAGCGGTTCAGATCCCCGAAGCCCATAGTGCCGCAGCAGATCTGCGATACCTCGAGCCCGGAGGAGCCCAGCTTGATATATTTCATGCCCGGGCCGAGACTGCTTGCGGGATAATTGGTTTCGATCAATTCGCTCATGGCTTTACTCCTTTGCGTAAAAATAGGATTTGAAACGGCTTCGGCACCCCCGCTGCACAAAGCGCAGCGAGGGTGCTGAAAAAGAGGGAGGAAGAATTACAGCATATGCGGCTTGGCAAAGGCCTCGGACTTCATGATCCAGGAGCCGCCGAAGGTATCGTCCGAGCAGGTGATGTAAAGCTCCTTCGTGCCCGGGCGGACGGTGGCGTGGGTGCTGATCAGGTTCTTGCCCAGCGAGCGCTCCGGCATGAGCACCTGACCGATCGGGAAGCCGTCGCGGTTGAAGATCAGGATGCGGCCCTGGAAGGTCATGGACACATACAGGTTGCCGTCCGCGTCGATTTCGCAGGAGTCGGGGCCGTGGTAGCCCGTGAAGGCATAGGGCGCGCTGCCCCAGCCGCCGGCGGCAGGCGTGCGCAGCAGGCGGCCGCCGCAGTACTCGGTGATCCAAAGCGTTTTCTCATCGGGAGAGAGGGCGATGCCGTTCGGCCCTGCGAGATTCTGCAGATGGGGTGTGACGGTTTTGCAGTCGGCGGAGACGTGGAGCACATCGCCGATGCGGTCGTATACATTGCCCACGAAGTGCGCGGCGAAAAAGCTGCCGTCGGAGCAGAAGCAGAAGTCGTCCAGTTCCCAGCCTTTGAGCTCGTGCGCCAGTTCCTCGCCCTCCGGGGAGAGGATGATCAGGCCCGGCTCCTTCGTCCGGCCAAAGCACGCGACAAAGAGACGACCATCCTTGTGGCGCTTCAGACCGAAGGAGCGCACGCCCTCGTCTGACCAGATCTGCTTCAGCTCTTTGGACGCGAAGTTGTAGTGATAGACTCTGCCGATGTCGGTGGCGCAGAAATACATGTTCTCGCCGGTCTCGTCGAAGCACACGCCCTCCAGATGGTGGGGGATCGTGTCGGTCACATGGAGAAACTTCTCTGCCGTTACGGTCAGAAGACCCTGTTCGTGGGGCGGGATGGGATTGCAGTTGGTTTTATAATCATACTGGAACACTGACATTTCAAATACCTCCGTTTCAAAGTCAAATGCGGCTTATCCGTTGCGGGAAGCCTTATACTTATAGCCGCGGGGCAGCGCGCCCACGATGGGGTGCGGCTGGTAGAGTTCTTCAAGATAAGCGATCTCCTCGGGGGAGAGCTCCACGTTCAGCGCGCCCACGGCGTCCTCGAGCTGGTTCGGATCGGTGAAGCCCACGATGGGGGCGAACACCGGCGTCTTCGAGCGCACCCACGCCAGAGAGACCTGGATCATGGGGATACCGCGCTTTTTGGCGACCTCCTCAATGCGGTCCACGATGGGGCGGTCGATGGCCTCGGTCCGGGCGTATTTCTCCTGCACCTTGTAGTCGTTGATGGTGCGGTTGTGCTCCTCGGTCCAGGGGTGGGTGCACTTGCCGGAGGCGTTCGGGCTGTAGGGTGTGCAGACGACGCCCACGTCCTCACAGGCGGTCAGCAGCTCGCGCTCATCCTCGCGGTAGAGCAGATTCAGGTGGTTCTGCATGGAGATGAAGTTGGCCCAGCCGTTGAACTTTGCGATCTGATAGGCCTTCATGAACTGCCAGGAATACATGGCGCTGGCACCAATATACCGCGCTTTTCCGGCTTTGACAACATCGTTCATGGCCTCCATGGTCTCCTCAATGGGCGTCTCCCAGTCCCAGCGGTGCAGGATGTACACATCTACGTAGTCCATCTGCAGGCGCTTGAGACTCTGATCGATCTCCCGCATGATGGCCTTGCGGGAGCTGCCCAGCATGTTGGGGCCCTCGCCCATCTTCTGGTTCACCTTGGTCTGGATCACCAGCTCATCCCGGTTCGGACCGAGCTTTTTGAGCGCCTTGCCGAGGAATTCCTCGCTGGTGCCGAGGGAATACATGTTGGCGGTGTCAAACCAGTTGATGCCCAGATCCAGCGCCTTTTTCACCACGGCGCGGCTGCCGTCCTCGTCCACGAGCCAGCGGCGGCCCCATTTGTCGAGACTGCCGAAGCCCATGCAGCCCACGCAGATCTTCGAGACGTCCATGCCCGTCCGGCCGTATTTTACATACTCCATGCCGGTGCCGATGGTGCTTTTGTCAAAATTGGTTTCGATGAGATTGCTTTCCGCGAGACCCATGATCGTTCCTCCTTTATAAAATGGGGTGGATGGTGTTTCGTTATTGCTGCTGTCTCTGCATGGGGTTCAGCTTCGGCACGAGCAGCATGCTCGCGCAGCCCACCGCCGCCACGATGGCGGCCACGATGCAGGTGGAGGTGAAGGAGCCGCCGCTGGAGCTGCGCAGCGCCGCCGTCACCAACGGGGCGATCAGCAGCGTCACGGCGGTGCCCAGCGTGCCCCAGCCGTAGATGCCGCTGGCATACTTGGGGCCGAACTGCTTGCCGAAGATGACGCCGTAGACCGGGGTGCGTCCGCCGTAGCCGATGCAGAGGATGATGAACAGTGCTACCAGCGCGCCAAGGCTGCTCGCTGCCGGCAGCAGCAGGCAGGCGATGACCGAGCACAGGCACATGATGAGATAGGTGACCTTGCAACCGAGCCGGTCTACCAGCAGACCGCCCAGGAAGCGCCCCACCGCGCTGCCGATGCCGGTGGCGGAGACGCAGGTGACGGCCGCCGCCGCGGTGAGCATCTTCTGCTCCGTGACGAACACCGTGATGTAGCTGCTGATGAAAGCGTAGGGCCAGACCAGCAGGGTGTAGGCCAGGAAAATGAGCCAGAAGTCTTTGGTCTTGACCGCCTCGCCCACGGTGAGGGATTTGGCTTCCGCCGCTTTCGCCGCGGCGTCCGCCTTCTTCATACCGGCGGGAGACCACCCGGCGGGAGGCGCCTGCATCACCAGCGACCCGATGAAGCACACAACCGTGACGATGCCGCCCACAAGGAGCATGGTGCCGCGCACGCCGAGAGAATTGAGGATGCTGTGGATCGGCGCCGAGCAGATCGTGACGGACAGGCCGAAGATCGCGAGGAAAATGCCCATCACGAGCCCCCGGTGATCCGGGAACCACGCCGAGGCGGCGAACTGGCACACCACATACAGGATGCCGACGCCCAGACCCGCAACGCCGCCGTAGGTGACGTACATGAGAATCGGGTTTGTCACAAAGGCGGAGAGGATGAAGAATCCGCCAAAGCACACCGTGCCGATCAGGCAGGAGGTGCGGGCACCCAGCTTCGGCAGCAGATGGCCGCCGAGGGTCACGCCGAAGACGAAGGTGATGAGCATCACGTTGCCCATCAGGGCGACCAGGTCCGTGCCCCAGCCATACTCCTCGCAGATGGGGCGCACCCAGATGCTCCAGGTGTAGATGAGACCTGCCATCAGGCCGATCAGACAGGCGAAGATGACGATCACGATTCGTTTGCCGGTGTTGGTTTCCGTCATGATGAAGCTCCTTTCTATGCAGTCAGTGAAATATGAGAGTCGATTTTCAGTGCATTGCTCTTTGCTGCCTCCAACATAACATTGTTTTATCTTTAACGATAGCAGGGAAAAGTGATAGGTCTAACAAAAAATCCGTTAACGTTATCCATACACTGCCGTTGCGAAATGTTGAATTGTGCCGTATAATACACATTAGAATAGGAGGGAACGGAATGGAGACCAAAAAGCTTTTGGCATTGATCGAGGCCGTTCGCATCGGCAGCATCAACAAAGCGGCGGAGGAGCTGGGCTACACCCAGTCGGGACTAAGCTATATCCTCAACGCCCTGGAGGATGAGATCGGCGTCAAGATCCTGCAGCGCAGCCACAGCGGCATCTTCCTCACGCCGGACGGCGAGCGGCTCTTTCCTTATATGGAGGCCATCATCGAGCGGGACACGCTCTTTAACGATCAGGTGGAGCAGATCAAAAACGGCGATCGGAACGTGATCCGCATCGGCGCCTATTCCAGCATGGTGGTCAACTGGCTGCCCACGATCCTCCACGCCTTCCGCCTCAAGCACCCGGAGGTCACCTTTGAGATCAAGACCGGCGTCAAGAATCTCACGCAATGGCTGCGGGACGGCGAGGTGGATCTCGTGATCTGCGAAAAATTCATTGCGGACAGTCCCAACTGGGAGTATTTTGCCGATGATGAGATGTGTCTTGCCATCCATGACAAGCATCCGCTGGCGAAAAAGGAGACGATCACGCTGGAAATGCTGCGGGATTATCACGTGATCGTGCCGTCGCTGCTGCAGAAAAACGCCGTCATCCGGGCGCTGAAGGAAAAGGGCATTGAATATGACGATCAGACCCAGATCCAGACCGAGGACGGCTCTGTCACGCTGAGTCTCGTGAAGAGCAGCAAGGGCGTCTCCTTCGCCACCAAGCTCTACACGCCGGAGTGCCCGGAGGGGGTGCATCTGCGCTCGCTCACACCGAAGATCTTCCGCCAGATCGGCGTTGCCGTGTCCGATCAGGCGCGCTCCAACAAGTCTGTGAATCAATTTGTCCGAATGCTGAAGAAACACGAATTTGTGTATTGATGAATATCAAATAGAGAAATAAACACTTTGACCCTGCCGGAATCACCGGCAGGGTCAAAGTGCTTCTGAGGGGTTCACAGTGTTTGTGATAGTTCTATCAAATTCACTCGCTTCTCAAACAAACGGTCGTGTGTTACGGTTATGACAAAGAAGAAAAAGCCAACCCGGACGACCTGAAAAAACGAAAAGGAGCCTGTGAATATGAAAAATGAGTACTATCCTCATCTGTTCTCGAAAGGCAGGATCGGCGGCTGCGTGATCCCGAACCGCGTGGTGCTCTCTCCCATGGACGACACCCTCGGCCAGGCCAGCGGCGAGATCTCGCCCCGCGCCATTGAATACTATGCCAACAAGGCCAAGGGCGGCTGCGGCCTCGTCATCGTGGGCTACATCGCCGTGGTCGGCCCGGAGCTGGGCGGCATCGCCATGAGCGGCGAGACGCAGCTCAGAAGCCTCAACGACCGCCACGCCATGAGCATCCTCGCCGAGCGTGTGCACGAGTACGGCGGCAAGCTCTTCTGCCAGCTCAACCACCCCGGACGCAAGACCACGCCGGAGTATAACCAGGGCCACAGCCCCGTGTCCGCCACCGCGCTGCCGAGCCAGATGGTCGGCAAGACCGCGCCCTGCCATGAGCTCACTGTGGACGAGATCCACGAGATCGAGGAGGGCTTCGCCAACGGCGCAGAGCACGCATGGAAGGCCGGCGCCGACGGTGTGGAGATCCACTGCGGTCACCATTATCTGATGTGCCAGTTCCTGAACCCGGTGCGCAACGAGCGCACGGACGAGTACGGCGGCTCCATGGAAAATCGCTGCCGCATCGTGGTCGAGACCATCGAAAAGATCCGCGAGCGCGTCCCCGCGAGCTTCCCCGTGACCTGCCGCATCCACCTCTTCGACGGCGAGGGCTACGAGGGCGAGAACACCGTGGAGGACATGATCGAGATCGCGAAATATCTCGAATCCAAGGGCGTGGACGGCTTCAACACCACCATCGGCTCCGTCGACCGCACCGGCTCCCCGGAGATGAAGGCCGGCTGGAGAAACGAATACTACAAGCAGTTCAAGGCCGCGCTGAATGTGCCGATCTACGGCCCCAACGAGGTCAAGACCCCCGAGGAGGCAGAGCAGTTCCTGACCGAGGGCGTCTATGACTTCCAGATCCTCGGCCGCCAGCAGAGCGCTGACCCCGAGTGGGCGAACAAGGCCAAGGCCGGCCGCAGCGAGGACATCCGCCCCTGCATCAGCTGCAACTATTGCCTCTACCGCGTCACGGCGGAGGACGCGCAGATCCGCTGCGCCGTGAACCCGCTGCTGGGCCGCGAGATCGACAATCTCGCGCCGCTGAAGCAGGGCGAGGGCAACGTCATCATCATCGGCGCGGGCCCGGCGGGCATCCAGGCGGCGTTCACGCTCACGGAGCGCGGCTTCAAGGTGAAGCTCTATGACAAGCGCGACGAGCTCTGCGGCAGCCTGAACCTCGCGAACAAGGCGCCGAACAAGTTCCGCATGGACAATCTCGTCCACTACTACCGCCGTCAGGTGGAGAAGAACCCGAACATCGAGGTGCACCTGAATACTGAGGTCAACGAGGAAATGATGGATCAATGGACCAAGGAAGACGTCTACGCCGTGGTTCTCGCCTCCGGCGGTCAGCCCATCGTCCCGGGTAAAATCCCCGGCATTGAAAAGGGCATCAGCAGCTTCGACGTGCTGCGCGGCGACGTGAAGATGACGGGCAAGACCGTCGCGGTCATCGGCGGCGGCATGACGGGTCTGGAGACTGCCGAGCGTCTGGCCGAGGACGGCAACAAGGTCATCGTCGTGGAGATGATGCCCATCGTCGGCAACGGCATCTTCTACTACAACGTGGTCAAGACGCAGATGTTCCTCACCGAGCGCGGCGCGGAGATCAAGACCAGCACGGCGCTCAGGGAGATCAAGGACGGCGCCATCGTCGTGGAGCCCTACCACGGGAAGTTCATCTCCGCGAGCCTGAAGGGCATGCGCAACATCAACGGCTTCGTGGATGTCAAGGACGTGGCCGAGGAAGGCCCCTATGAGATCCCGGTGGACTGCACGGTGCTGAGTCTGGGCATCCGCCCCGATCTGAGCATGCTGGATGCGCTGGAGGAGCGCTTCGAGAAGGTCGTGAACATCGGCGACTGCACGAATCCCGGCCGCATCGGCGACGCCACCGGTTCCGCCTACCTCGCGGTCAAGAATCTGTAAATCTTCTCTTTTTCCCTTTTTCCCTTCCAAAGCAGCGCCCGGCCAGGCGGCCGGGCGCTGCGAAAAGTGACATTCAAAGGAGGTATTATCTGTGAAAAAGGTTTTGACGACCCCGAAGGGCGACCGGATTGCCTATGTGGAGAACGGCGCCGGCGATCCCGTTGTGCTGGTCCATGGCTTCACCGGCAACACCAGCGCCTGGGCGGACACGCTGACCAATCTGGGCAAGCACTATCATGTCTATGCCTACGATATGCTTGGCCACGGCGAGACCGTCATGGCGGACAACAGCGCCGTTGGCGATACGGCGCTGGCGGATCAGCTGCACGATTTTCTTCAGGGGCTTGATCTGGATAACGTCATCGTCATCGCGCACTCGCTGGGCTGCTGCGTACTGTTCCAATATGTTCTGAAATATGGCTGCGAGCGCTGGAAGGGCGCCATCCTCGCGGATATGACGCCGGCGATGAACCCCAGCGAGGATTGGGATCTGATCGCGGCGGGAGGCTTCGGCTCCCGCGCGGCGCTGCAGGCCATGGAGGATGATTACGATGGCTACATGCGCGCGTTCTTTATGGCTGGGCTTCCCACGGAAGGCCTCAACGAGGAGCAGATCGAGTTCATGTATCATGGCTGGTATGACCTTCTGGTGCCGGAGCTGGTGAAAAAGGTGCTCGCAAGCTGCCAGCCGGACTACCGCCCTGCGCTGGAGAAGTTCACCGTTCCCACGGCGTATTTCTATGCGGCGCAGAGCTTCATCCTCCCGAACCCGGATAAGATCGCGGCGGTCTATCAGGAGAAGACCGTGAACGCGCCGTTTACCCTCGTTCCCTTCGACTGCGCCGTACACGCCTTCCCGGAGGAGCGAAATGAAGAATTTGTGGAGAAGGCCCTGACCTTTATCCGCGGCATTTGATCAGAAAAGGAGCAACATTTATGGATACCCAGAACGTCGTATTTCTCAACAAGCAGCTGAATCTGCGCCTGGCAGGCCTCCTTCGTCTGCCGGAGGGATTTGATCTGAGCAAGAACTATCCCGCCGTCGTGGTCACCGGCCCCATGCTCTCCGTCAAGGAGCAGGCCCAGTCGGTCTATGCCGAGCGGCTCACGGCTGCGGGCTATGTCACACTGGTGTTTGACGGCAGCTACTTCGGCGAGAGCGAAGGTCTGCCCCGCGGGCAGGAGCTGCCCGACGTGAAAGAGAGCGATATCGAATCGGCGGTGGACTTCCTCGTGAGTCTGCCCTATGTGGACAAGGATCGCATCGGCGGCCTCGGCATTTGCGGCTCCGGCTCTTACATGTCCGTGGCCGGCGTGAAGGAGCCGCGGCTCAAGGCCATCACCGCCATCGTTCCCGCCATTGCGGACATCTCCACCTCTCCCATGATGGGCTTTTTTGCCCCGGAGGCGGAGGTCGTTGCCGCCAAGGCAGCCTATGACAGGGGCGAGGGCGAGCTGATGCTTCTCAACTTCATGCCCAGAGCCTTTGACGAGGGTGCAGCTTACTATTATTCCGCCCGCGGCACCCATCCCCGCTGGTCGAATCAGGTGGTGGCGTGGAGCCAACTGGAGCTGGTGAAGTATAACGTCCCCAGCATCATGAAGGACATGACGAAGCCCTACTGCGTCATCTCCGGCGAGAACGCATGGTCGCGCCCCTCCTCCGAAGAGGTCTTCGCCGCCGTGCCGCATGAGAACAAGGAGATGCACGTCATCCCGGAGGCGAGCCACTTCGATCTCTACGATCTCGCGCCGTTCGTCTCCGAGGCGTTTGATTTCATCCTGCCGTTTTTTGCCAAGAACCTGTAAAAAAGTAAGGCACTCCGCTGCAGCGGAGTGCCTTTTCCTGTAATAATAAACGACGCTTACCATCCCTCCGGCTCGAACACAAATCCGGGTCCTGCATGGAGCCGGGGCGGTGATCGTCAGACTGCGTTCCTCAGAAGCAGAAGGTCTCTGGCGCGGCGGTGAAGGAGCAGATGCTCGCCGCAGCGTTTGTCAGATACAGCACCTCCACAACGCCGTCGCCCACGGAATACATGCTCTTCAAACCGGGGTTTGCCTCCAGCATGGAGGCTACGGCCTCGTCGCGCCCGTCGCGTACCAGCTCGCCGCTCAGACGGATCCACCGGCCGTCCGCAGTCGCGGCGCTGATCTCCACCTTGAGATCGGCGGCGATCTGCTTATAAACGTCCTTCTGGTTGTTGGTGATGAAGTAGAGCTTGTCCTCAAAGACATTCACTGCGCCGAAGGGGCGCACCCGGGGCTGATCGCCCTCCACCGTAGCCAGATAGAATGTACCGGCGTTTTTCAGAAATTCATAGGCTCTTTTCATAGGGAAACTCCTTTCAAATTATGACGGTATACGACATGGGACAAAATGTATATCTGCGAAAAAATGACGGAAGCGCATGCGTGAACTGCCATCTTTTATGAGATCGTTATTCCAGACCGAAGGCGAAGCCGGTCATGGCCATGGAGCCGAGATTGCAGATGTTGTTGAACACCAGTGGCTGCTCGCCCTCCGCGGCGCCGAAAATATACAGCAGGGGCAGGTAGTGATCCGGCGTCGGCACGGCATAGGCTGCGTCCGGCGCATCGGCGTAGTTGATCACAGCGGCGTTATCCCGCGCGCGGATGCGGTCGATGATGAAGTCGTTGAACCGCACGGCCTGCGCCGTCCCGCCGGGATTATCCCACTCCACCAGACGGAGATTGTGCACCACGTTGCCGCTTCCGAAGATGAGATAGCCATCTTCTCTGAGCACGGCGAGCTTCTGCCCCAGCGCATAGCATCCGGCGGGGGAAAGCCGGCGATTGACCGACAGCTGCACCACGGGAATATCCGCCTCCGGGAACATATGTACCAGAACAGTCCACGTGCCATGGTCGATGCCCCAGTTGTTGTTCACGGTTACCTCGCTGCCGAGCAGCTCCAGCACCCGGTCAGAGAGTGCTGCGTCGCCGGAAACAGGGTATTTCACCTCATAAAGCGCCTGCGGGAAGCCATACATGTCATAGATCTGCTTGGGCGTTTCCGTTTTCTGCACAAAGGTGCCCGGCACATACCAGTGACCGGATACAGCCAGAATCGCCTTTGGCTTTCCGTACTGTGCAAGCACCTTCTGACCGATCTCGGCCATCCCGCGTGTGATCTCGTCATCCCGGAGGGCAACCATCGGGTCGCCGTGTCCGGAGAAAATAACCGGCATCTTTTTCATCCTTCAACCTCTTTTCCATCGCAATAGTTTAATAATCGGACTTGCTTTTATTATACGAATATTGTAAACTTGTGCAAGTAGGATTTTTCTGTTGTGTAAGTATCTTTTGCTTGTGTATTGGAGTGCAGTATGAAACAGAATGAGAAGGAATCAGGCTTTGGACGCTGTCCCTATGTGACGAGCCAGAAGCTCCTGTCCGGCAAGTGGGCGATTTTGATCCTCTACGCGCTCTCCGCCGGATCGAAGCGCTTCGGCGAGCTCCAGCGGGAGGTGGATATTACGCAGGCGACGCTCTCCACCCAGCTCAAAACGCTGGAGCGGGAGGGGCTGATCCACCGGGAGGTCTTCCCGGAGGTGCCGCCTCGGGTGGAGTATTCCCTCACGGAGATCGGGCAGGAGTTTCGCCCGGTGCTGGAGAGCATCGAGATCTGGGGAAACAAATATATCAATTTCCTGCGGGAAAACCGCCCGGACGGGTCCGATCCGCAAAGGACAGGAAAAACCGAAGAATGATCAACAGGGAGCTGTCTCGGAATCGAGACAGCTCCCAGCTTCTGCTGTCGGCTTACGCTTCAGCGAATTCGTACCCGCCGATTCCTGTTATCCCGGGCGGAAAGATTCTCCCTGCAGAACCATCCCGCGGACGGCGCTGAAGAGGGAAGCGTATTTCTTCCGGTTCTCGCTCCGGCAGGCAAGATAATAGGTCGCGTGCGCGTCGGCATCCTCGATCGGGATGTTGACGCGCAAAGCTTTTGCGCGCCCAGACTCGATCATGCGATCGGAACTGAAGGCCGGATAGTCCGTGCCCTCCACCAGCTCGGCGAGGGCGTCGGCGTCCGACTGGATCAGGAAATTGGTCTTCGGCATGTGCGCCCGGCACACGTCCATCCAGAAGCCCACATGCGCCTGCACGAGGAAGCGCTCCCCATCGAGATCCCGGAATGAAACCGTGCTGCGCTGCGCCAGACGGTGGGTCTCCGGCACGGCGATGTAAAGCTGCTCATCCAGATACCGCTGGCAGTAGATCTCGCTGTCGGCGGTGTTTTCATGCAGGATTGCAAGCTGGTAGCGCTCCGTTTTCAGCCCCGCGCAGAGCGCGGCGTCATTTGACAGCTCCGAGGTGATGCTCATGCCGCCGTAGTGGCTTTGCAGCAGCGGCATCAGCTCCAGAATCGGATACGGCGCGCAGGCGCCCAGAACGATGCTGTGCAGGCTCCGGTCAAAAGCGACGATTCGCTCGCGCATGGCCGCGTTCTGCTCCAGAAGTGAACGGGCGAGGGTCGCTGCGAACCGCCCGGTCTCATTGAGGGAGATGCGCGTTTTGTCCCGGTGAAACAGCGCCACGCCCAATGCGTCCTCCAGCTTTTTCATCGACCGCGTCAGCGCAGGCTGGGAGATGTGCAGCTCCTCGGCGGCTTTTGAGAGCGTCCCGCAGCGGGCCACGGCGTCGAATTGCTCCAGCAGATAGATTTCGATCATGACAAGCTCCTTGATTATAATTGAAAGTTATAAATTTATGCGCAATCGGCATTTCTATTTTCTTTGATATTACAGTATAATCACATCAGATGCAAGAAAAAAGCTATAATTTCTGGAAATCGAAAGGAGAAATCATCATGGAATATGTCACTTTGAATACCGGCGCGAAGATGCCTCTGGAGGGCTTCGGCGTGTTTCAGATCCCGGATATGCAGCAGTGCGAGGAAGTTGTCTACAACGCCATCAAAGTCGGTTACCGGCTCTTTGACACAGCCGCATCCTACTTCAACGAGGAGGCTGTGGGCAAGGCCATCGCCCGCGCCATCGCGGACGGGCTTGTAACGCGGGAGGAGCTTTTCATCGTCACGAAGCTCTGGGTGCAGGACAGCAATTATGAGGCGGCCAAGGTCGCCATCGACGCCTCCCTGCAGAAGCTGGGGCTCGACTATGTGGATCTCTATCTCTTCCACCAGCCCATGGGCGACTACTTCGGCGCCTACCGCGCCATGGAGGAGGCCTATGCCGCCGGCAAGCTCAAGGCCATCGGCGTGGCCAACTGCTATCCCGCCATCCTTGCAAACCTCTGCGAGACTGTGAAGGTCCTGCCCGCCGTCTGCCAGGTGGAGCTGCATCCCTTCTTCCAGCAGTGGGATGCGCTGGAGAACATGAAGGGCTATGGCGTCCAGCCCATGGCCTGGGGTCCGCTGGCCGAGGGCAAACACGGCATTTTCACGGATCCGGAATTGACCGCCATCGGCGAGAAGTACGGCAAATCGGCGGCGCAGGTGGTTCTGCGCTGGAACGTACAGCGCGGCGTGGTCATCATCCCCAAGTCCGTCAAGCCCGAGCGCATGGCGCAGAATATGGACATCTGGGATTTCGCCCTCTCCGAGGAGGACATGGCCGTCATCGCGAAGAAAGATCTGGGTCACAGCGAGATCGTGGATCACGGCGACCCGGGCTTTGTCAAGGCGCTCCACAGCTGGAAGATCCACGATTGAGCGGAGGGAATCAGCATGGCAAAGGATCTGGTACTGTATTTTTCCGTCTACGGCACGGCGAAGAAGACCGCCGAGGAGATCGCCCGGCAGCTGGGCGCGGATCTGCAGGAGATCGTGCCTGCCGCTGCGTATGACAGCAATCGCGACCACTATAACGCTCTGGCGCGGTTGGCAAAGCAGGAGCACGACGAGGATCGCCGCCCGGAGATTGCCGAGCCCATCGACGTGAGCGGCTATGAACGCATTTTCCTGGGCTATCCCATGTGGTGGTTCACCTTTCCGATGATCATCTACACGCTCTTTGACACCGTGGATTTCTCCGGCAAGACCATCGTGCCCTTCAACACCCACATGGGCTCCGCCGACGGCGGCACCTATGAGACCATCCGGCAGCTTGCCCCCAACGCCACCGTGCTGGAGGGGCTTCCCGTGGAGATGAGCGACGCCGAGCGCGGCGCAAGCGCGCAGGTTGCCGCCTGGCTGAAAACGCTGAACTGAAGAAAGGATAATCGTATGGCAAATCCCTATGGACTGGTTTATGCCGGGGCCATCGAAGAAAACGTGCCCGGCAAAGTAAATATCCGCCCTGTGCGCTATGAGGTGGAGGGCATCGAGGTCGCGGCGAATCTCTATCTCCCCGCGGACTTCGACGAAAGTAAAATCTACGCCGCCATCACGGTGGCACACCCCAACGGCGGCTGCAAGGAGCAGGTCGCGGGGCTTTATGCCCAGCGGCTCGCGGAGCTGGGCTATGTGACGCTGGCCTGCGACGCCCGGTATCAGGGCGCCAGCGGCGGCGAGCCCCGGCTGCGCGATTATCCCGCCAACCGCATGGAGGACGTCAGCGGCATGGTGGACTATCTCTCGATGCTGCCCTATGTGGATGAAAATCGCATCGGCTCTCTCGGCATCTGCGGCGGCGGGGGATATACTCTCGGCGCGGCGCAGACGGACGTGCGCATCAAAGCCGTCGCGACGCTCAGCATGTTCAACTCCGGCAGAGTTCGCCGCAACGGCTTTCTCGATGCAGACAAGGCCGGCGCGAAGAGCCGCCTTCAAAGAGCCGCAGCCGCGAGACAGAAGGAGCTGCGCGGCGAGGTGGAGTATGAGGGCTTCCTGCCGCCCGGCAAGAGCGACGACGAGCTCCGCGCCCTGATGGAGACACTGCCGGAGAACACCCTCTATCGCGACGGTATCGAGTATTACGGCCTCAGCCACCGGCACCCCAACGCCACCGGCAGCTACACCACCGCGTCGTTTCTGAAACTCATCGCCTTTGACGTGGAGGATCGCATGGATCTCATCGACCGTCCGCTGCTGATGATCTGCGGCGAGAAGGCGGATACCCTCTACATGTCCGAGGACGCTTTCGCGAAGGCCACCGGCACGGAGCAGAAAGAACTCTATCTTATCCCCGGCGCCAGCCACATCCGCACCTACTGGGTGGAGGAATATGTGCAGCAGGCCGCAGAGAAGCTGGGCGCCTTCTTCTCAGAAAACCTGTGAAACGAACGATTTTAACCCTTCTGACCGCAGCCCTGCTCCTCACGGGCTGCGGTCAGACGCAGACTGCAAAAGGAAGCGCGGAGGAGGTGAGCCGTATGCAGTCAGATGCGGCATTTACTGCCGCGAGCCCGATCACAGACGTGATGCGTGATCCCGCGTTCGGGAGCTTCGGGCGGCTCCTGCTCCCGGCGGACGAATATTATTGGAGCGGCGAGCGGCTGCGGGATCTGCGCCTGACATGGTACAGCTATGTCAACACGGAAAAGACCGTGCAGATCGTCAATACCCTCAAGGAGCATGCATTGTCGGGCGAGCAGATCTTCTATGATATCTACACCGAGGCGGAGAAGCGCGCCGACCCCGCCAAGCGCGACACCGGGCTGTTCTTCTTCCGAGGCGAGCCGGGGGCGCGGTTTGCCGTCTGCAACGCGGGCGGCGGCTTTGCCTTCGTCGGCGCCATGCACGACAGCTTCCCCCACGCGCTGGAGCTCTCGAAGCGCGGCTACAACGCCTTTGCACTGATCTACCGGCCCGGCGCCCAGACCGCCTGCGAGGATCTGGCAAGAGCTATCGCGTTCATCTTCGACCACGCGGACGAGCTGCAGATCAGCACCGACTGCTACTCCCTCTGGGGCGGCAGCGCCGGCGCAAGGATGGCGGCGTGGCTGGGCTCCCTCGGCACGGCGTATTTCGGGGAGGAAGATTGTCCCCGCCCCGGCGCGGTCATCATGCAGTATACCGGTCTCAGCGAGGTCTTTGGCAACGAGCCGCCCACCTACAACTGCGTCGGCACGTCTGACGGCATTGCAAGTTGGCGCACCATGCAGCGGCGCATCGAGATGATCCAAAGAAACGGCACCGATGCCGAGATCGAGATCTTCGACGGCCTGCCCCACGGCTTCGGCCTGGGCCTCAGCACCGTGGCGGAGGGCTGGCTCGACCGCGCCGTGGCGTTCTGGGAAAGGCAGATGACGTAAATGAAGCGATTGTTTTGCCTGCTCATGATCATTCTGCTCATGCTGACAGCCTGCACGCGCACCCCAACGGAAACGGAGGAAACCACAACGAAACAAAACAACCAAAGCGGGACCATCCCCGCGGAACTGGCATACATCCCGGCAGGGTACGAGCAGCCCTGCGATCATCCCGGGACGCTGGAAAAGCTCACCTATGAGACGTGGGAGTCGTTTACCTACGAACAGCACGCCCAGAGGCTGACCAAAGAGGCGTGGGTTTATGTGCCCTACGGCTACGATCCCCAGAAGCAATACAACATCCTCTATCTCAGCCACGGCGGCTGGAGCGACGAGACCACCCTCATGGGCACGGACAAAAACCCCAGCGCATTCAAGCACATCATGGACCACGCCATTGAAGCCGGGGAGATCGACCCGCTGCTGATCGTCCTGCCGACCTATAACAATCTGAGCGGGGAGGACAGCGGGGATTACAGCCTCGCCATTCAGCTCACGGATCAGTTTCACAACGAACTGATGAACGATCTCATCCCCGCCGCGGAGACGAAATACAGCACCTTCGCGGAGGACGTGACGCCGGAGGGCCTCGTTGCCTCCCGTGATCACCGCGCCTTCGGCGGCTTCTCCATGGGCTCGGTGAATACTTGGTGCACCTTCCGCTACTGCCTGGACGCCTTTCGCTATTTCATCCCCATGAGCGGCAATTACGGCGTGCCCGGCGAGACGATGGCGCAGATGGTGCGCGATCAGGGCTACGGCCCGGAGGACTTTTTCATCTTCGCGGCCTCCGGCACGCGGGACTTCGCCTATTCGTCCTTCAAGGCCCAGATCATGAGCATGGGCAAGGTCCGCGACGGCACCTTCGTCTTTGCCGACAATGAGACGGACGGCAACCTGACCTTCCGCGAGCGCGAGGGTTACGTGCACGACTACAGCGCGGCCTACGAATACCTGTATAACGCATTGCAATTTATTTGGATGGGAGGAAACACCAAATGAGTAAAAACGTATTGATCCTTTCCGGCAGCCCGCGCAAGGGCGGAAACTCGGACATCCTGTGCGACGAGTTTGCCCGCGGCGCTTTGGAGACCGGGAACGCGGTGGAAAAGATTTTCGTCCGCTCGAAAAAGCTCGCGCCCTGCAACGCCTGCTATTACTGCTTTAAGGGCGGCAACGGCAAATGTGCCATTCAGGACGATATGGCGGAGCTGCTGGAGAAGATGATCGCGGCGGACGTGATCGTCATGTCCAGTCCTGTGTACTTCTACTCCATCGACTCGCAGATGAAAATGCTCATCGACCGCTGTCTTGCGCGCTATGAGGAGATGGTGGACAAAGAGCTCTATTTCATCATGACTTCCGCCGAGGACAGCGATACCGTCATGGACGGCACCATGGCCTGCTTCCAGGGCTTTGCCGACTGCCTCGAAGGGAGCGCTATCAAAGGCGTCCTCTACGGCAAGGGCGTCTACGAGCCCGGTACGGTGAAAGCCACCGCCCACATGCAGACGGCATACGACATGGGCCGCGGCGTGTGAAATCGAGTAGGAGGGGATGAATAGGCTCCGCCCTCTCACACCACCGTGCGTACGGTTCCGTACACGGCGGTTCAACTGCATAATTGCAGAGACTCGTACCGGTCAAGGATGCTGTAGCATTCTGCCTGTGCGAGTCTTTCTTTTGAAATGGAGCGGTTTAGCGTGATCGTCCCCACCATCCGCGAATAGTCGTTGTGTGAATTACCATACTGGTATGCCGCCCATCGTATTTCGCATGTCGTAAAGCTCACACACAATGGCTTTCTGCTCATCTCGATTGAAACGAATTACTTTTTACATATGAATCTCTTCTCGTGATTCTGTCTGTATTGCACAGAATTGCAGAGGAGTTTGCGAATGTGCGAAATAAAGAAAACACATGCAGTGCCACGTTTTGCAGCTCTGCATGTTCCTGCCCTTGCAATGCATCACTTTCCAATTACTGCCATATCCATTGAAAAGAAACGATTTCAGGGATTAATCTTATATGAAACCCAGTTCTTGGTTTGCGAAAAAATGTTTTATTTGTAAAATGGTGAATTGCAGTGTTCACTGTACAGGAAGAAAAGGAGTAGGGGATATGAGCAGACAGATTATGTCCATTGGGCTATCGAACGACGCAAACGAGATATTCAAAACGTACTTTGCATTGGAACGACTTCCGTTAATAGCATGTGGTGATCTAAACGAAGCAGTGGTTCTGATGAGCAAAGAGACATTTTGCTTGATTCTTTTGAATGTGTATGATTTGGCAACAGACGATGCGCAGAATGCGGTCAGTAAAGTCCGAAACATGACGTATGCGCCATTGCTTGTATTATCAAAACAGGAGACGGCTGCATCTGTACTGGAGGTTGGAGCGGATGTCTGCATTTCATCCACTACGGATCTCTGCATTATCTTTTCGCATGCCATGGCATTGCTGCGCAGATATGTAGTCTATGATCGTTATGATGTTTTTGACCCGGAAGCTGCAACCTTATACCGTGGGGATCTGATGATTGACTCCAAACGTCATCGAGTCACCAAGGCGGGGGAGGAGGTCTTGCTGCGTCCGCGAGAATTCCGCCTGCTTGCGTTTTTTGCAAGAAACCCGGGAATTGTACTTACGCCGGATCAGATCCGTGCGGCGGTGTGGCTCAACGAGGCGGATGACAATCGCGATGTTACACCTGTGATTACGATCTTGCGCCAAAAGCTTTGTGACAATAAGGATGACCCAAAATATATCGAAACCATTCGCGGAGTGGGTTATCGTTTTCTGATCGATGCCTGATGACTACTGATACTTTTGATTCGCAGTTGAATCGGAGATAAAATCAAATTATAATACTGATGATTGATAATCGGGATTAGTGAGGACATATTACAATGATTCATTTAGAAAAAATCAATCTCGAGAACTGGAGACAGGCTACGTTTGTCACAACAGACCCCCAAAGGAATTGTCCATTAGACGAGGAATGGGTAACCAGTGTGGCGTTTTCCATCGTTCAGTCGGTATACGAGCCAGAGTGGAAAAGTAGATTAATTATGGATGATGATACAATAGTTGGCTTTGCCTTCTATGGTTGGTGGGATAAAAAGAATGCTCCTCTGTTTTGCCGATACATGATAGATGTGGACTATCAGGGCAAAGGATATGGAAAACGAGCACTACCCATTATCGTTGATGAAATGATGAAAGAGTATCGAACAGACAGGATACTGCTAACGCTGGAAAGTAATAATGAAAGGGCGGTTCACCTTTATACGAAGTTCGGTTTTATTCCTACAGGCGAAATAGAAGAAGGCGAAGAAATATATATGTATAAGAAGAAATTGTAAGCGATTGTGAAACTGATGCAGTAAATTCCCGCTTATCGAATAGTTTAAGAAAACCTGCCTTCGCATTACGCAGAGGCAGGTTTCCTTGTTGCCGAAATTATGCCGTGTGGGTACACGCTCTTGTTCCGTCTTATTCTTGTCGAGCCCTGTCTGAACTTGCGATATTTGTAGGGAAAAGAGAGGGATTATAGAGGAAAATGAGAGGAATTGTCTGATACAATCATCCGCATCCGCTAAAAGGGGATGCGATGATTGAAGATCAGGTTGCTCTCGACTGACGTGGGTGGAGCTGATCCGCCCGGCGTCAGACAACAAATACAAAAACTGCATTTCAGAGCACAGACGATCCAA
The DNA here is from genome assembly GCA_017459865.1 of Oscillospiraceae bacterium. The sequence continues at coordinate 109,421 of JAFUCD010000024.1, forward strand.
GGATTGTCTGCGCTCCAAATTTTTTCGACTGTTTTCCGCAGCTTCTCCTATCAAATGATAGGGGGATTTGCGGAAAGCGGTCGATTATTGTTTGTCGTTTTTCTCGAATTATTTGTTTCTCACGAGAATTTTATAAAATTCAGCATTTTGCCGATGAAATCCGGCGAGTTTTGTCCACGCTGCCGAAGCCCGCCGCCTCCGATCAAATTTTCAAAAAATTTGATCGGAGGTACATATCTTGCTGAAACCGAAATCCAGCTATGCCCTGAATAAGAAAGACAGGGACGCTATCGTATATATCGACGCAAATCATCAGATCGTCCGCCTGACCCGCGATGATTTCGACACGGAGGAGGAATTCGTGAAATGGAAAGAGTGGTCGGATGAAATTTACCACGCGGAAGAAAAGGCAGACCATATTTACAGTAATCATACAGTTTCACAAACCGAACTGGTCGAGCAAACCATCGAGACGCCATCGCCAGAAGTGGCAACGATTTGGCAAGACCAGCGGCGAAAACAGGAGCAGTATGCAGCAGAAACCGTGCTGCAAATCCGAGACGTAGTGACAGAAAAGCAGTTTCGAAGGCTCTGGCTGTACCATGTAAGCGGTCTCACGGAGCAGAAAATCGCTGATCTGGAGTCCGTCGGACAGAGCAGAATTTCCAAATCGCTGATGGCTGCGGAAAAAAGAATCAAAAAATTTTTACAGAAAGCGAAAAACAGGGGCTAAAACCGAATCGAAATCGGCGTTTAGTGAAGGGACATGCTCTGCGCGTCCCTGCTGAACCTTGAAAAATCGATATCGGGATTCGGAGTACGTTACCGCTTCTGCCGAGAGGGAAGCCGCCGAGCATATGCGCCAGGATCTCATTATGAGTGAGCGAGCAACATCTGCCACGGACAGCGCAGGAACAGCACTGTGCTGCAGGCCATGACCGGGAGCGGAGATAATGATACTTCTGTGCAACACGCAGCCCGCCGGAAGGCGGGATATGGTCGTTTTGGGCTGGAATGAATGTCCTCAATGCCATATATGATCCTTGCGCGCTGAAAGGAGCTCTGAATCTCCCTATATCGTCGGGGGCTGAGATAAATGCGGCGAATCATCAAGAACATTACCAAATTCATTTTTGGCGATGGAACTACTGTGCAGAAGGGCGGCATCGTCCTTCTGCATACCATTCTGTCGCCAACACAGGAGGAGATTATTTGAATCACGGTGAATCGATCATCGACCGGATTTTCAGAGTCATTCTCCCAAAGCACGGGTATGCTGTGCGGGAGGATCAGATTCGATTGAGCATGGCTGTCTACCATGGATTCTGCAACAAGCAGGTTTCTCTGCTGGAATCCGAGGTTGGAACAGGGAAGACCCTTGCTTATCTGGTCGCGGGAGTTGCGGCGCTGAAAGAGAATGGAGCAGATACCGCGCCGATAACCATTACCACGTCCAGCATCGAGCTGCAAACTGCTCTGGTGGAGCGGGAGATTCCGCAGCTCTCTCGGATTTTGCTGAACGCGAGAGTCATTTGTCAACCGCTGACCACGGTGTTGCGGAAGGGGAAGGAACATTACTTCTGCCTGCGGCGTTTTCAGGACTATCTCGGCAGTATCCATCCTGCCGCTGCAAGCCAACTGGCCGATCGGGTGACAGGCGCTTTTGACCTGGATGAGCTTGACCTGCCGGGGCATATCAAAGACGCGATCAGCGTGCAGGGCGGATGCCGGTACTGTCCGCTGCGAGCAAACTGCAAATATGTGCATTTCCTGCGATATGCGCAGGACGTAAATCGCCCGCTTTCTTTTCAGGTGACAAACCACAATCTTTACCTGATGTCCAGAACCCACCCAAAGCTGCTCCGCCCGAGCAGTCTCGTTGTCGTGGATGAAGCGCACAAGCTGAAAGAGGCCGCACAAAGCGCATTCGGTGCCAGTATATCGGAGAAGGATATACCCAATTATCTGAACTGGAGCAAGACGCTGTGCAGAGACCGGACGAAGCAGACTTTTTATAAGATGGAGCAGAGCGAAGCGGTGGAGCTTAATGATATGCTCTTTTCCTGGCTTCGGACGCGGTACCACGAAGAGGAAGAGACTTCGGATGGACACAGCATCGTAGATTTGAACGCAGGCTGTCTGGACGTGATCCATACGCTGATTGATACGCTCGAAAGACTGGAACGAATGCGCTCCGGCTTCGGCGGGTACAGCACGGACATCGGCCGAATTACGACTTCGCTCGAGGTACTGCGCCAGAAGAGCTTTATCACCACATGGGTCGAGATGGATGAAAACGGCAGCCTTACCCTCTGCGGCTGTCCAAAGAATCTGAACGCGGAGTTCGAGACATGCGTCTGGACATACCGGAAGCATCACGTTCTCCTCTCCGGCACGTTGAGCGATGGTCGGGACTTTCGCTTTTATAAGCAGGAGCATGGTTTGGACAGGCTGCATCCGGATCGGATTGAGGAACACATGTTTCCGTCTCCGTTTGATTACCAGCACCAGACCCGACTCTATCTCGCCAAAGGGCTCCCGTGGCCGGATAACAGCGACTCCTACTTCCGTGAGATCTCAAAGTGCATCGTGCGGCTGATTCAAGCGACCTGTGGGCATACGGCAATTCTCTTTACATCTTACCGCGCGCTTCAGCGGGTGCACGAGCTGACCGCAGAGCGTCTGCGGGACTACGAAGTGATTTGCATGACGAGAAGCAATCGCACGGCGATTGATACCTTCCGCCGCAGCCGGAACGGCGTTCTCTTTGCCTCCGGGAGTATGTGGGAGGGCGTGGACTGCGTAGGTGATTGCCTCTCATCGCTGATTATTGTCCGGCTTCCGTTTCCGCAGCGGTCAGCTGTCATGGAACTGAAACGCAGTCGGTATGATTCGGTACGCGATTTCGTAAACGAATACGCGGTTCCGGAGATGCTGATCAAGCTCCGCCAGGGCGCAGGGCGCCTGATCCGCAGCGAGACGGATACCGGCGTGATCGTTATTCTGGACGCTCGCGCGACCCGGAGCCGCCACGAGAAAAGAGTGAAGCAGGCGCTGACGCAGTATCCGCAAGTGTATTCCATCAAGGAGCTCCGGACGTTTATGCGTTCTGTAAAGCCGGATTCATATTTTCACGATCGGAGGGAATGAAATGCTTACGGAAACCCAGAAGAAAAGCGCGAATTATATTCGTATTGTGGCGGCGCTCAAGTATCTGCGGGATACCAAGGTTATCACGGAAAAAGAGTATTGCCGCGCGAAGAAATACTATCGTCGCCTGACCGGTGCGGACATTATCATTCTTCACTGAGTTTTACAAAAAAAAGATAGACTTTTCGGATTTCATGAATATAATGTGTGTTTAACAAAACCAAACTTGACAGGAAGGAGCTGGTCGTGTGCCGAATGCAAAGCTGATTGCACCGGTAACCAGGCAGGGTGTTCAGACGCTGCGGGTCGCTGCCTATTGCAGAGTTTCCACCAATTCTGCCGACCAGCGCAATTCCTATGCAAGGCAGATCAAAACCTATACGGAGATGATCCGACGAAACCCGAAGTGGGAGCTGGTAGAGATCTTTGCGGACGAGGGGATTACCGGAATGTCCGCAGAGAAAAGACCGGAGTTCCTGCGGATGATCCAGATGTGTGAGCATCATCAGATCGATCTGATCATCACAAAATCCGTGGCGAGATTCGCGCGCAATGTGAAAGAAGCGCTGGAATGCACCCGGAGATTGAAGCTGCTCGGCATCGGGGTGCAGTTTGAAGAGGAAGGCATCAATACGCTCTCTCTTGGAGACGAAATGCTCCTAAACCTCTTCACAGCAATTGCACAGGAGGAATCCAAGTCCATCTCCCAGCATCTGCGGAACTCCATTGTAAAGCGAATGGAGCGGGGAGAGTATGTGGACAGCAACGCCCCATATGGTTATCGGCTGGTTCAGAAAAAACTGTGTGTCTACGAGCCGGAGGCGAAGGTCATCCGGGAAATCTTCCGGCTTTATCTGAACGGTCGCTCTGTGCGTGAGATCTCCCGTGCGTTGACGGAACAGGGAGTGCCGACCAAGAGCGGCAACCAGGAATGGAATCCCCGTGTGATTGCATACATTCTCTCCAACGAAAAATATATCGGGGACAGTTTGTTTCAGAAAACCTATAACGATACCATGATCCCGTTCCCCAAGCGTATCAATCACGGCGAGGTAGACATGTACTACGCCACAGATACGCATGAAGCCATTATAGATAAAGAAACCTTTGACCGAGCAAAGAAGCTGCTGGAGCAGCGCAGGGAACAGTTTAAGAAAACCAGTGTCAGAACGACATATCCGCTCACGAGCCGCATTCGGTGTTCCGAATGCGGCTCATTCTATCGGCGCAAGGTGCAGTCCGGCGTTGTGAAATGGGTCTGCTCCCGGCACGAAGAAGATGCGTCCGCCTGTCGATCCTATTACTACGCAGAGGACAGAATCTATGATGGCGTAATTACCATCATCAATCATCTTCGCTTTGGGGAAGCAGACATCGTTCAGCAGGTGATAAGCATGCTCGATACTGCCCAGGATGCCTATAAGCGAAAAAACCAGAATGCCTACCAGATGAGTCAGGAGATTGCGGAGTTCAATGCAAAACAGGTAATGCTTGAGCAGCTTCGCTCTAAGGGCTATCTGGCGCCGGAGGTCTTCCAGGCGCAGAGCAGAGAGCTTCAGTCTCAAATCCGCGCGCTTCGAGCTGAGCGAAAAGGGGAGCTGGACTCCCATCTTCAGGACATGCGCACCGCGGTAAGCAAATTAAAGGAACTTCTGAACGAGCTGGACGCGCCACTGGAGGTCTTCGATGAAAAACTGTTCTCGGAAGTCGTTACGGAGATGAGCATCAACAAGGACGATATGCTCGCGGTCACCCTGCTCGGCGGACTGCGCTTTACCGAGCTGATTTAGGAGATACCATCATGAAGAAAACGCGCTACATCCCATATGGCTACACGGTGAGAAATGGTCACACAGTGATCGATCATGCCGAGGCGGAGATCATCCGTCAGATCTTCGAAGAGTACACAAAAGGTGCTTCCTTGAAAGAGCTGGCGTCAGAGCTGACCGCCAGAAAGGTTCCCTATACCGAGAGAACCATCGATTGGGATAAGGCGCGAATCGCACGAATACTGGAAAACGGGAGGTATATCGGGGATGACGGTTATGATCCGATCATCGAAGATGCACTGTATTACGAAGCAATCGCAACAAAAGCTGCCCGGCAGTCCTGCCAGACGAGACAGGAGAGCGCCGCTATCACACTCCTGCGTAATCGGGTCCGATGCGATGCCTGCGGCAGCGTCATGAACCGGCGTGTCTGCTCCAAAAGCTATGTCAAGCAGAGCTGGGTGTGTACGAACCTGGAGTGCGGATGCCGCGTTCGCATCAGCGATATGGATCTTCTGATGAAGGTTACTGTAATTATGAATCGTATCATCCGCAACGCTTCACTGATGCTGCCAAAGCAGAAAGCGAAGAGATCTGATTCGCCTGCTGTGACGCATCTGCGGCAGGAACTGCAATGTGAACTGGAGCGGGAGAACCCCAGTGAGGAATATATCCTGGAAAAGATTCGTGATGTTGCGTCGCAGCTCTACCGAGAAGAGCAGACAAAGGAGCAGGTCGCTGCGAGAATAGCGCTCCACCGCGTACAGATGATGCATCCGCAGGACACTTTCAACTGTGCGTACTTCTCGGATCTTGTGTCCTATATAACGCTGAATTCACAGGGTGATGTCACACTGCATACGAAAACCAATACGGATGTAACCACGGAGGAGTGATACGATGGGTGTTCAGAAAATACCCAAGCGTCGGGTCATGGTCATCGAACCAAAAAAGACAATGATCGTGGACAAAGAGAAGCATAGGCAAAAGCGAGTGGCTGCCTATTGCCGCGTGTCCACGGACAGTGAGGAGCAACTCAATTCCTATGCCAATCAGAAGCGCGTCTATACCGAAATGATCGCCGCGAAGCCTGAGTGGGAGTTTGCCGGGCTGTATGCGGACGAAGGCATTACCGGAACGCTGGCCAAGAAACGTGATGAATTCAAGAAAATGATCCAAGCCTGCCTGGCAGGGAAGATCGACTACATCATTACAAAATCCGTGTCTCGCTTTGCCCGCAACACCGTGGAATGCCTCGAGTATGTGAGAATGCTCAGAGCGCACGGGATCGGGATCTACTTTGAGGAGCAGAACATTGATACCCTGAAAAGCGATAGTGAGTTGTATCTGGTCATCTATGCCGGGTTTGCGCAGTCCGAATCAGAGAGCATCAGCAGGAACGTCACATGGAGTGTTCGGAAAAAATACGAGGAGGGAAAACCTTCCTTCTCCTATAAAAAGTGGTTGGGCTACTGCAGAGGAGATGACGGAGAGCCGGAGATCGTCCCTGAGGAAGCGGAGATCGTGAAGCGAATCTTCCGGATGTATCTTGCTGGAGAAACGCTGCGCAGCATATCCAATGCACTTCAGTCGGAGCATATTGACATTCCCGGAAAGGAGATCGATTTCAGCCTGGGGATGATACGAAACATTCTGAAAAACGAACGGTACTGTGGTGACTGTATTCTGCAGAAAACGGTGACGGTTGACTGCATCTCCAAGGTCCGGAAAAAGAACGAGGGCGAGGCGCCCATGTATCTTGTGGAGAACAGCCACCCTGCAATCATCAGCCGTGAGATTTTCAACCGCACTCAGGAGGAGATGAGCCGGAGAAATGCAAAATCTCCTCAATCACACAAAAGGGCGATAACAGCTTCTGGCCGCCATTCCCGATATGCACTCACCGATGTGCTGATATGCGGTGAATGCGGCAGCCGCTATAAGCGCTGCACTTGGACGAGCGGCGGAAGAAAACGAATTGTCTGGCGCTGCGTGAGTCGGCTGGATTATGGAAAAAAGTACTGCTCTGACTCGATTACCGTACCGGAGGAGACACTGCACCAGGCAATCGTCCGTGCGCTGAATAAGTTTAATGCTGAGGATCAGATCACATATCTTACGCTGATGCGAGCAACCATTGGGGAAGCCATTGGCATCAACGGAGGCTCGGATGAGATCGACCTGCTCGAAAGACGGATCGATGCACTGAACCAGAAGATGCTACAGATGGTTACCGAAAGCGTGGAGCTTGGAGAGGACGTTGAGAAACATGAATCCATCTTCCGCGAGCTATCCGAGGAAATCCAACAGCTCCAAAAGCGGATCAGTACCATACAAAGAAGTATGGATTCTGACGCCGAAGCACAAAAGCGCATGGACGAGATTCAGAAAACCATCGACGAACGAACGCTGAACAGCGATAAATATGATGACACTATCGTGCGTCAGATGGTGGAGTGCATCCGCATCTACGGAGATAAGCGCATCGAAGTCATCTTCGGCGGCGGTATCGTAATAGAAGAGTCTCTCGATGATACCGGCAAAACAAACTAACAATAGAGTGTTACGCACAAGAGCCGGGTGCCTCTTGTGCTTTCTCGTTTGCGCTTTGCAGATATTGAAAATGCCTTACTCAAGTAAGGCAGAGCCGTTTGTATGAGGCTGTCCGGGATTGCAGTTTCCCGTAGATTGGTCGTGCCGAGTTCTGCACATTTCTCGTTCCGCATATTACAAGTGGCTCCGGCAGGAACCTTGTGCCCGCGAGGTTGAGAATGAGCGGATCGGCAGGCTGGTAGAGCATATTCGCGAGGAACACCCGGACAAAGGGTATCGGCGCATCCGGGACGATCTGGAGCGATTCCACCACACTTCTGTCAATGACAAGAGGGTACTACGGATCTGCCGTGCAAAGAACATTCGCTCTACGGTGAAATATGCCAGCCACGGCTGCACTCGCAGCGCAAAGAGTCCGCAGTATTTGGCTGAGAGCATTCTTGCTCGTAACTTCTACGCAGAAAAGCCGAACGAGAAATGGCTGACAGGGGGTGATAAACCATGCCGCTGAAAATTCCCATCCATCTGCGCAGTCCGGTGCGGGATCTGATCCTGCGCTCCTGCAACTACACTGACGGGCACTGTCTGCTGCTGAGCAGGCCGTGCGCACAGGCGCTTTCGGAGTCCCGGATCGTATGCAAGTACTTCCGGGACGCCGTCCTTCCGGAAGTGCCGGAATTGTGCAAAGCAATGATCCAGTAATATATGCTTGAAAAGGAGAAAACCAATCACGAAAACATTCGGAACAACCAAAATCATCGGGGTCGATCATGGGTATCCGATGCTGGAAAATGAATAAAAAAGATTCCTGCTGCGTTTTTCGTACAGCAGGAATCTTTTATGGCAGATAGAAAAGTGCGCAAAAATCAGAAGCCCATGTCCTCGTCCACCAGCAGAACCTCGACGCTTTTGGCCGTCATGGGCTTGAACATCATGATCTGCATCGTGGCGCAACCGCGGTGGGGCGAGCGGCAATCGAAACATTTGCCGGTGTCGTTGCAGGGGCGGTTTCCGGGCAGCTTCTTGACGTTCGTGGGCGCTGCGACTTTGCGGGCGCGCTCCATGGCGCTGGTGAGGTCGGGGCAGATTTTCTTCGTGCTCACGATGAGGTACAGGCGCTTGTTCTCCGCGAAGGTCAGCGCCGCGACGCGGTTGCCGCGCCCATCGATGTTCACCATCTCGCCGGTTTCCGCGAGGGCGTTGGCGCTGGAGAGATAGACCTCCGCCTTGCCCGCGCCGTCGTAGATCTCCTCGGTGGCGCCCTGGGTCCAGTGCCAGAAGACCTGGTTCGACTCCGTCAGCCGGTCATAGACGCCAAGCGCCTCCACGGTCTTGCTGCCGCCGATGCCGACGGTGGTGTTCTCGATCTGAGAACATAGATAGTCCGCCGCCTCCTGCGCGGTGGCGAAGTGGTAGGGGATAAAGCCGCGGCCCTTCAGACTCCGCATGGTTTTTTCCAGATCCATTTTCGGTTCTCCTTTCAGTTGTTGGTTTCTATTTCCTGATAGTATTGCTTGATGATCTGCAGTCCCTCCCGCAGGCGCTCCATGCTGCCGGGGGTGGTAAGGGCGATGCGGAGATAATGCTCCTGCTCCACGCCGGAGACGTGGAAGTGGTAGGAGTGAAAGAGCTCCACGCCCCGCTTCAGAAGCTCCTGTTCCACAAGGGAGCCTTTTTTATTGCTCGGAAACGGCAGCCATCGGTGGAAGCAGCAGCGCCCTCTCTGTGCGTATTCTGGGAAGAAGCCATCGAAGATCCGGTTGGCCCCCAGCCCCAACTCGTGCTTTTTCAGCGCGAGGCGGTAGCCGTCGCCGCTCATGATGAGCTCCGAGATGATCTCCAGATCCAGGCTGCTGGTGGTCATGACCATATTATAAAGGGCATTCACGATTTTGGCGCGGTACCGCTCTCCGTAGGCGAGAAACGACACGCGCAGCCCCGTGCAGAGGATCTTTGAAACGCCGCAGAGATAGCAGGTCTGCTCCGGCAGCAGGGAGAACATGGTGGGCAGCGCCTCGCTGGGGAGATCGGCGGTGTAGTCGTCCTCAATGATGGTGAGATCGTATTTTTCGATCACTGTCGCCAGCGCTCGACGCCGTGCCTCCGGCATCTTCACCGTGGTGGGGTTGGAGCAGCTGGGCATGAGGTACACGCCCTTGACGTCGTTCAAGCGGCACGCCCGCTCCAGATCGGAGGGGAGCATCCCGTTCTCGTCGCAGAGCACCGCCTCCAGCGTGATGTGGTAAATGCGCGCGAGCTCCATGAAGTTGGAGAAGGTATATTCCTCCACGGCGATGATGTCCCCCGGCTGAAACAGCGCCGGCAGCAGCGCCGCAAGACCGTTGGTCGCGCCGTAGACAAAGCTCAGATGGTCGTCATCCACGTGCACGCCGTAGCCGTCCAGCCAGCGCCGCGCGGCGGCCTTGTGGGAGGGTCGGCCCAGCCAGTCACTGTATTCAAACAGCTCCTGAAAGTAATCCTTCTGCATCACGCGCTTTGCCGCCTCCGCCACGATGGTGTTGCACTGCTCGAAGCTCGCGATATAGCCCATGGAGACGTACTTCTCCCGGTCCGGCTTCTCGTGGATCGTCACGAGCTCCGCCGCGTGGGGCGCGATGAAGGTGCCGCGGCCGGTGACGCCGTAGATCAGTCCCTTGCTGCGCGCCAGATCGAAGGCCCGCGTCACGGTGGTGAAGTTGATGTCTAGATAATCCGCCAGCTCCCGCTGGGGAGGAAGCTTCGTGCCCGGTAGGAGCCGCCCCGTGCGGATCTCCTCCTCCAGCTGCTCCGCCAGAGAGAGGTAGATGGGCTTTGCGAGCCGCGCGCGATCCGGCTTCCAGGTCAGTGGGTATTGGTCAAAGGAATTGATCGGCATAGTTCGCCTCCACGAAAAGATATATGCACATACAATTTATCATATTGTCCGATTTTAAGTCAAGACGATTTCACGGAAATTGTCCAATAATATCATATCCAAAACATTGTATCCATACAATTAAACTATTGCACACATACAAACGATGTGGTATTGTGAAATCACAAGGACAAAACAGCAGGAGGAAACGGCATGAAGCTGAACTATTACGTAGCGGACGCCTTCACCACCGAGCCCTTCCGGGGTAATCCCGCAGGGGTCTGCGTGCTGGACGGCGACTGGCCTGCCTCGGAGCAGATGCAGAAGATCGCCAAAGAGAACCGGCTCTCGGAAACGGCGTTCGTGAAACGCAGGGCGGACGGAAGCTACGATCTGCGCTATTTCTCTCCCAGCAGCGAGGTGGGGCTCTGCGGCCATGCCACGCTCGGCACGACCTTCGTGCTCTCAAGCTTCGTCGATCCGAAGGCGGAGGTGTTCCGCTACCACACGCGGGATGAGGACGTCTCGGCCGTCAAGCGTCCCGGCGACCGCTACGCGCTGCAGTTTCCGGCGTGGAAGCCGGAGCCAGTGGAGATGACGGACACGATCCGCGCCGCACTGAATGGGATCGAGCCCATCGCGCTTTTGGGCACGCGGGATCTGATCGCGGTGCTGGAGTCGGAGGAGGCGGTAAAGGGCTTTGTTCCGGATCAGGCCGCCATCGACGCGCTGCCGGAGCAGTATCTAGGGCTTCTCATCACGGCAAAAGGCGAGGAAACGGACTTTGTGGATCGCAGCTTTTTCCCGAAGCTCGCCATCCCGGAGGACCCGGTGTGCGGCTCCGCCAAGTGCTCGCTGATCCCGCTGTGGGCGGATCGGCTGGGCAAAACCGAGCTCGTCGGAAAGCAGCTCTCGGAGCGCACCGGCATCGTCTACTGCCGCATGGCAGGCGATCATGTGGAGATCAGCGGCAACGCGGCGCTGTATCTTAAGGGCGAAATCAACGTGTAAGCAATAAAAGTAACCATATACATCATTCTATAGGAGGAATCATCATGGAAATCATCTCTACCATCAAAGGCGCAGCCCCCCAGGCTCCGTATTCTCAGGGCGTTATCAGCGGCGACTACATCTTCACCGCGGGCCAGATCGCGCTCGAGCCCGTCACCGCCCAGCGCATCGGTGACACCATGGCCGAGCAGGCCGAGCAGGTCTGCAAGAATCTCAAGGCCATCCTCGAGGCCGCCGGCAGCAGCTGCGAGAAGGTCGTGAAGGCTACCTGCTTCATCACCGACATGAGCAAGTTCGGCGAGTTCAACGAAGTCTATGTGAAGTACTTCCCCCACAAGCCCGCCCGCACCTGCGTGCAGGTCGTGGCGCTTCCGCTGACCGGCTTCCAGTGTGAGGTCGAGGTCATCGCCGAGCGATAAGCAATCCAAAGCCTAACAATATCCCCATTTCCACAAACAGGGCAAGCAAGACTCTTCTACGTCCTGCTTGCCCATTCTGCACCCAAAAACACGTTTGAAAAGGAGATCAAACCATGGAAAAGCTCGAAAAATTGCTCTCTCCCGGTCAGATCGGAAACCTATATCTGAAAAACCGCGCTGTCATGCCGCCGATGGACACCGGCTTCTGCGAGTCCGACGGCATGCCCGGTCTGCGTCACATCCGCTACTATGAAGAACGCGCCAAGGGCGGCGTGGGCATGATCATCGTCGAGGCCATCTGCGTGGACGCGGAGCACGCGAACCCTCTGCCCGACGGTCTGCTGCTCCTGCGGCACCGGGACGTGAACTTCTATGAGCGTCTCACCGAGGCTGTACACAAGTATGACTGCAAGATCATTGCCGAGCTCCACTGCAACGGCGCCAACAGCGGCGTCTGCCCGGCCGGCGCGCCCTGGGCCCCCAGCGAAGTACACATGCGTGTGTTCCCCGGCACGGCGATTCCCCATGCCATGACCCCGGCGGAGATCAAAATCGTTGAGGAGCGCTTTATCGAGGGCGCGGTGCTCGCAAAGCTCTCCGGCTTTGACGGTGTGGAGCTGCACGCGGCGCACAACTATCTGCTCTATCAGTTCCTCAGCCCCTATTTCAACCGCCGCACAGACGAATACGGCGGCTGCGTCGAGAATCGCACCCGTGTGCTCAAGGAGATCATCGCCGGCATCCGCGCGCGTCTGGGCCGGAACTTCCCGGTGTTCGTTCGCTTCCCCGGCGACGAGTTTACTCCCGAGATCGAGCGCACCTATGGTCTCAGCGACGGCATCGAGATCGCAAAGTGCCTGGAGGCTGCCGGCGCCGACGCGCTGGACGTCAGTAACGGCAACCCCTTCAACCCCAACGCCAACTGCGAGCCCTACGCCTTTCCCACGGGCTGGAAAGCCCACGTCTCCAAGGCCATCAAGGAGGCCGTCAGCATCCCCGTCATCGCCACCGGCACGATCAAGGACCCCCGCGACGCGGAAAAGCAGCTTCAGGACGGCGCCAGCGATTTTGTCGCCATCGGCCGCGGCCACTATGCCGACCCCATGTTCATGCAGAAAGCGGCAAAGGGCGATTTCGACGGCATCCGCAAGTGCATCGGCTGCATGTACTGCCGCAAGCGTCTGGCAGATCACCTGACCCGCGGCTGCGCGCTGAACCCGCTGCTTGGCTGCGAGTATCAGTATGAGAACATCCCCCTCGACGGCGACGGCCGCCGCGTGGTGGTCATCGGCGGCGGTCCCTCCGGCATGCAGGCTGCGAAGACTCTCTCCGACCGCGGCTTTGCCGTGACGCTCTTTGAGCAGGAGGCCGAGCTCGGCGGGCGCCTGAACATCGCCGATAAATCCGCCTTCAAGGACAAGATCACCCGCTTCATCCATACCCTGTCGCTGGAGATGGAGCGCGCAGGCGTGGATGTGCGTCTGGGCACCCGCGCCACGCCGGAGCTGATCCGGGAGCTGAACCCTGTCGGCATTCTGCTGGCCTGCGGCGGTCCCTCCATCGTGCCGAATATGCCTGGACTGGATCGCGCCAATGTGACGATTGCAGAGGACGTCATCTCCGGCAAGTCTCAGGTCTCCGGCAGGATCGTCATCGTCGGCTCCGGACCCACCGGTCTGGAGTGCGCCGAGGGCCTCTCGGAGCAGGGCTGCGACATCTCCATCGTGGAGATGCAGCCGGTTTTGGGCCCTGATATGCTTCCCGTGGTGCGCAATGACATCATGAGCCGCGTGAAGGATCCGAAGCTCTTTACCGGTCATGCGCTCAGCGCTGTGACGGACGAGGGCGTTCAGGTCAAGCGCATGGCAGACGGCGAAATCATCACCATCCCCGCGGACTACGTCGTGCTCGCCATGGGCGTGCGCTCGGATTTCCGGCAGATCGAGGCCTTCCGCAAGGAGTTCGGCAACGTGCGCTGCGTGGGTGACGCCCGCCAGCCCGGCGATATTCCCAACGCCACCAAGTCCGCATTCATCATCGCCAGCGCCTTTGAGCCAGAAGCGGTGTAAGTCATCAAAAGTCATATCAAAAGAAAAGGAGAACGCAGCAATGCCGATCGTAAAACTGGAGCTGGCGGGCAAGATCGCCCCCGAGAAGAAGCAGGATCTGATGGAGTTTATCGCAGATCAGATCTACGAAAACACCGGAACACTCAAAAAGAACATCTATGTCTACATCCATGAGTGGGAGCTTGAGAATGTCAGAAAGCATGCGCCCGTGGCACTGATCGACTGGACAGAGCAGGCGCCCCGTACGCCGGAAGCCAAGATGAAGATCATGTCCGCCCTGACTGACCGATTGGCTGAGGTCACCGGTCAGGAAAAAAAGGAGATCGTGATCCTGTTTACGGATATTCCGCTGAAAAACGCAATGCTCGGCGGCATTTCCAGATACGACAACCCGACTTGGTAACCATTGTGGTTCATCTGTGATTCATGTCAGTAATAAGGAGGTTTCTATGCAATTTCTGATCAAAGCCTATGACGCGGCAAATGCGTTTGAGAAGCGAATGGCCGTCCGGCCGCGCCATTTGGAAGGCATGAACAAGCTCGGCAAGCAGGTTGTCTGCGCCGGCGGACTGCCGGATGACGATGGAAAGCCGAAGGGCTCCATGCTGGTGCTCGATTTCCCGGATTGTTCCGCCCTGGATCGTTATCTCGCCGAGGAACCCTATGTGGTGGAGCACGTCTGGGAGAAAGTCGAAGTCGAACCCATGCATGTGGTGATTCTCGACGGCGAAAAGGTCGGCGCATAAAAAAGGTTTTTGTTGTAATCATTCGGCTTGCATAATATCGTGAGATCATATTCATTCGGAGGCCGTCTCACAAGGATCCTTTGTCAGGAGGAACAAACATGGAGCAAAAAGACAGTGGCAGAGCCATGGGGATGCTCATCTCGTCGATGGTCATCTTCGGCACGATCGGGCTGTTTCGGCGGCTGATCCCGCTGCCCTCCGGCGTGATCGCCATGAGCCGGGGGCTCATCGGCGCGGCGCTTTTATGGCTGCTGCTGCGCCTTCGCGGCGGGCGGCTCAAACTGAAATCCATGCAGGGGCAGGGGCTCTGGCTGCTGCTCTCCGGCGCGATCCTGGGCGTGAACTGGATTTTGCTGTTCGAGGCCTACCGCTACACCTCTGTTGCCGTGGCGACCCTGTGCTATTACATGGCGCCGATCCTTGTGATCCTTGTCTCGCCCCTGCTGTTTCGGGAGCGGATCACGCGGCGCAAGTGGATCTGCACCGCCCTCGCTGTTGCGGGGATGCTGCTGGTCTCCGGCGTGCTGAACGGGGACACGGCGGGTGACCTTCGCGGCGTTCTCTTCGGGCTCGGCGCGGCGGCGCTCTATGCCTGCGTGATGCTGCTCAACAAGCGCATCACCGGCGTGGACGGCCTTCAGAAGACCATCGTGCAGCTGCTGACCGCGGGCGTGGTGCTGATCCCTTACGTTCTGCTGACGGAGGACGTGGCGGCAGCGGACTTTACACCCGGTGCCCTTGGAATGCTGCTGGTGGTGGGCGTGGTGCATACTGCGCTGACCTACGGGCTCTACTTCGGCTCCATCGAGGATCTGCGGATGCAGACCGTGGCGCTTCTGGGCTACTTAGACCCCGTGGTGGCGGTGCTCACTTCGGCTCTGCTGCTGCGAGAGCCTATGAGCGCATTGCAAATCATCGGAACGATCCTTGTGCTCGGTGCGGCGGTGCTGAGCGCGCTGAATGAGAATACGGAAAGGAGCAAACAACCATGCTGAATTACTATGTGGCGGACGCCTTTGCGGATCAGCCCTTTGAGGGCAACCCCGCCGGGGTCTGCGTGCTGGACGAATGGCTTCCCATGGAGAAGATGGCGAAGATCGCCATGGAGAACAATCTCTCCGAGACCGGCTTCGTCGTGAAGGAGAGCGACAATCCCTGCACCTACGGCCTGCGCTGGTTCACCCCGGTGGGAGAGATCGACCTCTGCGGTCACTGCACCTTCGGCACGTCCTATATCCTGTTTCGTTTCTTTGAGCAGGACAAGGACGTGATCCACTTCAACACGCTCAAATGCGGCTACCACCTCGTGGTGGAAAAGCAGGGCGATAAGATCGTGATGGATTTCCCGTCCCTGCCGCCGGAGCGGTTCGAGTACGCCGATTACATGGGCGAGGGCGTCGGCGCCGTGCCCAGCGAGGTCTGGAAGACGGACCGCGACCTGATGCTGGTCTATGATTCGCCCGAGACCGTGCGCAATCTGCAGCCGGATTTTGAGAAGCTCAAGCAGTTTCCTGTGGGCATGTCTGTCTATGTGACAGCAAAGAGCCAGGATCCGCGCTATGACATCGTCGCCCGCGCCTTCTGGCCGAAAATCAGCGTAAACGAGGACCCGGTCTGCGGCTCCATGCACAGCACGCTCATGCCCTTCTGGGGCGAGCGTTTGGGGAAGGAGACCATCGCTTCCCGCAACCTCTCCAAACGCGGCGGCACGGTCTGGTGCGAGCAGGCGGGCGACCGCGTGAAGATCAGCGGCCGCGGCGCGCTGTATCTTGTCGGAAACATCCTGCTGGACGAGTGAGTCGACAGCAGAGAGAGCTATGCCTCTTGTGCTTTCCCCTTTGCTGTTATATAATAAACGCGAGCTAAGATCATACCCCTTCCTTAGCTCACCAGATCAGCGAGGCTCTACAAACGGGAAGGAACGTGTTATTGGAAGGGGGATGCATATGAACAGTATTTTTACCAAAGCTAAAATGTTTTTCATCAGTTTCATGAATCACGTTACAGTTACGTTAAAAACTCCGTTTATTGACTTCTCGTTTGCGCCTTGCAGATATTGAAATATCTTTTAAGTTCACACGCATGAATGGATTATGCCTTACATTTGGGCTTAATAGGAATTTCAAAAAGCATTGAAAATTCAAAACATTCCTGAATTTCGGGACTCAAAAAATATCTTTTTCGTTCACTCATGCCAAGCGACAAACTCCGACGTATTTCGACACGCCGGAGTTTTTTATGTTGGTTTTGCATGTGAATGGTGCAAATTCGAGCGTTCAGAACACACGATCGCCGTTTTTCACAGTCTCGGTCGGCGTCAGCAGAACCACGCCCTGCGCTGAGTCCGTTCCCAGTATTCGAACCTCGCTTTTCACGCTCCCGATATGCATGGGCGTGAGATTCACGCAGCAGATGACCTGCTTTCCGATCAGATCCTCGGGCGCGTATAGCGACGTGATCTGCGCCGAGGACTTTTTCACGCCGAGCTCTTCACCGAAATCGATGCTCACCACGTACGCAGGGTTTCGGGATTTTTTGTTTGGCTTTACGTCAACGACGGTTCCCGCCCGGACTTCGACCTTATCGAATTCTTCCACTGTAATCATGCCTTGACCCTCACTTTTCGTGTTGTATTCATCATAATAATTGCGCAGAGTACCAGTGTGATCCCACCGAGGCGCATTGCGCTGATCGTCTCCCCATATACTGCAGCGCCGAGCACGACCGCAACTACGGTCTCCACAGACGCAATCACCGGCACCTTGCCCGAATTTCGTATCAGCTGCACGCCCCGGTAATACAGCAGATACCCCAGCGCGGTGGGAAGGAGCGCATACAGCGCGCTCCACGTCAAAACGCTTCTGCTGACGGCTGGCAGACCGTTCCACGGCCGCAGCCACAAGCCGAGAAACACCGCGGCAAAGAGGTAACTGTAAATGCTGATCGTGATCGGATCTTCCCCATCGCCCGCGAGCTTTCCGAAAATGGCCGTCATGCCGTAGCAGACTCCGGAGACGAGAGCGCAGAGCAGCCCGATGACAGAGACGGAGACTGCCGAGAGATCCCCGCTCACGGACGCGAGCACGCACCCGCAGATGCAGAGCGTCACGGCGGCGTATTTCTCCGCTGTGAGCCTTTCTCCGAACAGGCTGGCGGAGCAGAGCAGCGTGACTACCGGCGCCACGTTCAGCAGTACCGTACTCACGGCGACGCCCGCGCGGAGAATCGCGATGCTCCGCAGCACGTTATATACGCCGTGGCAGATCACACCCAGCAGCGCACAGGCGAGCAGCGACTTTTTTCCGATCCGAAAACAGCCAAACCCCTTTTTGCAGACGCCGAGTACCGCCATGATGACCCCGGCGAGCGCAACGCGCAAAAAGCTCGTGAGCTCCGGCGACGCGCCGCAGGCGTTCAACTGCTTGACGAACAGTCCGATCGTTCCCCACAAAATCCCGGCGCCGAGGATGAGCCCGGCGCCGGTTCTCTCTGACCGCGTGCGGTTCATTCTGCCGTTCTCTCGATGCGGAGCAGACGAGCGGCTGCAAAGGTGCAGACGGCACCGGCCACCAGTGTCAGCGCGCCGTAGGCGTTCATGGCGGCGCCAGAGCTCAGGCTCATCAGCGCGGAGGAAAGCGCAGTCATCAGCAGGCAGATCGCAGTCAGAATCATGTAAGTCTTGTTTTTCATGGGAAAGCTCCTTTCTGATCCGTTGTTTGCGGCATCTCTTTCTTGACTTCATCATAATGGATGTATATGATAAAGTAAAGCGGTAGTAAGTCAAGTTTAAGTTAAGCGATACTTAACAAAAGGAGATGCCATGGACACAGCCAGATACAGAGCCTTTCTCACAGCCGTCGATACCGGCAGCTTTACCAGAGCGGCGGAGGTGCTGAACTATTCGACCTCCGGCGTCAGTCAACTTATCAGCGCCCTTGAGGATGATTTGGGGCTGCCGCTGCTGACGCGATCCCGTCGGGGCGTCAGCCCGACGCCGGCAGGGGAGACCCTGCTTCCTGCAATCCGCGCGGTGGTGCAGCAGGAGGAGCGCGTTTTGCAGACCGCCTCGGAGCTCAACGGTCTCATGACCGGCGAGGTGCGCATTGCGACCTATTCCAGCATTTCCTCCCACTGGCTCCCGCGCGTCATCAAAGCGTTTCGCCGGGACTATCCCAATGTGCAGATCCATCTGATGGAGGGCATCCGCAAGGAAGTGCTGCAGTGGCTCTCGGAGTCCCGCGCGGACATCGCCTTTCTCAGCGAGGTGAAGGGAACGCCGTATGACTGGATTCCGCTTGCGAAGGATCCGATGATCGCCATTCTGCCGCCGACGCACCCGATGGCAGGCAGCGCTGCTTATCCGCTTTCCATGGTGGAGGAAGAGGCGTTCATCATGCCCGCCATGGGCAAGGACGACGATCTGGCGGAGCTGTTTTCGCAGGAGGGCATCGTGCCGAGCATCGCTTACTCCACGATGGAGTCCTTTGCCGCCATCGCCATGATCGAAAACGGTCTCGGCATGACGATCACAAACAATCTGATTACGGAAAACTGGCAGGCGGACGTCGTGAAGCTGCCGCTCGACCCGCCGCGCAGCATCACCATGGGCATCCTCCTGCCGGACAGGAGGACACTCTCACCGGCGGCGAAAAAATTTGTAGAGTATACAAGGCGAATGGCAGAGAATATGTAATAGCAAGTAAACAGATGTTCATATCTTTTACGTTCACACGCAGCATATGACAAACTCCGACGTGTTTCGACACGCCGGAGTTTTTTGTGGTTCGTTCGGCTTAGAAGCTGGGATAAAGTCCGTCCCATACAATGCGACGATAGTTTGCGTGGTCAGTGTCGCCTTCGGTGGAGATGCAGAGGATGCTGGAATCGGAATCCAGCGCCAACGCCTGCTTCAAATCCGCGAGTTTCGGATTGGTAAGCACTTCTGCAACAAAGCCGACTGTTGCGGCCCCGCTTTCACCCGAAATCACCCTTTCGTCACTGGGAAGGGGATTTCCGAGGACGCGCATTCCCTTGGCGGCGACGGAATCGGGAATGGAGATAAAGTGATCGGCATGATCACGCAGGATCTCCCAGCCGATGGTGCAGGGCTCCCCGCAGCACAGACCCGCCATGATGGAACGCATATCTCCTGTAACGGCATGGAGCTGCCCGTCATTTGCTTTCGCGGTGCGATAAATGCAGTCTGCCTGGTCCGGCTCCACAATGGTGATGATCGGACGATCAGCATCTCCGTAAAGCGCGGTAAAGTATCCACAGATCGCGCCCGCCATCGCGCCGACGCCTGCCTGCAGGAAGATATGCGTTGGCCTCTCACCATTGAGCTGCTCCCGGATCTCAGCTGCCATGGTGGTGTAACCCTCCATGATCCAGCCCGGGATCTCCTCATATCCGTCCCAGGCGGTGTCCTGCACCAGCGCCCATCCGTATTGATTTTGGCGTTGCTCTGCCAATCTGACCGTGTCGTCGTAGTTCAGATCGGTGATGGATGCCTCCGCGCCGAGCGCCTGAATGTTCCTCAGTCGTTCCTCTGCGCTGCCTTTTGGCATGTAGACGACGCTTTTTTGCTTCAACTTGCTGGCGGTCCACGCGATACCCCGTCCGTGATTTCCGTCTGTTGCCGTGACGAATGTGATCGGACCCAGCTTTTCGCGTACCTCGGGGCTGATCAGCTTTTCATAAGGCAACTCCGAAATGTCAACGCCGAGCTTTTCCGCAATATACTTGCCCAGCGCATAGCTGCCGCCCAGTACCTTGAACGCATTCAGACCGAAGCGAAAGCTTTCGTCCTTCACGCGGATCGATGCTACGCCAAGCGCTTCGGACAGGGCCTTGAGCTCTACCAACGGCGTCTCTTTATATTCTGGGAAGCTGCGGTGAAAGCT
Organism: Oscillospiraceae bacterium; assembly: GCA_017459865.1. Next base: position 129,895 of record JAFUCD010000024.1, read on the forward strand.
GCGAGCTTTCTCGGCGGCGTCAGGCCCAAACCGGTTCGTCGCAGAAAGACCTTCCGCTTTGCTGTGTAAGAAATGTACGGCTTGAATTTCTTTGTTGCCCATGCGGAATCCTCCTTGTGTTCGATATATTTCATGTATACCATAAAAATGTATGGATTCGCAAGAGGCAGATGTCATCAGAAACCATCATTTCGTTCACGTATGCCATACGACAAACTCCGACGTGTTTCGACACGCCGGAGTTTTTTGTGGAATGAATCGTTTAAGATGCATTGGAGCCGATTTCTTCATCATCCTCCTTTATCATTCCCCCGGCACAGGAACGCCGGCAAGTTCAAAGTAATGCTCGCCCCATTTGCACAGCGCATCGACGATGGGAACCAAGGTGCTGCCGAACTCCGTTAGGGAATACTCCGTCCGTGGCGGCACGACGGGATACAGCTCCCGATGGAGCACACCGTCTTCCTCCAGCTCCTTCAACTGCTTGGAGAGCATCCTCGGTGTGGCCTGGGGGATCGCCTTTTGGATCTCATTGTAGCGTTTTGTGCCGCCGATCAGCTCATAGACGATCTGCGCCTTGTATTTCCCGCCGACCACGTCCATTGCCGCCTCCACGGGGCAGTTGTAGGTTTTGATCTTCTCGATATTCATGACGGATTTCTCCTTGCTATACTTTTGGATAGTATATCACAAAAAAGTGCGTTCTTGCTTTTCTGCTTGTATCATCTATAATTATAGGCGTGAGGGGCAAATAAGTCAATCACAAATTCAACATTTGAAAAAGGAGAACGTATCATGGATAAGATCAAGGTTTCGGATTATGAAGAAGTTCTGGCAACCGTGGCGAAGTACACGGACGCCTGCAAGGAGGGCAAGAGCGAGATCATGAAGCCCGCCTTTACGGACAACGCTCTGATGTACGGTTATCTGAACGGCGAATACTATCACGGCTCCATCGAGGCGCTGTACGGTGCGGTCGACGCCTTCGGCCCCGCGCCGGAGACCAAGACCAGAGTCGACGTCCTCGCCATCGAGGGCACCGCGGCGACGGTCCGCGTGACGCTGGAGGATTGGCACGGACTGGCATTCACCGATTTCCACAGCCTCATCAAAGAGGACGGCCAGTGGAAGATCCTCGCCAAGGTGTTCCATCAGTATTAAGAAAACGGAGGGCGAGCAGATGGATTTCATGAAACTTGCCGCGGAGCGGTATTCTGTTCGTTCTTATTCTGCCCGCCCGGTCGAGCAGGAGAAGATCGATCAGATCTTGAAAGCGGCGCAGCTGGCGCCCACGGCGGTCAATTTCCAGCCGCAGATGATCTACGTGCTGAAAAGCGAGGAGGCCATGGAGAAGATCAATCGCCTCTGCCGCTGCATCTACGGCGCGCCGCTGGTGTTCCTCGTTTGCAGCGACGAGCGAAAGACCTGGAAGAGCCAGACGGAGCGGGGTTACAGCTCCGGCGAGATGGACTGCAGTATTGTCTGTACCCACATGATGCTGGAGGCATGGGAGCAGGGCTTGGGCTCCGTGTGGGTGCGGCTGTTTGACGTGAAGGCGGTAGCAAAGGCCTTTGACCTGCCGCATTACATGAAACCGATCTGCCTGCTGCCGGTAGGGTATGCGTCAGACGATGCGGTTCCATATGCCCCGTGGCATGATGTTTACAAGCCGATCAATGAGATCAGCGAAGAGCTGTAAACAGAGAAAAATCTTTCAAATCATGATTGATAGGAGGACATGACAATGAGATCCGAATTAAAAGAGTATCAGGCTGTAGAAGCTGCCGCTTTGAAGTTTGTCAAGAGCGTTGCGGAGGGCAACAGCAAGTATGCCAGGGAACTGTTTACGGATGAGGCAGTCCTGTTCGGTTATCTGGACGGCAAGCTGGAGCACGGTTCCATCGAGCAGTTCTATCACAACGTCGATACCGTTCCCGGTGGTGAGAACTTCAAGGCCAGAGTCGATGTGCTGATGGTCGAGGAAACTATGGCGGTTGTTCGCGTGCTGGAAGAAGGCTGGGGCAACCGGATTGATTTCACCGATGTTCTGCTCCTGCTGAAGATGAACGGTGAATGGAAATGCGTGGCAAAGGCGTATAATCAGAACTCCAACACCATTCAGGAATAAGGATATGATTATTTACTGTGGAGAGCTGCGGATAAAAGCAGGAACGCGCTCTGAATATATAGAAGCATTGCGCAAGGCCAACTTGGAAGACGTGTTCCGCAGACAGCGCGGAAATGTGTTTTATTACATCTCGGCTTCTATTACTGATGAAAATACCATTATTGTAACCGATGCATGGGAAACTCAGGAGGCTTTTGATGCACATGTTTCCTCTGAAGAATGCAAAGTCTGGTTCCGTCTGCACGATGAATATGTCGAAGAAGACATTAGAGGAGATACCTTTACAGCAGAGACTTTTGGTTAACGGAGTAATGCCCAATGAGTGACTTGAGGAATGTTCCCGGCATCGGGGCAAAGAAAGAGGCAGAGTTGATTGCATTAGGCTATCCAAACCTCGAAGCGCTCAAGGACGCAGACCCGGATGATCTATATCTGCGAGCCAGCCTGAATGAAGGTCAGACATTGGATAAATGCGTTCTCTATGCCTTTCGCTGTGCAGTAGCCTATGCGAACGATCCGACACCCGATCCGGACAAATACCGCTGGTGGTATTTCTGTGATAAAGAATCGGAGAAGGAATAAGCAGATTACGATAGAAATTGCAAGATGCTTATTGCTCAAAGATATCTTTTAAGTTCACACATATAAATGACCTGCTGCTTTGTGGCGCAGCCATAAGAATCATCAGAAAGTTTTGAAAATTAAAGGATTTCTGAGTCTCAAAGTATCGAAAAATATCTTTTTCGTTCACTCGTTCCATACGACAAACTCCGACGTGTTTCGACACGCCGGAGTTTTACTTTGCAATTGAACCAAATACAGACCAATTTAGGGCCGATTTCATGAGTTTTTTCTCACGAAATCGGCCCCTTTTTCACTTTTTTATTTGCCTTTTTGCTTCTGATTCTGCGCCAGCAGGGCCTCCACCAGGGTGCGCTTTTCATACAGGACGCAGCCGCCCTCGTGGTCGTCGAGCAGAATGTCCCCGCTCCGCAGCGCAGTGAAGAGCGGCGAATGCAGCGCATCGCGCAACGAGGTGTCCTTCACGTTCACATCGGAGTAAGGGGAGAAGGGGCAGGGCTCCGCGCCGCCGTGGGAGTTGATGTGGAAAAAGCCTCTGCCCGCGGCCACACAGCCGCCGGAGCTCTTCTCGTCCCCGGGGAAGGAGACATACACCATCTCGGGGTGTTCGGTGCGCAGGCGCGTAAGCTCCTGCTGCAGATACTCGCGCTCTGCGTCGCCCGGCGCGAGCTCCTTGCCCTCGTCCGTCACGGGCACGAACTCCACGAAGATGACAGCCTTGCAGCCGCGGTCGGAGAGCTTTTTGAGAAACGCATCCGAGGTGACCTCGCGGATGTTCTGCGTCGTCACGGTCACGGAGGCGCCGAAGATGAGCCCCCTGCGGTGCAGCTCGTCCATGTTGGAGATCAGCTTGTCGTAGATGCCCTCGCCGCGCCTCGCGTCCGTGATCTCCTTTTCGCCCTCGATGCTCATGATCGGGACCAGGTTGCGGCAGCGGTCGAAGAGCTCGAAATACCGCTCGCCCATGAAGGTGCCGTTGGTGAAGATCGGGAAGAGGATGTTGGGGCGCTTCCCGGCGGCCTCGATGATGTCCCGCCGGAGCATCGGCTCGCCGCCCGCGAGCAGGATGAAGCTGATGCCGAGCTCGTCCGCCTCCTCGAAGAGCCGGAGCCACTCCTCGCTCGTGAGCTGAGAGACGGGCTCTGCGTCCACGGTGGCGTTGTTGCAGCGGGAATAGCAGCCCGCGCAGTGCAGGTTGCAGCTGCTGGTGATGCTCGCGATCAGAAACGACGGGATGTGCTCGCCCTGCTTCTCAGCAGCCTTGCGCTTTCTGGAAGCAGCCGCCGTGGCGGCGGCAAACTTGAGCATGAAGGCGCTCTCGCGGGGATCCTTGAGCGTGGCCTTCACCACGTCGGCCACAAAGTCCTCAATCCCTTTGGACAGGTACTCCTGCAGATCAAAGGTCTCGTTCATAATACCATCTCCGTTTTTTACAGCAGCGCCTTGACGCAGGCCTCCACATCCGCCATGTCTGCGGTGGGTTCGAAGCGCGCGGCGACGTTGCCCGCGCGGTCGATCACGAACTTGGTGAAGTTCCACTTGATGTCGGGCTTCTTGTCCCAGTCCGGATCGGCCTTGGCGAACATCTTTTCCAGCAACTCCTTGTAGGGGTGCGCCTCAAAGCCCGCAAAGCCCTTCTGGGATTTGAGATACGTATAGAGCGGCAGCTCGTTTTCACCGTTGACGTCCGCCTTCTTCATCTGCGGGAAGGTGGTGTTGAAGTGCACGGTGCAGAACTCGTGAATCTCCTCGTCCGTGCCGGGCGCCTGAGCGCCGAACTGATTGCAGGGAATGTCCAGAATCTCAAGACCCTGCTCATGGTAATCCCGGTAGAGCTGCTCAATGGGCTCGTACTGCGGCGTAAAGCCGCAGCCCGTGGCCGTGTTCACGATGAGAATGACCTTGCCCTTGTAATCCGAAAGATGCAGCGTTTCACCCTTGCCGGTGGTGACAGAATAATCGTAGATCATGTTCAGTTCCCCCATTACAGTCCCAGAAGCTCGGTCCAAGTCTTGACCTCTTCCTCACTGCCGTCCGCACCGAGGCGTTTGCCCGCGTCTACGGTCACATCGTCTCCGACGAGACTCCGGATGTGGTCGGCGGCCTTCTCCACGCCGCTGACGCCGGAGGTGCAGAAGGGGATGATCTTCTTCCCGGCAAAGCTGTGGCTGTCCAGGAAGGTGTCGACAATGGCGGTCTCGCGGCCCCACCAGATGGGCGTGCCGAGGAACACCACGTCATACTGCTCCATGTTCTCGACCTTGCCGACCATGGCCGGACGGCAGGTCTCGTCCTGCATTTCCCGATTGGCGCGGCAATCCTTCACGTTGAAATTCAGATCCTCCACGGTGTAGGGCTGTGCGGGTTTGATCTCAAACAGATCGGCCCTCTCCAGCTTTGCGAGCTCTGCGGCAACCTTCGCGGTGTTGCCGGTGGCAGAAAAATAAGCGACCAATACGTTACGCATAAGAAACAACCTCCGTTTTGTTATTGTGTACAATTATATTTTACACAATCTTATAATAAGCTTTTTTATTATCACTGGCAATGAAGAATCTGCCGTGCATTTCTCATTATGAGAAAGATGAACGATATTCTCTCATTCACGGCATGGAAAACGTCATTCTTGTGAAATACCCAAAAGCATGATAAACTAAAAATGCCATTTAAAATAGGGAAGCAGGTCGATTCATGAAACGGAAAACCGCCAAAGAGCTCCTTGCCGATTCCTTTCGGGAACTGGCAGAGACCAAAACCATTGATAAAATAACAATCAAGGATATCACGGACAACTGCGGCTATTCCTCCGCCACGTTCTACCGCCAGTTTCGGGATAAATATGATCTGATCGCCTGGGCATACAGCCGGGATCTGAAGCAGATCATGGCTCGGGTGGACGAGGTCTCCTGGGAGCAGGCGCTCTCGGACGCTGCCCATTACTACGGCGAGCACCGGGAGTATCTGGCGAATCTTCTGATGCACACGAGCGGCTATGATTCCTTTCTGCAGAATATGATGGAGATCCACAACGCGGCTTTGTCGGCTTGCGTGCGGCGCTCCGCCGGACAGAACGCGCTGGGCGATATGCTCTCGATGCTCATCCGGGGGTATGTATTCAGCACAGTGCATCTGACCTGCGAGTGGATCCTCGGGAAATACGCCGTGGATGCCGAGCATCTGGCGGAGGTGTATGCGCGTTCTTTGCCCGCGGACCTGCAGCCGTACTTATCTGAAAAATGAGAGAATCCGGCCCTGACTTCTCATTATGAGAGGTTTTGGCTTGATTCTGAATTGAAACGCCTCCGTATTTTGGTATCATAAGAATTGAAATTGCGCACAATCTAACAGCGCACGATATTTTGAGATACGGAGGATGTTATCATGGCGAAGGAAAAGATTCTGGAAGGTCTGCAGATCATTGTGACGGATCTTGCGCAGCAGGCGGACGGGCATCAGATCCAGTCCCGTGTTTTTGCCGCCGAGGGCTTTTCGAAGCTCGCGGACAAGTATGCCGAGCACGCCGAGGAGGAGCGCGGCTATGTGCAGCAGTGCATCGACCGCATTCTCGATCTGGGCGGCGAGGTAAAGCTCGAGGCCAAGAAGGAAGGCCCCGTGTGCAAGGATCCCGTGGACTGGGTCAAGTATGATCTTCAGGTCTCCAAGGACGGTCTGGCCTGGCTGAAGGAGCTCACCGAGGCTGCCCGTGAGGACTACACCACCTTTGATATTCTGAAGAAGTACTATCAGGACGAGGAAGAGGACATGTACTGGGGCGAGGCACAGCTGGAGCTGATCGAGTGCATCGGCAAGCAGAACTGGCTCCTGCAGCAGCTGTAAGAAGCGGAAAGGAAGTTCAAATGAAGCATAAGAAAGTTGCCTGCGGCGTGTGCTGCGCACTGACCGCGTGCTGCCTGTATACGCACCGGAGAGTCATCAAGGCTGTCATCAAGGGCGAAGAGATGCCGCCCGCGCCGAAGTGGCATTTCTGGGTCAAGAACAGAAGAAGCTGAAAACCAAAACGACCGGCGTATGCCATGCATACGCCGGTTTTCAGTAAAACAGAAAGGAGCGTCAGACGATGGATGACGGTGAAAGCCTGCGTCTGGAAAATCAGCTGTGTTTCCCGCTGTATGCCTGCGCCAAGGAGGTCGTTCGCCGCTATCGCAAGCCGCTGGAGGAATTGAATTTGACCTACACGCAATACATTGTCATGATGGTGCTGTGGGAGTTCGGCGGCATGACGGAGGGCGAGCTCGGAAAAAAGGTGCACCTCGATTCCGGCACTCTGGCGCCGCTCTTAAAGCGGCTGGAAAAGCAGGGGCTGATCCGTCGTGTTCGGCCGGGCAGCAATGAACGCAAGCTCTATCTGTCGCTGACGGAGCAGGGCGAGGCGCTGCGGGAACGGGCAAAAGCAGTGCCCGCCGCCATGCAGGGCTGCATTCCCCTCTCGCCCGAGCAGCTCGCCATGCTGAAAGGATTGCTCGATCAGGCGCTTGCGGGCATGAACGCGATGGAGTAACAGAAAGGAAAAGCGAAAGGAAGCCCCAGAGGTGTTGCTATGACAGTTTGCTATTTTACGGCCACGGGAAATTGCCTGTATGTGGCCCGCAAGATCGGCGGAACACTGCTCTCCATTCCGCAGCTGATGCGGCAGAACGAGATCGAGATCGAAGATGACGCTGTCGGCGTCGTCTGCCCGGTCTATAATTGCGAGATGCCGATGATGGTGCGCTCGTTTCTGGCGAAGGCTCAGATCCGAACCGACTATTTCTTTTTCGTCTATACCTACGGCATGGGCTTCGGCGAGGCATACGCCCACGCAAAGCTCGCCTCTCAGGACGCCGGGCTGGCGCTCAGCTATGTCAACGCCGTGCAGATGGTGGACAACTTTATCCCCTATTTTGACATGCAGGAGCAGATCGACACTCTGTCGGAGAAAAACGTGGACGGACAGCTGGAAACGGTCTGCGGCGAGATTGCCGCGCGGAAAACCGTCGAGGTCAAAATCACGGCGGTTACAAAAGCGCAGATGAAATTGTACCACAACCGGCTGGCAAAGCGGTTTCTGCGAAAGGATACGGCGCTGGGCTATTCGGTGAATGACAGCTGCATCCGCTGCGGCGTCTGCGCCAAAGTCTGCCCGGCGAATAATATTGCAGTCACGGCTGACGGCGTGCGCTTTTCGGATCACTGTGAGGTCTGCTATGCCTGCCTGCACAACTGCCCGCAGAGCGCGATCCACATGCCAGTGGAAGCCGGGACGACACATTTCCGCAATGAACATATTGCACTGAAGGATATCATGGATGCAAATGGGTAATCAACCCTTGGAGGTGCCGGCTATGAATCTGTATGAAATCATCAAAACCAGAAAAAGTGTAAGAACTTTTGACGGCAGACCACTGCTCGAGGAAGACAAAAAGACGCTCTGCGACTACATTGCCGGGATTACCAATCCCTACGGTATTCCGGTGGAATTTGTCCTGCTGGACGCTGAAGAACACGGCCTTTCCAGCCCAGTGATCCGCGGAGAAACACTCTACCTTGCCGGCAAGGTGAAAAGAGTGCCGCATTGCGAAGAGGCCTTCGGCTTTGCTTTCGAAAAGCTGGTGCTCTATGCCTGGTCGCTCGGCATCGGTACCACATGGATTGGCGGCACGATGGACAGAGCAATGTTCGAAACGGCGGCGCAGGTTCAGCCCGGCGAGCTCATGCCAATTGTAACCCCGCTGGGTTATCCGGCGGCGGAGCGGTCGGAGGTGGATGCAAAACTGCGTGCGTCTGTTCACGGCGACGAGCGTCTGCCGATCTCGGAGCTGTTTTTCGAGAAGGACTTCTCCACACCGATGACGGAGCCTGACGCGCTTCTGGAGACAGTCCGCTGGGCGCCTACTGCCGCGAACAGGCAGCCGGTGCGTGTGGTGAGAGACGGCAGCGCCTATCATTTTTATGAGAAGCACACCATGCCAGGCGGCACTGCCTGGGACGTGCAGAAAATTGACGTCGGCATCGCCGTCTGCAACTTCATATCCGCGGCGGGCGGGCGCTTTTCCATCGCCGATCCGGGAATTCAGACGCCCGAAGATACCGAGTATATCGCAACCGTGACCCTGTGAGGAATCTGATATGGCAAAACGAGAATTGAACATGCGGGCCATGGTGGCCCCGACACAGACCGTCATCGTCTCCGCGTGGGACGAGAACGGGAGAGCGGATGCCTGTACGCTTGCGTTTTATATGGTGAGCAGTCACATTCCACCCTGTGTGACGATTGCGATCAATGCCACGCAGAAACGAAAAACGCTGCAAGACATCCTCGAGCGCAGGGCCTTCGTACTGAGCTTTCCCGGCGCGGATCAGGTCAGGGAGGCGGACTACCTCGGCGTAGAGTCAGGCTATCTCGCGGACAAGCTGAAGAATGTAGGCTTCACCGTGAGCGAAGCCGAAACCGTGCACGCGCCGGTTATCAACGAAATGCGGCTCTCCTTGGAATGCGAGGTCGTCCATACGGTCACCGTCGGAAGCCATACGCAGGTGACGGGGGAGGTCAAACGGATTCTTGCGGACGAGTCCGTTTTGAATGAGAAGAACCGAATTGTGCTGGAAAAACTACAGCCCCTCATCTATGACGAGGAGCTGGGCCGATATCTGGGCATTGGCGATCCGGTCGCGGAGGCATTCCGGACGGGCATCGAATTCAAAAAGTCCCTGACGAAAGGAGCAGAACATGCATAAACAAATCATTGCGGTGAACGCAGGCCCGAGAAAAGGGTGGAATACCGATACCCTCATCACAGAGGCGTCAAAGGGCGCGGAGTCCGCAGGCGCGGCGGTGGAGCGCTTCGACCTCTTCCGGCTCGAGAAGTACACCGGCTGCATCTCCTGCTTCGGATGCAAGCGGGAGAAATTCAAGGGCCACTGCATCTGCCGGGACGGTCTGACCCCGGTGCTGGACGCGATCCGCGCATCCGACGGGCTCATCATTGGTTCTCCCAATTATCTCGGCGAGCTGACTGCCTCCTTCCGCGCGCTGTATGAGCGGCTGGTGTTTCAGAATCTGACCTATAACGCTGAGGTTCCGAGCTGCAACCAGCAGCCGATACCGGTGCTGCTGATTATGACCAGCAACGGCCCGGACACCTATTATCAGAGCCTGGTGCGCAATTACCAGCAGGTGCTCACCCGCTTTGTCGGCCCGACGGAGGCCTTTGTGTGCGGCGACACGCAGCAGATCCCGGATTACAGCAAAACGGACTGGCCCTGGTACTTTGACGGCGACGCCAAGATCAAGCGGCACGAGACGATCTTCCCGCAGGAATGTGCTCACGTGTATGAAATGGGAATCGAACTGACGAAACGATAAATGTAAAGAGATATATCTTTTTCGTTCACACGCAAAAAAAGACCCGCGGTTAAGATTCGGGGTGTTATGATTTAGAGGGGAAATCAATAAAACCATTGAAAATCAAGGGATCCCTTGAATTACAACGCCCTTGAAAAAATCTTTTAAGTTCACTCGTTCCATACGACAAACTCCGACGTGTTTCGACACGCCGGAGTTTTCTATTTACTTACATCAACACACCAATGCATGCAGGTAGTTGCCGACAATGCGATGCAGACTTTCGGCAATCTCCATATTCCCGTCGTCCAGCGCCCATTCAAAGACGCAGCCTTTTACAATCGTGCAGACGTCCATGCTCAGTGTGTGGGCGTCTGTTTCTTTTTTCAGGAAACCAAGCGCCTGGGCATCATCAAGCTCTTTTTCGCACCGCGCCATGACGGTTCCTTCCGCGAATTGTCCGTCCGTCTGCCCCATGTAGGCGGAGAGCGCCGTGTTTCCGGTGGTGTAAAAGCTCTTCATAAAATCTTCGCCCAGCGAGAGATAGCGGTTGATCAGATGCATGTAGAGCTCGCAGACTCTCCCGGCAATGTCGCTGTGCGGTGTCTCGAGATCAAAGCTGTCGAAGGAGGTCTCCCGGACGAAGTGCATCAGCAGATCGTCCTTATTCTGAAAGTGGTGATAAAATGTGCCGATGCTGAGCCCGGATTCGTCGCAGACGTTCCGCACCGTGATGCTGTCCGCCCCGTATTTTTTAATCAGCGCAACAGTCGCGTCAATCAGCTGCTGTTTCGTATCCGCCTGCTCCGCTGCCTTGGAGGGGCGGCCGCGTTTTCCTGCCATTTGGAGTCACCTCGAAAGAGAAAAATAAAACTTGTTCTAAAAAACTGTTGACATCATACCACACTTTGCGTATAATTGCAAATAGAACATGTTTTATTTTTGAAAGAAGGTATTTTCATGAAGATCACCTACTGGTCGGACTACGCCTGCCCCTATTGCTATATCGGGGAAGCGCGGCTGAAGAAGGTTCTGGCCTCTGCGCCGGAGCTGCGGAACGTGGAGGTGGAGATGAAGAGCTTCCAGCTCGACCCCACGGCAGGGAAGCACGCCACCGGCGATACGCAGACGCGCTTTGCCAAGAAGTATCACATCTCTTTTGAGGCCGCCGGGCAGCAGATCGAGACCATTTCCAAGATGGGGCGCGACGAGGGCATCGACTTCCGCTATGCCACGACGCTCTTTACGAACACCATGGACGCACACCGCCTGACGAAGCATGCACAGAGCAAGGGCGACGCGAAGCTGACCGAGCGCGTGATCGAGGCGCTGTTCGACGCCTATTTCACGCAGAACCGGGAGCTTGCAGATCGCGCTTTGCTGCAAAAGATCGGCGAAGACTGCGGGCTGGACGTGGACGAGGTGCGCGAGGTGCTTTCCTCCGACCGCTATGAGGCGGAGGTGCTCGCGGATGAGCGCGAGGCTGCTTCCCGCGGCATCTACGGTGTGCCGTTCTTCCTCATCAACGGTCGTTACACCGTCTCCGGCGCGCCGAGCGCCGAGGGGCTGAGGCAGGCGCTTTTGAAGCTGGCGGCACAGGAGCAGACCGAGGTCGCCAAGGGAATGCAGTGCGGTCCGGACGGCTGCCGGATCGGGTGAGAGCATGGTCAGATGCGTACCCGTAAAGGGCTATTTTGCGGAGAACTGTTTCTTCTATCTCGACGATGACACCAAGCACGGGTTTCTGATCGACCCCGGCGCAGAGGCAGAACGACTATTGAACCTCATTCGCCGTGAGGGCTGGACGATCGAAAGGATCCTGCTGACCCACGGCCATTTCGACCACACCGGCGCCGTGGACGCGCTGCGAAACGAACTCGGCGTCCCAGCTTTCGCCCATGAGAACGCGGACCGGTATTTGCTGGACGGCGAGATGAATCTCTCCGCCTTCTGTATCGGGGAGCGTGTCGTCAGAAACGTGAAGCCTCTGCGCGACGGAGACATCGTCAGCCTTCAGAACGGTGCGTGCCCGCTGCGCGTGATCCATACGCCCGGACATACCACGGATTCTGTGGTCTATTACAGCGAAAAAGACCGTGCCGCCTTTGTCGGCGACACGATCTTCAAAGCCAGCATCGGCAACTTCCAATACCCCGGCGGCAGCCGTCAGGACATCGTGGAGAGCATCCGTGACAAGATCCTGATCCTGCCCGATGATACCGTCCTGTACTCCGGCCATTCCGAGGAAACCACGGTTGGCGCGGAGAAAAGAAGATATTTTTAAGGAGGAGCACCCCATGTTTGAAAAGCTTTTGGAGCCCGGCAGAATCGGAACCATGCCCCTTCGGAATCACATCCTGATGGGGCCGACGGAAACCCACTTCACCCGCGAGGACGGCTGCATCTCCCAGGAGGAGATCGCCTACTATGTGGAGCGCGCCCGCGGCGGCGCGGCGCTGATCACGACGCACCAAGTGCAGGCCAACACGAAGATCGATCCGATCGACCCGTATCCCCGCAGCGCGCGGCTGGACGATGATGCGTTCATCCCCATGATGGGTGAGCTGACCGACGCCGTGCATCTGGAGGGCGCGAAGATCTCCGTCCTGCTCTCTCCGGGCGGCGGCGCGCAGGCGCTGGGCGTTCCCTATGCTGCCGGATCGGAAGGCATGACCGACGCAACAAACGTCGCGCCCGGCACGATCCGCTGCCCCGTGGCAAACAAGCCCGTCCGCCCGCTGACCATCGAGGAGATCCATCAGACTGTCATCAATTTCGGCAAGGCAGCCGGCAGAGCGCAGCGCGCCGGATTTGACGCCGTCACGATCCATGCGCACTTCGGCTATCTGATTGCGCAGTTTCTCTCGCCGTTCTTCAATAACCGCACGGACGAGTACGGCGGAAGTCTGGAAAACCGCGCCCGCTTCCTCATGGAGCTGATCGCGGAGACTCGTAAAAACGTCGGCCCACGGTTCCCTGTCATCCTTCGTCTTGCAATCGACGAGAAGATCGGCGAGGCCGGACGGCAGATCGAGGAATCCGTGGAGCTGTGCAAAATGGCGGAGGCCGCAGGTGTGGACGCCATTGACTGTGCCGCAGGTCTGATGATGTCCATCCCGTGGCTCTGTCCGACGGTGTATCACGAAAAAGCTGCCCTCGCGCCTCTTTCCAAGCAGATCAAGGACGCGGTCAGTATTCCCGTGATCGTACAGGGTCGTCTGCAGGATCCGGAGATCGCGGAGCAGGTACTGGAGAATGGGCAGGCGGATTTCGTTTCCCTCTCCCGCGCATGGATCGCGGAGCCGGAGTGGGCGAAGAAGGTCGCCTGCGGCGACGCCGAGGGCATCCGCCGCTGCGTCTCCTGCAACCACTGCATTGGGGACCGCATTGCCAATCTGCGCGTGCTGCGCTGCCGCGTCAATCCCATCGCGGGCCGCGAGTGGAAGTTCGGCAATGAACTGCCTAAGGCGCAGGAGAAGAAGCATATCGCCGTCATCGGCGCGGGGCCGAGTGGTCTGGAAATCGCCTACCGCTGCGGCAGCATGGGGCACGAGATTGACATTTATGACAAGACCGACCGTTTCTGCGGCGGGCAGATCATGGCGGCGAAGGCCTCACCCGGCAAGGAAGTGCTGAACAACGTCCCGCGCTATTATGAGGCGCAGATTGCAAAGCTCCCGAACGTTCATGTGCATCTGAACACGGAGCTGAATGAGGAAGCGGTGAAGAATCTTGATTGCGACGTGATCGTGCTTGCCACGGGCGGTCATCCGTTTGTGCCGCCGATCCCCGGCATCCGGGAGATCGAGACCGTCACCGCGCCGGACGTGCTGACGAAGAAAGCCTCTGTCAGCGGCAAAATTCTCATCGCCGGCGGCGGTCAGACCGGCGTGGAGTGCGCTTATCTGCTCATGGGCGAGGGCTATGACGTCTCGATCATCGAGATGCTGCCCATGCTCGGCAGCGACGAGGAGCAGCTGACCCACATGACCATCATGCCCGTGCTGGAGGAGATGGGGCTCAAGAGCTTCGTCAGCCACCAGATCCTGAAGGTCAACGCGAACAGTGTGCAGGCGAAGGATCTGCTGTCCGGCGGAGAAGTGGAGATCCCCTTCGACAGGCTCATCACCTCCCTCGGCACACGTCCGGAGACCGCACTTCTGGATGCTGTCAAGGCCTCCGGCAAGCCGTACCACGTGGTTGGTGACGCCGTGCAGGCGGGCAACATCCGCGCCGCCATCGAAAGCGGCTTCTTCACCGCACAGAAGATCTGAGGAGGTATTCCCATGGAAGTCATGGAAGCAATCAAGGCGCGCTACAGCGTCAGGAAGTATGCCGACAAGCCGATTGAGCCGGAGAAGCTCGCGCAGATTGCGGAAGCCGGGCGCCTCGCGCCGACTGCCAGCAACCAGCAGATGAATAAGCACATCATCGTAACGGACAAGGATTTGATTCGGCAGATGGTGGACGCCTGCGAGGGACAGAAGTGGATCGAAACGGCGCCTGCGATTCTGGTGGAGTGCGCCTCCGGCGATCGTACCATGATCTGCGGGCAGAGCGCGCGCAGCATGGACGGCGCGATCGCCATGTCCTACATGACGCTGGAAGCGGTGTCGCTGGGTCTGCAGTTTTGCTGGCTGGGCTGGTTTCAGCCGGAAAAGGTGCGTGCGCTGCTGAATATCCCGGAGGACTATGTCGTGATCGCGGTTGCGCCGGTGGGTTATCCCGCTGTAAACGGCAAGCGGTCGAAAAAGAAAACCTTGGATGAAGTCGTTGCGTATAATATTTTTTAAGTTCACTCGTTCCAATTCGACAAACTCCGACGCGTTTCGACACGCCGGAGTTTTACTTTGCAATTGAACCAAATACAGACCAATTTGGGGCCGATTTCATGAGATTTTTCTCTTGAAAGCGGCCCCCTTTTTTATTGTAATATGTTAACTTTTTGCGAACAAAAGGAGGAAATGATGATTGAAGTAATGCTGGAACATGAGAAAAAGTACGCCACGATCCGATTCCCATGCACAGAAGCTGAACTCGCAACAAAGCTGAATGATTTTGACTTCGGCTATGATATCCACAACATGTGGGTGCATGCGTTCTTGAAGCCAAAGGAGTTTGTGCCGATGGAGCAGCAGTCGCATGATCTGGACGAGCTCAACTATCTGGCAAAGCGGATGGACAGCTTTGTAGACACTGAAAGACGGCGCTTCTTTGCTGCGGTTACACAGGAGAAGATCTATCAGATCCCGGATTTGATTAACCTGACGTTCAATCTAAATCGGTACACTGTGCTTCAGAATCTCAATAGCGCACATGCCATTGGCTTTACCTATGCGCTGGATGAAGCGGGCTGCTTGCCCGAAGAAGCGATCACAGACCCGAAATATGGAACCATCGGAAAGCAACTGCTGGAGTCCGGAACAGGGATTCTCACGAAGTATGGTGTGTTGTTCATTCACGCGGATGTGCGGCCGGAGCAGGTCTACGACGGACAGGTATTTCCCGCCTATGACTATCATGGTGGAAGCGCGGCAGAAGCTGTTATCTCTTACGGCGGAAAAGAAGAGACGCTAGTGGTTATGACTTGCGCACTTTTTTCCAAGCGTATTTGCAAGAACGCTGTGATACCAACAGATAATTCTTGCCATTGCTCTGTGCCGGGAATATAATGTTTACAAATGAAACAGGGAGGCATGGAGTAAGAAAATGGCAGCCTACTTTTTCCCAAGCTGTAAAGCAACCGCTCAATTCAAAGAGGCGAGCAAGGCGGCCAGAGCCTATGTGAATCAGAAATATGGGATCGCGCCGATCGGATGCTGCCGTCCCAATCATAAGAAGCTGACCGCAGCTGACACAGCGCTGGTGGTGTGCAACAACTGTGCCGCCATCATCGAGGAGAACACCGAGGCCACAATCGAATTCCTGTGGCAGGCCATCGACCGCGACCCGGATTTTCCGTTCCCGGATTATCACGGGGAAAAGATGACGATTCAGGACTGCTGGGTAGCGTTTGAAAAACGGCATGTGCAGGACGCGGTTCGCTCTCTGCTCCGAAAGATGAACATTGAGATTGTTGAGTTGGAGGAGAATTACGAGAAGACGAAATTCTGCGGCGTGAATCTGCTCTCCCCGTGCACAGAAAGCAACGCGGCGCTCGCACACAAGCGATATGTGGAGCAGTTTCCCCACATGTTCACGCCAATGGAACCGGAAGAACAGGTGAAGTATTTTCAGAAGCATTGTGCGCAGATCGAGACAGAAGAGGTGGTCTGCTATTGCAAGTTCTGTACGGGCGCCATCAACACGGGCGGGAAGCATGGAATCCACATTCTGGAGCTGCTGTTTCCCGTGGAAGAATGACGGGGAATATCGGGAAATGGCGCCTGTTCAGCCCGGCAAATCATGATGTGGGCTGATCGAATGAACCATGGTCTTTATAGATTGGAGGAAAAAACATGCTGGAAGTCGGAAAGAAAGCGCCGGATTTTTCGCTGCAGGATCAGAATGGGCAGGTACATACATTGTCATCCTATCAAGGCCGCAAGGTGATCCTGTACTTTTACCCGAAGGATATGACAAGCGGCTGTACCAGTCAGGCCTGCAGCTTCCGGGATCTGTATCCGCAGTTTCAGGAGAAGGGCGCGGTCGTCCTCGGTGTGAGCAAGGACGGCGTGGAATCGCATAAACGATTTGAAGAGACACACGGTCTGCCGTTCCCGCTGCTCTCAGACACGGGGCTTCAGGTGATCACGGCGTACGACGTGTTGAAGCCCGCAAAGGACGGCAAGCCCTCCCGAAGCCTGATCCGGTCAACGTATCTGATCGACGAAAATGGCGTGATCGCCAAGGCGTTTGGGGCGGTCAAGGCGAAGGACAACGCAGCGCAGATGCTGGAGGAGCTTTGAGATGCAGCACGAATGCAGAATCACGGTATTGGAAACGAAATGCTTTCCAGAATATCAGGAGCGGTATCTGGCGAACCCAAAATCCGGCCCTTGCCCGTTTTTCAAAAAGGGCAATACGTTTCTTCTGAAACGCACGCCCGAGCAGGATGATTTCTACCATCTGATGAACGGCAAGTTCTGCGGCGAGGCCTGGGACGCGATCAGCCGGTATGTATATACCGCGCTGCAGGGCGGATCAATCATGAAGGGTTGGACAAATGACGACCGCATGATGATTGCCTGCTGCAACGATGGCACGAGGCCGGTGATCTTCAAGATCGAGCGCATCGACATTCCAGAGAACGACGCCGAGCGGGAGTGGCTGGCGAAGCAGAACTTCAAGAACACAGCGGAGGATGCCTATACCGGCTGACGGAGAATCCAAAATGAAATCGACTCTTTCGAGTGTTCGGAACGTAGATAAGTGGGAGCAATCATGAAGATTCATATCATCGGTGGTCCGGGAAGCGGAAAAACCTATCTTGCTGAGATCAGAAAGCTTTTGATTCCGTATTCGGACAAGGTGATTGCTAAAGCGAATCTCTGCTTGAGAGGGGGGGAATTCTGTGAAAAATGAACTGTTCCAACTGACGTCGCGTCGGCGTTCGGTGCGTAAATACACAAATGCCCATATCTCTGATGAAGTGCTGAACGAGATCATGAAGGTGGCGCTGACGGCGCCGTGCTCCTTCGGCCACATGCCGGTGGAATTTGTCGTAGTCCGCGACAAGGACACCATTCGGGAAATTGCTGCATGCAAAAGTCTTGGCGGCTCGCAAATTATCGGCGCGGACGCTGTGATCGTGGTCATGGTAAACCTTGACCGAGGTGAGTTCTGGATCGAGGACGGCGCCATCGCGTCCTCTTACATCCTGCTTGCAGCAGAGCAATATGACGTCGGCGCCTGCTGGGTCCATATCCGCAACCGGACCGGCAGGAAGAAGTCTTCCGATGAAGAGATCCGGGCGCTTCTCGGCGTGCCGGATGGCTACGCAGTCTTAAATCTGGTCGCGCTCGGCGAGAAGGGAGAACACAAGAAGGCCTACACCGAGAACGATTTTGACTTTGCGAAGGTGCATTACGAAAAATATTGAAATCAGACGCAGAGAATAAGTTTACATAATTTTGTATTCAGGACAGAAACACTCCCATGCTCAGAAAACAGCATGGGAGTTATTCTATGAAGATGAAAGATTTGAAATCAATCCGCTGCAGCGATTGGGGCGATGCGGCACGCTCATTGTCTAATGATTTATGAAAAGCATTCTTTTGGCCTCCCTTGGCTCCTCTCCTCCCTTACAGCGGAAGATCCTTGCGGGAGAAGCGAATCGCGCCCGCCGTATAGGTGACAATCGCGATGATTCCCAGCACCGCGAGCTTCCAGAGAAAGCCGAGATCCGGCGCCTCGGTCCCGATGGTTTGAATCCGGCTGATGTCAAACAGACTGATCAGCGTCAACTTATTGAAAACCCCGAGCACATCCACTCCAATGCCCATGGCAACAAGTTCCTCAGAGCCGAACATCCCCAACAGAGACGCCAAAAAGCACCAAACCGCAATCCCACCGCCGAACGCGAGAGACTTGGCACTTTCGTTAAAGATGCAGCTGCCGAGATAGCAGATCCCGGCGATGGCCTCCACTAGGATATACAGCCCCAAAAACAGGCATAACAGACGCGGAACACAGACCTCGCCGAACAGAACTTTCGTACTGACGATGCGCACAATGCAGCCGATGGAGAGAATCACCAGCGGCGCGAGCACCAGATAGATGAGCTGCGTCACGGCGACAGCGGAGCGCCGATTTGGCGCGGACAGGAGATAGGCCATGGAGCCGCGATCGACCTGACTTGCGATGAGCGCGTTGGCCGCGATGATCACAAACAGAAACTGAACCAGCGCGCCCATGGCGGTGTAATAGACGCGGTTGATCATGGACGAAAGATCCATGTCCTGCATCTGCTCCAGATCCTCGGCAGAGATCCCCATTTCCTCCAGCATGGTATCGACCATGTCCGCGAGGCTCAGCGGCTCGGCGGTAAACACGCCTGTCCGCCCTGCGAGCGCATACTGATATTCAAAGGTGCGCACCAGCGTTTCAGGCCTGGTATCCGTCTGTCGGATCCTATCGATCACGGCGAGAAAGCCCTCCCGGCTGAGTTGTGCGGAATCCTCGGGCTGATTGGCGTTGTAGAGCGAAAACACACTATCATAAGACTCCGCCGCGTCATCTGCGAGAAAATCCTCATAGGAGAGCGCCGAGCCGGTCATCTCATCATAAGCCGCCAGCGCGCCGAGGTAGGTAAAAAACATCTTCTGCGTCTCTTTATCCGCCGGGTTTCCGGCATCAGAGACCAGCATGCTCGCGGCCAGATTCGTCGCCGCGGTGAAAAGGCAGAACACCAGCGTGATCACCAGCATCAGCGGGAGATTGGTTCTGACTGTATAGCCGAACAGGACGCCGGAAAAGGCTTTTGTCTCCTGATTATGCATGGCTGCCGCCTCCTTTCTCCGCGTGAACATCCGTGCGATAGAAATCCATGAAATACTGCTCCAGATCAAACGCGGGGTCCGCTCTGCGCCGGGTCTTGAGATCCAGCTGGGAAACGATGTGCCCCTCCTTGATGATTGCGAGCCTGTCACAGGCGACATCCACCTCATGGAAGATGTGCGAGGAGAGAAAGAACGTCTTCCCCCGCGCTTTTTCCTCCGAGAGAAAGTCAATAAACTCCTGCTGCATCAGCGGATCCAGGCCAGAGGAGGGCTCATCCAGAATGAGAATTTGCGGATCATGCAGAAAGGCCGCGACAATGGCGAGCTTTCGCTTCATGCCAAAGCTCATCTTCTTGACATTGGACGAGGTGTCCAATCGGAACCGCTCCACCAGCGCATCGGTACGGCGGCTGTCCGTGATACCGCGCATGCGCTCCATCATGCGCAGAAAGGCGGCGCCGCTCATGCCGGTGGGCAGCGCGATTTCGCCGGGAATGTAGCCAATGTAATTTTTCAGAACTGCCGCTTCCCGCCAGCTGTCCATCCCGAGGATCGACGCGCTCCCGTGGTCCGACCGGATAAAGCCCATCAGCTGCCGGATTGTCGTGGTCTTTCCGGCACCGTTTGGCCCCAGAAATCCGTAGCATTCGCCCTCCCGCACCCGGAGCGTAATGTCAAACGCGCCGCGCCCGAGTCCGAAGTCCTTCGTCATGTGGTCGATGATGATGGTATCTCCCATAACGCTTCCTCCTTGCAATCGGTAGACACATGTCTTATAATCCGAGTATAAGACTTTTGATCTCGGGAATCAATTTACAGATTGCCTGAGACTGTCGAGTGATGGGAGAGAGCCATGAACAAGCAGCCGGAGGTTACAGACGCGACCAGAGCCGCCTTTGTGGAGGTGTTCTGCGCGCTTTATAAAGATAACCCGATCGAGAAGATCACGGTCACGCAGATCGTGCGGCAGACCGGTTACAGCCGCGCGACCTTTTATCATTATTTTCATGATGTGTACGAGGTGCTGGAGTATGTGGAAGATTCCTTTCTCGCCACTATGATGGGGACAATCCGCCGCAATCTGCAATCCGGGCAGCCGCTGGACCGATTTGCGGAGTCCTTTATCGGCCTAATCCAAAAGGAACGGAAGCGGATCGATTTGTTTCTCGGCGGCGTCCACAGCTCACAGTTTCTGAGCAAGCTGATGGACCATGCGCTGCCGGTTCTGATGGAGGCCTTTGCCATCGGGTCGGAAAACCCGACCTCCGTCTACGCGCTGAAATTTTATATCGCCGGTCTGTCCTCTGTACTGGCGTCCTGGCTGAGAGCCGATCAGACCTTCTCGATCGAGATGCTCGCCGATTTAATCAAAGGCATCCTGGAGGATGGCGTTCTCAAACAACTTTCTGTCAATTCCCTTAATTGATAAATCGAAGCTTGCGGTGATGTACTATGAAGAACAAGACAATGCGTGAGCAAGTGGAATCCTACGCAAAGAAACAGTATCATGTGGAGCCTGAGCAGCTTCCGTTTAATCACGAGGACTACGCAATTTTGCGGCACACAGACAGCGGTAAATGGTTTGCTGTTTTTATTGTGAAATCCTGTAAAGAGTTCGGACTTGATGGTGACGGTGACGCAGAGATCGTCAGCCTAAAGATTCGCGATTCGCTGTTAGCCGATATACTTGTACAGCAGCCTGGGTATCTACGCGGTTATCCGAGTGTCAAATGGAATTGGGTTTCTGTCGTCCTGGATGGTACCGTTCCGTTCGAAGATATTTGTCAATGGTTGGATGAAAGCTTCAATGCAACAGTATCAAAGGCCAAGAATCAAAAAACACCTTTGCCCAAAAGAGAATTGCGAAACCATGAAGAGGGAGACAATGAATCGTATATTTCATAGGCTCAGTGTTCAATTAGTGTCAGGCCCGTCTCCTTTTTGAATCGTGCGGAAAGATGGGTGCGGCTCATGAAAAAAGTCTTTGCCATATCCTCCGTGCGGATCGGCTCGCTTAGATGGTGCTGCACATAGTTCGCCGCCTCCAATGTCAGCTTTGCCGGCTGCGCTCCCCGGCGTACGCGCTCCACCTGCTCGGCATATTCCAGCACCATGCTGTAATGCAGATTAAAAATGAGGATATGGAGAAGACTAGTGTCAACCCTAACAAACGCGCTGTTATTTGAGAGAGTATCTTTTAAGTTCATACGCAGAATTGACCCATAGTTCAGATTTGGGGCGTTAGGGTTCAGAAAAAAGATCATAAAAGCATTGAAAATCAAGGAATCCCTTGAATTACAACGCCTCTGAAAATATCTTTTTCGTTCACTCGTGCCAGAAAAGAAACCTCTTTTGTCTAATGGGACAAGAGAGGTTTCTTCGTTGTTGATTGCCGTTGAGATTTATGGCATCATTTTCATAAGCAAAAAGGGCGCGGAGGAATCTGTATGAAGTATAGCGTTAAAATGATTATTCGGCATACGGTTGAAACCGGAGAGGTGTTTTTGGAGGAGTCCATTCTAATGTTGGATGCCGCCTCGTTCGACGATGCATATTTTAAGGCAGAGATATATGTGAAAGAAAATGATCTCTGCGCCGGATATGAAAATATGTATGGGAAGCGAGTGCATTCGGAAATCGTATCTTATGCAGATTGTTTTTTAGTGTATGATGGTGAGCGCGCTGTTGAAGTCTATTCTTCTATCAGACGATGCAGTAATGAAATGAGTGAAAGGGCAATTCTTTCAGTCTTGGAGGATTCATGCGTGAGAGAAAATATGCTTCCTCTCAGACAGTGGGCAGATCCGGATCATTCGGAAGAACCAGGCTGATTTGAGAGATGTCTAAGCATCCGAACAGGGTGTGCTTTTTTTGCTGCGCAGCATGATGATTCCTCGTATGATTCACACTTCATACCCGAGCTGCTTCATAAACGCGCGGTAGATGCCGTAGGCGCCCGGGCCTGCGGCTTCCGGGAACATGTAGTCCGGCATCTCGTCTGCCGGGACCCAGCGGGCGTCGACGACCTCCTCAGAGCATACGAGCGGCTGCTTTTCACATCTGCCGATGAATCGGTGCATGAGCTGACCGTGCTTTGCAAACCAGAAGGAGCCCACCGGCTCGAGGGACGTGAGCGTGACGCCGAGCTCTTCCAGGACCTCGCGCGCCGCCGCCTGCTCGGCGGTCTCGTCGGGCTTGATGTAGCCCGAGGTGAACACACCGTACTGTGTGGACAGATGCGGCTGGTGCGTCAGAGCGACCTCATTCAGCTCGTCTGCCACGAGCACGAGCACGCAGCTCGGGAACATGTCGAACCACGGGCGCCTGCAGCTCTCGCAGAACGGCACCAGGCCGTCGTCGCCGATCGGCTGTTCGATCAGCTTTTCGCCGCATTGCGGACAATGGATAAAACGCACAGATATGCCTCCTTGTGCTGAGTTGGAATGTTTATCGGCCTTGCCGCACGGCAGCCTGCACGGCGGCGGCGTTGTCCCGGAGCGTCACCGCGCCGGAGATCCAGTCCGCGCCGGAAAGCAGCTGCGCGCCGATGGCCTCCATGTCGCGCAGATTGCTGCGCTGGATCTCATCAGTCGCAGAGGAGGTGCAGTCCGTGAGCACCGCGACGTTGTATTCCAGCGAGATGCCGTCATAGCACGTCGTGCGGATGCAGTTCGGCGTGGTGGTCCCGGCGAGTACGATGGTGCGCACACCGAGCCTACGGAGCATGAGATCCAGCTCCGTGCCGAAGAACGCCGAGAACCGGGGCTTGATGACGTGATAGTCCCGCGCGTCGGACCCGAATGCCTCCGGCATGGCGTCGGAGATCGCCTCCGCGCAGCCGGGGGAGATCGGTTTTCCGCCGCCCGCCCAGGCGGGATAACGCGTGTGCTCCACGTCGCTGCCGTCCGCGCGATAGCGCCGCGTAACGAAAAACAAGGGCACACCCGTAACCCGGCAGAAGCGGAGCACCTCCGCGCAGGCCGGGACAGTCGCCGCCGCACCTGCGATGCAGCAGGGGGAGGCGGGGTCGAGAAAGCCGTTTTGCATATCGATCATGATGAGTGCTGCGCGATTTTCCATTGCCGCACATCCTTTCATAGGTCGCTTGTTTTTTATTTTCCCGCGTTCAGGATCGCTTCGACCTGGGCGCGCTTTTCATAGAGCACGCAGCCGCCGGTGTGGTCGTCCATCAGGATATCGCCGGAGCGCAGCGCCGTGAACAGGGGAGACTGCATCGCGTCCAGCAGAGAGCTGTCGCGGATGTTCACGTCCGAATACGGGCTGAAGGGGCAGGGCTCGGCGCCGCCGTGGGAGTTGATGTGGAAAAAGCCGCGGCCCGCCGCGATGCAGCCGCCGGTGTTCTTCTCGTCGCCGGGGAAGGCGATGAACTCCATCTTCTCGATCTGATCACGCAGCGCCATGATGTTTGCGCGCAGCGTGTCCTGCTCAGACTCCGAGAGCGCGAGATGCGTAAGCTCCTGATTCGTCGGCACGAACTCGACGAAGATCACGACCTTGCAGCCCATGTCCTGCAGCTGACCGATGTATTCCGGAGACGTGACCTCGGCGAGATTTTCGTTCGTCACGGTGATGGACGCGCCGAAAAGGATCTTTTTCTCCCGCAGACGCTCCATGCCCTCCATGAGCTTTTGGTAAACGCCGTCGCCGCGGCGGTTGTCCGTGAGCAGATTGTCGCCCTCGATGCTCAGCACCGGAGCTAGATTGCGGTTTTCGTCAAAAAGCGCCACCGTGCGCTCGGAAAAGAGCGTGCCGTTGGTGAAGACGGGGAAGAGGATGTCCTTCTGCTCCGCTGCCTGCAGCAGCACATCGCGGCGCACCAGCGGCTCGCCGCCTGCAAGCAGGATGAAGCTCACGCCCAGCTCGGACGCCTCGCGGAAGATGCGGCCCCATTCTTCGCCGGAGAGCTGCTCCACGGGCTTTTCGTCCGTGACGCTGTCCAGCGACCGGGCGTAGCAGCCCGCGCAATGGAGGTTGCACTGGCTCGTGATGCTCGCGATCAGAAACGCGGGCACGTTCAGCCCGGTCTCCTTGGCCTGCCTGCGCTTGTCGGCGGCTGCCTTCGCACTCTTATAAAATTTTGCGAGGAACACGGCCTCCCGCGCGCTGAAGTCCGAGAGATTCAAAAGCCCCTTCAAAAAGCCGCGTACACCGTTGTTCAGGTGCTGTACTACGTCAAATGTCGCATCCATACGAAACACTCCCTGAAAATTGATTTTGTAAAATCGATTTTATCACAAAACGGAGCGTTATGCAACCGGAATTTGCCTGACGCGCTTTTTCGGAGCCGGAATAAGGAATCCCCCGGGCGGATCGCTCCACCCGGGGTCCTTGGATGCGTTGGGATATCAGCCGCGCGGCCGATCAGTTCATGCCGAACAGGGCCTTGCCGAGCTCTTCGCCGCCGGCCTCGTTCACGCCGTAGACGCCGTCCTCGAGCTCCTCAAAGCGGACGGTCACTTCGGTTCCCTCTTTATAAGTGGGGTCGTCGAGCTCAACTTTCAGCTCGTCGATAACGGCGAGAATGACCTTGTTGATGAGCTCGTTCTCAGTCAGGTTCTCGATGTCGGGGTCGGTCATGATGGACTCTGCGACCTTCTCGCCCGCGGCGTCGATGCTCGCTTCGAGATCCAGAGGCTCGATCGTGACAGGCACGTCGAAGCCGCCCTCGACCTCCACCGCGTCGCCGACGGTATACTTGCTCTTGGCGAGCATGTCCAGCATCACATCACGGAAGCTGTCCTTCACCTCGTCCGTCAGCTCGATGCTGTCAGACATTTCGTCGAGCACCTCGTCGATCGCGTCAGAGACAACGTTTTCCAGCTCGTCGGCGTCGACCAGCTTGACCGAGTGATCATAGTCTCCGGTGCACAGGATGTCGAGCACTGCCTTGACATATTTTTCAGCATCGTCGGCAGTAGGCTTTCTGCTGCCGCAGGCGGCGAGCGCGAAGATCATGCACAGCACCAGAAGCATGGCGGATACGCGTTTGATTCGATTCATTGTGGATCCTCCTTATTTCATAAGCGTGATTTCACTATACCATATCGATCCCCGTGTTTCAAGCAAACCCGACAAAAAAGACGGACAGCTTGCAAAACGGTATGCCGCGCAGGGGTCAGACGTCGTTTTTGATCATCTGGTCGAGCGTCTCCCGCCGGACGGCGACAGAGGCGCCCTTCGGGGTGAGCATCACGATCGGGGCGTGCGGGATGCGGTTGTAGTGCGAGGCCATGGCGTAGTTGTATGCGCCGGTGGTGCACACGGCGAGCAGGTCCCCGCGCCGCAGCTCCGGAAGCCAAACATCCGGCTGGATGATGTCGTCCGATTCGCAGCAGCGGCCAACGACGTCGCAATGAAGCGTCGGCGGCGCCTCCATGCGCTCGGGGGCGAAGACGGTGTACTGCGAGCGGTAGAGCGCGTAGCGCGGGTTGTCCGTCATGCCGCCGTCGACGGACACGTAGTTTTTATAGCCCTTGATGCGCTTGACGGAGCCGACCGTGTACATTGTGAGGCCCGCGTCGGCGACGATGCTGCGCCCCGGCTCGAGCAGCACGGCGGGGAAGGGGATGGCGAGCTGCGCCGCGAGCTCCTTCATGAATTCCGCGAGCGCCGAGATGCGATAGGCGATGTCCACGACGCCCTCGCTCTCGCGATAGCGCACGCCGTAGCCGCCGCCGAGATCGAGATACCGCGTCACGAAGCCATATTTTTTGTGGAGCTTTGCCATGAACTCCAGCATGATCTGTGCCGTGCGCTCATAGACGTCCTCGTCGAAGACCATCGAGCCGACGTGGCAATGCAGGCCGACGATCTCCAGATGCTCCAGCGCGGCGGCGTAGTTATAAAACTCCTCAGCCTGCCCGGTCTCGATCGGGACGCCGAACTTGGAGTCGACCTTGCCGGTCGCGACAGCGTCGTAGGTATGCGGATCGATGCCCGGCGTCACGCGCAGGAGGCACTTTTGCGTGATGCCCTTGCGCACGGCGATGTGCTCGATGGCGTAGAGCTCCTCGACGTTGTCTACGACAAAGTACCCGACGCCGCGGTCCATCGCGAAGGCGATGTCCTCGTCGGTCTTGTTGTTGCCGTGGAAGAACGCCTTCTCCATCGGGAAGCCCGCCTTGGCCGCGGTGTGCACCTCGCCGGAGGAGACCACGTCGATGCCGAGTCCCTCGTCCGCGACGATCTCATACATGCGCTTGAAGCTGAGCGCCTTGCTGGCATAGAGCGTGAGCGCGTTTTCTCCGAAAAATTCCGACATGGCCTTCTGGTACATGCGGCAGTTGTCGCGGATGCGCTGCTCATCCATCAGGTACAGCGGCGTGCCGTACTTTCTGGCGAGCGCGGG
The DNA here is from genome assembly GCA_017459865.1 of Oscillospiraceae bacterium. The sequence continues at coordinate 156,756 of JAFUCD010000024.1, forward strand.
GGTATTGAAGCCGGCGAACTCCAGCACGCCGTCTTTGATCTTCAGATTGGTTGCGATCATACGCAAAACCTCCAACGGGAAAATGTATGTGATTTACAATAACATACAGCGATTTAATGTGCAAGAGAATTTTATCTTTTTTGCTTTCTTCCGACGAGGATATACACGATGCACAGCGCCGCGATGAGCCCGATGGCGAGGATGGCGCAGTTGCGGAAAAAGACCTCCGGCAGGATCAAAATGATCTCGTCGAGATCGGGGTCAAAGAGCCAGTTGGTCTTGCCCGGAAAGAAGATATGGTGGAAGACCGTGAACGCGCGGTCGAAGTCCTGCGCGCCCCAGATGCCGATCGCGGCGAAGAGCGCCAGCACGCCCCAGCCCGCCCAGAACGACGCGCCGCGCCCGAGCGGACGTGCGGGCTTCACGCGCAGCGAGACGAGAAAAAGCACGACCAGCGCCGCCGCCGAGCAGATCAGCACGCGCAGATCCAGCCGGAACAGCACGCCGACGTCGGCAAAGTGCGTCCGCCCGGTCTCGGTCCAGCCGAGGCTGCCGGTGGAAAAATCCCCGCCGCGCAGGCAAAAGCGCATCACGTCGTCATACGCCTCCAGGATCGTCTCCTCCGTCCAGCCCGTCTCCGCCGGGAGGTCCAGCGCGCGGACGTGCGCGACATAAAACGCGCGCGAGAGGATCGGCGCCGCGATCCCGGCGCTCACGGCAAAGAGCGCCAGCGCGAGGATCAGGAGCGCTGTCAAAAGCTTAGACTGTTTCATGCTGCCCTCCGAAGCTGTCCGCGGACAGGACGATCAGGACCTGTCCGGGAAGATAAAACGCCCACATGGCGACATTGGCAAAGGCGCTGAGCGCGCTCTGCGGCAGATTGTGCACGCCCACGCAGAGATCGCACAGGAAAAAAAGACCGAGTCCTGCGGCAAAAAGCACCGCGCGGCGCGTACGGGTCTGCGCGGCGATGGAGACGCTGTGTGCCAGATTCATGAAAAACCACACGATATATGCCGCTGCGAGCATTTCGAGACGCCCGAACGCTTTGCCGACGAAAGCCGCCGCAAAGCCCGCAAGCATCGCCCGCGCGGTGAAATGCAGCGTCCTGTTCATGCCGCTCATGACGCACAGCCGTTCGGTGTAGAGCGCCTGCACGCAGAGAAACAGCGCCACGCCCGCGAGATAGTGTGCGTCCAGCAGCAGCAAGAACACGTCCGCCGCCGCCGTCAGCACGAGCGCCGCGAACACGATCCATCCGTCCCGCGAGCGCAGCGCGGTCAGCCCCGCGAGCACGACCAGCGCGATCCCGGCGTACTTCAGCCCGGCGGAAAGCGCTGCGCTGCCGCCTGTGAGATCGAGCGCCAGAAACGCGGCATACAGCAGCGCCTCGAGTACAAGAAAGATCGTTCTCAGTCGTTTCATACGCTGCCTCCTTACTGCGGTTTCTATAACCATACCACAATCGGTCGCGCTTGAAAAGAGCGGAAAATCGGCAACTGCCTATTGTGCGCAAACGCGATTTGTGTTACATTATAAAGTGAAAAAGAATGCGGCGCTCTTGACGAGCTGCACAGCATTCACCCGCGTCCGGGAACGCAGACGCGGTCATGACGGAGGATCAGAGGATGGAAGTTCTGAAATTCAATCAGGACGCATGCAAAAACTGCTATAAGTGCGTGCGTTACTGCCCGGTCAAATCCATGCGCGTGTCCAAGGGACTGCCGCAGATCGTCGCAAACGAGTGTATCGTGTGCGGCAGCTGTGTGAGCGTATGTCCGCAGCACGCGAAGTATGTCGTGAGCGAGGTGAAGGTCATCAAGGACCTGATCCGCTCTGGCAAGCGCGTCGTCGCGAGCGTGGACTCGACCTATCTCGCCTATTTTGAGACGCCCGGCTTCGCAAGGGTCCGGGACGCGCTGCGTGCGCTCGGCATGTCTGAGGCGTATGAGACCGCCGAGGGCGCCCAGCTCGTGGAGCGCCAGCTGGAGATCCTGGTCGCGCGCGCCAACGGCAGACCCCTGATCACGTCCGGGTGCCCGTCGATCGTGCTCTACGCCGAAAAGCATTTTCCTGAGGCGCTGCCGTATCTCGCGCCGGTGCTCTCGCCCATGCAGGCACACGCGCAGATCCTGCGCCAGCGCTGCCCGGATGCCGCGATCGTTTACATCAGCCCCTGTATCGCCCGCAAGGAGGAGACCAAGGACTACGAGAGCGTGGGCGCGGATTACGCCATCACGTTCGATGAGCTCGCCGCGTGGATGAAGGAGATGGGCGTCTCGGTGCGCACGACCGTCGAGTCTGACGAGCCCAAGGCGGCGCACGGCTATGTCATCACCGGCGGCGTCGAGGACGGCATGACGCATCTGATCGGCGTGGACTATCTCTCGGTCGATACGCTCGAGGACTGCATCAAGGTCATGAAGTGCGTCGTCGACGGCGGTCTGCGTGACTGCTGCATCGAGATGTCCGCCTGCCACGGCAACTGCATCGGCGGCATGGTCTTCAGCCGCAAGGACCGTAACCTGCTTGAATCCCGTAAGCGCATCGAGAACGCCTCGATGTATGACGGCGGCGATTTTGACGTCCCGGAGCGCATCGATCTGTATCGCGCCATGGAGGATCACCATATCCACGCCGGCGAGGAGCCGCCCGAGAGCGCCATCACCGGCATTCTGCGCAAGATGGGCAAGTTCACCCCCGAGGACGAGATCGACTGCAGCCTCTGCGGCTACGCCACCTGCCGCGAGAGCGCCAAGGCCATCTATGAGGGGCGCGCGGAGATCAGCATGTGCCTGCCCTACATGAAGGAGAAGGCCGAGACCTATTCCGAAAAGATCATCAATGTATCGCCCGAGGGCATCATCACCGTCAGCAAGAAGCTGAAGGTCAAGCAGATCAACACCGCCGCCTGCCGCATTTTCGGCATCAATGATCCGTCGGACATCATCGGATATCCCGTCAGCCGGATCATGGACGAGTACGATTTCGTCAAGCTCATGAGCATCGACGACACGCAGTATACCGACCAGATCTTCCTCGCGGAGTACAACGTCTATCTCGAGCGCATCTTTATCTGCGATCCGCAGCGCACGATGTTCACGTGCATCATGCGCGATGTGACGCGCTCGCGTCAGCGCAAGAGCCAGGTGCAGAAGACCAAGCTCCACGCGGCGGATCTCGCCGACAACATCATTGACAAGCAGCTTCGCATCGTGCACGAGATCGCAAGCCTTCTCGGCGAGACAGCCGCGGAGACCAAGGTCGCCGTCCACGATCTGAAGGAAGCGATCCTGCTGGATGAGGATGAGAACAATGCGGAATAACACAACGCGGCGCAGCAAAACGCTGGTCTGGGACGTCGGCTTCGTCACCCGCTGCAAAAACGGCGAGACGATCTGCGGCGACCAGTGCGTGATCACGAACGGCGAAGGGGAGCGCACCGTCGTCCTCTCCGACGGACTCGGCAGCGGCGTGAAGGCAAACATCCTCTCCACGCTCACGGCGACGATGCTCACGCGCATGCTCGAGGGCAACGTGCCGCTCGATGAATGCGTCACGACCGTCGCCGAGACGCTGCCCATGTGCAAGGACCGCAAGCTCGCATATGCGACCTTCACGATCGTCCAGACCAAGGACGAGACGGTCACGCTCGTGCAGTATGATAACCCGCGCGCGGTGTTTCTCAAGGGCGGGAAGGTGCAGCGCTACAGCTACTCGGCGCATTTTATCCAGGACAAGGAGCTGCACGAAAGCCGCCTGCAGTTCGACGTGGGCGACATGCTCATCCTCTTCAGCGACGGTGTATCCGAGGCCGGGCGCGGTCTGACCACGATCGCCGGCTGGCCGGAGGAGGAGATGCACGCCTTCATGGAGCGCAACTACCAGCCTGATCTCTCGGCACAGTCGATGGCGGCGCGTATCCTCTCGTGCGTCCAGTCGCTGGATCTGGACGTGATGCACGATGACACGACCATCGCCGTGGTGAAGCTTCGCCGCCGCATGGCTGCAAACGTCATGATCGGTCCGCCGGAGCACAAGGACGATGACCTGAGCACCATGCGTCTGTTCTTCGCCAAGGAGGGCAAGCACGTCCTCTGCGGCGGCACCACCGCGAAGGCGGCGGCAAAGTTCCTCGGCGCCAAGGTGCGCGTGCTGCCCGACACCGGGTCGGAGGAGGTCCCGCCCATGAGCGAGATCACCGGCGTCGACCTCGTCACAGAGGGCGCCGTCACGCTCGCGGAGACGATCCGGCTCATCGAGCTCTACCGGACCGACGGCCTGCTCACGCTGGAGCTGGAAACGCGCAAGGACGGCGCGGCCAAGCTCGCCCTGCTGCTGGCGGAGGAAGCGACCGATGTGAACATCCTCTTCGGCAACGCCTCGAACAGCGCGATGGACGATTCCGATTTCAGCTTTGAGCACAAGCTCAAGCTGATGCAGGAGCTGAAGGAGAAGCTGGAGGCAGCCGGTAAACGCGTAAAGATCAGCTTTGTTTGACGACATTCCGAGCCTGAAAGGAGCATTCCCATGTCCCGACGAACCCGGAGACTTTGGATCCTCGCGATCCTGATCGTCGCGCTGGCGATCGGCGGATATCTGTTTTATCGCGCCAACTTCAAAAACTATGTGGACACCGCGCGCATGCTCAGCGCAGCCTACAACGCGGATAAGTCCGACATCAGCTACACCGTCTCGCTCAACGGCAGAGAGCTGGACGTGCGCTTCCGCACGGTCAAGTTCCCGGTCGGGGAGAGCGGCAGCGCCATGAAGATCGATGTGGAGAGCGATCTGCTGTCCCATTCCTTTTATAAGGTCAACGGGCGCAGCTATGATGACGACGCCGCGCTCGAGCGGCTCATCCCGAAGAACTTCATGAGCCTGCTGCAATGGGGCGCGGACATCTACAGCTCTGATCTGGAGATCGAGCGCACCAGCGACGGCGGCCGCAAGGTCTATACCGTCAAGGTCCCGGACGACATGGCGCAGTCCTTCATGGACCGCTATCTCGAGGGGCTGGACAAGCTGAATCTCACGTATTCCGACTGCACGATGTATCTCACGGCGGTCAACGGCGAGATGACCGAGCTCACGCTGCAGGGCAATACGCACTACAAAGTCCTGGCGATGGAGGCGTCTGCCCTGATCACCGTCCGCGCGCACATCAACGCCGTCGGCGAGGCGGTCAAGGTGCCGACGCTGCCGCAGGATGTGCAGGACCAGATCCAATCGGCTTAAAGATATCAGAGGAGAAGACCACCCATGAATTTTCGAGTTTTTCTTGCAGTCCTGTGCTGCAAGATCTCACGCTTTCTCATCCGGCTCGTCGGGCGCGGCGGCACCGCCATGCCCGGCAGGATCGCGCTCCGGATCTGTCCGGACGTACTGGGCACGCTCACGCGCGGCGTCCGTACGATCTTCATCACGGGCACGAACGGCAAGACCACCAGCGCCCGCATGATCGAGCAGGCGTTCATCGATGAAAAGCGCAGCTATCTGGCGAACAAGTCCGGCGCGAACCTCATCTCCGGCATCACGGCGGAGTTTGCCATGAACAGCACGCTCTTCGGCCGCTGCAAAAAGGAGTTCGCCGTCATCGAGTGCGATGAGGCGGCGTCCAAAACGGTGCTGAAGTATCTCAAGCCCGAGGTCATCGTCGCGACGAACGTCTTCCGCGACCAGCTCGACCGCTACGGCGAGATCACGCATACGCTGAACAACATCATCGAGGGCGTCTCCCATTCGCCGGATTCGCTTTTGTGCCTGAACGCGGATGATTCTCTCATCGCCTCGATCCCCGAGCATGTGCCGAACAAAACGGTCTTTTTCGGCATCAACGTGCCGCTGGAGGCGGGCGACACGCGCGAGCTCTCCGACGCGCCGCACTGCATCCATTGCAAGACCGAGTATATTTACGACTATCGCACCTACGGTCACCTCGGCGGCTTCCGCTGCCCCAACTGCGGCTATGCCCGCCCGGCGGTGCAGTATCCCGTCAAGGAGATCGCCTCGATGGATGCTGATTCCAGCAGCGTCGTCATGGACCTGAACGGGCAGGAGCTCTTTTTGCACATCAATCTGCCCGCGGTCTACAATATCTATAACGCCGCCGGAGCGGCCTGCGCGCTTGACGCCTTCGGGTTCCAGCGCGCGACGATCGCCGGTGCGCTCGCGAGCTTCGACTGCGGCTTCGGGCGCATGGAGAAGTTCGATCTGGAGGGCACCCCGGGACGCATGATGCTCGTGAAGAACCCCGCGGGCTGCAATCAGGTCATGCGCTATCTCGCCGCGCTGCAGGATCCGGCGGAGTTCGTGGTCTGCCTGAACGACAATGACGCCGACGGCACGGACATCTCGTGGATTTGGGATGCGGACTTTGAGCGGCTTGCCACGATGGAGGAACGTCTCACGCGCGTGCTGGTCTCCGGCATCCGTGCAGAGGACATGGCCCTGCGGCTGAAATACGCGGGCGTTCCGCCAGAGCGCATGGAGGTCATCCATGACTACGGCAGACTCATCGACGAGATGTGCCGCAGCGAGGACCGCGTGTTCATCATGCCGACCTACACCGCGATGCTCGACCTGCGCAGCCAGCTGCAAAAACGCCTCGGCGGAAAGGAGTTCTGGGAATGAGTGTGACCAAGCTGCAGATCTGCCATCTGTATCCCGATCTTCTGAATCTCTACGGCGACCGCGGGAATATCATCTGCATGACGCAGCGCCTTGCCTGGCGCGGTCTGGAGGCGGAGGTCACCGAGGTGCCCGTGGGCGCGACGGCGGACTTTACGACCTTCGACCTCATCTTCATCGGCGGCGGACAGGACTTCGAGCAGGAGGTGCTCCTGCCGGATCTGCGCGCGGGGAAGGACAGAGAACTCAAAGCCGCCATCGCCGACGGCAAGACTGTGCTCGCCATCTGCGGCGGGTATCAGATGCTCGGCAACTATTATAAGACTTGGGACGGGCAGCAATGTGATTTCATCGGCGCGATCGATCTCTATACCGTCGGCTCCAAGGAGCGCATGATCGGCAACTTCGCGTTTGCATGCGGCGAAGAATCCGGCGGCAGCACGGTCGTCGGCTTTGAAAACCACAGCGGAAAGACCTATCTCGGCGACGGCGTCAAGCCCCTCGGCAGGATCCTCGCCGGCGGCGGCAACAACGGCTCCGACGGCACGGAGGGCGTGCGCCACCTGAACGTCTTCGGCACCTACAGCCACGGGCCCATCCTGCCGAAGAACCCGGAGCTTTGCGATCACATCCTCGAGACCGCCTTCCGCCGGAAGGACGACAGCTTCCGCCTCCCGGAGCTCGACGATACCGTTGAGCGTGCTGCCCACGACGCGGTGCTCAAGCGCGTGCTGGCAGCGAATGCATAGATTTCAATATTCAAATGATGAACAGCGGAGTTCGACACGATGTGTGAGCTCCGCTGTTTCGGCTTATTTCTTATTTGATATATGAAATGCTGTCGGGAACCGCGATCGGTTCGGTCGGTATCTTTGCCCAGTCAACCTCCGCGATCAGCTCCCGCGCCGTTACGGGGGAAGCCGTGTCACGCAGTCCTGCGAGCTTTGCGAGAATGCCGGTCAGCTCCTCCGGCGTGTACCGCTCCCGAAACGCCTCCATGCTCAGATCGCCCGCGCGCTTGGAGAGTTTTCTGCCCTGGCTGTCCACAAGCAGCGGACAATGGCAATACTCCGGCGGCGTGCCGCCGAGGAGGCGGATGAGCGTGATCTGCTTTGCCGTGGAGCTTAAAAGATCCTGCGCCCGCACGACGCGCGTGACGCCCATCTCCATATCGTCGACCGATACCGCGAGCTGATAGGCGAACACACCGTCTGAGCGCCGGACAATGAAATCATCCGCGCCGGGGCGGAGCGTGTCTGTCTGCGCGCCGAAATGCCCGTCCGTCCATCGCACGGTCGTTTCCGGCACCCAGAGCTTCTTCGCCGCGGGACGTCCGGCGTCCGGCTTCGGATGCGTGCGGCAGGTGCAGCCGACGGGCTGTTCCTCGCCCGGATGCGGGGCGGAGGCCGCGAGCCGCTCCGCGCGCGAGCAGCGGCAGTCATAGATAAGCCCCTGCGCCTCCAGCGCCGAGAGCGCGGCGGCGTAACGCTCCGTGCGGTGTGACTGGGCATACGTCGTGTCGCCGGGCGTCCAGCCGACGTCCCAGTCCAGCCCGAGCCAGCGCAGGTCGTCCGCCATCAGGTCGGCGAATCTCGAAAAGCTCCGCGCGGGATCCAGGTCCTCCAGGCGAAACAGCATCACGCCGCCCCGGCTGCGCACATCGAGCCACGCGAGCAGGCTAGACAGCAGGTTTCCCAGATGCAGCCGCCCACTCGGACTCGGGGCAAAGCGCCCGACGACGCGCGTTTCAGATCTCATCCTCGCCTCCGAGCAGCAGCACGGTCAGCGCCGGGTTTTCCTGTCCGGCGTCGGTCAGCACCTTCTGCAGCGTCGCCGCCTTTTCGCCAAGCGTCCGCGCGAGCGCGGGCCAGTCATAGATCGTCAGCGTCACGGGCGCCATCGGCTCCGTGAGCAGGTCGTACAGCGCGTCCAGATTCTGCCCGTACCACGCGGGAAAGCCCAGACCCTCGGAAAGCGCGGTGTGCAGCGCGTCGAGATCCGCGATCCGCGCGCCGTAGAGTGTGCAGCTTCTCATCGTTTATGCCTCCCCGTACAGGAGCGTGAAGCTCTCGTAGTGATCATCCGTGTAGTATATAAGACCGTCGTTGGAAAAGACGATCCGCTTTGCCCCGCGGCTCGACGCGCCGAGAGTGTCGATGTCGCACTCGGTGTAGGTGCGCCCCGGCGCCTCGGGCAGCAGACCCTCGAAATTGCCGAAGCGGCTGCCGCCGATGCATTTGCCCGGGGCGTAGGGCTCCAGCGAGCCGCCCGTCCAACCGAGCTTTTCCGCGTCGCGCTTGGTGATGAAGTTCGGCGGCAGATGTCCGTATTGATGGATGTACAGCGCGACGTCCTCTTTCGAGGTATAGCTGCCGTCCGGGTCGAGCGGCGTCTCCGCTGTCGCCTCGAGCGTATCCGGCTCCGGCGGCGCGCTGCTGTCGCTGTTCCCGGTCTGCACCGGGACGGTCGCGGTCGGCGCTCCGGCGTCCGAGCCGGTCCCGTTCGTGATCCAAAGCAGCGCGGCGATCAGCACCAGCGCCAGCAAGAGCGTCAGCACGCGTCCGAATGACTTTTTCATGCGATCCCTTCTTTCCGGGAGATGTTGTCGCTAGTATAGCATTTTTGCCGCCGCGCGGCAAGATGCGGAAAACATGCAATTTTATGTTTACCTTTTCATAGGTTGTGTGATATAATTATATTTGTTTTATTTTTCGTTTGATTTTGTCGAACCAAAAGGAGCGATCCATATATGAAAATCGTGGTATTGTGCGGCGGACTCAGTCCGGAGCGTAACGTCTCGTTGTCCAGCGGCAAGAAGATCGCCGCGGCGCTCTCGGCGCGCGGGCATCAGGTCGTGCCGGTGGACATGTATCTCGGTCTGGAGGACTACGCCGGCGACATCCGCGGCATTTTCGATGCGCCGCCCGCGCTGGATTTTGACGCCATCTCCGAGGTCGCGCCGGATTTGGAGGCTGTGCGCGCCTCGCGCCGCTGGCAGAGCCCGAGCCAGTTCGGACTGCATGTGCTGGAGGTCTGCCAGATGGCGGACGTCGTGTTCATGGCGCTGCACGGGCGCATCGGTGAGGACGGACGCGTGCAGGCGACGTTCGATATGCTCGGCATTCCCTATACCGGCAGCGGCTTTCTCGGCAGCGCGATCGCCATGGATAAGGACCTAACCAAGCGGCTCGTCGCGCCGGAGGGCGTGCGTACGCCGAAATGGCAGCTCGTCGAGAGCGCGTCGCTGGACGTGGACGCGGTGTGCGCCGTGGCGACGTATCCCTGCGTCGTGAAGCCGGACGACTCCGGCAGCAGCATCGGCGTCGCGATCGCGCAGAACGAAGCGGAGCTGCGCGCCGCGCTTGCCGAGGCGGCGCGGGAGGGCAGCCGCATCCTGGTCGAGCAGTATGTCTCCGGGCGCGAGGTGCAGATCGGCATCCTCGGCGACAAGTGCCTGCCGAGCATCGAGATCATCCCCGCCGAGGGCTTTTATGATTATAAGAACAAATATCAGCCGGGTGCGGCGAAGGAGATCACGCCGGCACCCGTCCCGCCGGAGGTCGAGCAGGAGCTCGCGCGGCAGGCGATGATCGTGTTTAAAACGCTCGGTCTGCGCGCCTATTCCCGCGCGGACTTCATCCTTGACGCGGAAGGGAAGCTCTGGTTCCTCGAGATCAACACGCTCCCCGGCATGACGCCCACCAGCCTGGTCCCGCAGGAGGCGGCGGTGGTCGGCATCGAATATGGCGCGCTGTGTGAAAAGATCATCGCGCTTTCTCTGGAGGCTTGAGATCATGACAGGCTATACGGTTTCGGATGTTGCCGCCGTCACGGGCGGCGTGCTCCATGGCGACGGCGCCGCCGCGGTCACGGGCGTCGTGATCGACAGCCGCCGCGCCGGACGGGGCAGTCTTTTCGCCGCGCTCCCGGGGGAGCGGGTCGATGGGCACGACTATATCGGCAAGGCGTTCGACCTCGGCGCGAGCTGCGCGCTGGCGCTGCGTGTCCCGGCGGGGGAGACCCGCCCGGTGATCGTCGTCCCGGATGTTGCATCGGCGCTGGAGACGCTCACGGCGGACTATCGCAGCCGACTCGACATTCCCGTGATCGGCGTCACCGGCAGCGTCGGCAAGACGACGGCCAAGGAGATGACCGCCGCGGTGCTCTCCGAGCGCTGGCAGGTCCTGAAGACGGAGAAGAATTTCAACAATCAGCTCGGCGTGCCGCTCACGCTCGCGCGCATTGAGCCGCACCACCGCGCCGCCGTGGTCGAGATGGGCATCTCCCATTTCGGCGACATGGAGCCGCTGGCGAAAATGGCGCGCCCGACCGTCATGCTCTTTACGAACATCGGCCGCGCGCATCTGGAGTATCTCGGCGACCGCGAAGGCGTGCTGCGCGAGAAGACCTCGGTGCTGCAATGGATGGACGACGACGCGCTCGTGATCTGCAACGGCGATGATGATCTGCTGCGCACGCTCGACTGCAGACAGTGTAAGCTCAGCTTCGGGCTCGGCGAGAACTGCGACGTCCGCGCCGAGAACGTGCGCGACTACGGGCTCGCGGGGTCTGAATGCACGATCGTGTACGGCGACCGCCGCTTCGATGTGCGCATCCCGGCTTACGGCGCGCACATGGTCTATGCCGCGCTGGAGGGCGCCGCGATCGGCATCGCGTTCGACTTCTCCGACGAGGAGATCCGCGCCGGGATCGCGAATTATGTGCCCGTGGACGGGCGCGCCGGCATCGTGCAGACGGGGATGCTCACGGTCGTGAACGACTGCTACAACGCCAACCCCGACTCCACCGCCGCCGCGCTGCGCTCGCTGATGTGCACGCAGGGCGCGCGCAAGGTCGCCATCCTCGGCGACATGGGCGAGCTCGGTGAGGACGGTCCCAGACTCCACCGCGAGACCGGACACATCGCCGCCGAGACCAGGGTCGATCTGCTGCTCTGCTGCGGTTCGCTCGCGCGAGAGATCGCCGCGGGCGCGCAGGAAGCAGGCCTGGAGGGGGTGCGCCACTATGACCATATGGAGGATCTGCTCGCCGCGCTGCCCGCGCTCATGCAGCCGGAGGACTGCGTACTCGTCAAGGCGTCACACTATATGGCGTTTGAAAACGTCGTCGCCGCGCTGGAAAAGCTCTGAATGTAAAAACACCGGATCGGGGAAATCCGGTGTTTTTGATCAAAAGAAATACTTCAACAGCACCAATAGTATCAGCCCCGGATAGCCGAACACGCCGACAACCAGCGCGTTGACCCAATTGAAGCCGAGCGAAAGACCGATCGGCGCGCCGATCCGGTTGAGCAGAAACAGGGATATGTAGCCGATGCCGGTGTTGCAGGCGAGCTTGAACAGCAGCTTGATCGGCTTCTTGAAGAGCTTGATGAGCAGCCACACGGCGAAGATGCCGCCGACGATGAGCACGGAGTGCGAGAAGATCAATTCCAGAATGCTTGCTTCCATAGTGTTTATCCCTTTCAGTTCGTTTGTCCCGGCAGCGCGCGCAGCGCGTGTACGGCACAGCTGTATTTCGCCCTGAGGGCGTTGATCTCATAAATGGTGGCGTCGAGCTGCATCGGGTCGTCCAGCTCGTTGAAGCGCCGATAGCTCTGCTCCAGATCGCGGCGGATCGCGCGCAGCTCGCTCTGCATGCGCCGGTGCTCAGCGCGCAGATGGCGGCGCTCTTTTCGCTTCGTTGCCATAGTCAGAAAAGCCTCCCGGTCTTTTCTGTACATTGTATGCCGAAATGCGAATTTTTAAACCGGCGAATATTTCCGCGCATACCGCGTGTGCCGCCGGACCATACTGATCGCGGAAGAACTCCGACGCACAACGCGCGCACATTGCCGCTTTTTGACCCGGAGCCCGGCGGGGACAAGCCCGACGGTGCGATGCGGTCTGAACACCTCTTAACCGGCAGAGGACGCTGCGCTTTGTGCGGAAAGTGACGCGGCGCAGGCTCAGCGGCTTTCTGTTCGGGGCGCTTCAAGTCCCGAACCGACCGCGAATGCGCTTTGGGGCGACTTTGAGAGCCGTATGATCTGCGGCTCTCTTTTTGCTTGCAATTTTATGTAAAGTAGGATATACTAAATCAGTTAATGACCCGCATGCGGGAACACCACATCTTGTGATTTGAGGTATTTACTATGGCGAAAGCCCAGGCAACCTACGGCAACGACAGCATTTCCATGCTCAAGGGCGCGGACCGCGTCCGCAAGCGCCCCGGCGTCATCTTCGGCTCCGACGGGCTGGACGGCTGTGAGCATGCCGTGTTCGAGATCCTCTCCAACGCCATCGACGAGGCGCGCGAGGGGTTCGGCAATATTATAACAGTTACGCGCTTCGAAGACAAGTCCATTGAGGTGGAGGATTTCGGGCGCGGCTGCCCCGTGGACTGGAACGAGGCCGAGCAGCGCTACAACTGGGAGCTCGTTTTCTGTGAGATGTACGCGGGCGGCAAGTATAAAAACGACGCCGGCGGCGACTATGAATACTCGCTCGGCCTGAACGGTCTCGGCACCTGCGCGACGCAGTATGCGTCCGAGTACATGGACGTCACGATCCGCCGCGACGGCAAGAAATACAGCCTGCACTTTGAGCGCGGCGAGATCGTGGGCGATCTCGTCAGCGCGCCCGCCGACCGCAAAAAGACCGGCACGACCATCCGCTGGAAGCCGGATCTGGACGTCTTCACGGACATCGACGTGCCGGTGGAATATTACGAGGACGTGCTGCGCCGTCAGGCGGTCGTGAACAAGGGCGTCACGTTCGTGCTGCGCATCGAGGAAAACGGGAAATTCCGCACGGAGGAATTTTTCTACGCCGAGGGCATCCGCGACTATGTGCAGGAGCTCGCCGGGGAGGACGCGCTCACCGCGCCGCACTACATCGAGACCGAGCGCAAGGGCCGCGACCGCGCGGACAAGCCGGAATACAAGGTAAAGATCTCCGCCGCGTTCTGTTTTTCCAACCGTGTGAACGTGCTGGAGTATTATCATAACTCCTCGTGGCTGGAGCACGGCGGCGCGCCGGAAAAGGCGGCCAGAAGCGCCTTTACCTCCGCCATCGACAACTACATCAAGGCGCAGGGGAAGTACCAGAAGAACGAGAGCAAGATCGGCTTCCAGGACGTGCAGGACTGTCTGATCCTCGTCACGAACTGCTTTTCCACGCTCACAAGCTACGAAAATCAGACCAAAAAGAGCATCACAAACAAGTTTATCCAGGAGGCTATGACCGCCTTCTTCCGCGAGCAGTTGGAGATCTATTTCATCGAGCACAAACCCGAGGCGGATCGGATCCTCGAGCAGGTGCTCATCAACAAGCGCAGCCGCGAGCAGGCCGAGCGCGCCCGCCAGAATCTGAAAAAGAAGCTCACGGGGAACCTCGACCTCTCGAACCGTGTGCAGAAATTTGTCGACTGCCGCTCCAAGGACGTCTCGCGCCGCGAAATTTATATCGTCGAGGGCGACTCGGCGCTCGGCGCCTGCAAGCAGTCGCGAGACGCGGAGTTTCAGGGCATCATGCCGGTCAGAGGCAAGATCTTAAACTGCCTCAAGGCGGATTATGTGCGTATTTTCAAGAGCGATATCATCACCGACCTCATGCGCGTGCTCGGCTGCGGGGTGGAGGTGCAGCTGAAAAACGCCAAGCAGGCGAAGGACCTCTCGGCGTTCTCGCTCGACAATCTGCGCTGGAACAAGGTCATTATATGCACCGACGCCGACGTTGACGGCTTTCAGATCCGCACGCTGATCCTCACGATGCTCTATCGTCTCGCGCCGACGCTCATTCAGGAGGGGTATGTGTATATCGCGGAGTCCCCGCTCTATGAGATCGAGTGCAAGGGCAAGACCTACTTTGCCTACTCCGACCGCGAGAAGGCGGAGATCGTGGATTCCCTCGGCGGGGCGAAGGCGACAATCAACCGCTCCAAGGGTCTCGGTGAAAACGACCCCGAGATGATGTGGATGACCACCATGAACCCCGAGACGCGAAAGCTCATCCGCGTGCTCCCCGAGGACGTGGAGCGCACCGCGCAGATGTTCGATCTCCTTCTGGGAGACAATCTCACCGGACGCAAGGAGCACATCGCCCTGCACGGCAGCGAGTTTCTGGATCTCGCGGACATTTCCTGACAGGAGGCATCGCTATGAATCTGAATTTCAAAACCGCGCGCAAGCTCGTCATGTTCTTCATGATCGCCTCGTTTGCCTGCGCGATGGTCGGGCTGATCTTCATCGAGCCCGGCACGACGCCGAGTCTGTATGTGATGATGGCGGCGTTCGTGCTGATGGTGCTGGCGCTGGTGTTCATCTTTGTGTTCTGCCGCTGCCCGTGGTGCGGCAGGCGCATCTTCTCCGGCATGATGAAGGTGCAGGTCTGCCCGCATTGCAAGCGGGATATCGACACGGGCATGAAGGACAAGGGCAAGAAAAAGAGATAAGCTGGAGGATATGTGATGTTCCATTCTGTCAAACGCTTCAAGCAGGCGCTTTCGCACGAGGAATGCGTCGCGCTCTTGAAGCAGGAGCGCCGCGCCGTGCTCAGCGTCATCACCGAGGACGGTTATCCATACGCCGTGCCCGTGAACCATTGGTATTGCGAGGAGGACGGCAGACTCTATTTCCACGGCGGCAAGCTCGGACACAAGATCGACTGCATGAAGGCAAACGACAAGGTCTCGCTGTGCGTCATGGACGCCGGGACGCCCGTGGAGGGCGAATGGTGGCAGCGTGTGAAGAGCGTGGTCGTGTTCGGGCGCGTGGAATTCATCGAGGATTACGCCCGCACGATCGAGGTCTCCCGCGCGCTCAGCTATAAGTTCACGCAGGACGAGGCGTACATCGACGATGAGGTCAAAAACCACGCGCACGCGACGCTCGTCTGCGCCGTCACGATCGAGCACATGACCGGAAAAATTGTAAACGAACGATAAGGAACCAAGGATATGCCCAGAAAGAAGAAAACCGAACCCGCGCCGAAGCGCGGCGATCCGAACGTCGTCGGGCTGAAGGCGGAGGTCATCTCCCAGCCGATCACCGAGACGCTGGAGAAAAACTACATGCCCTACGCGATGAGCGTCATCGTCTCGCGCGCCATCCCGGAGATCGACGGCTTCAAGCCCAGCCACCGCAAGCTCCTGTATACCATGTACAAGATGGGGCTGCTGCGCGGCGTGCGCACGAAGTCTGCCAATATCGTCGGTCAGACCATGCGCCTGAATCCCCACGGCGACGCCGCGATCTATGACACGATGGTGCGCCTCTCCAAGGGCTACGGCGCGCTTTTGACGCCGTTCGTGGACTCCAAGGGCAACTTCGGCAAGGTCTACTCGCGCGATATGGCGTGGGCGGCCTCACGTTACACCGAGGCGAAGCTCGCGCCGATCTGCAATGAGCTCTTCGGCGACATCGACTCTGATACCGTCGACTTTGTGGACAACTACGACGGCACGATGCTCGAGCCGACGCTTCTGCCCACGACGTTCCCGAACGTGCTGGTGTCCGCGAACACGGGCATCGCCGTCGGCATGGCGAGCCAGATCTGCGGCTTCAACCTCGAGGAGGTCTGCCGCACGACGATCGAGCTGCTGCAGAACCCCGACCACGACATCCTCTCCACCATGCCCGCGCCGGATTTTCCGACCGGGGGCGAGGTGCTGTATGACGAGGCGGAGATGCGCGAGGTGTACCGCACCGGGCGCGGCGGCGTCAAGGTGCGCGCCCGCTGGCGCTTCGTTCCGAAGGAGAACATCATCGAGATCTATGAGATCCCGTATTCCACCACCGGCGAGGCGATCATCGATAAGGTCGCCGAGCTCGTCAAGGCGGGCAAGCTCCGCGAGGTCAGCGACATGCGTGACGAAACGGACCTCAGCGGCCTGAAGCTCGCCATCGACTTGAAGCGCGGCACGGACCCCGAAAAGGTCATGGCGAAGCTCTATAAGCTCACGCCGCTGCTGGACACGTTCTCCTGCAATTTCAACATCCTCATTGCTGGGAATCCCCGCGTCATGGGCGTGCGGGAGATCCTCGACGAGTGGACGAGCTGGCGCCAGGAGTGCATCCGCCGCCGCGTGTTCTTCGATCTCACGAAGAAGAAGGAAAAGCTGCATCTGCTGCAGGGCCTCGGCAAGATCCTGCTGGATATCGACCGCGCCATCGCCATCATCCGCAACACCGAAAAAGAGGCAGACGTCGTGCCGAACCTCATGGCGGGCTTCGAGATCGACGAGGTGCAGGCAAACTATGTCGCCGAGATCCGACTGCGCAACATCAACCGCGAGTATATCCTCAAGCGCGTAGCCGAGACCGAGGATCTGGAAAAGGAGATTGCCGATCTCGAAGCGATCCTGAAAAGCCGCACGCGCGTGCGCAATATCATCATCCGCGAGCTGAAGGAGGTCATCAAAAAGTATCCCAGCCCGCGCCGCACCGGGATTGTGAGCGCGGAGGCCGTCGCGCAGACCGACGTCGAGGAGGACCTCACGCCCGAGTACCCGGTCACGCTGTTTCTCAGCCGTGAGGGGTATTTCAAAAAGATCACGCCGCAGTCCCTGCGCATGGCAAGCGAGCAGAAGTATAAGGAAAACGACAGCCTGCTCATCTCGTTTGAGTCCTCCAACCGGAGAGAACTGCTGATCTTCACGGACAAGCAGCAGGTATACAAGGCCAAGGTCGCGGACTTCGCCGATACGAAGGCGTCCGTCCTCGGCGTGTTCCTGCCCACGGCGCTGGAGATGGACGAGGGCGAGAACGTCGTCATGATGCTCGACCCAGGGGAGTATAAGGATGAGCTTCTGCTTGTGTTCCAAAACGGCAAGGTCGCGCGCATCCCGATGGCGTCCTATGAGACGAAGACGAATCGCCGCCGGCTCACCGGCGCGTATTCGGACAAAAGCCCGCTCGTCGCCGTCCTGCCGCTCTCGGAGCCGGGTGAGTTCGTCCTGCGCACCACGGAGGGCCGCGCGCTCATCTTCAAGTCCGAGGCGCTTGCGCCCAAGACCTCCCGTACCACGCAGGGCGTCGCCGTCATGACGCCGAAGAAAAAGCACGTCGTCGACCTCGCCGCCCCCGTCGCGCAGACGCCGATCAAAAATCTCTCCCGCTACCGCACCAAAACGCTGCCCGCCGCGGGCGCGCTCCTGAAGGAGGAGGACCGCGGGGAGGAGCAGATGAGTCTGATCTGATCCGCGCGCAAAACAGCGCTTGCATCCGGAACACACATGTGATACAATTTTAATGGACACATTTGAAGCCGCTGTGCGGATAACGAAACGCGCATTGGGAGAGAGTGCCATGAAAAAGACGCTTGACATGCTCTGCATTGCGAATATCATCTTTAACGGAACGGAACGGAACGGAACGGATAAGGGATAATTTTGCCCGTGTTCGGACGGTAAAATTGGATACAGACGCATACGCGCACGACCGCGGCGGGAGCACCACGCCCCGCCGCAGCCGTGCGCGTTTTTTGATCGGAGATGGTGTGCCATGAACCGCGCAGCACACCATCCGGTGCTATTGAGGATCAAATCATTATACAGAGGGAGGAAAAACAAATGACACAAAGACACACTAAAACGTTCTGCGCCCTGCTCGCGATCGCGATGCTCTTTGCGCTGCTGCCGATGGGACAGACCGCAAAGGCGGCGGACGGATATTCTGCCAGAATCTACGATCTGAATCTCGGCACAGCGAGACCCGGGTATTATGCAGTTTCCAAGAGTCCGGAGATCTGGAACACGGGAAACAAAGAGCTGACGTCCAGTTATGCAAAACTGGAGTTGACCGGCGGCGATACTGACGCGTTCAGGATTCACAACTACGGCGGGAATGTGTATCCGGGCGGCACCAACGCCTTGGGCTTTAGCATCGCTGCGTCGGACAACCTTCCCGCGGGAAATTACAGAGCGGAGCTGACCTTGTCTTATGACGCCGACGGAGGCGGCTGGAATTATGATTTTGAAGTGCTGTGGAGCTGCCAAGTGAGCTTTTCTGTCAGCAGTTCAGCACCGCTGTATTCTGTCACGGTCAACGGAGGCACGGCAACCAAAGGAAGCACACCGATTACATCTGCCTCTCTTGGTGATCGATTCTGGCTCAAAGCGAACGATCCACCCTCCGGGCAGGAATTTTCCATGTGGGAAAAAGAGGGGGATACACGGTATTCTATCAATGCAACACAGTCTGGGCAATATGTTGTGATGAGTGATTCTGACCTGTCCCTTACGGCATTGTATAAGCCGACAAATACCTGGGCTGCATATTTCGATGCGAATGGCGGCTCCGGAACGCAGGCTCCTATTTATGTGACAAAAGGGGAAAAGCTGACCCTTCCGCAATGCACCTTTACGCCTCCGGCGGGTTATATTTTTTCCAAATGGTATAATTATGGTGCACCCGGCGCTTCCGGAGCGATCAACAGCAACATTACGATAAGAGCGGAGTGGAAGCCGATCCCAACAGAGACGATCACCAATGCGATCCATGTGTCGTTTACAGAACCGAAGCCGAGCACCTACAGCCCGGTGCTGCCGGACTTCTCGGTATCGCAGGATAACAACAGATGTGAGATCATCACAGACGCATACAATACGACCGGCTTGATTTATATGGTAAACGGCACGCAGACGATGGGGACCTATGATTACTTTGATGCATCGAACTTCTATCGGGCCATGGTTTTTCTTGAAGCAAAGACAACCAGCGACCGACAGTATACGTTCCCGGACGGTATCAAAGTATATTTCAATGGAAAAGAAGCAATTGTTGAGAAGTTTAGCGATACAACGATACGCGCGTATTTTGACTACGATCTGAACGATGATCCGTCTAAAATCAAATCTGTTGCGGCATCTGGTGTAACATCTCCGAGCGTCGGCGAGGTTCCGAATGTGGAAGGGATCAAAATCGAGACGCAAAATGTGCAGATGATCAATGCGTTCTGGGTCTATGACAAAGCGGGGTCCTGGGAGGACAACGGCACTGCGCCCTTTGAGGCGGACAAAAACTATGCAATCCTGATCATGGTGAAGCCCGCGGATGGATATTCATTCTCAGATGCGGTATCGGTTACGGTGAACGGCTTCAGCGCTACGGAGATTGCAAAAGTTGGACCGAAGAATTTAGCAATCGTATGCGCGATGCCCTTTGCAGGCTCGGCGAACCCCTTCACCGACGTCCCGGAGAGTGAATATTACTATGAGCCGGTCCTCTGGGCGGTGAACCACACGCCACAGATCACAAAGGGCACGTCCGATACGACGTTCTCGCCGAACGCCACCTGCACGCGCGGACAGGTCGTCACGTTCCTCTGGCGCGCGATGGGCGAGCCGGAGCCGACGAGCAGCGTGAACAAGTTCAGCGACGTCCAGACCTCGGATTATTTCTACAAAGCGGTCCTCTGGGCGGTCGAAAAGGGCATCACGCTGGGCACATCGGATACGACGTTCTCACCGAACGATCCCTGCACCCGCGCCCATGTCGTGACGTTCCTCTGGAGAGCGGAGGGACAGCCGAGCGCCTCCGGCGCGAACCCGTTCGCGGACGTCGCCTCGGGACAGTATTATTACAGCGCGGTCCTCTGGGCGGTGTCGAAGAACATCACGCAGGGCACGAGTGCGACGACGTTCAGCCCGGATAACCCGTGCACACGTGCGCAGATCGTGACGTTTCTGTACAGGGATATGAAGTAAAGAAAGCAAGCAAGACGCAGCCCGGCGCGGAGAAGCCGCGCCGGGAATTTTTGTGTGCATGACGGTGGTGCGGCGGTGACCGTGAAACGGCGAGGCACAGGTTCCAGCCCTACGGCGCATGGAACCGGTCCGCCGCACCCTGTAGGGGCGATTCACGAATCGCCCGCGTCCGTCGACCTCCGCACCGGCGGCATCACACCCGTAGGGGCGGATATCATCCGCCCGCCTCCTGCATTTTCCTCAGGCGCATCAAAATCTGAAAAATGTTGGTTGTACAATGATGTGTGACATTAAGTGAAAAAAGAATAGCGAATAGAGAGTACCTGTGTTAAGGTCAAGTTGCTCAGACCAAACCGAAAGGCAGGTATCCTATTCGCTATGAACAAGATAACACAAACCATGCG
>JAFUCD010000034.1 GCA_017459865.1 Oscillospiraceae bacterium
CTATCCCATGCAGATATTCCTGCTCTTCCGGTGATAAATAAATCTCTTTTCCTGCCATTGAGATGCACCCCTTTCTCGCTTTGAGATTAGTATACATCTCCATGAAGGAAAAGTAAAGTTTTAGTTGTTGCGTTGTACTACGGGCTGGATCAGCGTTTTTCAAGCAGCGCCACGGCGTGGGCGGCGATGCCCTCTTTTGCGCCGGTGAAGCCGAGTCCCTCCTCCGTCGTGGCCTTGACGCTGACCTGATCGACCGCGACGCCCATCGCGGCGGCAAGACGCGCGCGCATGGCGGGGATGTGGGGCTTGAGCTTCGGCGCCTGCGCAAGCACGGTGCAGTCCACATTCGAGACCGCATAGCCCGCGTCGCGGATATGCTCCATGACCGCCTCCAGCAGCCGGATGCTGTCGGCGCCCGCGTAGGCGGGGTCGGTATCCGGGAACAGCTGCCCGATGTCTCCCAGCGCCGCCGCGCCGAGCAGCGCGTCCATCAGCGCGTGCGTCAGCACGTCCGCGTCAGAATGCCCCAGCAGCCCGACCGTGTGCGGGATCTCGACGCCGCCGAGGATCAGCCTGCGCCCCTCGACGAGCCTGTGTACGTCATAGCCGTGTCCGATGCGAAAGCTCACTTGTCTCGCCTCCTGATGATCTCCTCGGCGAGCAGGACGTCCATCGCCGTCGTGATCTTGATATTTTCCTCGTCGCCGTCCACCACCGCCACCGGCAGGCCGATCGCCTCGACGGCGGAGCAGTCGTCCGTGACGGCGAGCTTCTGCTCCGTCGCCTCCGTGAGCGCGGCGCGGATGAGCGACGCCTGAAACGCCTGCGGTGTCTGCACGGCGGCAAGCGTTTCGCGCGGCGGCGTCTTCACGAGCATGTCCCCGCTGCGCTCCTTGACCGTGTCCTTGAGCGGGAGCACCGGCGCGGCGGCCTGGCGCTTTTCCGCCTGCAGGAGCACGCGCTCGATGAGCGCCGGCGTCACGAGCGGGCGCGCGCCGTCGTGGATGGCGATGATCGTGGCCTTTTTGCTCGCCGCCATGACGCCCGCGAGCGAGGAGCCCGCCCGGGTCGCGCCGCCGACGACGACCTGCGTCAGCTTCGTGATTCCGTATCGGTCACGCAGCGCGGCAAATTCCTCCAGACGATCCTCGCGCGTGACAACGATGATCTCGTCGATCAGCCCGCAGGACTCGAACGCAAGCAGCGTGCGCGCCAGCACCGGCACGCCGCCCAGAGACAGCATGAGCTTGTCCTGCCCCAGCCGCGTGGACGAGCCCGCCGCCACGATCACAGCGGATCGAAACGGCTGCAGAAGCTTATCGCGCAGCCTGCCGTAGAGCGCCATGTCGATCTCTCCTTTCAAAAGAAGCTGAACCTTATGGTAAAATCTCATAAAAAATATAGCACAAACCGTTATTCCATGTCAATTTCGGCGCCCTTTTTTCACCGCTGTGCAGGAAAAAACGTTGGTTTTTCGATGCTTTTTCTGAAAATGATGAATTCTATTCAACATTTACAATTCAAACTGTAGAGCAACGGCGTTTTCAGCCGATTTTACCAAATACTACTACGAATAATCCAACATTTTGTTTGACAATTAACAACAAATCTGCTATTCTCATAATGTGTGAGATGATACACTAACTGTAGTTGTGTCACATTGTGAAAAGTTTGTTTTTGAATGCGAAAATTTTTAAGGGGGCTTGCAAATGAAAGACTTGAAACACCTTATCGCATTTGATGACCTTCTTCAGGAGGCCAACAACAAGTTGGTCCGCCAGGCGAAGGAGGAGGGCCTGAGAGCGCTGGGTTACACCTGCTACTTCATGCCCGAGGTGCTGCTCAACCTGCCCGGATGTTTTTCCGTGCGTCTGAGAGCGCCGAAGTGCACCTCTCCCGACATCGCGACCTATTATCTGTCCGGTCGTGTATGCCACTACGGCCGCAGCCTGTTCGAGCGCGCGCTCGAGGGCGGCTACAACTTCCTTGACGCCCAGATGGCGACCGAGACCTGCACGGTCACCTGCCGCTTCCAGGAGCACCTGGGTTACATGGACGTCATCCAGAACCCGGACTTCTTCGTGGATTTCACCGACATCCCGTTCAAGAAGACCGCGAACTCGATCGACCACTTCAAGACCGAGCTGATCCACCACGTCCTCAATCCGCTGCATGAGAAGTTCGGCATCGACACCTCTGACGAGGCGATCCGCAAGGCCATCGAGCAGCACAACGAGGTCTGCGAGCTGATCCAGGAGATCGGCAGCTATCGCAAGCTCGACAACCCGACCATCACCGGCACCGAGTTCCAGATCATCCAGCTGGTTTCCCTCGTCTGCCCGAAGCACCTCATCCTCCCCATGCTGCGCGAGACGGCGAAGGAAATGAAGACCCGCAAGCCCGACAAGAAGCCGACCTGGCGCTGCAAGGTCGTGCTCGCCGGCTCCGAGAACGACGACCCCGCGTTCACCCAGCTGATCGAGAGCTGCGGCGCGCTCGTCGTTGCCGACCGTCATTGCTACGGCTCCATCGAAAGCCGTATCCCCATCGAGATCCGTGAAGGCGAGTCCGCGCTCGACGCCGTCGCCCGTCACTATCTCGAGACCAGCCAGTGCCCGCGCTTCATGCCGCAGGACGACATGCGCGCCCGCAAGCAGTTCATCGCCGACATCGCCAAGGAATACAAGGCCGACGGCGTCATCGTCGAGTCCAACAAGTTCTGCGAGTACTGGAGCTATGAGCGCACGATCGACACGATCATCCTGCCGCGCGACTTCGGTCTGCCCGTCTGCTCCATCGAGAAGGAGTACATCAACGGCGCTTCCGGTCAGCTCCGCACGCGCTTCCAGGCTTTCGTTGAGAGCATCGAGATCAAGAAGATTCAGGAGGCGATCTAATGAAAGATTTAAAGAAACTCGCTCATGATTTTTGGTATGGCAAGCCGGCTGAAGAAGCCCGCATGGCCGACCTCTACATCCAGCCGACCGGCCTCTATAAGCACAGAGAGTGGCGCGGCGTCAAGGATACCCTGTATTATATGTACATGATCTGGGGTTACAACTACCTCCACATGGTCATGGACGTTGCCAAGTACGGCAGCCTGATCGACTTTGCGAAGGGCCTGTGGCGCTATCGCTGGATGGGCCAGACCTACATCCCCGTTCTGCACTGGTTCGACCGCGGCCTCGAAGGTCTGCGCGGCCCCGCCCTGAAGGCCTCCGCCTGGCACTATCGCGCGATGGTCAACAGCACCATCCGTCAGTTCCAGACGATGTTCAAGGCCGACACCAAGCTGCACGGCGGCAAGAAGAACGACGCGTACTATCACACGCTCGCCCACAAGGAGACCTTCTGGGGCGGCATCTTCTACGGCTGGTCTGACCGCTTCATCTCCCAGCCTCTCGAGATGATCCCCTACTTCGTCACCTGCCACGTCAACAGCCACGTTGTTCTCAACTACATCGACGCGGCGCAGTCCATCGGTCTGCCGGGCGACCCCTGCCCGATGTGCCAGGCCGAGGAAGGCATCTTCGTTCTCGACGACGTGCCGGATTACTCCCCCGTCTTCTTCACCTGCAACGAGGCGTGCGACGGCTCCGTCGCCTCCACGATCCTGCAGGACTGGTTCTGGGACAAGCCGCTGTTCGCGCTGCCCATGACCATGCAGTTCGACAACGAAGAAGTCATGAAGAACACCATGAACGAGATCGAGCAGGCGTGGGCCTTCACCGAGGAGCACACCGGCGTTCCCATGAGCTGGCAGCTGCTGATCCAGCGTCTCGAGGAGCAGAACGAGCTCATGCGCTTCGAGTGGGAGAAGTGGGACGTTGCCGCGAACACGAACTCCTATCCGATCAACGGCGTCGCGCAGGCTCTGTATCGTATCTATCAGTCCCAGTACGGCACCCACGGCGAGGACGACATTTGGCACTTCGTCGACAAGAAGGTCCGCAAGATCATGGAGAAGTGCGTCTCTGAGAAGATCAACACCTTCCCGAAGACCCGCCACAGAGTCATCGCCTGGTCCTGCGCTCCGCTGTACTACTCCAACTGGTGCACCTGGGCCTACAACGCCTGGGGCCTGAACGTCATCATCAACATGGACTCCCTGATGTTCAACATGGAGATCCGCACCGACACGCACGAGAACATCCTGTATGATATGGCGAAGTACCATCTGAAGGCTCCGATGCGCAACAACGCCGTCGGCGGTCTGCACCACATCCTTGAGCTGTGGCAGTGGATGGATCGCTTCAACTGCGACATGGTCGCCATGTACGACCAGCTGCAGTGCAAGGGCATGCAGGGCGTCCACGGCCTGTTCGAGGACGAGTTCCGTGAGAGAAACATCAACGCTTTCTGGGTACCGCACGCACTGCCTGACTGCCGCACCGTTTCCCGTGCCGAGATCCGTCAGCTCATCAGCGACTATATGTCCACCGTTATGGGCGAGAAGCCGATCGACGAGTCCCTGCTCGACTTCGACGACAGCCAGACGTGGTAATAAGGAGGAACCGAAATGAAAGCTAAACTTCTCAAAGCCCTCATCGCCTTTTTCGGCGCGAACGCGCTTCTGTTCGTCGTGTTCTTCTTCGACCTGGACGGCAAGTTCCTGTTCTATGTCTACGAGCCCTTCATGAAGAAGCACTATGACGAGATGCCGCGTAAGGACATGACCAAGATGCCCTATCAGATCAACAAGCCCAACTACGAGTACGAGGGCAAGCTCACCTGATCTGAGCTCACGGCAAAAACCCAACCGTCTCTGCGTTTTTTACACGAGACGCAGAGACGGTCATGAAATGAAAGAGAACAAAATTTTTGGGAGGAATACACTATGAAATTTTTTGGCGGTTGCGACGTAGGCTCCACCTACACCAAGGCTGTTATTCTTGACGAGACCGGCAAGATGGTCGCCGACACCACCATTCGCTCCAAGATCAACGCTGAGCAGAGCGCCATCGCGGCGATGGAA
>JAFUCD010000025.1 GCA_017459865.1 Oscillospiraceae bacterium
CTCGAGGCGGTCTTAACGTCAGACCGGGCGCGCTCCATTCCGCAGCTGCGCGTATGCGCACCGGCTCCATATCCGCTTCCCCGGTCTTCCTATCCAACATGCACACGCGTGTGCATGTTGGTGAAGGAGGAATGACTTTCGCCGTCATCCATAAGAGGTTCTGCCTCTTATGGTGACTTGCGCAAGTCATTCCGACGCAGCTCCCCCGCTGCTCTGTTTCGCAAGTCAGAAGCATAGTTTTTTGGCAGTCTCAACATCAGTACGCCGACTTTCCGTCAGCGTACTGCTGCTGATTCATTGCTTCATTGCCGCCGGGGCAGTATGTCCCGGCAGGGATCGGATGTTTTGTCAGCCCATATCCATCGCCTGATAATCCGCAGGCGGCGTGATGTTCAGCTCCTCGCAGAGCACGGGGTTATACATCTTCACAGGATCGGTGTCATAGCCGATCGGCATTTCGGAGATGTCCGCCTCGCCGGTCAGGATCTTGACCGCCATTTTACCGGCCTCTTGCCCGATCTTATAGTAGTCGATGGAGAGCGTCGCGACGCCGAAGAGCTTGCAGGCGTTGGCCTCGCCGGAAATAATCGGCACGCCGGAGCCGGAGGCGGCGTTGTGGATCGCCTCACCACTCGACGCGGCGGTGTTGTCGGTGGGGATGTAGATCGCGTCCACCTCGCTGCAGGCCGTCGCGGTCACGCTGGTGACATCATTGGAGTCGGTAAAGGTATAGCGCGTGACGTTCACGCCCTTGTCGGTGAGATACTCCTCGACCTTGTCCGCCTGGAACACGGAGTTCGGCTCTGCGGAGCAGTACAGGATGCCGACGTTCTCAGCTTCGGGGCAGAGCTCGAGCAGCATCTCGGCCTGCTTGTCCAGCGGCGCCTGATCGCTCGTGCCGGAGATGTTGCCGCCAACCGTGCCGTTGAAGTTCTCGATCTTCAGCGCATCGCCGTAGTCGGTGATGGACGTGCCGAGGATGGGGATGTCCTGCGTGCCGTTCACCGCCGCGAGCAGCGCGGGCGTGGCATTGGCAAGGATCAGATCCACATCGTCAGACACAAAGCCGTTGACGATCGTCGCGCAGTTCGCGCTGTCACCGGAGGCGTTCTGCAGATCAAACGTGACGTTCTCCTCGCCGAGTCCCTCCTTCACCGCGTCCATGAAGCCGTTCGTCGCGGCGTCCAGCGCATCGTGCTGCACCAGCTGGACGATGCCGATGTTGTACTTGCCCGTTTCCTCCTTCTCAGAGCCGCAGGCGGCAAGACTCAGCAGCATGAGCGCCGCCAGCAGCAGTGCCGTGATTTTTTTCATGTCGTTTTCCTCCACTCACAAATACTGGGGAACCTCTTTCTCCCGGATGTTACAACTTTAGCGCTTTTCGGGGGAATTGTCAATCTTCTTGTGCCGGTCATGGCAAAATCCGAAAGCTTTTCCGCGCCCTGCTCGGAAAAAACTTCTCCTTCCGGCTAAAAATTCATATTTTTCTGTTTCCTGCGGTAGGATTTCCTGCTATAATGTAAAAAGAGTAATTTTGCGATTTCGGAGGCATCCGTTGTGGATCAACTATTAGAGAAACTACAGGGCAGGCAGGAGAAGGATCCCGTCGCGTTGCAGCGGCTGGAGGTCCCGGTCGTCCAGGCGCCGGCCGAGCTCGGGCTCACCACCGAGCAGGTACGCGAACGCATGGAGGGCGGCTGGGCGAATCTGCCGGTCGAGCCCGCCGGCAAGACGACCAAGCAGATCATCCTCTCCAATGTTTTCACCTATTTTAATATTCTGTTCTTCATTCTGGCGCTTTGCGTGATCGCCGTCTGCTTCATCGATTTCAAGCAGATCTGGCAGCTCGGTTTCATGGGCGTGATCGTCGTCAACACCGTGATCGGCATCGTGCAGGAGATGCGCTCGAAGAAGACGCTGGAAAAGCTCAACGTGCTCGCGGCGCCCCAGGGCAGGGTCGTCCGGGACGGCGCGGAGAAAACGATCGCGACGGATCTGCTCGTACGGGACGACATCGTGATCTTCTCCGGCGGCAACCAGATCTATGCTGACGCGGTGGTCGTTTCCGGCGAATGCAGCGTGAACGAGGCGCTCATCACCGGCGAGGCGGACGAGATCAAAAAGCTGCCCGGCGACCGGCTGCTCTCCGGCAGCTTCCTCGTCAACGGCGAATGCCGCGCCCGGCTGACCGACGTCGGCGCGGACTCCTATGTGTCGCGTCTGACGCTGGAGGCCAAGCGCTCCAAGCCGCCGCGCAAATCCGAGATGATGCGCTCGCTGGAGAGTCTCGTCAAATGGATCGGTATCCTCGTGATCCCGCTGGGCGTGGTCATGTTCATCAAGGAGCACATCTGGCTCGGCGATGATCTGCCGATCTCCGTGACGAGCACCGTCGCCTCCATCATCGGCATGATCCCCGAGGGGCTGTATCTGCTGACGAGTCTGGCGCTCGTCGCCGGCGTGGTCCGTCTGGCGCAGCGCAAGACGCTGGTGCACGAGCTGGAGTGCATCGAGACCCTCGCGCGCGTGGACACGCTCTGTGTCGACAAGACCGGCACCGTCACGGAAAACAAGATGACCGTCGAAGACGTGCATCTGCTCAATGAGGATCGCTTCTCGCTGGACGACGTGCGCACGATCATGGGCGACTATGTCTATGCCATGAAGGCCGACAACGACACGATGGCGGCGCTGCGCAGATATTTCACCGGTGAGGTTCGGCACGAGGCGGCCGAGACGCTCCCCTTCTCCTCGGCGAAGAAATACGGCGGCGTGTGCTTCGCGGGCGAGGAGACCTATCTGCTCGGCGCGCCGGACGTGCTGCTCGCGGCGCAGGAGGAGCTGGACTACAGCGCGCTGATCGACGATTATTCCGCCAAGGGCTGCCGCGTGCTGCTGCTGGGCATGTATGACGGCGCGCTCTCGGATGAAGCGCCGACGGCGTCCCTGTTCCCCGTCGCGCTGATCCTGCTCTCGAACAAGATCCGCGATGAGGCGCCGGAGACCTTCGGCTATTTCGCGCAGCAGGGCGTGCAGGTCAAGGTCATCTCCGGCGACAACGCGATGGCGGTCTCCGAGGTCGCCAAGCGCGCGGGGATCGAGGGCGCGGAGGATTTCGTCGACGCCCGCACGCTGCAGACGCCGGAGGACATCGCCGAGGCCGCGGAGCGCTACAATGTCTTCGGACGCGTCACGCCCGCGCAAAAGCGCCAGCTCGTGCAGGCGCTCAAGGCCAAGGGGCACACCGTCGCCATGACGGGCGACGGCGTAAACGACGTGCTCGCGCTCAAGGAGGCCGACTGCTCCATCGCCGTCGCCTCGGGCAGCGAGGTCGCGGCGCAGGTCTCAAACATCGTCCTGATGGACAACAACTTTGCCTCCATGCCGTCCGTCGTGGCGGAGGGCAGGCGCGTGATCAACAACATCGAGCGCAGCGCCTCGCTGTATCTGGTGAAAAACATCTTCACGTTCTTCCTCGCGTTCTTCACGCTGCTGATCGTGATGCCCTATCCCCTCTCTCCGAACCAGCTCACGCTGGTCAACAGCCTCACGATCGGCATCCCGTCGTTCATTCTCGCCATGGAGCCGAACGAAAATCTCGTCAAGGGCAGGTTCATGCGCAACGTCATGTTCCGCGCGCTCCCCGCGGCGATGACGGATCTGATCCTCATCGTCGGCGTGCTGGCGTTCTATATCGCGTTCGACTTCGACCGCTCGGCGCTCAGCACGATCTGCACCGGCATCATGGGCATCGTCGGTCTGATGATGGTCCACCAGACCAGCAAGCCCTACAACACGCTCCGCAAGGTCATGATGGTGGGGCTCACGGTCGCGTATCTTGTTGCGTATCTCGTCTGCACGCACTATGAGCTGGATATCGCCCAGCTCGTGCGGCTCGACATGCGCAGCATCCTGATCCTCGTCGTGCTCGGCCTGCTCGCCTGGCCGATGCTCACGCTGCTGACGCAGGCGTTCAACCACCTGCGCGAGCGCTGGCAGATCTACACCGAGGTGCGTGCCAAGCACAAAAAGATGAAGCAGAAAAAGGGCTGATTGCCCCATACCAACGACCGCCTCTGTCTGACAGAGGCGGTCGTTGATATTATTTGAGAAGTGCTTTCAGCAGCGCGGTGCAGCCGCACAGGATGTCGTCATACGCGGCCTCAAAGTCATCCGTGTACCACGGATCGGCCACATCGCGGTCGCTCCCGGCAAAGCTCATGAGCGTATGCACCTTGCCCTCCGGGTCGTCGGGCAGGATGCGGCGCAGGTTGCGGCGGTTATACTCCTCCATGATGATGAGCAGATCGTAGTCGTCATAATCCGCGCGCGTAACCTGCCGCGCGTGCCGCCGCGAAAACGGGATACCGTGCGCGCGCAGGCACGCCTTCGCCGGCGGGTACATATCGTTGCCGATCTCCTCCCGGCTAGTCGCGGCGGACGCGATCGCAAATCGGTCCGACACCCCCGCGCGCCGCGCCAGCTCCGTGAATACAAACTCCGCCATCGGAGAGCGGCAGATATTGCCGTGGCACAAAAATAGGATCTTTTTCATCTCTTTATATCCCTCCAAAACCGTTGAAATTCAACGACTTTTTGCATTTTGGTTTGATGTAACCTTTTGTAACTCTTCGCAGATTTCTGCAGAAATGGTGTAAAAATGGTGTAGCGTTTTTCAGCCGCTCAGCAGGATTTTCTGCATGGATTTTTCCGCCGCGTCGTAGCTCAGATGCGTATAAATATTCAGCGTCGTGCCCACGTCCGCGTGGCCCATCAGATACTGCAGCTCCTTCACGGGCATTCCTGCCTGCGCCATGCGCGTGCAGAAGGTGTGGCGCAGCACGTGGGGCGTGAGGGTGATCGGCTCATGGGTCTCATTGTAATGCTCTACGATTCGTTTTAGTCCATGCTGCAGCGAGTAGTTGGTCTTCGGCTTTCCGTTTTTGTCGATGAACAGGAATCCGGAAACGCCGTCCACCACGGTCTCCACCTTGGGTCTGCCGCGGTTTTGCACCACGCGGCGAAAGGCTTCCAGCACCGCATCATCAATGATCGGGATAAATCGCTCGCCGCTGGCGGTTTTGGGCTTCTGCACATAGAGCTTTCCGTTGCGGTCATACTGCAGCTGGCGGTCCACGCGAATGCGCCGACGCTTGAAGTCCACATCCGCAAGCGTGAGCCCGAAGAGCTCACTGACGCGCAGACCGGTGCCCAGCAGGATGACCAGCTGATCATAATACTTGCGGCTGCTTTTTCCGTTTTGGACAAACGCGAAAAAGTCGTCCACCTGTTCGTCCGTCAGCGGTTCGCGGGACTCCGTGTCATTGGCAACAACACGGCTGAGCGGAAAAGCAAAGGGGTTCTTACGCAGGATGTCCTCCTCCACCGCCATGTCAAAGGCCGGTTTCAGGACGCCGCGCAGACTTTGGAGCGTGCTGTAGCGTTTGCCCTCTTGATTCAATTTGATGAACCACAGCTTTACATCAGAGGTTCCGATATCCCGGATCAGCCGCTGGCCGAACACCTCTTTCGCCACGATCTTTCGGACATAGTTGTGATTTGACACCGTATTCGGTCGGATGCCGTGCTGCAGTGACAGATACCGATCCATCAGCTCCAGTACGGTCATTCCCCCGTCCACAGTACGGATGCCGTCGGCCAGATCTCGCTGGATCTCGGCTTCCTTTTCACGTAATTCCTGCAGCGTTTCTGCATAAACGTATCGGCGCTTGCCGAAGGGGTCTAAATAACGATATTGATAGGTGCGATCTTTCCGCTGGCTCTCCCCTTTTTTCAGGATGCGCCCGCGGTGATCCTTGCGCTTTTCTGACATCTCATGCCTCCTTTAATGAAAAGCGCCTGATATGTGGCTTTGAGTATACCACATATCAGGCGCTGATGCACATGTATGAATTTATTTTTTACACGGAATATGCTTTGGACAGATAGTTTTCCAGCTCCTTACGCTTGATGAGCCGCTTGGAGCCGACCCACAGGACGAATCTGCAATCGTCCGAGCTGGTCAGCTCCCGGAGCTTAGCAGTGCCGATGTTAAAATAGGCCGCCGCCTCATCCAGAGTGAGGTTCGCCTTTTCGCTCACAGGGATCTGTACTTTCTTCATGGCGTCACCTCCCCTCTCATCTTGCGCCGCGGTCGAGTCGTCGGCGCCGCTCTCGTTCGAGCAGCTGGAGGATCGACTCGGTCATTTGCTTCGGGGTGTAATCGGAGGGGAAATACCGGCGCAGCTGCTCATATGGAAAGCTGACCTTCTCCCTCTGATTGGGCTTTTCCTCCGCGAGGATCGCCTCGATGCGATTGCGGACACCGCCGGCTTCGCTCTCCCGGTGCATCCGGCAGGCCTGCGAATAGGACGGTGTGCAGTCATACAGCGCAATGGCATCCAGCACGATGCGCTGTTCCTCGTTCGTGAGATACGACAGCTCCACGCCGACGGTGAAGGCGATGCGGCCCTCGTCCACTAAATCCAACAGACCGGGCAGCAGATGGGTCAGGCGGATGTAGCGCTGCACCTGTCTGCCGCTGTCCGTATCGGACACATGCTCTCTCGACCACTTCTGGCCAAGTTGGCCAGAAGTGCGTCCCTGATGATTCAGCGCATCCATTTTCAGCTTATAGGCAAATGCCTTTTCGCTGGGGAGAATGTTCTCCCGATGGAGATTGCTGTCCACCAGCTGGATGGCGGCCTCATCGCGATCCACGGCATGAATAAAGGCAGGGACTTCTTTAAGCCCTGCCTTTTGCGCTGCCCGGAGCCTCCGGTGGCCGGAGATGACCTCATACTCCGCTGCGGTATCCTCCAGCGGGCGGACGATCAGCGGCGTGAGGACGCCCTGCTCCTGGATGCTCTCGATGAGGCGATTCATTTCGTCGTTGTCCTGCACCTTATAGGGGTGCCCCTCAAATGGGTGCAGGTTCTGAATGGGAATGTAGATTGCTTGCATGATGTTTCTCCTTTTTCATTTTGTTCTCATTAACATTTTCAGCGCTCCAAGCTGCGGTTTCGTTCCCGCTGAAGCGCCTGGGTTTCCATCTTTCGCTCGGTCTCAAGGGTCTGCTGCATGGCCGGAATCTGCGCCTCGATGTCCCTTGCGGTTTTCAGATCTTTCCGGAGCGGTTTCATCTGCTGCGTGAGCGCACTGCTCTGCTGCTTTAATCGCTCCCGCTCCTCCGGATCGGCTACTCTGCGGAGCTTGTTGCGAACACCCTGCCGCTGCGCTTCAAGGTCGGCGATCTGCTGCTGCGTTTCGCCGATGAACAAGCGCAGCTGAGTGTCTGTTTCGATACCGTTCTTTGCCAGCAGGCGCACCTGCTGATCGTACCGGTCGAGCTTCGCTGCCTCCATGCGCATCTCCGGCGAGAGCGGACGGCAGCGTGCCTGCTCCGCCTCCGGGCCGGTCAGTCCGGCAACGCGCGTGATCAGGAAGAACAGCAGGCTCACCCAGACC
>JAFUCD010000026.1 GCA_017459865.1 Oscillospiraceae bacterium
ACGGGGGCCTCTCACGCCCCAAACGGGAGTTCG
This sequence comes from Oscillospiraceae bacterium, assembly GCA_017459865.1. The sequence goes on from JAFUCD010000026.1 coordinate 34, forward strand.
ACTCTCCCACGGGTCACCATCTTTTTCGAGCACCATTAGCTCAGCTGGTAGAGCACCTGACTCTTAATCAGGGTGTCCAGGGTTCGAGTCCCTGATGGTGTACCACCCATCGGATGTGTGGTACACATCCGATGGGAAAAAAGACTTGACATGTGCTCAATTTTATAGTAGTATTTGGCAGTAGCCATTTACCAGTTGGTGTTTTTAACGATGAGGGTCCACCCGTTCCCATTCCGAACACGGAAGTTAAGCTCATCAGTGCCGACAATACTTGTCTGGAGACGGACCGGGAAGATAGGTCAATGCCAACACAAAGGATTCGCTGCGGCGAATCCTTTGCTTATGCCTCCTTAGCTCAACAGGTAGAGCATGCGGCTGTTAACCGCAGGGTCGTAGGTTCGAATCCTACAGGGGGCGCCAAGACGATGCCGCCACTATTCGGTGGCGGCATCGATCCTTTTCTTATGGGCCTTTAGCTCAGTCGGTCAGAGCAGCCGGCTCATAACCGGTCGGTCCCGGGTTCGAGTCCCTGAAGGCCCACCAGGAAACTGTATATAGGGGATTAGTTAAATGGTATAACAGTGGTCTCCAAAACCATCGTTGAGAGTTCGATTCTTTCATCCCCTGCCAAAAATCACCTGATTTCTTCGGATTTCGGGTGATTTTTTTGTCCTTCCTTTCGGTTTTCGTTTCGTTGACATGCAGCGGATCCGGCTCTATAATGATGTCGGTGGTTTTATGAAGAGAAATGTATACCCCGTTCCCCATGACGCGGAGGTTTTTCAACAGGATTGGTCAGAAATGATCCTTGATCAACAAGCAAATCGGGGATCTCGATTTTCTGTCCTGGAGGCTGGAACAGGCCGGCGTCCATTGCGGGACGATGCTGCCGAAGCTTTGACAGGTGAAGATTTGACGGGATGAGTAGCTTTATGAAAAAAATTCGATGGATCGCATTGGGCGTTCTGGTTTGTATTTTGGCGGCGGTTCCGGGGCATTGCGCGTTTCAGGACGTCGACCCGGGGGCTTACTATGCTGCTGCGGTGGATTGGGCTGTGGAAAAGCAGGTGACGGACGGCGTCTCTGACACGCTGTTTGCGCCGAACGCGCCCTGCACGCGCGCACAGGTGGTCGGTTTCCTGTGGAAGCTCGCCGGGCGGCCGAGTTCCTCCGCCGAGGTGCGCTTTGCCGACGTGCCTGTCGGCAGCTGGTTTTATGAGCCGGTGCGCTGGGCGGTGGAGCAGGGCGTGACCAACGGGGTCACGGACGCGCTGTTTGCGCCGAACCGCAGCTGCACGCGCGCGGAGGGCGCTGCGTTCCTGCATCGCTATTGCGGCGGGGAGTCCGTCTCCGGCGCGGTGCCGTTCAACGATGTGAGCCGGAGCAGCTGGTTTCACAGCGCGGTCCTCTGGGGTGTTGAAAACGGCGTCGTGAACGGCGTCAGCCCCACGGCCTACCAGCCGCAGGGCATGTTCACCCGCGCCCATATCGTCACGATGCTTTGGCGGCTTGAGACCGCCGCCGCGCCGGAGCGTGTCACGGGCGTGTACCTCGGCGTGCAGGGCTACGGCGCTGTTTCGGACAAGGACGCCATGGTTCACCGCTTCTGGTACGGCGGGGCGGAGCACACGGCGCGGATCCCCTCTGAGCAGGGGGCTTATACGCTCCAGAATCTTCTGGAGGAGGGCGGCGTCTATACGCTGCTGTTCCGGGACGGCGTGCTGCTGGATGCGGCTCCCGCCGAGACCGCGTGCCTGACTGGTGTCCCGTCGCTTCCTGTCTATGCGATCGAAAAGGCGGCGGGGGGCGCCTCGGTCCGCACGGCGCAGGCCCTGCCCGGGCAGTATGCCGCCGTCGGCGCGGACGCGGTGTATCTTTCGCCGGAGCCGATCGCATATACGCCGCCGGTACAGGGCACGCCGGGACTGAAGACCCTGCGCAACTTCCTGCGCACCGCGCTGGAGCCGACGGGCACCACGCTCTATGTCTACGGCGGCGGCTGGAACTGGCAGGACACCGCCGGCTCGAAGGAGAGCGCCTCCATCGGCGTCGCGGAGAGCTGGGTGCGGTTTTTCCGGGAGCAGGACGGCGCCTACAACTATAAAAACACCGATCCCGCCCACAGCTATTATCCCTATCAAGGCTGGAATCAGTATTATTACGCCGGACTCGACTGCTCCGGCTTCGTCGGCTGGGCGGTCTATAACACGATCGAGACCGCATCCGGCGCGCAGGACTATGTCACCCCGGCAAAGACGCAGGCAAAGCGGATCGCCGAAACGGGTCTTGGCACCTGCTCCGATTCACTTGGAGCGCTGCTGCCCGGCGACGTGGTCAGCATGAGCGGGCATGTCTGGATCTGTCTCGGCACCTGCGCGGACGGCAGCGTCCTGATCCTGCACAGCACGCCCGGCACGGGACGCGGCGGCAGCGGCGGCGGCGTACAGCTCAGCGCCATCGGCGGCAGCACCTCCTGCGAGGCCTACCGGCTGGCGGAGCGCTATATGTCCCGGTACTGGCCGGAATGGTGCGCGCGCTATGAGACCTATCTGTGCAGCCCGGGAACGTATTTCCAGTGCACAGGACACTTCACCTGGAACAGCGCGCTCGACCCGGACGGCTGCCGGAGCATGACGCCCGCGGCGCTGCTGAAAAACCTCTTCGGCGAATAAGGCCGCTTGACAAAGGGCGCGCCGTAAAAACCCGAAACCATAAAAGTATAAGGAGGGATCCGCATGTCGTCGATCCGCAATGAACCGAAAATCAAAAATCCCCTGATCGCCGCCATCCGCGAGCAGCTGGAGCATCGGGCGCTCTGGATGTATCTGCTGTGTGATGAGGCGGAGAAAAAGGGACTCGCCAGCGAGACGTACGCCCCCGACGCCATTCGTCGGTGCGGACTGTATCAGGGCGGTAATCTGCGGCGCAAGGCAGGAGGCGGCGCTTCGCTGAAGGGGCTGAAGAAGACGCTGTTCTCCAAATTTGCGCAATGGGTGTTCGAAATGGACATCAAGCGCTGCGATGACGACCACCTGGACATCGATTTCCACTATTGCCCGCTCGTCAAGGCCTGGCAGAAGCAGGGGTGCAGCGATGCGCAGATCCGCAAGCTCTGCGACCACGCCATGTGCGGCGACCGCGGCATCGCCGAGAGCTTCGGCTGCGAGCTGGAGCTGCCGTCCACCATCGCGCGCGGCGACGATATCTGCCGGATCCGCTTTGTGCGAAAAGAGAAGGCCTGAGTGTCAGAAGCTTCCTGACAAGCTTTTCCTGCGTGGTATAGTTGTTGCAGTTCTGCGATATCTGTCCTGCGTCGCCTGGGCGAAGGAGCACGTTGGCAGGGAGACCGCCGCCGTCGAGCTGCAGATCATCAACGACAAGCGCTCCATGGAGAAGGGCAAGGGCTGATACGCCCGAAAACGCATCCGAAAAAATCTGCTGTGAGTGGTGAAGTTTCCGCGCTTCGCCATTCACAGCATTTGTTTTTTATGGTATAATACCCTCAAATATCAGAAACATGCCGTTTGGCATGCGGGAGGGAACTGCTATGAAACTGATCCTGTGCGGTAAAGGCGGCAGCGGCAAGAGCACGCTCGCCGCGCTGCTGGCGCGCGCGTATGAGACGCAGGGAAAACAGGTGCTCGTAATCGACTCGGATGAATCGAACTTCGGCCTGCACCGGCTGCTCGGCACGGAGCTGCCGGAGGATTTCACACACTATTTCGGACATAAAAAAGGCATTTATCGCGATGGGGCGCAGGAGGTATTTGCCGGGGGCTGGCATTTCGAGGACATCCCGGCGGACTACTGCGCGCGCAGCGGCGCCGTTCGGCTCATGGCGATCGGCAAGATCGCCGAGGCGGGCGAGGGCTGCGCCTGCGCGATGGGCACGCTTACGAAGGTGTTCCTCGAGCACCTGCTGCTGCGGGAGGATGAGATCGTCATCGTCGATACCGAGGCGGGCGTGGAGCACTTCGGCAGAGGCGTGGACCGGTATGCCGACGTGATCCTGATGGTCGCGGACCCCTCGTTTGAGTCGATCCGGCTCTCCGGAAGGATCTGCGAGATGGGCGAGGGCTTTGACAAGCCCGTGTACATCGCGCTCAACCGCGTGAACGACGCGCAGCGCGACTGGATGGTCAGCCAGCTGCCGCGCCCGGAGGCGGTCATCGCGGCGATCGGCGCGGATGACGCGGTGTTCCTCGCCGGGATGAAGGGCGAGACGCTGCTGCAGTCGCTGCCGGAGGTCGACGCGCTCGCCGCCAGGCTGCTCGACGGATGCGCGCAGGCGGCGAAGGAGCGTGCGACATGAAAAAATGGATCACGCTTGCGCTGACGCTGCTGCTGGTCTTCGGCGCCGCCGCGTGCCATTACGGCGAACTGCCTGAGCCGCCCGATGCGGCGCGGCTGCAGGCAGACGCCGAGGCGTTTGTGCACGAGGCGATCGACGCCACCGCGGAGCTCCGGGACTTCACCGTTCTGGAAAGCGCCGTGACCGACGATGCGTTTCAGGCGCAATGCGCGCTGTCCTATTCCGGCGAGAACGCCGAGGGCTCCGGCACGTTCGTGCTGGTCTATGTGCCGGACGGCGGACGCTGGCTGCTCAAAGAGTGCCGCCCGGAGCGCGAGCAGGAGACGGGGAACGAGCCTTCCGCCGGACCACAGAAGGTCTCCGACGCGCTGGAGGAATATACCTTCGAGCTTGACGGCGTGGTGTATCAGCTGCCCTGCGACTATTCCGCGCTGACCGCCGCCGGCTGGGCGATCGAGGAGGACAGCTTCACCGGCATCGACGCCGATACGCCCGTGCAGGCGGGCAGCTTTGAGTATGTCACGCTCATCAAGGACGGCAATGCCGTGACGGCGTATTTCATCAATCTGTCCGGAAACGCCAAGGCGCTGCACAGCTGCAGGGTCGGCGGCATTGAACTCATGGCGCAAGAGCTTACCAGCACGCGGATCTTCTCCGTCGCGCAGGGGATCGGCCTTTCGAGCAGCCGCGAGGACGTCGAGGAGGCGTTCGGCGAGCCGGATGCGCTGGAGCAGCGCGAGGACAACGTCACGCTGATCTATTCCGGCGACGGCGACAACATCTACACCAGCTTCCGGATCTATGAAAGCGCCGAGGACGCGAAATACAACACGATCTCGCTGCGCAGCTTTGTCCCCGACGAGAGCGACGCAACTGAGACCTCCGACAAGGTCCCGACGTATCTGGCGGATTACGAAGCGCCTGAGGCGCTCGGGTCGGACGTGATGAGCGGCAATATCGAGATCGACGGCGACCTGTACTGCCTGCCGTTCCCGGTCAGCGTGCTGCTCGATAACGGCTGGGAGGCGCAGTCCCCGCCGAACGCGATCGGGGCCGGCGCCACGGAGTCGATCGCCTTTGAGCGCGCGGGCAAGCGGCTCACATTCCATGTGAAAAACTACGAGAGCTATCAGACGATCCCCGAGAACTGCGCGGTGTATCAGGTCACGGTGTATGAAAGCAGCGGCATGTCGGTCCGTCTGCCGAACGGCGTCGTCATGGGCGGCAGCCGTGCCGCGCTGGAATCGGCGCTGCGCTCGATGGAAATCTATGACGGCAGCAGCAGCTATCGCTACACGCTCTCTGACCCCGACGTCGCATACGATCTGAGCATCGCGATCCGCAAGGAGACCGATCTGGTCTCCTCGATCACGCTCCGGTACGACGATTGGCATTACGAAGCACAACCATAAAACAGATTCGAAATATATGCAGGAGGAATGGAACATGGCAAAGAAGAAAACGATCCTGGATCTTCAGCAAATGAAGGCAAACGGCGAGCAGGCCGTGTGGATGGTGCTGTATGACGCGTGCTTTGCGTCTTACGCCGAGGAGGCGGGGATGGACATGATCCTCGTCGGCGACTCCATGGGGATGATCGTCTATGGCTGGGAGGGCACCGTGCCCGTCACGATGGACATGTCCATCGCCCATTGCCAGGGCGTGCGCCGCGGCGCACCGAACACGTATCTCATCGGCGACATGCCCTTCGGCGCGTATCACGCGAGCTGCGAGGACGCCGTGAACAACGCCGTGCGCTTCATGAAGGAGGGCGGCGTGGACGCCATCAAGCTCGAGGGCGGCGTCGCCGTCGCGGATAAGATCGAGGCCATCAGCAAGGCGGGCATCGTTGTGTTCGGTCACATCGGCCTCACGCCGCAGTCCTCCGCCGCGATGGGCGGCTTCAAGGTGCAGGGCAAGAACACCGCAACCGCGAAGGCGATCATCGAGGACGCCATCGCCGTCTACAAGGCGGGCGCACGCGTCCTGCTCTTGGAGGGCGTGCCCGAGGAGACCGCGTCCTTCATCCACAAGATCCTGCCGATCCCGGTCTACGGCATCGGTGCGGGCGCGGACTGCGACGGTCAGGTGCTGCTGGCAGCCGACGCGCTCGGCATGTACAAAAACTTCACGCCGAAGTTTGCCAAGAAATACTGCGATATCGCGGGTCTCGCCACGCAGGGCATGCGCGACTATATCGCCGAGGTCAAGGGCGGCGCGTTCCCGGCAGCCGAGCACAAGTATAAATTCACCGGCGACAAGGACGAATTCGCGGCCTTCCTCGCGGAGTATGAGAAGGAACTCGATCTATAAAGGAGGCACCCTCAATGCCTGAATTTGCAAAACGCATGGACTATATGGCGGGCTCGGCTGAGATCATCCGCGGCCTTTTCGGCGCGATGAACGATCCCGAGACGATCTCCTTCGGCGGTGGCGCGCCTGCGACCGAGGCGCTGCCCGCGGAGACCATCCGCAACATCGCCGCCGAGGTGCTCGCGCCGGAACAGCGCGGACGCGAGGCGCTGCAGTACGGACCCGTGAAGGGCGTGCGCGAGCTGCGCGAGATCGTCGCGGAAAAGCTCTTAAAGCCCAACGCCATCGACGCCGACCCCGAGGACGTGCTGATCGTGAACGGCGGTCTGGAGACGATGAACCTCCTCTGCCAGGTGTTCATCGATCCCGGCGACGTGATCCTCGTCGAGTCCCCGACGTTCGTGCACTGCGTGGAGATCTTCGAGATGTTCCAGGCGCGGTGCATCGGCTGCGAGACGGATGAGCACGGCCTCGTCATCGAGGACGTGGAGCGCAAGATCCGGGAATATCATCCCAAGATGGTGTATGTGATCCCGACGTTCCAGAACCCGACGGGGAAGACCCTGCCCGCCGACCGCCGCGAGGCGCTCGCCGCCCTCGGCAGCAAGTATGACGTCATCATCCTCGAGGACGATCCCTACCGCGAGCTGCGCTACAGCGGCGAGCGGCTCCTGCCCATCAAGGCGTATGACAGGACCGGGCACACGGTCTACGCGAACAGCCTCTCCAAGATCTTTTCTCCGGGCAGCCGCCTCGGCTATGTCTATGCCGACCGCGCGATCGTCGAAAAGCTCATCGACGCCAAGACCGCCACGAACTCCCACACCTCCATGGTGCCGCAGATCCTCTGCGCGGAGTTTTTCGCGCGCGGATACTATGACGCGCACCTGGAAAACCTCTGCGCGATCCACCGCGCGCGCCGCGACGCCATGATGGCGGCGATGGAGCGCTATATGCCGGAGGGGACGAAGTGGGTCTATCCGGATGGCGGACTGTTCACGTGGGTGGAGCTCCCCGGCGGCATCGACACGACGGAGCTTCTGAAAGAGGCGGCGGACTATCACGTGGCGTATGTCGCGGGCGCGGGCTTCTTTGCCGGGAACACCGGCGAGGGGAAAAACTGCATGCGCATCAGCTACGGCAACGTCTCGCCTGAGAAGATCGACGAGGGCATGCGCCGGCTCGGCGCGCTCATCCGCTCGAAGCTTTCCGCGGCTGACACGGGAGAAGCATGATGCAAAAGCAACAACAACGCACGCAGGCGCCGCGGCAGAATTCCGCCGCGGGCGTTCCGCTGCGCGATGACAGCCCCGCCTGGTCCGAGCGGCAGGAGGACTATTCGCCGTATGCGGACTATCCGCTGCCGCCGGAATATGTCGCCGCGCCGAAGCACTCAGGGCTGCGCACGGTCCTGATCGTGCTGCTGTGCCTGCTGCTCGTCGCGGGCGGCGCCGTGGGCGCGTATTTCGTGCTCTCGATGCGCGGCGGGGATAGCGAGCCGTCCTCCGTCTCGGCGGAGAAGCGGACGGCGGAGGATGAGGATCCGGCCGCCGCGCCCGCCGCAGCCGATCCGGAGAAGACTCCGGAGCCGACGCCCGCCACCGTTCCGCTGCTGGAGCAGATGCGGTATGTCGGCAGCGCCGAGGCCTGCGCCATGACGGCGCAGCAGGCGACCGCGTTTGCCAATGTGATCCGCGCGACGCAGGGGAGCGTCATCTATGCCGCCATCTTCGACGGCGGCAGCGGCGTGCCGATCCTCTGGGTGGCAAGAGGCGGCAGCGAAACGTACGACCTTCATGAGGGGACCACCCTCTATGCGCCCTTTGGGGATAAGCTTTACAGCTGCATAAACGGTCAGACACAGGAGCTTCCGTGGATGACGACGCTGCTGCGCGCCGGAACGGACGGCGTGATGGTCAAGACCTCGAAGGATTCCTCCAAACTGCAGTTTTTCTATCTGCACAACGGTGCTCCGGATGCAAACCCCTTCGGCGTCGGTGTTTTGAGCGTCGAAGGCGGCGGGTCGTACAACGGAACCTATCTGGGACCCTTCGATCAAGTGGGAAGGGAAACCTTTTATCAGCAGGCCGGCACGGAAGGAATCACCCTGTTAGAGGCGGTAACGGGCATGACCGATTCTCTGATGCTGACCGGACCGTGGATCGACGGCGTGCAGATGGCGGCGCTGCTGGACCAGTATGCCGCCGCGCTCTCGTAATGCGGCGGGAAAGGCGATCCAATATGAAACATAGCATCGGGATCCTGCTTCTGGCGGCGCTGCTGCTCGTGTCCGGCTGCGCAAAGCGCGCCGACGCGGCGCCCGCGCCCACGCCGGACCAGCCGCGCGAAGCCGGGGAGAGCGCCATGGCACCGCAGCCCGAGGGCGAGCGGCTGTATGTCTTCCTCGGCGTGGAGGGCTACGGCGCGGTCGATGCGGCGCAGAGGGACGCGTTTCGTTATCGCTTCTTTTCCGACGGCGAAACGCTGACCTGCTCCGTCGCTCCGGACGGCGGCGCGTATGCCGTCCAGAACCTGCTCGAGGAGGGGCGTGTGTACGCGCTCTCGATGGACGGCGATACCATCGTCGGCGCGCGGGAGTGCGCGACGCTCTCCGGCACGGTGGAGCAGACGGACGCCGACGCCGTCGTTATCGCGGGACAGCGCGTGACCTTTGATCGCGTCTGGCGCTGCGCGGTCCGCGCGGGCGGCGCGGAGGTCACAACCGCGGCGCCGCAGTCTGGGGAGACCGTCGCCGCCGTTCTGGACGAGACGACGCGCGCGCTCTATGTCTGTCCGGCGGCAAGCGTCTATGTGCCGCCGGTCTCCGGCACGCCGGGCGTGCGGACGCTGAAAAATTTCCTGCAGACGGCGCTCATGCCCGTCGGCACGACGCTGTATGTCTACGGCGGCGGCTGGAACTGGCAGGACACGGCGTCGGGCACGCAGGCGTCCTCCATCGGACTGCCCGCGGAATGGGTCACGTTTTTCCAGACCCAGAACGCCGCGTACACATACAAGGCGCCGGACGCCGCGCACAGCTTCTATCCCTTCGGCGGCTGGAACGAATATTACTTCGCCGGAGCCGACTGCTCGGGCTATGTGGGCTGGGCGCTGTACAATACGTTTGAGACGACCGACGGCGCGCCGGGCTATGTGGATTACGCCGACCGGATCGCATCGAACCTGGCCGCGCGCGGCTGGGGCTCCGTCGGGCAGAATGCGTCCGTTGTGCTGCCCGGGGATATCATGAGCATGTCCGGACACGTCTGGATCGCGCTCGGCAGCTGCGCCGACGGCAGCATCGTCATCGCGCACAGCACGCCCAGCCCCAGTCTCTCGGGCAGCTCCGGCGGCGGCGTGCAGCTCGGCGCCATCGGCACCGGCACCGCCTGCGAGGCCTACCGGCTGGCGGAGCAGTACATGCACCGGTATTATCCCGTCTGGACGGCGCGCTATGCCGTCACGCTCCAGAGCCCGGGAAGCTATCTGTCCGGCACGCGCTTCACCTGGGACACCGCCGCAGGGCTTTCCGACCCGGAGGGCATCCGGCAGCTGCAGGCGTCGGAGGTCCTCGCGCTGCTGTTCGCGGAGACGTGATTTGACAGAAATCACGCCGATTGGGGATTGACAGTCCCGTAAAAAGCGCATACAATGCAAGTGTAAAATTCTGACCGCAAGGGCATTCCGAGCTGGAAGATGGCTACATTCGATCCTCATCAGCATGCTTGCCCTCCCTGCGGTCTGCGCGGGGAGGGTTTTCCCGTTTGGAAAGGAGAATGCCATGAGCACCAGACTTGCAGTCATTGCGATCGTCGTGGAGAATCACAACTCCGTCGCGGCGATCAACGCCCTGCTGCACGATGCATCCGACTATGTGATCGGGCGTATGGGCGTACCCTATCGTGAGCGCGGCATCAGTCTGATCAGCGTGGCGCTGGACGCGCCGCAGGATGTGATCAGCGCGCTCTCGGGCCGCATCGGCGCGCTGCCGGGCGTGTCCGCCAAAACCGCTTATTCCAATGTGATCAGCGATACCGTTCAGACCTGATCCGATCAACGAAAGGAGAACACACATGAAAAAGTATCTGGCAATCCTGCTGGCGCTCGTTATGGTGCTGGGTCTCGCCGCCTGCGCGAGCCAGACCACCGAGCCCGCCGCCGACGAATCCGCCGCCCCGGTGGAGGACGTCGCTGAAGAGGTGCTCGAGGGCGCCGACGTCAATCTCGCCGTGCTCGCCGGTCCGACCGGCATCGGCGCCGCGTCTCTCATGGAGGCCAACGACGCCGGTGAGACCGTGAACCACTATACCTTCACCGTCGCCTCCGCGCCGGACGAGGTCGTCGCGGGCGTCTCCAACGGCAGCCTCGATCTCGCCGCCGTGCCGACGAATCTCGCCTCCACGCTCTATGCCAAGACCGAGGGCGGCGTGCAGATCGTCGCGCTGAACACGCTGGGCGTGCTGTATATCCTCGAAAACGGCGACACCGTCAATTCCGTTGCCGATCTCAAGGGCAAGACCGTCTACGCGACCGGCCAGGGCTCCAACCCCGAGTACGTGCTGGAGTATCTGCTCACCGAGAACGGCCTGACCTACAGCCTCGACGGCAGCGAGGCCGACGTGCAGCTGCAGTTTATGGCGTCCGAAGAGCTGACCGCCGGCATGGTCTCCGGCGAATATGACCTGTGCATGCTGCCCGTGCCCGCTGTCACGGCGGTCATGGCACAGAACCAGGATGTGCGCGCCGCGCTCGATCTCACCGCCGAGTGGGATGCGCTGGGCGTGGACGGCAAGCTCACGCAGGGCTGCATCATCGTGCGCACCGCGTTCGCTGAGGAGCACCCCGACGCTGTGAAGGCCTTCCTGCAGGAGTATGCCGCCTCCATCGAGTCCGTCCTCGCCGATCCCGCGCACGCGGGCGAGCTGTGCGAGCAGTACGGCATCGTCGCCAAGGCCGGCATCGCCACCAAGGCGATCCCCGACTGCAACCTCGTCTGCGTGACGGGCGACGACGTCCGTCCGGCGATCGAGCCGTTCTTCCAGGTGCTGCTGGATGCCAATCCGCAGTCCGTGGGCGGTGCGCTGCCCGGCGACGACTTCTACTTCGTTGCGAAATAAGCTTCCGGGTCCCTGGAGCTGGCTGCTGCCCGCGGTGTTTTGGCTCGCGGTGTGGTGGCTGGCGGCTCTGGCGGTGGGGAAAAGCCTGCTGATCCCCGCGCCGCCGGAGGTGGTGCGCACGCTGGGCGCGCTCGTGGTCTCCGCGCCGTTCTGGCGCTACACGGCGCTGACCCTGCTGCGCATCACGCTGGGGCTCCTGATCGGTATTGCCGCAGGCGTGGTCACGGCGGTCCTGACGAGCAGATCCGCGCTTTTGTATGCGCTGCTCGCGCCCGCCGTGCGCGTCGTGCGCGCAACGCCGGTCGCAAGCTTCATCATCCTCGTGTTGCTGTGGGTCGCAAAGGGGCGCGTGCCCGCCGTGATCGCGGGGCTCGTCGTGCTGCCCATCGTGTGGGAGAACACCACCGCCGGGCTGCGCAGCGTGGATCCGTCGCTGATGGAGATGGCGCGCGTCTATCGGTTCACGCGGCTGGATACGCTGCGCCATGTCGTGCTGCCCGCCATGCTGCCGTCGCTCTCCGCGGCGGTCTGCACGGCCATCGGGCTTGCGTGGAAGTCCGGCGTCGCTGCGGAGGTGCTCTGTCTGCCGCAGGCTGCCATCGGCACGCAGGTCTATCACTCCAAGCTCTATCTCGATACGCCCGCGCTCTTCGCGTGGACGATCGTGGTCGTCGCGCTGTCCATGACGCTTGAACAGCTCGCGCGGCGCCTGCTGCTCGGCAGGGGGGAGGCGAAGCGATGAAGCTCACCGACCTGTCATTTTCGTATGGGGAGAAGACCATCTTCCGCGATCTTACGCTTTCGCTGCCCGATGCGGGCGTCACGGCGCTCTCCGGTCCCTCCGGCTGCGGCAAGACGACGCTCCTGCGGCTCATCGCGGGACTGGAAACACCGGACAGCGGGACCATCGAGTGCCCGCCGCCCAGCGAGATCGCGCTGATGTTTCAGGAGGACCGGCTCATTCCGCGCCTCGCCGCCCGGCGGCAGATCGCGCTGGTGCGCCCAAAGGGGCACCCGGCGGAGCATTGGCTGGAGGCGGTCGGGCTTGGAGCTGAGCTGGACACCGCCCCGGAATCACTCTCCGGCGGCATGCGGCGCCGTCTCGCGCTCGCGCGGTGTCTGGCCTACGGGCAGGACAAGCGGCTCCTGCTGCTGGACGAGCCCTTCACCGGCGTGGACGCCGATCGCATCCGAGCTCTGATCGTGCTGATCCGCGACCTCGGCATCCCGACGCTCTTCACCGCCCACGACGCGGAGTCTCTGCAGATGGCGGACACGATCGTGGAGCTGCCGGATCGAAAGGAATCATAAAAGGGACGCATTGCTGCGGCAATACGTCCCTTTTATGATTCATAATATCACATTGTATCGATATAGTTCCGTAGGGGCGGATATCATCCGCCCGCTTTTTTCTTACAGCGTGTCGATATAGCTGACCGCCGCCAGCGCCGCGACCGCGCCGTCGGCGACGGCGGTGGTGAGCTGGTGGACGCCCTTTTTGCGGCAGTCGCCCGCGACGAAGAAGCCCGGCGTCTGTGTGCGGCAGCCCTCGTCCGCGTCCGCGTAGCCGCGCGGGTCGAGCGCCATGAGGGAGGCAAAGGCGTCATTGTCCGGCTGGTGCCCGACGGCGACGAACACGCCCTCGACGTCGAGCGTGCGCTGCGCGCCGTCCTGCTCCACGACGACGCCGCGCAGCTCCTCGTCGCCCAGCAGCTCCGTCACGCGCGCGTTTAAGACGAATTCCACGTTCGCCTTCTGCGAGAGCGCGTCGGCAAGCTTCTGCTCGCCGCGGAAGCTGTCGCGCCGGTGCACGAGATAGACTTTGCTGCACGTCTCGCTTAAAAGCATCGCGTCCTGCAGCGCGCTGTTGCCGCCGCCGACCACGGCGACGGGCGCGCCCGCGTAAAACGCGCCGTCGCACACCGCGCAGTAGTTCACGCCGCTGCCGGTGAGCGCCTCCTCACGCGCGACGCCGAGCGCCCGCGGCTTTGCGCCGATGGCGAGGATCACCGCGCGGCCTTCATATTCCGCGCCGGAGACGCATTTCACGACCTTGCCGTCCGCGCCGTCCTCCACCGCGCAGACCTCTTCCAGCTCGACCTCCGCGCCCTGATCCATGGCCTGGTTCGTCATGAGATCGCCGAGCTCCGTGCCGGAGATCGAGGCGAAGCCCGGGAAATTCTCCACCCGCGGCGACCAGGTGATCTGCCCGCCAAAGGTGTTTTTCTCCAGGATGAGCACGGTCTTGCCCGCGCGTCTGGCATAGACGGCGGCGGTCAGCCCCGCGGGTCCGCCGCCGATGATGATGATATCATAAAGCATAGAGATTTCTCCTTAAGGCGTCATTGCGAATCAGACGGAGCCGATTCGCAATGACGTTTGTTATTCCGTTTGAAAGACGTTGTTACGCTCTTTCGGCGAGATACTGCTTGATCGCGCCGGCGCCGGCGACCTTCTGGAAGTCCGCGCCGTTGGTGACGATCAGGGTCGGCGCCTGCTTTACGCCGTACTGCTTGCAGAGATCGGCGTTCTCGGCGGCCATGAGCTTTTCATAGCTGACGCCGGCCTTGTCCAGATACTGGCTCGCGATGCGGCAGTTCGGGCAGGTGGGCGTGGCGAAGAGGATCGTGCGCATCTCGTCGGCGGACGGCTGCACGGCGTCCACTCTCACGGGCGCGGCGGTGTCGACACCGGCGGGGGCGACGTTCTCCTCCGGCTTCGGGCCGTTGTGCGTCAGGTGGGAGTTTGCGATGACGTACTCGCGGCGCTCCTTGAACTCCTGCGCCTTGCCGTCGTTCCAGTTCTGCACGGGGCGATAGTAGCCGGTGATGCGGCTGTAGACCTCGGTGGGCTTGCCGCAGTGCGGGCAGGTGAACTGCTCGCCGGTGAGATAGCCGTGATCCTTGCAGACGGAGTAGGTCGGGCTCATCGTGTAGTAGGGGAGACGATAGTTTTCCGCGATCTTGCGCACGAGATTTGCCGCGGCCTCCCAGCTCGGCAGCTTCTCGCCGAGGAAGGCGTGGAACACGGTGCCGGAGGTGTAGCGCGTCTGCAGGTCGTCCTGGATGTCGAGCGCGTCGAACACGTCCTCGGTGTAGCTCACGGGCAGGTGCGAGCTGTTGGTGTAGTACGGAGCCCCGCCCGCCTCGGCGGCGGTGATGATGTCGGGGAAGTCCTCCTTGTCGTGCTTGGCAAAGCGGTACGCGGTGGACTCGGCGGGGGTCGCCTCGAGGTTGTAGAGATCGCCGTACTGCTCCTGATAGTCGCTCAGACGCTCGCGCATGTGGTCGAGCACCTGCTTGGCGAAGGTCTGGCACTTGGGATCGGTCATGTCGGCGCGGATCCACTTGGCGTTCAGACCCGCCTCGTTCATGCCGACGAGACCGATCGTGGAGAAGTGGTTGGCGAAGGTGCCGAGATAGTGCTTCGTGTAGGGATAGAGACCCATGTCGAGCAGGCGGGTGATGACGTCGCGCTTGGTCTTCAGCGAGCGGGCGGCGAGATCCATCAGGTGGTCAAGACGCTCATAGAAGTCGGCCTCGTCCTTGGACTGGTAGGCAAGGCGCGGCATGTTGATCGTCACGACGCCGATCGAGCCGGTGCTCTCGCCGGAGCCGAAGTAGCCGCCGGACTTCTTGCGCAGCTCGCGCAGATCAAGGCGCAGACGGCAGCACATCGAGCGCACGTCCGAGGGCTCCATGTCGGAGTTGATATAGTTGGAGAAGTAGGGCGTGCCGTACTTCGCGGTCATCTCGAACAGGAGCTTGTTGTTCTCCGTGGGGGACCAGTCGAAGTCACGTGTGATGGAGTAGGTCGGGATCGGATACTGGAAGCCGCGGCCGTTGGCGTCGCCCTCGATCATGATGTTGATGAAGGCCTTGTTGACGATGTCCATCTCTTCCTTGCAGTCGCCGTAGGTGAAGTCCATCTCCTTGCCGCCGACGATCGCGGGCAGATTCTTCAGGTCCTCGGGCACGGTCCAGTCGAGCGTGATGTTCGAAAACGGCGCCTGCGTGCCCCAGCGGGACGGCGTGTTCACGCCGAAGATGAACGACTGGATGCACTGCTTGACTTCCTTGTAGTTGAGGTTGTCGACCTTGACGAACGGGGCGAGGTAGGTGTCAAAAGAGCTGAACGCCTGCGCGCCGGCCCACTCGTTCTGCATGATGCCGAGGAAGTTCACCATCTGGTTGCAGAGGGTGGAGAGGTGGCTCGCCGGGGCGGAGTTGATCTTGCCCGGGATGCCGAGACCCTGCTGGATGAGCTGCTTCAGGCTCCAGCCGGCGCAGTAGCCGGTGAGCATGCTCAGATCGTGCAGGTGGATGTCGCAGTTGCGGTGCGCGTTGCCGATCTCCTGGTCATAGACCTCGCTCAGCCAGTAGTTGGCGGTGATGGCGCCGGAGTTGGAGAGGATCAGACCGCCGACGGAGTAGGTGACGGTGGAGTTTTCCTTCACGCGCCAGTCCGCGACCTTGAGGTACTTGTCCACAGTATCTTTATAATCAAGGTATGTGGAGTTCATGTTGCGCAGCTTCTCGCGCTGCTTGCGGTAGAGGATGTAGGCCTTGGCGACCGTCTCATAGCCGCCGCGGGAGAGCACGGCCTCCACGCTGTCCTGAATGTCCTCAACGGCGACCTTGCCGTCGGTGATCTTCGGCAGGAAGTCCGCCGAGGTCTTCAGCGCCAGAAAATCGATGACGCTGTCGTTGTATTCGGTGCCCGTTGCGTCAAACGCCTTCTTGATGGCGTTGGCGATCTTGGTGATGTCAAAATCCACGACCTGTCCGTCGCGCTTTACCACTTGATACATGATTGCATTCCTCTCTATTTATCAGAATTTGTTGGTATTATTCAACGCCGCGCAGCTGCACGGTCGGAATGATCGGCTTTACGGCGTCCAGAAGCTCGCGCATCTCGTCGCCGGAGAACGAGCCCAGCCCGTTCGGGTCGATGAGCTCGCCGGAGTCCTTGAACTGCTGCAGGAAGTACGCCTCGGCGCCTTTGATCCACTTTGCGGCCTCGATGAGGCTCTCGCGCGTGTGCAGCCCGCGCACGACCGTGGTGCGGAATTCATACTCGACCGCGCCGGAGAGCAGGAAGTCCTTGCTCTTCGTCACGCCCGACATGTCCATCGTCTCGAGCCCGGCGGTCTTGGCGTACAGCGCGGGGTCGTTCTTGACGTCCATCGCGACTCTGTCCACAAGCCCCCGCTCCACAAGGGAGATCAGTCTGTCGGGGAAGGTGCCGTTCGTGTCGAGCTTCACGCGGTAGCCGAGCGCCTTGATCTCGGAGAGAAGGTCCGCCATGTCCGCGTGCAGCAGCGGCTCGCCGCCCGTGATCGCCACGCCGTCCAAAAGCCCCCGCCGCTTGCGCAGGAAGGAGAGGATCTCCTCCGCGGGGATGTCCGTGGGCTGGATCGCCTCGGGCAGAACGAGCGACGCGTTGTGGCAGAACGGACACCGGAAATTGCAGCCGCCGGTGAACACCGTGCAGGCGACAACGCCCGGAAAATCCAGCAGCGTCATTTTTTGCAGTCCAGAAATGCGCATGACTTCCTCCGATGTTTTGTAGGTGCAGATAGAATACTAACACTAGATATAGTTTTTGTCAACATAATATGGCACAAAATCTTGTACAAATTCCGGCGGAAAAAGCTGCCCCGCGTAGTGTGTTTTGGCGTGAAAATCAAGCCGCGCATCCCCGGTGCGGCGCCTCGGAGATGCGCGGAAATAATTGAAATTTCAGAACTTTTTATGTCGACAAGAGCGCTTTGAGCACTTTTACCATAGCGTCCATATCCTCGGCGCAGATGTGCTCATAAGGGCCGTGACAGCCATAGCCACCCGTGCCAAGATTTGGGCACGGCAGTCCCCGGAAGGAGAGCTGCGCGCCGTCCGTGCCGCCGCGGATCGGGCGGCGCGCCGGCGTCAGACCGGAAGCGCGGATCGCGTTCTCGGCGCGTGTGAGGACCTCGGGGCAGCCTGAGAGCACCTCGGCCATATTGCGGTACTGATCGCGCAGCGTGAGCGTGACGGTGCCGTCGCCGTATACTTCATTTAAATATTGCGCCGCCTGCTCCATCGTCGCCTTTCGCGCATCGAAGCGGGCTGCGTCGTGATCGCGGACGATATAGTGCAGCCTGGCGCTTTCCACATCGGCCTTCAGCTCCGTGAGATGGTAAAAGCCTTCGTAGCCCTCCGTGCGCTCCGGGCGCTCGGCGGCGGGGAGCAGGGCGTCGAACTCCATCGCGACGTGGGCGGCGGAGCGCAGCTTGCCCTTCGCGTCGCCGGGGTGGACGTTCACGCCCGCGATCTCGACCACGGCGCCCGCCGCGTTGAAGGTCTCAAAGTTGATCTCCTCCGGCGCGCCGCCGTCGACGGTGTAGGCAAAGTCCGCGCCCAGACGGTCGAGGTCGAGCAGCTCCGCGCCGTGCCCGATCTCCTCATCCGGCGTGAAGCACACGGCGACGCGCCCGTGGGGCAGCCCCTCCGCGATAAGCTCCTCGCACGCGGTCATGATCTCAGCGACGCCGGCCTTGTCGTCCGCGCCGAGCACGGTCGTGCCGTCTGTCGTGATGAGCGTCTTGCCCACGGCGGCCTTCAGATCGGGAAACTGCGCCCCGGTCAGCACACGCCCGCTCTCGCCCAGCGGCAGGTCGCCGCCGTCGTAGCTTGAGACGATCTGCGGCTGCACGTTTTCGCCGGAGAAGTCATAATCGGGTATCGTGTCGATGTGCGCGATCAGCGCGATGCGCGGCGCGTTTTCCATGCCAGCCGTCTCGGGCAGAGCGCCGTAGACGTAGGCGTGTTCGTCCACAAAGACCTCGGAAAAGCCCAGCGCCGTGAGCTCACGCTCCAGCATCCGGCTCAGGTCGAACTGCCGCTCGGTCGAGGGGACGCGATCGCTTGTGGTCTCGTCGCTCGAGGTGTGCACGCGCACATACTGCAAAAGTCGTTCGTAAGCTCTCATATCAATCCTCCAAAGCTTCTGTGACCGCCCGCGCGAGTTGGTCTGCGCAGGAGGTGCCGCGCCCGCCGCAGTCGTTGCCGCGCAGGATCTCCGCGATGTGTCTGGCGTCCGCGCCCTCAACGAGCTTGCCGATGGCCTTCAGATTGCCGTCGCACCCGCCGACGAAGCGCACGTCGCGCAGCTTGCCGTCGTCGAGCGTGAACGAGATCTGCCGCGAGCACACCGGCCCGGTGGGGCGGTAGGTATAGGTTTGCATGTCAGATTCCTCCGATGCTGTTTTTCTGTCCGTTATTATAGTAGTTTTTTCAAAAAGGTCAAGTGCGTGACCGCCGCGCATTGACAAACGGCGGGCGTCATGCTTAAAATAAAGCATGCGATCGTTCGCGTCGCGCAGGAGGGGAGGGGTCCGGCTTGAAAAAATGGATACCGTATCATCCTTTTCTGGCTGATGAAATAGAGCGTCGGCTTGAGCAGGAGGAGAAAAACGGACTGCGTCTAACGTGCGTGAAGTGGGGATGTTCGTTTGTGTTCGAAGAAGCACGCCCCAGAGAAACCAGATACTTTTTTTCCCGATATATTCAAGAGCACGACGAGATTATCAGATGTGAATATGATTTGAAACGTTGTTACAACGCCGATCCGATACCGACCAGATATACGCAGGGAGCGTTTTTCCGCATTCCGAAGGTGTGTGATCTGTCCCGGTTCCGCCTTTTTCGAAATCAGTATTTCTACTTTCGCTTTGTGCTTCCGCTGTTGGGACTTGGACTTTTGGCGCTGGCTGCTGCTACGATGGTCATTCTGCTTGCGGACGATGCGGAGCGTATCGTCGGTTTTTGCCTGTTTGCGGCGGCGGTACTGTTTTGCGGCTATATGAGCTGGACTGCCATTCGCCTGCGGCGCACGATCCTGACGCAGTCCGGATGCAGACACCCTCGCGATCTCTTTGATCCAAACGGCGTGATCCTGCGCGGCACCGTCCAGGGAGATTCCACAGATGCAGACGAAATGTGAAAAAGAGCGGCTATATGAGCTTTTTGCTTGCTGATGATTCAATACGGTCAATTCTTACCCGAAGGAAGAATCCGCCCGATTTATTGACATTGTGCGAGAAATGAACCATAATAAGAGCGATTTTGATTGGGAGAGCAAAACGCCATGAAGGAATTCACCATCGGCAGGAACGACGCCGGGCAGCGTTTGGACCGGTTCACGGGCAAGACCGTGCCGCTGCTGCCGGAGTCTCTGCTGCAGAAATATATCCGCCTGAAGCGCATCAAGGTCAACCACAAGGGCGCAAAGCGCGACACGCGGCTGAATGCGGGCGACGTGGTGCAGATGTATATCAACGACGAGTTTTTCGAAAAGCCCGCCGAGCACAACGCGCATCTGAAGATCGCGACGCCGCGGCTCACGATCGTGTATGAGGACGAGAACATCCTCCTCGCCGACAAGAAGCCGGGCGTTCTCTGCCACAGCGCGGGCGACTGGAGCTGGGACACGCTGATCGCGAACATCCAGGCGCACCTGCGCTTAAAGGGCGAATGGGACCCCAAAGCGGAAAACAGCTTTGCCCCCGCGCTGTGCAACCGCATCGACCGCAACACCGGCGGCATCGTCATCGCGGCGAGAAACGCCGAGGCGCTGCGCATCCTGAACGAGAAGATCAAATCGCGCGAGATCGAGAAATATTATCTCTGCACCGTGCACGGCAAGCCCCGTCCCGCCGCTGGGCGGCTGGAGGGCTATCTATTTAAAGACGCCGTGAAGAATCAGGTCTATGTGAAAAGATCCGGCGAGCCGGGCGCGAAGACCGCCGTGACGGAATACCGCACGCTGAAGACCAAGGGCGCGCTCTCACTGGTGGAGTGCAGGCTTCTGACCGGGCGCACGCACCAGATCCGCGCGCAGATGGCGGACGCGGGCTGGCCGCTGCTCGGCGACGGGAAGTACGGCAAGGAGCGCGTGAACCGTGCCTATGGCGAAAAGGGGCAGGCGCTGTATTCGTATAAGCTCGAGTTTGCGTTCCCCACCGACGCGGGGATCCTGGAATACCTGCGCGGGAAGACGTTTCAAGTCACGGATATCCCGTTCGTGGAAAAGTATTTCCCGGGATTTCATATCACAGAGGAGTGAATCGCATGAACTCCCTCGACAATCTGCAGCGCCGGAGGCGGCGCATTTTTGAGATCGTGGAGATCGGCTCGACGGGCGATTGGGCGAGCCGGCTGTACGACCTGTTTTACACGCTCACGATCCTTGTCAACCTCACGGCGACGATCCTGAGCACGTTCGACGCCATCGACGCGAAGTATGGTACGCTGCTGGACGTGCTCGATCTCTTGACCGTGGTGTGCTTCACGGTCGATTTCGCGCTGCGGCTTTACACGGCGGATTTTCGCTTTCCCGGCAAGACGATCCCGCGGGCGGGAATGCGGTATATCTTCTCGTTTTCCGGCATCATCGATATCCTGTCGTTCCTGCCGTATTATCTGCCGATCTTCTTCCCGGCGGGCGCGGTGGCGTTTCGGATGCTGCGCGTGATCCGTATTTTTCGGCTGTTTCGCATCAACGGCTATTACGACTCGCTGAACGTGATCACGTCCGTCCTCTCGAGCAAGCGCAAGCAGCTGATCAGCTCCGTGTCGATCATCCTGGTGCTGATGCTGGCATCGAGCCTGTGCATGTACAGTCTCGAGAACGCGGCGCAGCCGGATGTGTTCAAAAACGCCTTTTCCGGCATCTGGTGGGCGGCGTCGACGCTGCTGACGGTCGGCTACGGCGACATTTACCCGATCACGTCGGCGGGACGCATCCTCGGCATCATCATCACGTTCCTCGGCGTCGGCATGGTCGCGATCCCGACCGGTATCATCAGCGCCGGCTTCGTCGAGCAGGACACGCGTCTGAAACGCATGACCGAGCAGGCGAGCGAGATGGACATGCACTTCATCAAGGTGCAGCTGCACAGAAACGACGGCTGGACCGGGCGCGAGATCAAGGAGCTGGGGCTGCCGGGCGGCGTGATCGTGGCGGCGATCCAGCGCGATCGGCGCGTCGTCGTGCCGAAGGGCGACGTGGAGCTGAAGGAAGGCGACGTGCTCGTGATCGGCGCGGAGTATTTCAAGGACGACTGGCACATCGACCTCAAGGAGGTCGTGCTGCGCCGTCAGAGTCCGTGGAACGGCGTCGCGATCCGGGATCTGGATATCTCGCGGCAGACGATCATCGTCATGATCCGCCGCCGGGGCACGATGCTGGTGCCGCGCGGCGACTTCATCCTCCGCGAGGGCGACGAGGTGCTGCTGTATACCAAGAGCCACATCACCGACGCGGTGAACGTGGAAATATAATAAGGGGAGATCTTTGATGTGCGATCACGGTACCGCGCCCGCGGGCGGCGGCGGGATGTATGATTCTGACAGCTTGCGATGGCGTGTCGTCCGCCCGATCATGGACAAGCGGAAATGCACCGAATGCGGCGTGTGCAGGGAGCATTGTCCCATGGGCGTCATCTATGTTGACGGAAAGACGATGCGGATCAACTATAACAAATGTATCGGCTGCGGTATCTGTGCAGTCAACTGCCCGATCCACGTGATCACGATGAAGCCGAAATCCGGCGCGCACAGTTGATCGCCGCATGGTAATCACGGTGAGAATTGCATAACACACTTTGTAGCCGCGCGAGGCGGCGGATAAAGAAGCAACGGACGGATGATATCCGCCCGTTGTTACTTTATACCACGGTTTTTGAGATCTCCTTCACCGCCTGCGCGATGCGCTCCAGATGCTGCTCGCGGCGCTGGGTCATGCGCGTCGTGGGGCCCGAGATGCTGATGGCGGCGTAGGCGCGTCCCGTCGCGTCGAGCAGCGGCATGCCGTAGCACGTCAGCCCGACCTCCGCCTCCTCGTCGTCGGAGGCGTAGCCCTGCCTGCGCACCTCGTCGAGACGGCGCAGGAGCGTCCGCGCGTCCGGGATCGACCCCGGGGCGATGCGCGGGAAGGTCACGCGGCGCAGATACTGGTTCAGCGTCTGCTCCGACTGGTGCGCGAGGATCGCCTTGCCGGTCGCGGTGCAGTGCGCAAGCTGCGTGTAGCCGATGGCGGTGTCCATCTTCAAAGCGCTCGTGCCGAGGGCGCGGTCGATGAACACAACGTGCAGTCCGTCGCTCATGATGGCGATGTGGCTCGTCTCTCCGCTCTCGGCAGCGAGCTCCACCAGATACGGGTGCACCAGACTCACCAGCTCCATGCGGTTATACGCCAGCATGCCGAGACTGAACAGGTTCAGCCCCAGCCGGTATTTCCCGGAGGCGGTCTTCGTGACATAGCCCCGCCGCTCCAGCGTGACCATGAAGCGGAACGCCGTCGAGCGGCTCACGCCGATCAGCTTGCCGACCTCCGTCGCGCCCAGCTCTTCGTGCTCAAAGAACAGATTCAGGATAGAGAGCGCGCTGTCGACCGAGCTCAAAATGTACCGCTCGTCCGGCGCCTGGATCGCGTCATTGTTCATTTTGCATCCCTCCACGCGGATATTGTTTTATTGCATTATACCGGGCTGAAACAATTGTGTCAACATACGAAACGCAGGTTGTGAAACCTGCTATTTTTCTTGCAGTATATTGACAATTTACCATCATATTGTATAATTTGTAGCAAGAGGTTTTATATATCGAAACAGCAGTTTCAGTATAAAGAAACGTGGAGGTATCGTATGAAAGAAATTCGTCTGCATGGCCGCGGCGGGCAGGGCGTCGTCAAGGCGTCGCACATCGTGGTCAAGGCCGCCGTCAAGGCGGGCACACACGGCCAGTTCATCCCCTTCTTCGGCGTCGAGCGCAAGGGCTCGCCGGTGTTCGGCTTCCTGCGGCTGTCGAAGGAGCCCATCCGCCGCAAGACCCAGGTCTATGAGCCGGACATCCTGCTCATCTTCGACGACACGCTCGTGAAGCTCCCGGCGACCTACGCGGGGCTCAAGGAAGGCGGCACCGTGATCATCAACTCCACCAAATCCGCTGAGGCGCTCGGCATTCCCGCACAGGCGGGCGAGATCGCGATCGTGGACGCGACAGGCATTTCCGAGCAGCTCTTCGGGCGCAACATGCCGAACACCTCGATGCTCGGCGCGCTGGCAAAGGTGACGGATCTGGTCGCAAAGGACGCGCTCTTCGACGAGATCGCCGCCGCGTTCGGCGAGGCGAACCGCACCGCCGCCCAGACCGCTTTCGATTCGGTCGTCATTACGAAAAAGGAGGCGCAGGCATGAACGAGAGATTTGTGACTCCGCTCGGCAACGACGGGATGTATGTTCTGGACACCGCCGCATGGCGCATTGTCCGTCCTGTGATGGACAAGGAAAAATGTATCAACTGCGGCATCTGCATGGGCTACTGCCCGGTAAACTCCATTTATGCCGACGGCAAGGAGATCCTGATCTCCTACGACTACTGCAAGGGCTGCGGTATCTGCGCCGCGGAGTGTCCCAAGCAGGCCATCAACATGGAACAGGAGGTCAAGTGAAATGGGCAAAACAGTTGCAATGACCGGCAATACCGCCGCTTACACGGGCGCTGCGCTCTGCCGCCCCGATCTGATCGCCGCCTATCCCATCACGCCGCAGTCCTCCGTCGTGGGGGGCCTGGCCGGGATGGTGTATAACGGCAAGCTCGATTCCAACTTCGTGCAGGTCGAGTCCGAGCACTCCGCCATGAGCGTGGTGCAGGGCGCTGCCGCCGCGGGCGGACGCGTGTTCACCGCGACGAGCGCGCAGGGACTCGCGCTGATGTATGAGCCCTACTTCCGCATGTCCACGCTGCGCATCCCGATGGTGATGGCGCTCGCGACGCGCGAGATGACCAGCCCCGAGACGATCTGGAGCGGCCAGCAGGACGCGATGAGCGTGCGCGAGGCGGGCTGGATCCAGATGTTCTGCGAATCGAACCAGGAGATCCTCGACATGATGCTGCAGGCCTATATGATCGCGGAGGATCCGCGCGTACAGCTGCCGGTGAACGTCTGCTACGACGGCTTTTACAGCTCCCACCTCATCGAAGGTCTGGACGTGCCGACGCAGGAGGAAGCCGACGCGTTCCTGCCCGCTTACGCAGGCAAGACCTATCTCGATCCCGGCCAGCCCGCGGCGCTCGACCCGCTCACGCCGGGCGAGCTGATGATGCACTACCGCAAGAGCCACCTCGACGCGATGGCGGCAGCCCTCGACGTCATTGAAGAGGTCGACAAAAAATTCGCCGCGCAGTTCGGACGCAGCTACGGCGGCGCGATCGAAGAATACCGCACGGACGACGCCGAGGTCGTGCTCGTCACGATCGGCGGCATGTCCGGCACCGGCAAGGACGCCGTGGACGCCGCGCGCGAGAAGGGCGTGAAGGCGGGGCTCATCAAGCTGCGCTTCGTCCGCCCGTTCCCCGCCAAGCGTATCGCCGCCGCCCTCAAGGGCAAGAAGGCTTTCGCGGTCGTCGACCGCAGCGTCTCCTTCGGCTGGAGCCGCGGCCCCATGTACATGGAAGCCAAGTCCGCCGTCGCGGACGCCGACGAGAAATACGCCAGCTTCTCCGCCATCGGCGGCCTCGGCGGCGCGGATCTCTCCTACGGCCACATGCTGCAGGTGATCGACAAGCTCGAAGCGATCAAAAACGAGCCGGGTGAAGCGGAAACGCTCTGGCTCATGAATGACTGAGGAGGTACGGATCATGTCTTACATCGATGTTTTGAAAGAGACCCAGAATGTCATGACGCCCGGCTCCTCCGCGTGTCAGGGCTGCGGCGGCGAGCTGATCCTCCGCCGTGTGATGCAGATCGCGGGCAATAACAGCGTGTTCGCCGTGCCTCCCGGCTGCATGGCAGGCGCGGGCGTGGACGGCTGGAACTTCATGAACGGCTGCACCGCTCCCATCCACATCACGCTGCTCGACAACACCGCGTCCTTCATGTCCGGCGTGAGCGAGATGTATCAGCGCAAGGGACGCCCCGACGTGAACATCGTCGCCATCGCGGGCGACGGCGCGACCGCCGACTGCGGCTTCCAGAGCCTTTCGGGCGCTGCCGAGCGCGGCACGAAGATGCTCTATGTCTGTTATGACAACGAGGGCTACATGAACACAGGCTACCAGCGGTCCTCGACCACGTCCCTCGGCTCCAGCACCTCCACCACCCCGGCTGGCGCTGCGATCAACGGCAAGGAACAGCAGCAGAAATATCTGCCGCTCATCATGGCGATGCACAATGTGGAATACTGCGCCACGGCGAGCCCCTCCAACATGGCGGACCTCGTGGCTAAGATCCAGAAGGGTCTGGAGGCCAGCAAGCGCGGCTTTGCCTATCTGCATGTGTTCTCCCCCTGCCCGACGGGCTGGAAGTTTGCCCCCGACCAGAGCATCGAGGTGGCAAAGAAAGCCGTCGCCGCGAATCTCTGCCCCGTTTGGGAATGCGACAAGGGCGTGTTCAAGCTCACGCCCAACCGCAAGCCCATCACGATCGCCGAGTTCGTAAAGGGCATCGGCAAGTTCAAGAAGCTCACCGAGACCGAGATCGCCTCGATCCAGTCTCTGGTCGACGCGCGCTGGGCGCTGCTGAACAAGCTCGCCGCAGAGTAAAAGAGAGCCCCCTTTGATCGAAACAGGAGGAATCAAAATGAAAAGCTACCCGAAGTACAAGGCTGCCGCCGTGCAGGCAGCGCCCGTGTTCCTCGACGCCGAGGCGACCGCCGACAAGGCCGTGAAGCTCATCGAAGAGGCGGCGGCAAACGGCGCGAAGCTCATCGGCTTCCCCGAGGGCTTCATTCCCGGCTATCCCTGGTGGATCTGGCTGACGGATCCCGTTTCCGGCTCGCTGCTGCAGCAGAAGCTGTTTGAAAACGCGGTCGAGATCCCCGGCCCCATCGTAAAGAAGCTCAGCGCCGCGGCACGCGAGAACCGCATCTATGTCTGCATCTCCGTTTCTGAAAAGGAAGGCGGCTCGCTGTATCTCACGCAGCTCTGGTTCAACCCCGCGGGCGATCTCATCGGCAAGCACCGCAAGATGAAGCCCTCCGGCGGCGAGCGTCTGATCTGGGGCGACGGCGAGGCGAGCATGATGCCCGTTTTCGACACCGAGCTCGGCAGACTCGGCGGCCTGCAGTGCTGGGAGCACTGGATCCCGCTGAACATCCAGGCGATGTGCTCGCAGAACGAGCAGGTCCATGTCGCGTCCTGGCCGTGCTTCGTGCCGGGCGATGAGGCGCTCACCTCCGAGCCGCCCAACGAGGTCGCCTCGCAGTTCTATGCCCTTGCGACACAGAGCTATGTGCTGCAGTCGACGCTCATCCACACCGACGACATCGACGAGAAGATGGGCCACCTGCCCCCGTACTCCGCCTTTGTGCAGTTCGGCGGCGGCAACGCGGCGATCTTCGCGCCGAACGGCAAGCGGCTGACGGAGAAGATGCCGCGCGATTTTGAGGGTCTGGTCTATGCCGACATCGATCTGGAGAAGATCGTGGACTGCAAGTATCAGATCGATCCCGCCGGACACTACTCCAACAAGACGCTCACCATGACCGTCGACCGCACGCCGCGCAGCGTCGCGCAGTTCATCGGCCCGGACGCCACCGCGCCGGTGAAATATGACGCGCTGCAGGACTGCGAAGAATAAGGAAATACCCATTCGCTCCCCGGCCATGCCTGCTACCCATGTCCGGGGAGTTGCTTTTGTGAAGAAAGAGGGCTATAGTATGCATGATATCTTAAATCTCGCGGTCGTGAACTTCGCTCCGGTCTGGGGCGACAAGGCCGCCAACCGCAAGCGCATCTGCGAGACCATCGAGGCCGCCGGACGGCAGGGCGTGCAGATGATCGTCTTCCCGGAGACGGCGCTCACGGGTTACGACATCGAGCCCGAGGACGTGCCGCGCGAGGATCGTATGCAGCGCCGTCTCGCCGAGACCGTGCCCGGTCCGACGACCGACGCCGTCTGCGCGCTGACGAAAAAATACGACATGTACGCCGTGTTCGGCATGGCCGAGCGCGACCCGGACGACCCTGACAAGGTCTACAACGCCGCCGCGGTCTGCGGGCCGGAGGGCGTGATCGGCGTCTGCCGGAAGATCCATCTGCCCTTCGCGGAGGGCCTTTGGGCGGACCCGGGCGAGAAGCCCTTCCTGTTCGATACGCCGTGGGGTCCCGTGGGCGTCGGCATCTGCTATGATTTTTACTGCTATCCCGAGATCACGCGCTATGCCCGCGCGATGGGCGCAAGACTTTTCATCAACTGCACCGCGATCTGCACACTGGAGTCCCCCGGCGCGGGCGGCTATCTCGGCAACCTCTGCCTGCGCTACAACGTCGTGAACAACAATATGTTCATCGCCACGTCCAACCTCTGCGGGCGCGACGTGACGAGCTGGTTCATGGGTGGGAGCAGCATCATCGGCCCCTCGACCACCATGACGCACGAGCATTACTACGCGGGCGAACCCTTCCTCGCCGAGGGCGCGGACGAAAGCGGCGTCCGGTCGGCGGTCATCGATCTCTCCGGCACGCGTCACAGCTTTCTCGACTGCGTATGGGCAGGCGGCATCGGCAAGGGCGACTGGAAGCCCGACAAATACATCGAATGGTACCGCGAGGCGCAGGAGCGCAACTTCTGGGGCTCGCAAGAAGGAGCGAATGAAGCATGAGCAAAGTCATCACCGCCCGCGAGGCGGCAAATCTCATCCCGGACGGCGCGACGCTCGCCATGGGCGGCTTCTGCGGCTTCGGAAGCCCCGACGAGCTGCTGATCGGCATCCGCGAGCGGTTTGAAGAGACGGGGCACCCGAAGGATCTCACGCTCCTGAAGGGCGTGAGCGTCGGCGACAAGGCGCAGCGCGGCGGCAGCCGCATCGCGGTGGAGGGCTTGGTGCGGCGGATCGTCTGCTCGCACGTGGGGCTCGAG
Organism: Oscillospiraceae bacterium; assembly: GCA_017459865.1. Next base: position 28,678 of record JAFUCD010000026.1, read on the forward strand.
CCCGCGACGGCGAAGCTCATCGAGGAAAACCGCTGCCTTGCCTACATGGTGCCGCTCGGCACGATCACGGAGCTGCTGCGTGCGGCGGCGTCGAACAAGCCCGGCGTGCTCACGCGCTGCGGGCTGGAGACCTTCGCCGACCCGCGGCTCGAAGGGAGCAAGGCGAACGCCGTCACCCGCGAGCAGGGTGCGGACGTCGTGCAGCTGATGAACGTCAACGGCGAGGACTGCCTTTTCTATCCCACGATCCCGGTGGACGTGTGTGTCATCCGCGGCACCTACGCCGATAAGAAGGGCAACATCACGCTCGACCACGAGGCGCTGCAGGCGGAGCAGCTGGAGGCCGCCGAGGCCGCGCACGCGAACGGCGGCGTCGTGATCGTGCAGGTGGAGGACGTCGTGGACCGGGACTTCGATCCACGCACCGTGAAGCTCCACCACTTCATGGTGGACTATATCGTGAAGGCGCGCCCGGAAAACCACATCCAGGGCTACGACACGGACGAATTTCGCCCCGCGGTGTGCGGCGAGACAAGAGCCCCGCGCGGCGCGGTCGCGCCCATGGCACTCAATGACCGCAAGGTCTGCGGCAGACGCGCGGCGCTGGAGCTGCGCTCCGACATGCTCATCAACCTCGGCATCGGCATGCCGGACGCCGTCGCGGCGGTCGCGGCGGAGGAAGGCCTCTCCGACCGCTTCACGCTCTCGATCGAGTCCGGCGTCCTCGGCGGCGTGCCGCTCGGCGGGCTGGGGCTCGGCGGCAGCGTGAACCCCGAGGCGATCTACAAGATGCCGGACATCCTGAACGTCTATGACGGCGGCGGGCTGGACATGGCGGTGCTGGGACTCGCGGAGATCGACCGGCACGGGAACGTGAATGTCTCGAAATTCGGCGGGCGCGTGACCGGCCCCGGCGGGTTTATCAACATCGCGCAGAACACCAAGACCGTGATCTTCGTCGGCACGTTCACCGCCGGAGGCTTGAAAACGAGCTACGAGGGCGGGCGCTGGAGCCTCCTGCAGGAGGGGCGCGCCGTGAAGTTCAAAAACAAGGTCGAGCAGGTCACGTTCTCCGGTGCCTACGCCGCGCGCACGGGCAAACGCGTGCTCGTCGTGACGGAGCGCGCTGTGTTCCGGCTCACGGACAGCGGGCTGGAGCTCTTCGAGATCGCGCCCGGCGCGGACCTGGAGCGTGACATCCTCGCGCACATGGAGTTCACGCCCGCGATCAGCCCGGACTTGAAGGAGATGGACGCGCGCCTCTTCCGAAACGAAACAATGGGGCTGGCGCTGTAACGGCCAAATACACAATGGACGCCTCCTTTTCCAACACGATCGGAAAAGGAGGCGGTTGAGACTGTCAAAAAACTATGCTGATGGCCCACGAAACAGAGCAGCGGGGGAGCTCGAGGGGGCAAGGCCCGCCTCGAGTCAAATCCATCGTCGCCGCAAATCGCTTGAAAACCTCTGGTTTTCAAGCGATTTGCTGTTTGCACAGCAAACATATCGGCGACTGCG
>JAFUCD010000001.1 GCA_017459865.1 Oscillospiraceae bacterium
CAGAAATACAGATATAGTACGTTTCGGAGGGAAAATAAAGGATGACAGTGCCGTGATCTTCGCCAAGCTTCCGCGTCAGCTTATCGTCGTCACAGATGATGAAGATCGTCTCATCCTGAAAGCGCACGTCCCCGAAAAATGTCCTGACACGATCCTTGGCCTGTTCGATCATCTCAAGAAGCTCTTTCCGATCCCCTGCATAATTTCGGTTGATATAGACGTGAGAAGCGATTTCCGTAAAAGCTGATCGGTAAGGAACGGTCTTCAGATAGCCGAATCGGGTAAACTGAAACACAGCCGCAACAACCGCCGCAAGTATGAGCAATATTGTGATAAACAGTAAGACTCTCTTTTTCTTTGCTCTCATATCTTCAAATCCCGCTAACCCGAATCTACATCAGCAAGGTATTGATCACAGCCATATCGTCGTTCTGCTTTTGGATTTCCTTTAATTCCTCTTCCGTGAATTGCTTTTTCAGTTTTCCCCCGCACACAGGGCATTTCTTTTCTGACAGGTCACATTTTCTCCCGCAGTCTTTGCAGATCTTAACCATAACCATTTACCTCCCGGGGTTTATCCGCCAATCAACGAAACCAGAAACCAGATTCCAGATGCAACTGCAGCGGCAGCAGCCAAAGCAATCAAGAAAAGGAATGGCTTTGGCAAGCTGCTTTCCCTGTCTCCACGCTTGAATTTATACAGCAATCCTGAAGCATGGAAGAAAACCATCACTACCGATACATATACAAATACCTGGCAGTAAAGAAAAACGGCTTCAGTCAGCTGGCTGGAAGAACGGATACCCAATAGTTCGAAAATCATCAGCACAACCAGCGCGCAGACGCCCAGCAGGCTTTCCGTCTTGATGTTTTTTAGAATCGTTGTTTTTTCCGATTCTGCATAGTCAGACATTCTACTGGCGATTTCTTTTGCTTCTTCATTCATTTTCTCGCTTTTCCTTTCTCCGTCGATCAATTCCGGAATACTGACGCCGTATAGTTCGGCAATTTCCAGCAGAAGACCAATGTCGGGCATATTCGTTCCTGTCTCCCAACGGGACACTGTCCGATTGGAAACGCCTAACTGTTCCGCTGCTTGCTCCTGTGTCAAATTCTTTTCCTTCCTGAGTGTTTTCAGGAACGCGCCGATCTTAATCTGATCCACCGGGTTTTCCTCCTTTCGCAGTCATTTTAACGCCAGTCTAATCATTCGGACACGACACAAAGCGAGAAAATGCCGCATCCCATCGATTAGACATCATTGTCTGGTTCAACAAACTCCGATTTATTTGTCTGTTTACCAGTCATCATCCAGCATTGCAGACAGGCTCTCGGCCTCGTCTACTCAAAGCATTCTATCACAAAAAGAAAAGAACGGCAATTCTATCAAAATTACCGTTCTTTTATGGCGGAGAGTTAGGGATTCGAACCCTAGAGGCCTTTCGGCCTACAGCATTTCGAGTGCTGCACCTTCGACCACTCGGACAACTCTCCATGTATTCAAATGTTAAAACGAAACGGTCAAAATTTCAAGCGTTTTTTGCTTGGAAAAACACTCGGCAAGAAAAACAGGCAAGAGCGAAACAATCAGCCGAATCCAAACGACCCGCAAACCATTGAAAATCAACGGTTTTTCCCGGACGTTCCGATCAAATCCTTTCGTGCTTTCGAGTCAGGCCCGTTATGACCACTTCGATACGCTTCCGGATTCGTTTTTCGCCGTGCGGGGCACAGCATATGTGATTATACCGAAAGCGAGGAAAAAAATCAAGGGGTCGCGGGAAAGTTTCGCAAAAATGCGGTGCGGACGGGAAAAATGTTGCAAACGTCCGCCCTTTCTTATAGAATAGGGTCGAAATTCGACCGACAAGGGGTGCGCAAATGAAGCTCATCAATGATGGAGCCGAGGTCTTGGACGAGGTCAAGCAGGAGGTGCGGCGCGAGGCGCTGTCGGCGGCGGAGACGACGGTCACGTTTCTCAAATGGCTGCTGATCGCGCTCGTCACAGGCGCTGTCGGCGGGGCGGTCGGCTCGATGTTCCACGTGAGCGTCCAATGGGCGGCAGAGCTGCGCGGGATGTACCCGTGGCTGCTCTGGCTGCTGCCGGTGGGCGGCGTCGCCGTCGCGGTGATGTACCGGATCTGCCGGATGCAGAACGAGAACACGAACGCCATCATCGATTCGATCCACTTCGGCGACGATGTGCCGCTGCTGCTCGTGCCGTGCATCTACTTTGCGACCGTGATGACGCATCTGTTCGGCGGCAGCGCGGGGCGCGAGGGCGCGGCGCTGCAGATCGGCGGCAGTCTCGGCTGTTACATCGGCAGGATCGCGCATCTGGACGCCAAGGACATGCGCATCGCGACGCTGTGCGGCATGAGCGCGGTGTTCGCGGCGCTGTTTGGCACGCCGCTGACGGCGACGATCTTCGCGCTGGAGGTCATCAGCGTGGGCGTGTTTTACTATTCCGCGCTCGTGCCCTGCACGGTGGCGGCGGTCACGGCCTTCGGCATCTCGACAATGTGCGGCATCGCGCCGACGCGCTTTGTCGTGGCGCTTCCGGCGGCGGAGCCGATGCTCCTGCTGCGCGTGGCGGGGCTCGCGATCCTCTGCTCGATCATGAGCATCCTCTTCTGCATCACGATGCACGGCACGGAGCACGCGCTCGTAAAGCGCATCCCGAACGACTATCTGCGCATCATCCTCGGCGGCGCGGCGATCGTGGGGCTGACGCTGCTCGTCGGCAGGACGGACTACAACGGCGCGGGTATGGAGATCATCACCGCCGCGATCGAGTCCGGGAAGGCCGCGCCCGAGGCATTTCTTCTGAAGCTCATCTTCACCGCGATCACGATCGGCTGCGGCTTCAAGGGCGGCGAGGTCGTGCCGACGTTCTTCATCGGCGCGACGCTCGGCTGCGTGGCGGGACCGCTGCTGGGCATCCCGGCGGGCTTTGCCGCGGCGCTGGGGCTCGTGTGCGTGTTCTGCGGCGCGGTGAACTGCCCGCTCGCCTCCATCGTTCTCAGCGTGGAGCTCTTCGGCTCCGGCGCGCTGATCTGTTTCGCGCTCGCCTGCGGCATCGCCTATATGCTCTCGGGCTATTTCGGTCTTTACAGCAGCCAGAAGATCCTCTATTCCAAGCTTCGCGCGGAGTTCATCGACGTGCACGCAAAGTGATCTCCTTCCACGCAATATGCCCCGCATCGCACAAGGATGCGGGGCATACTGTTGCTTTTATACAGTTTCAGATCCTCACAGGCCGAGCAGACGCTGCTTCACCGCGTCGTATTCCTCCTGCGTGATCGCGCCGGAATCAAGCAGCTGCTTGTACTGCGTCAACTGATCGGCCACGCTCGGCTGTGCCGGTGCGGGCTGAGGCTGTACCGACGCGGGCTGAGGCCGCACCGACGCGGGCTGGGGCTGTACCGGCGCGGGCTGGGGAGCGGCATACTGCTGCTGCGGATACTGCGCCTGGGCGGCCGCCCGCGGAGCAGCCGCTCCGGCAGACGAGGACGCGCCCGCGATCGCGTTGATCTTATCCTGCATGATGATCGGCGGCACGATGCCGATAAAGATCGCGAGGATCAGGCAAAGCGTGCTGATGTCCGACTGCACGCCGTTCGCGGCGGCGAGCTTATCGATGCGCTGTGCGCTCTTGTAGACCCAGAAAATCAGGTAAAACGGCACGAACATGCACAGCAGCAGCTCTGTCGTCGTGCTCCGGGGCGCTTCGCCCGGTGTGCGGTTGAGATACTCTGTGGTACGATAGATCCAGATGTAATACCAGATGCCGCACGTCAGCAGCAGGAGCAGGATGTGCGTCGTGAGCGAATAGAACCCCTCTCCCCCGACCGGAGCCGCACCGCCGGCAGTTCTGGTATCGCCAACAGGCGCTGCAGCGCCTGCAGGAGCCGCGCTGCCGACCGAAGCCACGACGCGCTCCGGCTCGACCGATGAGAAAGCCCAGAGACCCGCAAGCAGCGCAACGAACGTTCCGATCTGCAGAGCGCCGAAATTAAAACCCAGAAATCTGCCGGTAACCTCGATGATCGTTGGTCTGGAATAATAGTAATTGCTGGTCTGTCCATGATAATACTGCACAAAGGTCGCTATCCCGGCAATTGCCAGCAGGATCGCCGGAACGAACCATACCTTTTTACACAGCTCCTTCGCCGTGGGCACCAGATCCGTAAACAACGCGAGCAAAACAAACGCCGCGGCGAAATAGCCCAGCACTGCAAAGAAACTGGAGGCGGTCGGCATAACGATAACAGTCGCAAAGGTGCGTCTGAAAAAGCCGGTCACCAATGTGATCAGTCTCAGCAAGCCGAGGGCAGCAAAGCCTGCCGGAGCAACATAGTCTCTGCGGTCCGTAAACGCAGCAAACGCGATTGCGGCGAAGCCAACCACATAGATCAGGTACAGAAAGCCGGCTTCCCCTCCAAATCGACGCACACGAAAATAAAAGATGATGCGCAGCAGGATCACCAGCACGGCCAGAACGCCCGTCACGAGACCGAAAGTTTTTGTATTGTTCTTTGTCATATTCTTCCTCCGATTTTCTCTTCACCCGTGTAGACAACAGGTATTTTGCTTATACATTTTATCATTCTATTAGACTATGTGTCAACACGAAGCAGCTCTGACTTCGTTCTCTCATTTTTTGTCGAATCTGTATAATTGAAGTCTTTTGTTTTGGTTATAACTCACAAATTCGGTTGCAGAGGCATCGCGATCGATGTGCCACAGGTAGAATTTGGCGCGGGCTGCTTGCGCCTGCGAACGCAAAGTGCTATGATGTGGATGCTGCGGAGCACACGGGATGCGCACCGCAGCGCAGTCACAATCATCGGAAGCCGCCAGTCGCCGGGCGATGCCGGGAGGCATCCCATCCACTATCTCATGCCAAAAGGCAACCTGTACCGCTCGCTCCGCACGCGCTTCCCCAGACCGAAAAGGAGAAACCACCATGAAAAAGGATACCAAGACCACCGTCAAGGAAGCCGCCGCAAAGGCTGAGTCCGCCGTGAAGGAAGTCGCCGCAAAGGCCGATACCGCCGCCAAGGCGACCGCCGCGAAGGCCGAGTCCGCTGCGAAGGAAGTCGCCGCCAAGGCTGACACCGCCGCCAAGAAGGCCGTCGCCAAGGCCGACACCGCCGCCAAGAAGGCTGCCGCGAAGAAGCCCGCTGCCAAAAAGCCCGCCGCGAAGAAGGCCGCGCCGAAGGCCCCCGTCGTGAACACCGTGCTGCAGCTCGGCGGCAAGGAGATCACCGTCGCCGAGATGGTCGAGCAGGCGAAGGCCAACTGGACCGGCAGCGAGGTCAAGGAGGTCAACCTCTATATCAAGCCCGAGGACAACCGCGTTTACGTCGTTGTCAACGGCGAGGAGGCGGGCAGCATCGAGCTCTGATCCGGATGCAGAGAACCGGGAACGCGCTTTTTTCAGGCGTGTTCCCGGTTTTTATTTTCGTTTAAGCTCGGGGGCGTATCCTCATGGCAACGACAGAAACGAAAGGATGATCGACCATGAAACAGACCGGGCGCAAATGGATCGCCGCGGCGACCGGCTGCACGCTGCTTTTGGCATTGGCGCTGACCGGCTGCAGCGCAGACACGACAGGATCTGACGCCTCCGCAGCGCCTGTCGCGGAGGTCGCCGCCGCAGATGGCACCTATCTGAGCGCAGATGATATCACGGTCAACGAGACGCTGGAGAGCGACGCTGACGGCGAGCACGTGATCACCGCCGACGGCGAGGACGCGAGCTACGCCAACATCGCCGTGAACAAGACCGGCGAGGCTGACGGCGACGAGGCGGACTTTTACGGCGAGAACAGCGCGATCTTCGCCGCGAACGGCGCGACGCTGGACTTAAGCGAGATCCTTGTGTCGACAGACGGAACGCACGCGAACGCCGTGTTCAGCTACGGCGAGGGCACGACCGTGAACATCTCCGACAGCGTGATCGAGACGCGCGGCAACTGCTCCGGCGGTCTGATGACCACGGGCGGCAGCACGATGAACGCAGCAAATCTCACGATCCACACCACCGGCAACTCCTCCGCCGCGATCCGCTCTGACCGGGGCGGCGGTACCGTGAACGTGACCGGCGGCAGCTACACGACCGACGGCACCGGTTCCCCTGTCATCTACTCCACCGCGGACATCACCGTCTCCGACGCGCGGCTTAAGTCCACCGCCTCGCAGGGCGTCGTGGTCGAGGGCAAGAACAGCGTGACGCTGAAAAACGTCGACCTCACGGCGAGCAACACCACCAAGAACAGCGACAAGTCCGACTGGTATCAGGCCGTGATGCTCTATCAGTCCATGTCCGGCGACGCGGACGCCGGGACCTCCGCCTTCACGATGGAGGGCGGCACGCTCAAGAATCTGAACGGGGACGTCTTCTTCGTGAACAACACCGTCGCGACGATCACGCTCTCCGGCGCGGAGATCGTGAACGAGGGCGGCGGGGTGTTCCTCCGCGCGGCGGCGGCCGGCTGGGGCAGCGAGGGCTCCAACGGCGGTCAGGTCACGCTGAACGCAGCGAACCAGACCATCGACGGCGACATGCTCGTCGACGACGTGTCGAACCTGAACCTCTATCTCACCGAGGGCAGCGCCTTTACCGGCAGCATCGATCCCGACGGCGCGGCGGGCGAGGTCTATGTGGAGCTCACGGGCGGCGCGAAATGGACGCTGACCGCGGACAGCTACATCACGAGCCTCACCTGTGACGCCGACAGCATCGACTTAAACGGGCACACGCTGTATGTAAACGGCGAGGCCTACACCGCCGGCACCGCCAGCACCGGCGCCGCGATCGAGGTCACGGTGAGCGAGGGCGGCCACGGCGACATGGGCGAGCCTCCCTCCGGCGAGATGGGCGAGCCCCCGTCCGGCGGCAAGGGCGGCACCCCGCCCTCCGGCGGCAAGCCGCCCGAGAAGCCCTGAAGCAACAAACAGAGCAGTCCGGACCGCACGGACTGCTCTGTTATTTTGTTATGTTGTTGTTATGCCTTTTTCAGCACGCAGGTGACCATTTTGTTCAGCGGCTCGCGCAGGGGTCTGAATTTGGCGAGCAGAGAGAAGAACGGGCGCAGGGGCGTGATCTCGCAGAACTCGGGCGTGAGACCGAGGCGGCGGATGATGCCCTCGAAGCGCTTGATCGTCATCTTGTTGATATATGTGATGTGCTGCCTGCCGTCCTCCCCCTCGGAGAAGCGCAGGGCGATGCGCTCCGCGCCGTCGGGGAGATCACGCACGGCGTCGCAATAGACGTTGATCATCGTCTGTTCGGAGAAGAACATGTGGACCCACGGCACATAGATCGCGTCGGACAGATGCGCGCCGAAGGGATGGTAGTACGGCGGGAAGTTGAAAAACACACGCCCGCCGGGCTTCAGGATCCGCAGCGCCTCGCGCAGCGCGCCCTCGGGATCGGAGACGTGCTCGAAAAAGTCGTTCATGATGACGGTGTCGATCGACTCCGACTCCAGCGGCAGATGCGTCGCATCGCACAGCAGAAAGCGGAAGCAGTCGATGCCCTTCTTCTCGGCAAACGCCGCCGCGCGCGGCGCATACTCCGGCACGACGTCCACGCCGATGACCTCCCGCGCGCCGAGCGCGGCATAGTAAACGCTCTTGCCGCCCTCGCCGCAGCCGAAGTCCACGACGCGCTTATCCCGGAACATCTCGTCGGTCGTATATCGATCCAGATAATAGCGGATCGTGTCCTCGCCCTTCTCAAACTGCCAGTCGGCGTAGGTAAACCCCTCCTCGTTGCGGCGGTTGAAGGGATGCACCGGTTTGGGGAAGAGCGGATTGATCCGCTTGAGAACAAATTCGCCAAGCTTGCTCATACTGATATTGTCACTTTCCCGGGCAACGGCAGAGCGCCGAGGCCCGATGAGAAATAGCCGCACCGCGCCGCGCGCGAATACGCCGATCATCTCCGTTGCAGAAATGATCGGCGTATATTATAGCAAATCACAACACGATGTGCAAGAGGAAGAAACAAGAAAGTGTCAAAAAGTTAAGAATTTTTAAATTCTCGCGACCCCGCTTTTTCTGGCCGCCTCCGCGACAGCCTTCGCCACGGCAGGACCGACACGGGGATCGAAGGCCTTGGGGATGATATAGTCCGCGCTGCGCTCATCGTCGGAGATGAGATCCGCCAGCGCCGCGGCGGCTGCCATTTTCATCTCCTCGTTGATGTCGCTCGCGCGCACATCGAACGCGCCCCGGAAGATGCCGGGAAACGCCAGCACGTTATTGATCTGGTTCGGGTAGTCACTGCGCCCGGTGGAGACCACCGCCGCGCCGCCCGCCTTTGCATCATCCGGGAAGATCTCGGGCGTGGGGTTGGCGCAGGCGAAGACGATCGCGTCCTTCGCCATGGTCGATACCATCTCCTTCGTGAGCAGCCCCGGGCGGCTCACGCCGATGAAGACGTCCGCCCCGGGGAGCACCTCGGCGAGCGAGCCGGCGCGGCGCGCGGGGTTCGTGACCTCGGCCATCTCGGTCTTGATCCAGTTGAGTCCGTCACGGCCTTTATAGATCGCGCCCCTGGAGTCGCAGAGGGTCACATCCTGAAACCCTGCGGAGAGCAGGAGCTTCGTGATGCTGATGGCGGCGGCGCCCGCGCCGGAGACGACGACACGCACGTCCTCCCTGCGCTTGCCCACGACCTTCAGCGCGTTCGTCAGCCCCGCGAGCGTGATGACGGCGGTGCCGTGCTGGTCATCGTGGAAAATGGGGATGTCGCAGAGCTCCTTGAGCTTGCGCTCGATCTCAAAGCAGCGGGGCGCGGCGATGTCCTCCAGATTCACGCCGCCGAAGCTGCCCGAAAGCAGATACACCGTGCGCACGAACTCGTCCACGTCCTGGGTCTTGATGCAGAGCGGGAACGCGTCCACGCCGCCGAAGGCCTTGAAGAGGACGCACTTGCCCTCCATGACGGGCATGCCCGCCTCGGGTCCGATGTCGCCGAGCCCGAGCACCGCCGAGCCGTCCGTAATGACGGCGCAGAGATTGTGCCGCCGCGTGAGCGTATAGCTCTTGTCCGGGTCCTTCTGGATCTCGAGACAGGGCGCCGCGACGCCGGGCGTATACGCCAGCGACAGATCGTCCTTCGAGGCGACCGGCACCGTGGCGACGACTTCGATCTTGCCCTGCCACTCGCCGTGCAGGCGCAGGGATTCCTTTGCGTAATCCATATCAAAAACCTCCGTTGAAGAATCTGAATAAAAAAGCCCTCGGCAGAGTTTGCGGCGCGCACGCCGCAAATAAAATTCAATCCGTTTTCCCGGCGCGGCTTCGCCGTGGCGCGGAAAACTCTTATCGCGGAACGGTGTTCTCTTTTCGCAAAAGTCGCACTTTTGTCCAAGAGAACACCGTGGAGTGCGTCCCCTCCAACCGAAATGTGCCTCGCGCATTTCGGTTGGCTCGTCAGAGCGGGTTGACCATTTTTTCGGGTTTTACCAGCTTGTCAAATTCCGCACCCGTCAGGATGCCGAGGTCGACCGCTGCCTCGCGCAGCGTCATGCCAGTCTTGTGCGCACGCTTGGCGATGGCGGCGGCGTTTTCATACCCGATGTGCGGGTTGAGCGCCGTGACGAGCATGAGCGAATCGCGCAGGTGCGCGGCGATGACGGCGCGGTTTGCCTTGATGCCGGAGGCGCAGTTGCGGTCGAACGAGTCCATCACATCGCCCAGCAGCCGCGCCGACTGCAGGAAGTTATACGCGATGACGGGCATGAACACGTTCAGCTCAAAGTTGCCCTGCGAGGCGGCAAAGCCGATGGCGGCGTCGTTGCCCATGACCTGCACGGCGACCATCGTGACGGCCTCGCACTGGGTGGGGTTCACCTTGCCCGGCATGATGGACGAGCCGGGCTCGTTTTCGGGAATGATGAGCTCGCCGAGCCCGCAGCGCGGACCCGAGGCGAGAAAGCGCACGTCGTTCGCGATCTTCATCAGATTCGCCGCGAGCCCCTTCAGCGCGCCGTGGGCAAAGACCATGGCGTCCTTGCTCGTGAGGGCGTGGAACTTGTTCGGCGCGGTGATGAATTCCGTGCCGAGCAGCGCCGAAAGCTCCGCCGCGACCTCCGCGCCGAAGGCGGCGGGCGCGTTCAGACCCGTACCGACCGCCGTACCGCCGAGGGCGAGCTCCGCAAGGGGCTTGAGCGCAGCGGTGAGCATCTCGCGGCTGTGCTCGAGCATGCTGACCCAGCCGCTGATCTCCTGCCCCAGCGTGAGGGGCGTCGCGTCCTGCAGATGCGTGCGGCCGATCTTCACCAGGCCGGAATACTCCTGCGAGAGCCGCCGGAGCGTGGCGTGCAGGCGATCCAGCGCGGGCAGCACCTGCTGCTCCACCGCCTGACGCGCGGCGATGTGCATCGCGGCGGGATAGACGTCGTTCGAGCTCTGGGAGCGGTTGACATGGTCGTTCGGATGCACGCGCTTCTCGCCCAGAATGGCGTTGGCGCGCGCGGCGACGACCTCGTTGACGTTCATGTTCGTCTGCGTGCCGCTGCCGGTCTGCCAGACGACGAGCGGGAACTCCGCGTCGAGCGAACCCGCGCGCACCTCGCGCGCGGCCTCTGCGATGGCGGCGGCAAGCGGCGCGTCCACCGTGCCGAGGCGGGCGTTGACGTTCGCCGCCGCCTCCTTTACGGCGGCGAGCGCATGGACGATCTCCGTCGGCATCCGCTCGGTCCCGATGCGGAAGTTTTCAAAGCTGCGCTGGGTCTGTGCGCCCCAGAGCCGGTCCGCGGGCACGCGCACCTCACCCATCGTGTCATGCTCGATGCGATATTCCATAACGCAGTCTCCTTTTTTGATCAAAATCGCTCCTATTATACCGCCTTTTTCCCCGCAGGGCAATCCAAAAAGAAAAGTGCCTGACCTGGGTCGGTCAGACACTTTCCACAATGGTTGGCGGGATCTTTTTAGCTTTAGCCGCGCTCGGAAAGGAACGTCATGATCAGGAGGGGATCATCTTCGTCCGCTTCCGTGAGCACGAGAAATCCGTCCTCAATGGTATAGTAATACAGATCGCTGTCGCTGTCGTCCGCTTCCGTGAGCACGAGCCGTCCGTCCTCGGCGGTGAAGGTCGCGCTCTCCTCCTCGCCGTCCTCATCGGTGATCACGGCGGTGCCGTCTGCATTCAGCACGAGCAACTGCAGATCGGCGCCCTCCAGCGGGAGCGCCTCGCCGGTGTCGCCGTTTTCGACGTTGTCGAGGATCCAGGTCCCGGCGACCTCCGCAAAGGCGGCCTCTTCCCCGCCGGTCTCGGGCTGGGCGGAGGGCTGCGTGGGTCCGGACTGCGCGGCGCACCCGGCGGCGAATAAGGTTAACATAAGAAACAGCGCGGTCGTGACGAACTTAAAATTGAAAACCTTCATGGAACGGGGCCCCTTTCGGTTCACATAACTATATTTTGTAACCGCATTGTAATCTTTCTCGCACAAAATGTCAATATTTAATTTCCAATTTACAAATTTGTCATAAATATTTGGTAAAATCCCTTAAAAAGCCGCGCCTGAATTTGGAAAGAAACACAAGGCTATGCGCCGGGATCCTTCTGCGCAGGCGTGTGCGGCGCTCGCATCGCTGACCGCAGACCGGCTGCGCGCCGTGCCTGCGGGACGACAGCCGTCGCGATCGTCTCTCGCGCCGGGCAGCGCAGCGCAGTTGTCAAAGGCGCGTGGATGTGGTATAATTTAGTTTCCCATTAAAATGGTGAATTGCGCTCTGTGAAAGGAGGGCTTTGTTTGGATCAACTGATACGCATCGCCATGACGGTGACGCATGTGATGGTGCCGCTGCTGGCGCTGATCGTGCTGTTTCGCTGTGTGCGCTCGATGCTCGCCGGGCGGGCGGACCCCGAGACGTGGGGCTATCTCGTCTCGCCGGAGGGCACGGTGCAGCCGCTGCTGCACTGGGAGTGCATCATCGGCCGCGCGCGGTCGTCGGACGTGCAGCTGCCGTATCGCGACATCGCGAGCGTGCACACGGTCGTGACGCGCAGCGACAAGGGCGAGTGGACGGTGCACAATCTCAGCCGCAAGGGCGGCACATACGTCAACAACAAGCGCATCGAGACCACCGCTCCCCTGCACGACGGCGATCTGCTGCGGTGCTCATCGCACACGCTGCAGTTTGCCGCGAACACGGAGCTGCACCGCGCGCTGCAGGAGCAGCGCCGCTCGATCGCGGGCTGGCGCGTGGCGCCGGGCGTGACGCTGTTTTTCCTCACGCTGATCCAGATCCTGCTGGTGCTGGAGTTCGCTGTGTCGAAGGAGGCGGAGCATCTCGTCCCGATCGCGCTGGCCTTCGCGGGTCTGGTGCTGATCGAGTGGATGTGCTATCTGCTGATCCGGTCGATGGACCGCTCGGGCTTCGAGCCGGAGACCATCGCCTTTTTCCTATGCACGCTGGGACTGGCGGTCTGCTGCACGGCGACGCCGGACGAGCTGACGTTCCATGTGATTTTGACGCTCGCGAGCGTGACGATGTTTTTCCTCTTCGGCTGGTGGCTGCGCGACTTAAGCCACGTCAAGGCGCTGCGTCTGCCGATGGCGGCGGTCGCGCTGGCGCTGCTGGCGGTGAATCTCGTGCTCGGCGTGGTCACGAACGGCGCGCGCAACTGGATCTCACTCGGGGGCTTTTCGTTCCAGCCCTCGGAGCTGATCAAGGTCGCGTTCATCTATGTCGGCGCGACGACGCTCGAGCGGATGTTCCGCTCCAAGAGCATCCTGTTTTTCATCGGCTTCTCCGCCGTGTGTGTCGGCGGGCTCGCGCTGATGGGCGACATGGGCGCGGCGCTGGTGTTTTTCGCGACGTTCCTTGTCATCGCGTTCATGCGCTCGGGCAGCTTTGCGACCGTGCTGCTTGCGGTGACCTCCGCCGTGATGGCGGGCACGCTGGTTTTGAGCGTGAAGCCCTATGTGGCGCAGCGCTTTCTGACCTGGGGCCACGTCTGGGAGGACGTGAACGGCGCGGGCTATCAGCAGACGCGCGCGCTCTCCGCCGCCGCCTCGGGCGGTCTGTTCGGGCAGGGCGCGGGCAACGGCTGGCTGAAGAACATCGTCGCCGCCAACACCGATATGGTCTGGGCGATGATCTGCGAGGAACTGGGGCTCATCGTCGCGATCTGCGCGATCCTCGCGATCGTGGGGCTCGCGGTGTTCACGGTGAAAAACGCCGCGCGCAACCGCTCGAGCTACTATGTCATCGCGGGCTGCGCCGCCGTGACGATGATGATGGTGCAGGTGGCGCTGAACGTGTTCGGCTCGCTGGACATCCTGCCGTTCACGGGCGTGACGTTCCCGTTCGTGTCGCGCGGCGGATCGAGTCTGCTGTCGTGCTGGTTTTTGCTTGCCTACATCAAGGCCGCTGACACGCGGCGCGGCGGCAGCTTTATCGTCAAGGCCGCAAAGCCGGAGAAGGAGGCGCGCAGATGAACAAGGTCACACACCGCGCCATGTCGGCGCTGATCGTCGCGGCTCTGCTGTTCGTGGGGCTCGGCGTCTATGTCTTCCGCTTTATCGTCCACGGCGGCGAATGGGCGACCTTTGCCGCGAACGACAATCTCTATACCAGCGGCATGCTCGCCACCGGTACGCTCACGGACCGCTACGGCGTGCGTCTGGCGAGCGCCGACGAGGACGCGCACACCTACGCCGACGACGCCAACGTCCGCCGCGCGACGTTCCACGCCGTGGGCGACTACAGCGGGCACGTGGGCACCGGCGCGATCGCCGCGTTCTCCTCCAAGCTCGCGGGCTACAACCCCATCACCGGCACCTATGCCGCCGAGGGCGAGGAGATCGCCCTGACACTCGACAGCGGGCTGTGCGTGACGGCGCAGCAGGCGCTCGGCGGGCGCAAGGGCATGGTGCTGATGTCGAACTATATGACGGGCGAGATCCTCGTGATGACGTCCTCGCCGACGATGGACCCCGCCTATCCCGAGGCGGAGCCGGCGGACGGCACCTATATCAACCGTTGTCTGAACGCAACGTTCACGCCGGGCTCCATCTTCAAGCTCGTGACGGCGACCGCCGCCATCGAGAACATCTCGGATCTGAGCTCCCGCACCTTCACCTGCAACGGCAGCGTGGACGTGGCGGGCGTGGCGGTCACGTGCTCGGGCGTGCACGGCGTGCAGACGTTCGAGGACGCGATGGCAAACTCCTGCAACTGCGCCTTTGCCGAGCTCACGCTCGAGCTGGGCTCCGACAAGCTGAACAAATACGTCCAGGATCTCGGTCTGACGAAGTCGCTGAAGCTCGACTCCATCACCACCGCCGCGGGCAGCTTCACCAAGGACGCCGACGGCACGCCGGGACTGGCGTGGTCGGGCATCGGTCAGTTTGAGGACCAGGTCTGCCCATACGCGATGCTACGGGTCGTGAGCGCGATCGCCGCGGGCGGCTCGCTCCGGGAGCCGACGCTCCTGCTCGGACACAAAAACAGCCGCACGCAGCTGTTGGACGGCAGCACGGCCGCCCGGCTGCGCGATCTGATGAACTACAACGTGCAGTCGCACTACGGGACGTGGAACTTCCCGGGGCTGAACGTCTGCGCCAAGACGGGCACCGCCGAGGTGGGCGACGGCACGTCGCACGCGTGGTTCACGGGCTTTTTGCTCGATGACGCGCATCCCTACGCCTTCGTCGTGCTCGTGGAGAACGGCGGCGGCGGTCTGGGCGTCGCGGGACCGGTGGCAAACGCCGTCCTGCAGGAGGCTGTCACCCGATGAAAGCTAACCACCCCGTTCGCCGCATCGTGTTCGGGCTGTACTGCCTGCTGATGCTGTATCTGCTGTTTTTTCAGCACCGGATACCGCTGCTCTCGGAGGACACCTATCTGCTCACGCTGCAGCGGAACTTAAACTATATCCCCGGCGACACGATCCTGCGGTTTTACCGGCTGCTGCGGTATTATCCCGGCTACCGGCGCGCCGCGATCGTGAATCTCTTCGGCAACATCGTCATGTTCGTCCCGCTCGGCTTCGGACTGCCGTGGGTGCACGCGGCGCTGCGGCGCTTCTGGAAGACGCTGTGCGTCTCGGCGCTCGTGATCGTGTGCGTGGAGCTCACGCAGCTCGTGACGCTGCTGGGACACTGTGATGTGGACGATCTCATTTTGAATCTGATCGGCGTCGCCGTCGGCTACGCCCTCTGGGCGATCACGCTCAAACGCAAAGAGGAACCAACACCATGATCGACTTATCTGTGCGCGGGCTCGTCAAGGGCTTCGCGCAGGGCGAAAACATCTTAAAGGGCGTCAACTTCGACGTGAACACCGGCGAGCGGATCGGCATTCTCGGCAGCAACGGCTGCGGGAAGACGACGCTGTTCCGGCTGCTCTGCGGAGAGCTGACGCCGGACGCCGGCGAGATCAGCATCGCCTCGGGGCGGCGGCTGGGGCTCATCTCCCAGATCCCGGTCTACCCCGAGGGCTGGACGACCGAGGACATGCTGCGCGACGCGCACCGCGCGCTCTACGCCATCGAGGAAAAGCTCACCGCGCTCGCCGAGCGCATGGCGGCGGACGACAGCCCCACTCTGCTCGCGGAGTACGACCGCCTGCAGGAGCAATTCCGCACCCGGGGCGGCTATGACACGGAGTTTGAGCGCGACCGCGTGGCGAACGGTCTGGACATCCCCGCCGCGATGCGCGCGCAGCCGTTCGAGAGTCTCTCCGGCGGCGAGAAGACGCGCGTGAATCTGGCGCGTCTGATCCTCGAGGACACGGACATCCTGCTGCTCGACGAGCCGACGAACCATCTCGATCTGCGCGCGACGGAGTGGCTGGAGGACTATCTGCTGCACTTCAAGGGCACAGTGCTCGTGATCAGCCACGACCGCTATTTTCTCGACCGCGTGGTGCAGCGCTCGATCGACCTGACGCACGGCGTCGCGGAGTTTTTCTCCGGCAACTACAGCTTCTACGTTGTGGAACGGCAGCGCCGTTTCGACGAGCAGCTCCGGCAATATGAAAAGGATCAGGCGAAGCTCAAGCAGCTCACCGAGGCCGCGGCAAAGCTCCATCTATGGGCCTTCATGGGCAACGACAAGCTGCACAAGCGCGCCTTTTCCATGGAAAAGCGCATGGAAAAGCTCGCCCAGACCGAGCGCCCCACCGCCGAGCGGCGGCTGAAGGCGCAGTTCAGGGCGGGCGAGTTCCGCGCCGACGAGGCTCTGGTGATCGAGGGCCTGCAGAAGGGCTACGGCGGACGGACGCTGTTTCACGACATCAGTCTGACCGTCACGGGCGGCGAGCGCATCGCGCTCATCGGCGACAACGGCACGGGCAAGACCACGTTTCTGAAGCTGCTGATGTGCGACGAAACGCCCGACGCGGGCTGGGTGCGGCGCGGCCCCACGGTGCGCACGGCGTACCTGCCGCAGATCGTCCGCTTTCAGGACGACGCGCGATCGATGGTGGACACGATGCTGTATGAATGCAAGTGCACGCCGCAGGACGCGCGCGACCGGCTCGCGGCCTTCGGCTTTCAGGGCGAGGACGTCTTTAAGCCGGTGTCCGCGCTCTCCGGCGGCGAGCGCTCGCGCTTAAAGCTCTGCATGCTCATGGGCAGCGAGATCAATTTCCTCGTCCTCGACGAGCCGACGAACCATCTGGACATCGCGAGCCGCGAGTGGATGGAGGACGCGCTCGAGGACTATGACGAGGCGCTGCTGTTCGTGTCGCACGACCGCTACTTCATCGAAAAATTCGCCACGCGCATCTGGGCGCTCGAAAACGGCGAGTTCACGGATTTTCGCGGCACGTTCGAAAGCTACCGCGCCTATCGCGCCAGAGAGGCGCAGCGCGCGCAGACGGAAAAACGCGTCGAGCGCAGGCGCGAGCCGAAGCCGAAGCGCGGTCCCAGCCCGGAAAAGCAGCTGCAGCGGCTCGAGCGCGAGATCGAAAAGACCGAGGCGCGCTTAAGCGATCTGCAGGCAGCGTGCGAGACCTACGCCACGGACTACCAGAAGCTCATGGAGCTGACCGAGCAATCCGAAGCGGTGCAGGCGCAGCTCGACGCATTATATGAACAATGGGAGGCGATGGCGGAATGAAGCATCCGATCTCTATGATCCTCGCGATCCTGCTCGTGCTGGGCGGCGCGGCAGTCTTCGTCACGTCCCCGGCAAAGTATATCGGCATGGGCATGGCGGGCGTCGGCATTCTCATCTTCCTCTTCCCCCGCCTCCCCCGCGCGGGACAGCTCATCCTCGGCGCGCTGGTGCTGCTCGCCGCGATCGGCTTTGCGATCCTCGAAGCGCCGATCCTGCGCGGCGCGCACACGGACGCGGACCCCGAGGCGGACTATCTGATCGTCCTTGGCGCGAAGGTGAACGGCACGTCGCCCTCCCACGCGATGGCCGACCGCCTGAACGCCGCGCTCGATTACCTCAACGCCTGGCCCGACGCGGTCGTAATCGTCTCCGGCGGGCAGGGCGACGACGAGGGGATCTCCGAGGCCGAGGCGATGGCGGTCTGGCTGAAGGCGCACGGCATCGCGGAAGAACGGATCCTCAAGGAGGACCGGTCCGAAACGACACGGCAGAATTTAGAAAACAGCTTCGCCATCATCCGCGACCGCGGCGGCGACCCGGCGGACGGCGTCGCAATCGTGACGAGCGAATATCATCTCTACAGGGCGCGGCAGATCGCCGCCGCGCTCGGCGCGAAGCCCATCGGCGTCGCGGCGCGGACGAGCATCCTCGCCATGCGCGTGAACTATTTCATCCGCGAGGGCATCGCCGTCGGGTACATGAAGCTCGCCGGAACCTTATATTAAGGAGCATCGTCCAATGGAAAAAGTAAACGTATATGACTGGGACAAGACCATCTTCCCCATCGACAGCACCGTCGCGTTCTACGGCTGGTGCGTGAAGTGCTTTCCGAAGGTGCTGCTGGCAGGCCCCGCGACGGTCGCGATGCTGCCGAAATATTGGCTGAAGAAATGCACGAAAACACGCATCAAGGAGCGGTTCTACGGCTTTCTCCGGTATGTGCCGGACATCGACAGCGCGGTGGAGGCGTTCTGGGACGAATACTTCCCGCGCGTGAACCAATGGTATCTCGACCACATGCAGCCGGACGACATCATCATCTCCGCCTCGCCGGAGTTCCTGATCGGCGTCCCCGCGCGGCGGCTGGGGCTGCGGCTGCTGGCCTCGCGCGTGGACCGGCACACCGGTGAGACCGAGGGCGAAAACTGCCACGGCGAGGAGAAGGTCCGCCGTCTGCGTGAGGCGTACCCCGAGGTGGAGATCGCGGAATTCTATTCCGATTCCCACTCCGACGCCCCGCTGGCGCGACTCGCGGACAAGGCCTTTCTCGTGAAGGGGCAGGAGCTGCTGCCATGGATCACGGAGCAGGGCTGAAAAGAAAGGAAACAGACCATGGACAGTCCGTTTATGAGAACCCCGTTTGTCAATCGGGATTATCGCGCGGCGGCGCGGCTGGTGCTGAAAAATGTCTGGGGCACCGCGATCCTCGTGACGTTCGTGTATGGCATTCTGTCCGGCGGCGGCTCGTTCAACGTCAACATCAACTTCCCCTCCTATGACGAGGCGACGCCCGAGCAACTGCAGCGGCTCTATGAGCTTGTGAGCTCCCCCGCCTATCTCGCGATCGCCTCCTTTGCCGGGATGCTCAGCATGGTGACATTCGTGATCGGCGGCCCGCTGAAGGTCGGCTACGCGCGGTTCTGCCTGAAGCTCGCGGACGGCAGGCCCGTCGAATTCAAGGACCTGTTTTCGGGCTTCGACGTCTTCGGCGAAGCGTTTTTGCTGCAGCTGCGCATCGGGCTGCGGATCCTCGGCTGGATGCTGCTGCTGATCGTGCCCGGCATCGTCGCCGCCTATCGCTATTCGCAGGCGTTCTTTCTTCTCGCGGAGAACCCCGGCATGAAGTCCGGCGAATGCATCGAGCGTTCCAAGGAGATGATGCAGGGCCACAAATGGCAGCTCTTCGTGCTGGAGCTGAGCTTCCTCGGCTGGGCGCTGCTGTGCATTCTGACGCTGTTCATCGGCTTTCTGTGGCTGGAGCCCTACACGAACATCGCGAAGACCTTTTTCTATCGCGACGTGAGCGGCACCACCGCCGAGTCCAGCCGTCTCTACGCGCCCGCGTCAAGCCCCTATGGGCAGGGGTATTGCGCGCCCAGCGCCGGACAGCCATACTATCCCCCGCAGCAGCCGCAGGAACAGCAGCGGCAGACGCCGAAGCAGCAGTCCGACGACTTCTGGAAAAACTGGTAAAAGATACAACGAGCCGCTTCGATCGCGAAGCGGCTCATCTGCATTCCTATATGTTTACATAATATATATTATGACATCTTGACTGCCAGCGCGTACAGCGTGTTCTTGCTCATGCCGGTCTCCTTTGCGACCTGTTTGCACGCGTCCTTGCAGGACAGCCCCTCGGACTGCAGCGCGCGGACACGGTCGAGCGCCTCGGTCTCGGTGAGCGCGGGCGCGGTCTGCTCCGGCGCACCGGAGAGGACGAGCACGAACTCCCCCTTCGGCGGCGTCTGCGTAAAGTGCCGGATGGTCTCAGAGAGCGTGGTACGCAGCGTCTCCTCGTGCAGCTTCGTCAGCTCCCGGCACACAGCGAGCTCCCGGTCGCCCAGCGCCTCATACAGCTCCGTGAGCGTGCGCATCAGGCGGTGCGGCGCTTCGTAGAGGATGGAGGTGCGCGTCTCGGTCTTCAGCGCCTCCAGCCGCTCGGAGCGCTCCTTCTTCTCCATCGGGAGAAAGCCCTCGAAGCAGAAGCGGCGGGAGGAAAGGCCCGAGACCGCGAGTGCCGTGACCGCCGCGCAGCAGCCCGGGACCGCGATGACCTCGACGCCGTGCGCCGCGCACAGACGCACCAGATCCTCGCCGGGATCCGAGATCGCCGGCATGCCCGCGTCCGTCACGAGCGCGCAGGTCTCCCCCGCGAGCAGACGGCGCAGGATCGCCTCACCGCTCGCACGCTTGTTGTGCTCGTGATAGCTCACGGTCGGCTTTTTGATCTCGAAGCGATTTAAGAGCTTGCCCGTGACGCGCGTGTCCTCGGCGGCGATGAAGTCCGCCGCGCGCAGCGTCTCCACACCGCGCACGGACATGTCGCCCAAATTCCCGATCGGCGTCGCCACCAGATATAATGTACCGCTCATGGCTGGTTCTCCTCCGTTTTATAGATGCGGCGGCTCTCGTCCGACGCCGTGCCGTCCGCGTGATAGAGCGCGAGCGGCGGCTCGATCGTGAGTCCGGGTCTTGCGCCGCGCTGCGCCTCGACGAGCACGAGCGAGGGCGCGTCCTCCGCCGTGCGGCAGACCATGCGCAGACGCTTCGGCTCCAATCCATGCGCGGAAAGCGTCACGAACAGCTCGCTCAGCCGCTCCGGGCGGTGCACCAAGGCGAACCGACCGCCCCAGCGCGTCAGCCGCGCCGCGGCGCGGCAGAGGTCGTCCATGGTGCAGAAGCGCTCCTCGCGCGCTGCCCGGCGGCTGCCCTCCGGGGCGGAATATCCGCTGCCGACCGGGAAATACGGCGGGTTGGACGCCACGAGGTCGAACGCGCCCGTCTCGGGGAGCGCCTCGTTCCGCCGCAGATCGCCGCAGCGGATCTCGCAGCGGTCGGCGACGTCGTTGAGCGCGGCATTCTCCCGCGCGGTCTCGGCGGCGTCCGGCTGCAGTTCGATGCCGAAGCCCCGCGCCTGCGGGAACGCCTGCGCCAGCAGCACGAGGATCACGCCCGCGCCGCAGCCGAGATCGGCAAAGCGCTTCACCGTGCCGCGCGCGGCAAAATCCGCGAGCAGCACCGCGTCCGTGCCGAGCGGGAACCCATGCCCGCCGCGCACGAACCGCGCACCTCGCCAGAGCTCGTCATACGCATGCTCCATCCGCCGCGCCTCCTTCCCCGCAGTTTCCTTCATAGAGACCTTAATCCACCGCGGGGCACGTTGTCAAGGAAAATGTTTTGTGTAGGAATTATCTGGAACACGCCAGATGTAGGGGCTTGTCTTATGCGACACATCGCGGTATAATGTCTATGAACATCCTTTAGAAGAGAGGGAATCAAGATGAAACGAATCCGGACCCTGCTGGCGCTGCTGCTGTGCCTGTGCATGCTGCCGCTGAGCGCGTTTGCGTACTCGGTGGAGCCGGGCGGCGCACACACAGCCGTCAGCTATACCCCCGCCGAGAGCGGGCTCTACGCCGTCAGCGTATCGAAGGACGGCGAAACGCTCTCGCCCCTGCCCGCAAAGACAGACGGCAAGGCGGTCTATGATCCCGCGCTGACCGTTTCGGTCACCGCCGGAGAAGCCGCGGCGCAGGCCGTGGACTACAACGTGTTTTACCTCTCCGCCGGAACGGCATACACCGTGCTGGTGCAGAACATCTCCAACGGCGCTTATGACGACAGCGGCGAATGGGACGTCTCCGTCAGCCCCGTGAAGCCGACCGCGCTCGCGCTGAACGCCGACACGCTGACGGAGGGCGAATGGTTCTCCTACACGCCCGCCAAGGACGGCAGCTTCACGCTCTCCGCCGCGCCCGCCCCGGTCTTCGTCGAGGTGCTGACCGCGGGCGCCGAGTCCGGTGACTGGGCGGGCTACGCGCTCGACAAGGAGCGCTGCCGCGCTGCGATGGAGCTGGACTATCTGCGCAGTCTGAAGGCGGCAATGGCCGCCCGGCAGGAGGCGCTCGACCAGGCCGAGGACACCTACAACAAGGCGCTTGACAAGCTGGACAACTATAACAAGCTCAACACGCTCGCCAACGACACCAATATGCTCGGAACGTGGACGAACGTGCTCGTCAAGAAGCAGACGGTGTATGACGCGCTGAAATCCGCGCTGGGCAGCGAGGGCACCTCCTCCCTCATCGGCAGACTGTTTCCGAATCTGAACCTGCCCACGATCGACAAGGAGATCGTCGACGAGATGCCCGCGGACGTCGCGGAGTTCCCGGACTGGCTCTCCGCGCGTCTGCAGTCCAGCGAGGGACTCGTCGGTGAGGCAAAGGCGAAATATGACGAGCAGAAGGCGCAGCAGGATGCGGATCAGGCGCGCTATGACGCCGGCATCGCCGCAAACCCGCAGCTGGAGGCGCTCGTGGACGACACCTCGGTCGAGACCGCGGCGCTGCGCCAGCAGGTCAAGACCGACGCCGACGCCATTCTGAGCGGTGCCAGGTCGCTCGCCGCCGGGGACAGCGGCATGAAGCTCGTCGCCGCCGACTGGCTGAACACCGAGGACGGCAGTCTGACCGTCGCGCTTGAAAAGGGCAAGACCTACGTCGTCCACGCGCTGTCGAACCTGACCACCAGCGCCTCGATCACCGACGGCGCCGAGACGCCGGACGATCCCCCGGCGCAGACGGTCGACAAGACCGCGCTGGAAAAGGCGATCTCCGACGCCAAGGCCGTTGACACCGAGCCCTATACCGCCGAGAGCGTCGCCGCCATGAACGCCGCCCTTGCCGACGCGGAGGCGGTGCAGGCGGACGCCGACGCCACGCAGGCGGAGGTCGACGCCGCCGCCAAGGCACTCAATGACGCCGTCAAGGCGCTCGAGAAGCAGCAGGGCGAGCCGACCGATCCTCCGGTGCAGCCCGCGGACAAGACCGCGCTGGAGCAGGCGATCGCGGACGCCAAGGCGGTCGAGACCGATAAATACACCGACGAGAGCGTCAGCGCCATGAACGCCGCCCTTGCCGACGCCGAGACCGTGCAGGCAGACGCCGACGCCACACAGGCGGAGGTCGACGCCGCCGCGAAGGCGCTCAATGACGCTGTCAAGGCGCTCAAGGAGAAGCCCGTTGACAAGACGGCGCTGCAGGCCGCGATCGACGCCGCCGGTGCGGTCGACCGAGACCAGTACACGGACGCAAGTCTCGGCGCGCTGGATCTCGCGCTCGCCGCGGCCAGGATCGTAAACCTGAACCCGCTTGCCAAGCAGGAGCACGTGGACGAGGTCACGCAGGCGCTCAACGACGCGCTCGACGCGCTGGAGCCCAAGCCCGCCGAGGCGGACAAGACCGCGCTGCAGAGCGCCGTGGACGCCGCCAAGGCCGTTGACCGCAGCAAGTACACGGAGGAGAGTCTCGCCGCGATGGACAGCGCCTTGAGCGCCGCCGAGAGCACGCTGAGCGATGCGCTCGCGACCCAGGCAGACGTGGACAACGCCGCCAAGACGCTGAACGACGCCGTCGCCGCGCTCAAGGAAAAGCCCGTCACGCCCGCCGTGGACAAATCCGCGCTCGAGCAGGCGATCTCCGCCGCCGAGGCCGTGGATACGACGAAATACACAAGCGAGAGCGTCGCCGCGATGACCAGCGCGCTCAGCAGCGCGAAGACCGTCCGCGACAACGCTGCCGCCACGCAGACGGAGGTGGACAACGCCGCCAATGCGCTCAACAGCGCCGTCGCCGCGCTCAAGGAAAAGCCCGCTTCGACCGTGGACAAGACCGCGCTGCAGCAGGCCGTGGACGCCGCCAAGGCGATCGACCGCGACAAGTATACCGAGGCGAGTCTCGCCGCGCTCGACACACAGCTGCAGAACGCCGAGGCCGCGCTGCAGAACGCGGACCTCACGCAGACTGCCGTGAATCTCGCCGCGCGCCGTCTGAACAACGCCATCGCCGCGCTGCAGGAAAAGCCCGTGCCGCAGAAGACGAAATTCGTCGACGTGCCGGACGACGCCTACTACGCCGCCGCGGTGGACTGGGCGGTCGAGAACAACGTCACCAACGGCACCGACGCCACGCACTTCAGCCCGAAAAACAACTGCACGCGCGCCCAGATCGTCACGTTCCTCTGGCGCGTCAACGGCGAGCCGAAGGTCAGCGCGGCGAACCCCTTCACGGATGTGCGCCCCGGCGCGTACTATTATGACGCCGTCCTCTGGGCGGTCAAGGAGGGCATCACGACCGGCACGAGCAAGACCACCTTCAGCCCGAACGACACCTGCACACGCGCGCAGGCCGTCACGTTCCTGTGGCGCATGGAGGGCCAGCCGGAGCCGGACGTCACGAGCGCGGGCTTCGTGGACGTGCGGCGCTCAGACTACTTCGCCGACGCCGTCCTCTGGGCAGTCGGAAAGGACATCACCAAGGGCACCGACGCCACGCACTTCAGCCCCAAGCAGACCTGCTCCCGCGCGCAGATCGTCACATTCCTCTATCGCGACAAGGTCGGCGCATAATCAAAAACCGTGGCTTTCCCTTTGAAGGAAAGCCATGGCACGAAAAATCGGCATACCGCTGAAGCGGTATGCCGATTCGTTTTTCTCGGTCTTAGAGGTCGATCGCCTCGGCCGGGCACTGAGCCGCGCAAGCGCCGCACTCAACACACAGATTCTCGTCGATCACGTACTTCTCGGGACCCTCGGAGATCGCCTCCACAGGACACTGAGCAGCGCAGGAACCGCACTTCACGCAATTATCACCGATAACATATGCCATAGCTAGTTACACCTCCTATTGTGTGAAATAGAGCATTTTCTGCTTACAAAAGCATTTTACCATAAGATTTGAAAAAAGCAACGCCCATTCGGACAATTAGCCTGTGCCAACTGACTAAAAATTCGCCGTTTGTGGGAACAATATGAACAGTCTGCCCTGTTTCGGCACATTCTAAAGGGGCAGAACAATTATGATAGAACAAGATGAAACAGAGTGGAGAAAGCGTCGGCGGAGATGGACGTGTGCAGTTCGGCGAGCGAATTGTTCGTCTGGCGAAGCCGGAAAAGCAACGGCGTACTCGATGTACGGCGTGCTTTTTCGGCGAAGTCAGGCGGAAAAGGCGCCGTCGAAATGCATGCGGACAGCTCCGACGCGTTTTCGGAACGGAAAAAGGAGGACGATTCTTATGCGCGGCAGTGACCGATTTACCCAGCGCGCGTCGACCGCCATCAACAAGGCGCACGACGCCGCAATGCGCATGGGACACAGCTATGTAGGGACGGAGCATCTGCTTCTGGGGATCATGCGAGAGGGCGACGGTCTGGGCGCAAGGATCCTGACCGCAGACGGCATCACGGAGGCGGCGCTCGCGCGTATGGTCGCGGACACGATCGGGCGCGGGGTCCCGGGCGCGCCGGAGCAGGGGCTCACGCCCCGCGCCAGACGCGTGATCGAGCGGGCGGCGGAGGACGCGGCGGGGCTCGGGCATTGCTATGTCGGCACGGAGCATCTGCTGATGGGCATCCTGCGGGAGAGCGACTGCGCGGCGGCACGTGTGCTCGTGGCGCTCGGCAGCGATCTCGACCAGCTCTATACGAATATTCTGGATGTGTTCGGGCGGCCGCAGCCGGACCGGACGCGGAGCGTGCCGCACGCACCCGCCGTGCGGCGCGGCGAGACCAAGACACTCGACCAATACGGGCGAGACCTGACGCTGCTCGCAGGGGCAGGACAGCTCGACCCCGTGGTCGGGCGGACGCACGAGGTGGAGCGCGCGCTGCAGATCCTCTCACGGCGCACGAAGAACAATCCCGTGCTCATCGGCGAGCCTGGCGTCGGCAAGACGGCGGTCGCGGAGGCCGTCGCCGTGCGCATCGCCGAGGGCGCGGTGCCGGACGATCTGCGGCAAAAGCGCATCGTGGCGCTCGATCTCACGGCGATGCTCGCAGGAACGAAGTATCGCGGCGACTTTGAAGACCGCGTGAAGAACGTGCTGCGCGAGGTGCAGCGCGTGGGCAACGTGATCCTCTTCATCGACGAGCTGCACACGATCGTCGGCGCGGGCTCTGCCGAGGGCGCGATCGACGCGGCAAACATCCTCAAGCCCGCGCTCGGGCGCGGCGCGGTGCAGATCATCGGCGCCACCACGCTGGAGGAATATCGTCTGCACATTGAGAAAGACGCTGCTTTGGAGAGAAGGTTCCAACCGGTCCGCATTTTGGAGCCGGACGCGGACGAAAGCCGCCGGATCCTCTCCGCGCTGCGCCCGCGGCTGCAGGAGCACCATGGGCTGACGATCTCGGACGAGGCGCTCGACGCGGCGGTGCGGCTCTCGGTGCGGTATATCGGCGACCGGTTTTTGCCGGACAAGGCGATCGACCTGGTGGACGAGGCCGCCTCTCGCGTGCGGATGCAGGCGCTGCGGCTGCCGGAGACGCTGCACACGCTGGAGCAGCGGCTGAACGTGTGTCTCAGCGAGCTGGAGCAGGCGGTGAAGCGGCGGGATTTTGAGCGCGCCGCGACGCTGAAGCAGCGCGCGCAGATGCTCCGAGCGCGCACCGAGGAGGCGCGCGCCGGATGGGAAAAGACCGCGCGCGGGCATGTCCGCCCCGTGACCGAAGAGGATGTGGCGCAGATCGTCGCGCTCTGGACCGGCATCCCCGTGACGGCGATCACCTCCGACGAGAGCGAGCGGCTGCTGCACATGGAGGACACGCTGCGCCGCCGCGTCGTGGGACAGGACGAGGCCGTGTCCGCCGTCGCCGCCGCGATCCGGCGCAGCCGCGTCGGGCTCGGAGATCCGAACCGTCCGATTGGCAGCTTCCTCTTTCTCGGTCCCACGGGCGTGGGCAAGACGGAGCTCTGCCGCGCGCTGGCGCAGGCGCTATTCGGCGATGAGCGCGCCATCGTGCGCATCGACATGTCGGAGTATATGGAAAAGCACGCGACCGCGCGGCTCATCGGCTCGCCGCCGGGCTACGTCGGTCACGAGGAGGGCGGTCAGCTCACGGAGAAGGTGCGGCGCAAGCCCTATTCCGTGGTGCTCTTCGACGAAATCGAAAAGGCGCACGAGGACGTGTTCAACCTTCTGCTGCAGGTGATGGAGGACGGGCGGCTGACAGATTCGCTCGGGCGCGAGACGGATTTTCGCAACACGGTGATCGTGATGACCTCGAACACCGGGGCGCGGGCGATCACGGACGGACGCGGTCCGCTGGGCTTCTCCGGCGAGCAGCGCGCGGAGCCGGGGCGTTCCGACGCGGAGATCCGCACCATGGTCATGGAGGACCTGAAGCGCACCTTCCGCCCGGAATTTCTCAACCGCGTGGACGAGATCATCGTCTTCCGCCGTCTGACGACGGCACACCTGCGCACGATCGCGCAGAAGCTGCTGTTGACGCTCTCGGAGCGCATGGAGCACGCGGGCGTGCATCTCACGGTGCCGGAGGCGGCGCTGGAGCTCGTGGCAAAGCGCGGCTACGACCCGCGCTACGGCGCGCGCCCGCTCCGGCGCGTGATCCGCACGGAGCTGGAGGACCCGGCGGCAAGACTCCTGCTCTCCGGCGAGGTGCAAAAGGGCGGCTCGCTCACCGCGCAGGTCCGCGACGAGAAAATCATTTTGACGAATGACGCAGAACATGATAAGATAGCCTCCGAACCCTAAAGGAAATCGGAGGCGTATCCTATGACACCGGAGGAAAAACAGCGGCGGTTCGATCTGTTCGCGAGCTATGACGACTTCAACCGCCACAACGGGCTGCGGCTCGTGGCGCTGGACGACGGCACGGCGACCGTGGAGGTGCCGCTGCGCAAGGAGGGCTTAAACCCGCATGGGATCGCCCACGGCGGGCTGATCTTCACACTCTGCGACGTGGCGACCGGCGTCGCCGCGCGCACCGGCGGGCGCAACGCCGTCTCGCAGGACGCCGCGATCTATTTTCTCCGGCCCGGCGTGAACACCGAAAAGCTCACCGCCGTGGGACGCATGATCAAGGAAGGCCGTACCACGGGTCTCGCCGAGGCGGAGGTCTTCACCGACGACGGCAAGCTCGTCGCCAAGGCCAGCGTCACCGTGCACTATATCGAGGGCCCGATCATCTGAATGGATCAACAAGGAAGACCCCGGCGCGTAAAAACACGCCGGGGTCTTCCTTGTTGCAGTGATTCGGCGTCAGCCCTCCAGCCTGAACAGGAAGACGATGCCTCCCATCTCCAGACGGATCTCTCCTCCGTCCAGCGTGCCGGAATAGGTCGTCCCGGCATCGTTGATCGTGAGCGTGCCGTCCTCCAGCGACCACTTGACCGTGCCGCCCTCGCCTTCCGCGATCAGCTCCGCCTTGCCGTTGCTCTGCAGATCCAGATAGCCGTCGCCCGCGGGAACGTCCACCCCGGAGGCCGAATAGGAGATCAGCTCATATTTGCCGACCGCCGCGCTCTCTTCGTCTGACAGACTCCTCCCGCAGGCAGTCAGGCACCCGAGCGCGAGCACCAGCACCAACGTGACCGCAAGCAGCTTTCTCCAATGTTTCATGGTTATCCCCCCTGTTGTTTATAAAACCACACATTTTCAGCTCTATCTGTATTTTAATATAACAAAGCGGCGGGATATTGTCAAGTTATAGAAATGAAGTCCGGAATTTTTCCGGCTGCGCGGTTTTCAATGATTGCCCAGCTGCCAGAACGCGACGGCGCTGGCGGCGGCGACGTTCAGCGAGTCCACGCCGTGGGACATCGGGATCCGGACGGTGAAGTCGCTCGCGGTGATCGTCTCGGCGCGCAGACCGTCGCCCTCGGTGCCGAGGATCAGGGCGAGGCGCTCCGCCGCCATAAGCTCGGGCGCGTCGATCGGGAGCGAGTCGTCCGTGAGCGCGAGCGCCGCGGTCCGGAAGCCGAGCGCCCGGAGCGCCGCGTGGCAGGCCTCCCCCGCCGGCGCCTCGAGCCGCGTCCAAGGGATCTGGAACACGGTGCCCATGCTCACGCGCACCGCGCGGCGATACAGCGGATCGGAGCACATCGGCGTCAGGAGCACGGCGTCCATGCCGAGGGCGGCGGCGCTGCGGAAGATCGCGCCCACGTTCGTCGGGTTCTGCACATCCTCCAGCACGGCGATGCGCGACGCGCCGCGGCAGACCGTCTCCGCATCGGGCAGCGGTTTTCGCCGCATGGCACAGAGCACCCCGCGCGTGAGCGGAAAGCCCGTGAGCCGCGTGAGCACATCCAGCGGCGCGGTGTAGAGCGGGATGTCGCCGCAGCGCGCGACGATCTTTTTCGCCTGACCCTCGATGTGCTTGCCCTCCATCAGCAGGCTCACCGGCTCATAGCCGCCGTCCAGCGCGCGGTCGATCACGTTCGGGCTCTCGGCGATGAAAAGCCCCTTCTCCGGCTCGGCGCGGTTTTTCAGCTGCCCCTCCGTCAGACGCGCGTACACGTCCAGCATCGGGTCGTCAAATGTCGTGATCTCACGGATGATCGCCATGTGCGTTGCTCCTTCGTCGTTTGCTGCACTTGATTATACCGAATCCGCGTCGATTTGACAAGGCGCAGCAAAAGGGATAGAATAGCCGAAGCTTTGGTAACATCGGAGGCTGCCATGGACGCTGCGATGCGGCGTGAGGACGCGGTTTTCCTCACATGTGAAAAATACAGGATCTTTGAGCTGCTGATCTTCGCCGCGGGCATGATGGGCGCGTATACATTCAATCTGCGCGGCGGCGTGTTCTGCAACGCGCAGACGGCGAACGTCGTGCTCATGGCGCTGGAATTTGGTCATTTCAACTGGGCGGGCGGCTTTTACTATCTGATCCCGATCTCCGCTTATCTGTCGGGCACGATCATCTCCGAGGTGCTGCCCGGCGGCATCCGCGACCGGCACTTCCTGCGCTGGGACACTTACCTGATCGTGATCGAGATGGCGGTGCTCTTCGGCATCGGCTTCATCCCGCTTTCGGCGCCGGTGCAGATCGTGCAGGTCACGATCAACTTCATCTGCTCCATGCAGTACAACACCTTCCGGCAGGCAGAGGGGATCCCGATGGCGACGACCTTCGTCACGAACCACATCCGGCAGACGGGCATCTGGCTCGTCAAGGGGCTGCGCAAGCACGACGGCGGCGCGCTGCGGCGCAGCGCACGGCATCTGGGCATGGTGGCGGTATTTTTCCTCGGCGGGCTGGTGCTCACGCTCCTGTGCCCCGTGCTCGGCGCGAAGTCCATCTGGCTTGCGCTCGTGCCGCTGGGCGTGATCCTCATCGTGCTTCTGCGCGCGGACCTCGTCGCGGAGAAACAGCTGTTCGACCGAAAGCCGCGCGGACATTGAGAAATTCGAACTGGGAGTTGACATAATATGATCGATATTTTCGGAACCCTCGGTCCCGCGTGCGCGGACGCGGACATTTTGGAAAGGATGCTCCGGCGCGGCATGACGGGCGTGCGGCTGAATCTCTCGCACGTCACGCTCGCGGAGTCCGCCGCGTGGATCGCCGAGCTGCACGAGGCGGCGGGACGCTGCGGCGTGCCCGTGAAGCTGCTGATCGACATGCAGGGGCCGGAGCTGCGCATCGGCGCGCTGAAAACGCCGCTGGAGCTGCACGAGGGCGAGACCGTTCCCTTTGGCGCAGAGGGCATCCCGGTCGCGGATGAGATCCGCGCGGCGCTCAAGCCCGAACAGGACGTGCTGCTCGACGACGGCAGGCTCCTGCTGCGTGTGCGTCACGACGGCTCGGCGGAGGTCGTGCGTGGCGGCACGCTGCACAGCCGCAAGAGCATCGCCCTGCCCGGCGTGCAGCTCTCGCTCCCGGCGCTGACGGAGACGGATCTTATGAACATCCGCGCGGCAAAGGAATACGGCGTGACCGGGCTGATGCAGCCCTTCGTGCGCGGGCGGGCGGATCTGCTCGCTGTCCGGCAGGCGCTGCGCGACGCGGGTGCGGAAGACGTCGCGCTCTATGCGAAGATCGAAAGTCTCTCCGGTCTGCAGGCGCTGCCGGAGCTGCTGGACGCGGCGGATGAATTCGTCATCGCGCGCGGCGATCTCGGCAACGCGGTCCCGCTGTGGGATCTGCCCGGCGTGCAGAAGCGCATCGCCGCGCGGTGCCGCGCCGCCTTCAAGCCCTTCATGGTCGTGACGCAGATGCTCGCCTCCATGGAGCGCAGCCCCGTGCCGACGCGCGCCGAGGTCTCGGACATCTTCAACGCCGTGCTCGACGGCGCGACCTCCGTCATGGTCACCGGCGAGACCGCCGTCGGCGCCTATCCCGTCGAGGCGATCACCTACCTGACCGAGACCGTGCAGGCGGCGGAGCGGTACCTCGGGATCGGGGGATAACGCGTGTGGCTGCGGCCGGTGCCGTCGACCTCAGCGGGATGCTGCCTTCCGGAACACAGGGCTGCCGAGCCTCCCGCACCCGCGCGGCGTCATGCCCCGAGGCACAGCGCCCACACGACGGTGAACACGAGCGAGCCGATGTACAGCCCCTCAAAAACGACACGGACAACAACGGACGACGCGCTGTTCTGCTTGCTTTCTTTCATGATGATCTCCTCCGTTTTCGGGGTCTTGCCCCTCTTGTTGACATAATCATATCAAAACCAAAGTACCGAAAACGGTACTTTGCCGGAGAAAAACAGAAAAATCGCCCCTGCGAGGCTTGTTGTGTCCTCGCAGGGGCAGTTTACATAATTGCTCTCAATTTGCCATGTCAGATCATCCCGCGGATCTTGAGATATTCGGTCACGAGGTCAACGACGCCGGGGATGCCGATGGCCGCGGTGTTGACCGCGAGGTCATAGTTCTGCACCTCGCCCCAGCGCTCACCGGTGAAGAAGTTGTAGTACGCCTGACGCGTCTTGTCGGTCTGGCGAATGGCCTTTTCCGCCTCGGCGGCCTCGAGCTCATCCCGCTCGCAGATGCGCGCGACGCGGGCAAACATCGGCGCGTGGACGAAGAGATCCACCGTGCGGACGTTCTCATTGCGCAGGACATAGTTTGCGCAGCGGCCGATGATGATGCAGCTGCCCTTCGCGGCGAGGGAACGGATGACCTCGCTCTGCGCCTGGAAGAGCTGGACGCTGACGGGCTTGTCGCCGCTGATCGTGGCGCTGCCGGTGACGAGCGAATAGAGGAAGCTGGTCGGGCGCTGCTCCTCGTGCGTCTGGACAAAGCCCTCGGCGAAGCCGCTCTGCTGGGCGGTCTCGGCGATGAGCTCGGAATCATAGCACGGGATATTCAGCACACGCGCGAGCTCCTCGCCGATGTAGCGGCCGCCGCTGCCGTGCTGTCTGCCGATTGTGATGACAAAGTTAGACATATTGCTTCCTCCTGTCTGCGTTCTTCTCTTTTTATTATATCGCGCCTATGGGGATTTGGCAATGAAAAATTACAGCGGATCAGACCGTCGCGGGCTCTTTTCCTCGGCGGCGATGCGCGCGAGTTCTTCCTCCTCCAGCTGACGGTACGCCACCTTGCCGACGAGGGTCTTGGGCATGTCGTCCTTGAAGGCGATGTCATACGGCATGGCATACTTTGCGATGTGCTTGCGGCAGTAGTCGAGCAGCGTCTGCTTCGTCGCCTCGGTCGGCTCCCAGCCCGCCGCGAGCTTGACGAAGGCCTTGACCTTCTGCATGCGGTAGGGATCCGGCACGCCGATGACGCAGCTCATCTGCACGGCCTCGTGCGCGTCGAGGATGTTTTCGATCTGGCCGGGATAGACATTGTAGCCCGAGGAGATGATCATGCGCTTGGCACGGCCCTTGAAATAGATGAACCCCTCTTCGTCCATGATGCCGAGGTCGCCGGTATAGACCCACGTAAGGCCGTCGTCGTGATGCCGCAGCGTCTGGGCGGTCTCTTCGGGGTGCTTCATGTACTCCATCATGACGGTCGGGCCGGCAAGCAGGATCTCGCCCTCTTCGCCGTAGGGAAGCTCGCGGTCCGTGCCGGGCTCGACGATCTTGATATAGGTATCCGGGAACGGGATGCCGATGCTGCCCTCCTTGAAATAGTCCACCGGCGTCAGGCAGCAGGCCGTGACGGTCTCGGTGGTTCCATAGCCCTCGCGCACCTGGATGGACGCGTTGTGGTCAGCAAGGAACTTATCGAACTTCTTCTTCAGCTCGATGGAGAGGCTGTCGCCGCCGGAGAACACTCCCTTGAGGCAGCTCAGGTCCGCGCCGTCCATCGTCTTCAGACGCAGCAGCGCCTCATACAGCGTCGGGACGCCGGCGATGAAGTTGCACTGGTACTTCGTGATCTGCTTGGCATAGCTCTCGGCCGTGAAGCGCGGGATCAGGATGCACCTTCCGCCCTGCGAGAGCATCGTGTGGATGCACACGCCGAGACCGAAGCCATGGAACAGCGGCATCGCCGCGAGCATGCGGTCGCCCGGACGGAAGAACGGGTTCGTCGCGACGACCTGCTGGCCGAGGGCGTTGAAGTTGCGGTTGGAGAGCACGATGCCCTTCGTCGTGCCGGTCGTGCCGCCGGAATAGAGGATGACGGCGGGGTCATCGGACTTGCGCTTGACCGCGTACTGATAGAAGCAGGCGTCGGCCAGACGCATGAACTGCTTCCAGCGGATGACGGGCGCGTCCTTCGGGATCTTCTTGATCTTGCGTCCCTCGGTGAGCATGTAACCGGCCTTGATGGGCTTACTCAGCGCGTCCGCGACCGAGGCGATGATGATGTTCACGACCTTGGTGTTGGCGCGGATGCGCTCGAACTTGTGATAGAACTGGTCGAGCGTGATGGCTGTGACGGACTCGGACTCGTTTAAGTAAAACTCGATCTCCTTCTCGGCGGAGAGCGGGTGGATCATGTTCGCGATCGCGCCGACGCGGTTGACGGCGTAGAACATGTAGATCGCCTGCGGGCAGTTCGGCATGGCGATGGTGACCTTGTCGCCCTCGCGGACGCCGATGGTCTTCAGCGCGCGGGCGCAGCGCTCGATCTCCTGCACCATCCTGCGATAGGTCGTGCTCTTGCCCATGAAGTCAAAGGCGATATTGTCCGGGTACTGTCCGGCGATCATGGCGACCTTGTCGAACATGGAGCCCTCGAAATATTCCAGATGCAGGGGCACCTCGCCCATGTGCGGCGCCCACGGCGTTTTGGCGGTGATAGTATCCATAGCTTCTTCCCTCTTATTTATAGTCATAGCCGCTGGATGTGCCAAGCGGCTGATCCAGCAATTCAGGGTGCGCGAAAACATGCTTGACGAGCTTGATGCTGCGGGCAAAGTAGAAGCCGTCCGCGATCCGCTCGTCGACCGTGGCGCCGATGTTCACGACGTCGCGGATCTCCTTATGGCCGTCGGGCATGACGAGCTCCTCCTTGTGGATCGTGCCCACGGAGATCATGATGCTGTTCGTGCCGTAGTTGTTCAGGTGATGATACACGGCGTCGCACTGGATGCTGCCGAGGTTCGTGAGGAACACGCTCGAGAAGTTCGGATCGCCTTCACGCAGCGCGTTCGGCACCAGACCCCAGAAGTCCAGCCAGCGGATGATGCGCATAATGAGCATCAGCAGCACGCGCGGGATCTTCGCAAAGGAATCGACCACGGCGTCGATGCCGCCGGTGGAGGAGGCCGACTTGCGCGTCTCGCGGACGTCGCCGACGATCTTGCGGCTGAGCGTGTCGATCGTGTCGTCGTCCTTCGCCGTGTAGACATAGAGCGACTCCTCGCCGTTGTCGGTGAAGCGGCGCTTGACCACGAACGCCAGCTGGATCTCGTCGCGCTCATAGGTGCGGCGGCCGGCGACGAAGCGGTTCATCTTCGGGCGCTCTCTGACCATGCGCGCCACGGTCATGACGAGGCAATGGAACAGCGTCGTCTTGTAATCCGGGTGCGCGGCGTTCTTCTGTTCGATGTATTTGAGCACCTCCGTGCAGTCGAAGCGCTCGTGCAGATAGACCTCGCTGTCGGTACGGTTCGGCAGCAGATGGCCCATGATGACCTGAAGCCCAGGCACGTCGCGGACCCAGCGTCCGTCACGGCGGTCTCCCCAGCGGCGTTTTGCTGACATAATAGAATCTCCTCTCGGCGCGCGTTTCCGCGCACGGTATAATCGATTTATTTTAATATAATCCTACAAATTTTTCAACTTAATTGTGTGGATTATCCGACCGTTTTCGGCTTTTTGTGAAAACTGTCGAAAAAACCGAGAAAGTGTGCTAAAATGCAGTATAGTACAGGGACAGTGCTGCCGTCCGATATGCGGACCCCGCGGACGACTGTGGATCGTCCGGCGGCTGCCCGATGAGAAAGGAATCGCAACATGATCTATGAATGTGCGCCGATGGAAGGCGTGACCGGCGACCTGTTCCGGCAGGCGCAGGCGCGGCACTTTACACACGCGGCGCGATACTATACGCCGTTTCTCTCCGCGACCGAGACGCGCACGCTCGCCGCGCGGGAGATGCGCGAGCTGGAGCCGAGCCACAACGCGGGACTCAACGTGATCCCGCAGCTGATGGGCAACGATCCCGGCGACTTCAACTGGATGGCGGGTGCGATCCGGGATCTCGGCTACGACGAGGTGAATTTGAACCTCGGCTGTCCCTCCGGCACCGTGACGGCGAAGAAAAAGGGCGCGGGGCTGCTCGCGGAGCGCGAGCTTCTGGAGCGAATGCTCGACGGCGTGTACGGCGGGTCTCCCCTGCCGGTCTCGATCAAGATGCGGCTGGGCTGCGCCTCGGCGGAGGAGTTCCCGGCGCTCATCGAGCTGATGAACCGCTACCCCGTGCGGGAGCTGATCGTCCACGCGCGCGTGATGACACAGCAATACGCGGGGCAGCCGGATCTGGAGGCGTTTTCGTGGGCGCTGGAGCACAGCAAAGCCCCGGT
Source organism: Oscillospiraceae bacterium (assembly GCA_017459865.1). Next base: position 35,545 of record JAFUCD010000001.1, read on the forward strand.
CTGCTACAACGGGGACGTGTTCGACGCCCCGTCGGCAGCGGCGCTCGCGGAGCGGTTTCCGACTTTGGAGCGCGTGATGCTCGGGCGCGGGCTTGCGGCGAACCCGGGGCTGATCCGCGAGCTCAACACCGGCGAGGCGCCGACTGCGGCGGAGCTGCGGGCGTTTCACGACACGCTCTGGGCGCTGACGCGCGAGCGCATCCCGGACAAGCGCGCGGCGCTCTTTCGCATGAAGGAGGCGTGGCGCTATCTCGGCTGCGCGTTTGAAGACCCGCGCAAGCCTCTGAAGGCGATCCGTAAGGCGACGCAGCACCCGGACTATGAGCGCGCGGTGCAGCTGCTTTTCAGCGCGTGCCCGGTGCGGGAGCACCCGGGATTTTCTTTGCTGTAACGCTTCCTGAACAGCAGAACGACCCACAGGGCGGATTGCGCCCTGTGGGTCGTTGAGACTGTCAAATAAACTATGCTGCTGGCCCACGAAACAGAGCAGCGGGGGAGCTCGAGGGGGCAAGGCCCGCCTCGAGTCAAATCCATCGTCGCCGCAAATCGCTTGAAAACCTCTGGTTTTCAAGCGATTTGCTGTTTGCACAGCAAACATATCGGCGACTGCG
>JAFUCD010000027.1 GCA_017459865.1 Oscillospiraceae bacterium
CTTGCGCTGCCGCAGGGACGCGCCCCCGTGCTCGTCACGGCGGCGCTCGCCGCAGGCGGCGCCGTGCTCATCAACGCGCAGGGGCAGGGCTTCCCGGAGCGCTTCGCGCCCGTTCTCGCCGGTGGGCTCGCCGCGATCGCCCTGCTGACATCGGTGCAGAAAAGAGCATAAAAATGAGGCGGATCCGCAGCCGTGTCGGATCCGCCTCTTATTGTTATGATTCTCAATTGCATACCGCGCCGCCGCGCCGCCGGCGGTGCGCCTGCGTCAGCAGTTCTTTTTGCCCAGCACGCCGCGCAGCATCGTCGTGACGACGTGCTTCGGCTGGTCGGTGTAGGGCTTGCCGCCGAGGATCGTTTGCTCGACCTTGATATCCTTGAGCGTGTCGCGCGCGACGCTGTAGGGATTCTGCGACAGGATGACCATGTCGGCGACCTTCCCGGTCTCGAGACTGCCGCGCTCGGCCTCGTCGAACGTGGTGTAATAGCCGTTATAGGTGCACATGCGCAACGCCTCATAGACGCTGAGCGCCTGCGCGGGGTCGGTGTGGTTGACGGCCTTGTGCACCCACAGCATCGGGTCGGGGTCCGTGCAGGGGCCGTCGGAGCCCGCGCTCAGGACGATGCCGTTGTCGGCAAAGGTGCGCAGGGGGTTGAGCCGCTCGGCGCGATCGCCCAGGATCTCGCGCAGGTATGCGTCCGGCTCCTGCGGCCAGTCGATGAACGCCGACTGCACGGGCAGGAGGATCTTGTATTTCCGGCAGAGCGCGATGCCCTCCGGCGTCGGGAGGCAGGCGTGGATGATGGCATGGCGGTGATCCGCGCGCGGGCAGTCCTCCAGCGCGGCGGCGATGGCGCGCGTCGCCTGATCGAAGGCCGCGTCGCCGATGGCGTGCATCTCGATCTGCAGCCCGGCGCGGTTGGCCTTTTTGCAGAAGTCCGTGACCTGCTCGTCCGTGTAATACAGCACGCCCTTGTCGGAGCCGCCCTCATAAGGTTCGTTCAGCGCGGCGTCCGCCGAGCCGAAGCAGCCGTCGAGCGCGCAGGCAAAGCACCCGCCGATGCGCTTCAGCTTCCGCTTCGTCGCCTTGTCGACGTCCAGCGTCTGGAAAAACACGCGCATCTGCAGCCCGTGCTTCAGCGCGGAGGCAAACCAGCGCTCCAGATCCACGTCGAGGTCGCGCGCAAAGCCCACGCCGCTGACGGTATGGACCATGCCGATGCCGCGCCTGGCGAGATCGTCCGCCGCCTGCAGCATGTTCTGCACGAGCTTGATCGGAGAAACGCTGTTCGTGACAAAATCGGAGATGGCGAAAAACGCCTCCTGATTCATCTCGCCCGTGTCGGGATGGCAGCCGCGCAGGCTCTGGACCTGCTTTTGAACGAGCTCATAGAGTTTCGTGTTCACGACGCAGGCGTGCCCGTCGTACTTGACCATGAACAGCGGACGGTCGGGGCACACGGCGTCGAGCTCCGCGCGGGAGACGAGCCTGCCCTCCTCCACCGAATACGGCGAGGCGCCGAAGGCGATGATGAACCTGTCGTCCGTCTTTGCGAGGAAATCGCGCAGCATGTCGAGGATCTCAGCATTCGAGCGCGCGTTCATCACGTTCAGCCCCGCGTGGAAGGTGGCGTAGCTCGCAAAGTGGATATGGCTGTCCACGAACGAGGGGATCAGCACGCGCTGCCCGAGATGGATCGTCTCGTGCCGCCCGAAGCGGTACTTGCGCGGCAGCAGATCGCCGACATACACGATCCGCCCCCTGTCCTCTACAAGACAGTTTGCAATGGTGTTCCTGCCGTCCAGCGTCAGGATGGTTCCGCGATAGATCTTCATCTGATCAACATTCCTTTCAGCCTTCCCCCTTGGAGGGAGTCCGGTAGCTTGGCGGGGACGGGACGGCGGGGCACAGGTCCCCGCCCTACGGATGCGTGCAGCCGCATTCGCATTCCCCGTAGGGCGGCCACCCGTGGGCCGCCGCCTTACACGCGCACCAGATATTTCTCCAGCAGCGCCACGGGGTGGTACCGCTCCTTGCTCTGGCGCATGCCGGGATCGCCGAGATCCTCCTCCCGGTTGATGTACCGCACGCCGCCCGCGTACATTTTTGCATACTCGCAAACGAGCTTCTGATACGCGCCGTCAAACGCCGTATCCGCCTTCTCGATGTGGATGATGAGCGTGTCGCCCACGATCTCGCCGCAGGAAAAGCCGATGACGCGGTCGCCGACAAACAGCACGCCGCTCTGCGGGGCGCCGCCGTAATCAAAATAGTGCTCCAAAAAGTCGCGCACGCAGCCCTCCTCGGCGAGCGCGGTCTCGCTCTCGTCCTTGCGGAAGCGCACGGCGTGGTCCTCGAAGTAAGCGCGCACAGCGGGAAGATTTTCCGCCGTGATCGGCTCAAAGCGCCAGTCGGGATAGAGCCGGTCGAATTTGTTCACATGGCTGCGCTGTCCGTGAAAGCGCTTGCCCGGAAAGCCCGCCATGTCCGAGGCGTTGTAGAGATAGTCATACCAGTCGCGCAGGGGACAGACCTCGGCGTCCGGATAGCGCGCCCTGAGCGCCTCCAGCGCTGACGCCGCGACCGGGAAAAACAGCAGCGGCTCGCCGCGCCGCGCGCTCTCCCGCTCCAGCGCCGCGTAGGCCGCGTCATTGTCCGCCTCGGGCGGGAGATAGACCGTGCCGACGCCGGGGAACGTCTCGCGCAGCAGCAGCGTATCGCCGCAGGGCATGATCGCGTCCTCGTAATACGGCGACCACAGGAGCGCCGCGCCCGCGGAATCGTTGCACAGGCGCGTGCCTCGATTTTCAAAAAACGCCTCGAGCCGCGTTCGGTCCGCGGCGGTGATGCGATGAAATGTGTCCTGCATCAGCCCTCCGCCTCCGCCGCCTGCTGCGCGCGGAGCTTCTCCTTGAGCTCCTCAAAGCAATGCGCCAGCAGATCGCGCTCGCGCTCATTCTCGATGGGCAGCAGCGTCGTCTCGCCCGCCTCGTTCGTCTCATAGCGGTTCGCGCCGATCTGCTTCTGCTCCTCGGGCCCGAACGTATACACCACATAGCTGCGCCCGTTTGCCTCGCAGTCATAGGTAAACAGCACCTCGCAGCGGATCGGCGTGCCGTCCGCGCCGGGGATCGCAAATACGCCTTCGTCAAACATGGTCGAAATTCTCCTTTGCACAATCGATTTTTTCTATTTTACCATATCCGCGCGCTTTTTACCAGTCACGTTTTTCCAATCGTAACCGCGCGCACTGTTGCTTTCCCCGCACTTTCCAACGCGCAGCATTGATATTGAATCATTTTTTAAAATCTGTGTGAGTTTTGAACGAAACAAAAAATTATGATTTTTTGCCAACAAATTGTTGATTACTGCTGCGGTTTGTGCTATACTAGCCGCGTAAGCAGACAATTCGGGGGTGCGGTGTTGTACTGCGCCGGTCCATCATGGAAATAAAAAAAGGAGGGTGCCTCATGGACGAAAAGCCCGTTGACCGCCGTGTAAGAAAAACCAAACGCCAGCTTCGGCTCGCGCTGATGCAGCTGATGAGCGAAAAAAACGTAAAGGATATTTCTGTGCGTGAGCTTGCCGCGATCGCAGATATCAACCGCGGTACATTCTATATACATTATAAAGATGTCTACGATCTGCTCAGTCAGCTGGAGGAGGAGATGGCGCAGGGTCTGATCAAGGTCTGCCGGTCGCATCACGCCGAGGAGTCCAGCGGCTCGACGTTCCCGTATCTGAACGATCTGTATCGGTTCATCCAGGAGAACGCCGACCTCTGCCGCGTCCTGCTGGGCGCGAACGGCGACAAGGCCTACACCGACCGGATCTGCCAGATCCTGCGCGACGAGCATCTGTATGACTTCGTGTGCTATTTCTATCCCGGCGAGGAGTCGCTGATGAACTATTTCTGCTCGTTCATCATCGCGGGCAATCTGTCGCTGGCGCTGCGCTGGATCGACACCGGCATGCGGGAGACGCCCGAGGACATGGCCGTCCTCGCGGGCGAGATCATTATGCACGGCGTGAAGGTGCTCGTGACGAAGAAATAAGAAACATTCATTTATGCCCCTTTCCCTTTGCGGCAAACCCCGACGCCAACCGGCGTCGGGGTTTGTTTTGCTTGCCCAAAAGACCTTTTTGGAAAGCTCGTTATAGTCCGAAATGCTCCCGGATCGTCTCGGCGATGCCTTTTACGGTTTTCGGCGAGAGCGGATCGGTGAGCCCGCAGTCGGCGGCGAGGTCGAGGAAATCCTCCTCCGTGGCGATGTCGATATAGTCGTTCAGCGTATCGACGCCGAGACCCGGGGTCTCCTGCTCCATCTCATAGAGCTGGAAGGCCGCGCTGTCAGAGACGCAGTAGCTGATCACATAAAACGGCTGCTCGAAGAAATGCGAGATGTCCACCCAGCTCTTGGCGAGATAATTCTCGTGCCAGCTGGTCGAGATGCCGAACGCCTCGGAGACCTGCAGAGAGATCTCGTTCACCCGATCGACCGTGAGCGTATCGGGGTCCTCGGCATAGACCGCCTCCTCGAACGCGTTGTAGCTGCCCTGCTCGGCATACAGGCGCAGCGCGTCGACGAGCTTATAGTCCGTCAGCGCCTCGGCGAGGTCGGCGTCGTCCAGATAAAAGAGCGTGAGATACTCCATGCCCTGCGAGATGACCTCGTTGACATCGATGCTCTTGGAGATGCCGTAGTTCACGAAGTCGTCCGTAAAGTGCCCGAATTCATGTGCGATCGTCAGCACATCCTCCAGATAGCACTCGCTGTTGACCAGCACGAACGGGGATTCGAAGTCCTCCAGATACACCTCGTAGGATCCGTCGTATTTCCTGTCCGAGCTGTCCACATCATACAGATCATACGCCAGCAGATACTCCATGGCCTCCTGCTGATAGCCGCCCATGGCGTTCGCGGCCTGCTCCACCAGCGCCAGACTGCGGCGGGGCTTGATGTACGGCGTACGGAGCGCGCCGCGCACGATGCCCTCGCGCATCGCGCGCTCATAGACCGGCACCAGCTCGCTGCGGATCGCGTCGGTATACTCCGCCGCGTCGTCTGCCGTATAGTCCCGCCCGTTGGTGTCATAGGCAAGCTCGATATAGCTGTCATATCCGGATTCGGCGGCGATGGCCTGCCGCACCTGCACCAGCTGCACATAGATCGGCGCGAGCACGGCGTTGATCCCGTCGTAATAATAGTCCACCGCGTCGGCGGGCTCCAGATCGATTTCGCCGTCATAGGCCGCGTCCAGAAACGCCTGCGCGGTATATTCCGCGCCGTCATACGCGAGCACATAATCCGCCGCCGCCTCATGATAGTCCGAGATCAGCGACGCCTCCTCGCGCTGGAGCTTCACCAGCGCCTCGGGATAGGAATAGTCCCCCTCATAGCCGTCCAGACTACCCTCGCCGAGATAGGCGTCGATCTGGTCACGCTGCTCGGACGCCGCGCAGGCATACAGAAGCTCGTGATATTTCTGCTGCAGCTCGATGGCGGCCTCGTCGCAGTATCGCACCTCGGCGACCCACTGCTTGTCGGTCTGGTCGAGATCATACCGGATCTCCGCGAGCGTCTGCATCGTGAGGAAGGTATACTGTCCGGCGTAGATCTCGTCGAGCGCCTCGCGCGTCTGTTTCACGTCGTCCTTCTTGTCGGTGCGGGTCTGCAGCGCGTCGATCAGCTCGTCCATCTCCCGCAGCAGCGCGTCCGCGTCCGGGCGCGTATACTGCATCCTCGAAAACGGCACCATATCGATCGGCTCCGTGCCCTGATAGTTCATTCGCTGCGGAAGTCCGCCCCTGTCCCCGGAAAGCGCGCCCCAGGCGCCGCAGCCGGAAAGCAGCGACAGCAGCGTCAGCGCCGCCAGAAGCAGTCCGAGGATCCGTGTGCGCAGTCGCTTCATAGCATACCTCCATTGTGATCGTGCAGGGTTTCCTCTTTATAAATAGTATAGCTCAGTATAACACGGCTTTCGACGAGTTTCAACACGCGAAGGTTCCCGGGGCGTATCCCCTCCGCCGCGCCGCCTCCCCGGCGGGAGAGGTCATATTGTATTTTTTGTTTTAAAACTTGTTGACCTTTTGAATTCATTGTGATATAGTATCTCTACCTGTCGTCCGAGAGGTCTATTTTTGTTGTGCAAAAACAGGCTCCGTCGGTCTGTTCAGGGAGGCAATCGGCGCCGGACAAGCCGGCGTGCGAAATCTAGAAGGAGGTGCCGAAACATGGCGAAAGCTGGAGCCCGCGTGAAGGTCACGCTCAGATGCGCGGAGTGCAAGCAGAGGAACTACAACACCGTGAAGAACAAGAAGAACACCACGGAAAAGCTCGAGATGAGCAAGTATTGCCCGTTCTGCCGCAAGCACACCAAGCACACGGAAACGAAGTAAAACGGACTTTCGAAAGGAGTAGAACGCATGGCTGAAAACAAACGTGAAGTCACCACTGCTGCCGTAAAGAAAGTCGACACCAAGCTCGGATTTGGCGGACGCACCAAGAAATGGTTCCGCGAGATGCGCAGCGAGCTCAAAAAGGTCGTTTGGCCGACCCCGAAGCAGCTGGTACAGAACACCGGCGTGTCCCTCGCCGTGATGGCGAGCTCCGCCATTGTCCTCTGGGGCTTTGACTGGATCGCAGACCAGGGTGTACAGCTGCTGCTCAAAATCGGTGGCTGAGCATGGCAGAGCAGGCAAAATGGTATGTGGTCCACACATACTCAGGCTATGAAAACAGCGTAGCCGCAGCGATCCTGAAGGCTGCGGAAAACCGCAAAATGCAGGATCTCATCCACGAGGTGAACATCCCCATGGAGACCGTGACGGAGTTCACCGACAATGGCGAAAAAACCGTCGAGCGGAAGGTCTTCCCCGGCTATGTGCTGGTGAAGATGATCCTCACGGACGACAGCTGGCATCTGGTGCACAATGTGCGCGGTGCCGCAGGCTTCGTCGGCTCGGACGGCAAGGCCATTCCCCTGACAGAGCAGGAGATCTATGACCTCGGCGTGGAGCATCACGAGATCGTCGTGGGCTTCAACGTGGGCGATACCGTGAAGGTCACGGACGGTCCGCTGCAGGGCTTCCTCGGCACAGTCGAAGAGCTGGAGCCGGAGAAGGACCGTGTGCGCGTGGTCGTGTCCATGTTCGGCAGAGAGACGCCGGTCGATCTGGAGCTCGATCAGGTCGAATCCATTTCCGAATAACGATTTTAAAGAAAGAGGTGCTTTTCGTTGGCACAGAAAGTAGTTGGATACGTCAGATTCCAAGTTCCCGCCGGCAAAGCGACGCCGGCTCCCCCGGTCGGTCCTGCCCTCGGTCAGTACGGCATCAACATCGGCCAGTTCACCAAGGATTTTAACGAGCGCACCAAGGGCGACATGGGCATGATGATCCCGGTCGTCATCACCGTGTACTCCGACCGCAGCTTTACCTTTATCACCAAGACCCCGCCCGCCGCGCTGCTGATCAAGAAGGCGTGCAACATCGAGACCGCCTCCGGCGTGCCGCAGCGCGACAAGGTCGCCACCATCAGCAAGGAAGATCTGCGCAAGATCGCCGAGCAGAAGATGCCCGACCTCAACTGCACGGATATCGAGTCCGCCATGAGCATGATCGCGGGCACCTGCCGCAGCATGGGCGTTCTCGTCGGCGAGTAAACCGCCAGTCGTGGGAGGATCATCCATCCGACGAACCACATTACTAGGAGGAAACCAAATTGTTCAGAGGTAAAAATTATAAAGAGAGCGCAAAGCTCATTGATAAGCAGATGCAGTACGAGCCGACCGAGGCGTTCGAGCTCGTCACCAAGGCGTCCCGCGCCAAGTTCGACGAGACCGTCGAGCTGCACGTGAAGCTGGGCGTCGACTCCCGTCACGCTGACCAGCAGGTCCGCGGCGCCATCGTCCTGCCCCACGGCACCGGCAAGTCCGTCCGTGTGCTCGTCTTCTGCAAGGAAGAGCGCGTGCAGGAAGCCATGGACGCCGGCGCCGATTATGCCGGCGGCATGGACATGGTCCAGAAGATCCAGGGCGAGAACTGGTTCGAGTTCGACACCGTCATCGCCACACCCGACATGATGGGTACCGTCGGCCGTCTCGGTAAGCTGCTCGGCCCCAAGGGTCTCATGCCGTCCCCGAAGGCCGGCACCGTGACCCCGAACATCACCAACGCCGTCAAGGAAGCCAAAGCCGGTAAGATCGAGTATCGTCTGGACAAGACGAACATCATCCACTGCCCGATCGGCAAGGTCAGCTTCGGTGCTGAGAAGCTCACGGAGAACTACAACGCCCTCATCGGCGCGATCATCAAGGCCAAGCCCGCGGCCGCCAAGGGCCAGTATATCCGCTCTTGCGTCACCGCCTCCACCATGGGCCCCGGCGTGAAGATCGCCACCAAGATGTGATTCTTTTCCAACCAAAAGCGATCCCGGAAGGACAGTCTGTTCTTCCGGGATCGCTTTCTTGATACCGCCGCGGCACTTGGACCGCCCCGTTCCCTTGACATGGTGACAGATGTGCGATATGATGACACGCGATCCATGACATGCGCGGCGGCCGGTCGATTGCGGTCGGAGCACCGGCGTTCTCAGGGAGGATAAGCGATGCGATACCATCAAACGATCGTCCTGAAAAACGGACAGGAAGCGCTGCTTCGAAACGGCGACGCCGCGGACGGGGCGGCTGTGTATGAGGTGTTCAGCCTTACGCATGCCGAGACGGATTTTTTATTGTCCTATCCCGACGAAAACACGCTTGACCCGGAGCAGGAGTCGCGGTTCCTGGAGGAAAAAACGAAGAGTCCCAATGAGATCGAAGTGATCGCCGTCACCGACGGACGGGTCGTTGGGACCGCCGGGATCTGGGCGGTCGGAAAGCAATACAAGGTGCGGCACAGGGCGGAATTCGGCATCAGCGTATTGAAGGACTACTGGGGGCTCGGATTGGGAAGGGCGCTTACCGCGGCCTGCATCCAATGCGCCCGGGAGGCCGGATATGCGCAGCTGGAGCTGACCGCGGTCGCTGAGAACCAAAGCGCCTTGTCCCTGTACCGGAGCCTGGGCTTTGAAGCGTTCGGTCGAAACCCGAAGGGGTTCCGTTCGCGGACAGGCAGATATCAGGAACTGATCTACATGCTGCTGGAGCTGTGAGCGGCCGGGATCGGCGGTCCATACGATCCGCGTGATCGACCGGCGCCCCGGCGCCCGCATCCGCGGCGGCATCAGAAAGCGAGGGAACGAAGCATGAAAAAAGTGCGGATCACCGTAAAGCGGATCGCCCGTTATGACGATCTGATCGCGCAGTATGAAAACCCGATCGAGCACGCCTGCACGATGCAGCTCGGTCAGACCTTCGTCTGCAACGGCTGGGAGCGTCCGGCGGGCTTCTGCGGCAGCGCGTGGGACACGGTCTCCCCCTTTGTCATGACGCTCTCGCACGGCGGCGAGAACCTCTATGACGGCTGGATGAAGGATCCGAGATCCGCGATGATCTCCTGCAACGACGGATTCCGACCGGTGAGCTTTCTGCTCGAGGCGCTGGACGAGGATGCGGACTGACGAACACCGTCAGCGCACTGTCCGACGCCGCTGCGGTGATAAAACCGAATAACACCCCCTCAAGCCCGCTTTTGGTCCATCCGAAAGCGGGCTTTTGACCTGTCCGGGGCGCGCTTTTCAATAAAAAGCTTGCCTGGAAGAAAAAGATGCGCTATAATGTTAGCAATAGCTAACCAGGTTCGGAACAGGAGGTCTCCCTATGGGCAAAGCAAATTATAAAAACTGGATGCCGAAGGGCATGATCTATGCCGCAGGCGGCGCTTCGGGCGCGTTTCTTGCGCTGTATCTCGCCGTTCGCACGACCGGGATCGTGTCTGCCGGATGGCGGACGGCGCTGCTTCGCATCGCGCTGGCGGGCTTTGCCGCGTGCGGCGCGGCGTCTGTCTGGATGACGCTCATGTACCGCAGGTTTTCCTATGACGGCAAGCGCCAGCTCTCCCGTCTGATCATCGAGGAGATCGCGTCGCACGTCGATGTTCCCGCGGGCGGAGAGGCGCTGGACATCGGCTGCGGCAGCGGCGCGCTGACCATCGCCTGCGCCAAGCGCAGCCCCGACGCGCGCTTTCTCGGCGTGGATCGCTGGGGCGTGGAATACGCCTCCTTCAGCAAAAAGCTCTGCGAGCAGAACGCGGCGGCGGAAGGGGTCTCCAACGTCTCCTTTGCGAAGGGCGACGCGCTGCACCTCGATTTCCCGGATGCGCGGTTCGACGCTGTCGTCAGCAACTATGTCTATCACAATATCGTCGGCCGCGACCGGCAGGAGATCCTGCTCGAGACGCTGCGCGTGCTGAAAAAGGGTGGCACGTTCGCGCTTCACGACATTTTCTCCAAAGCAAAATACGGCGACATGCAGGCGTTCCGGCAAAAGCTCCTCGACATGGGGTATCAGGACGTGCGGCTGATCCCGACGACCAGGGGTAACCCGATCACGCCCTTTGAGGCGATCTGGATGGAGCTCGCGGGCTCTGCGCTGCTGGTCGGGAAAAAGTAAGGAGCGAGACAAAATATGGGACTTTTCAAAAACTTTTTCAACCAAACCAGAAAGCCCGAGGGTGTGCTCGGCAGGCTGATGCTGGGCTCGATGAATTCCGGGCATTCCAAGCTCGCCGATTGGGGCTTTGCCTGTCTGCCGTCCATATCGGTGAAAAACGCCGTGGACCTCGGCTGCGGGGGTGGACGAAACGCCGGAGAGCTGCTGAAAAGCTATCCCGACGCGCACGTGACCGCCATAGACTATTCAGAGCTTTCTGTGGCAAAGGCAAAGGACTACAACCGGGATATGATCGCGGCAGGCCGCTGCACGGTGCAGCAGGGCGATGTTTCGGATCTCCGGCTTCCGGCGGAGTCCTTCGACCTCGCGACGGCGTTTGAAACGGTTTATTTCTGGCCGGGACTGGAGGCCTGCTTTGCGCAGGTCGCGCGGGTCCTCAGGCCGGGCGGCGTGTTTTTGATCTGCAATGAGTCGGACGGAACGGATGAGACCAGTCTGAAGTTTGAGAAGCTGATCGACGGCATGAAGTGCTATACCGCCGAGCAGCTCCGGTCCGCGCTGCTCTCTGCGGGCTTCTCGGAGGTGCAGACGGCGCACCACGCGTCGAAGCCGTGGATCACGGTTTTGGCGAGAAAATAAGCGCTTCAAAGCAGATGCCTGCTTTGAAGCGCGCAGAATACCGGGCTTGAGTTAGCGGTCGCTAATAAGGATCAGACAAGGAGAAGTGTGCATGGAGAAGGTGCATATCGAGAAAAACACGGTGCAGGAGACGCTCGTGATCCCACTCTATGGGCGGAAGCTTTGTACGGAGCGGTTTCCGAGGCTGTTTCAGGATCCGAAGGCGGTGGAGCTGATCGAGCGGCTGGACTACGACTTTTCCGCGCTGGAGAAGCGGGCCGGCAGCCTTGGGTATCAGTTCGGCGCGCTGGAGGTCGCCATGCGCGAAACGGATCTGATGACCGAGATGCGCGACTATCTGATCGAGCATCCTTATGCGACGCTGGTCAATTTGGGCTGCGGACTGGACCAGACCGCCGAGAACATCGACAACGGTCTGTGCAGGATCGTGAACATCGATCTGCCGGATGTGATCGCCGTGCGCGACGCGCTGCTTCCGGCGAACGAACGGATCCGGAATCTGGGCTGCGATCTGAACGATCCGGCGTGGTTCGACGCCATCGACGCGGAGCACGGCGTCTGCTTCATGGCCGCAGGCGTGTTCTATTATTTCAGGACCGAGCAGATCCGCGCGCTGCTGACCGCGATGGCAAAGCGCTTCCCCGGCGGAAAGCTGGTGTTTGACGCGGCGGGCAGGCGCGCCGTGAAGATCATGCTGAAAACCTGGGTCAAGGAGGCCGGCATCACGAGCATCTCCGACTATTTCAGCGTGGACAGCGCGGAACGGGATCTCGCGTGGATGGAGAATGCGGACGTTTCGGCGCGGGGCTACATGCTCGGCTACAACGATTTGAAGGATCCGTCCGTTCCCACGCTGTTTCGCCTGATGGCGAAGCTCGGGGACGGCTTTATGAAAATGCAAATCATCCGCATGGATTTTATGTCCGGCGGATCGTCACAGGAGGCGTGATATGAAAGAAAAGAAACAGAGTGACCTGGCAGTCCTCCTCGGCTATGCGGGGAACTACAAGGGACTGACCTTCCTGGGGCTTGCCCTCTCCGCGATCGCCATGATCCTGGGGATGCTGCCCTACATCTGCATCTGGCTGGTGGCGCGGGATCTGATCGCCGTGGCGCCGGACTGGACGCAGGCGGCGGGGATCGCGAAATACGGCTGGATGGCGTTCGCCTTTGCCATTGCCGGGATCGTGGTGTATTTCGCCGCGCTGATGTGCACGCATCTGGCGGCCTTCCGCACCGCGTCGAACATCCGCAAGGCGGGTATGGCGCATTTGATGAAAACGCCGCTGGGCTTTTTCGATTCCAATGCGTCCGGACTGCTGCGCAACCGGCTGGACGGCGCGACCGCCGACACCGAGACGCTGCTCGCGCACAACCTGGCGGACATCGTCGGCACGATCGCCATGTTCCTTGCCATGCTGGTGCTGATGTTCGTGTTTGACTGGCGCATGGGCGCCGCGTGCCTACTGGCGGCTGTCGTTTCCGTCGGTGCGATGTTCACGATGATGGGCGGCAAAAACGCCAAGCTCATGGCAGAGTATCAGGCGGCGCAGGACGTGATGAGCAAGGCCGGGACCGAATATGTCCGCGGCATCCCCGTGGTCAAGGTGTTCCAGCAGACCGTCTATTCCTTCAAGGCCTTCAAGGAGGCCATTGAGGACTACAGCGCCAAGGCGGAAAAATACACCGACGGGGTCTGCCGGATGCCGCAGTCTGTGAATCTGACCTTCACGGAGGGCGCCTTCATTTTCCTGGTGCCGGTTGCGCTGCTGCTTGCGCCCGGTGCGCTGAAGTCGGGAGACTTCGCCCTCTTCGTCACGAACTTTGCGTTTTATGCGGTCTTTTCCGCCATCATCTCCACGGCGCTTGCCAAGATCATGTTCGCCGCCAGCGGCATGATGCTGGCGAGCACGGCCTTAAACCGCATCAACGAGGTCATGAGCGCGCCGACGCTGAAGATCACCGCCAATCCCCAGACGCCGAAAGACAACAGCGTGGTTTTCAAGGACGTGACGTTCACCTACGACGGCGCGGACGTTCCCGCGCTGGAGCATGTCTCTTTCCGGGCAGAGCCCGGACAGACGGTAGCGCTGGTCGGCCCTTCGGGAGGCGGCAAGACCACGGCGGCAAGCCTGATCCCGCGGTTCTGGGACGCCGGCTCCGGCGTGGTGGAGGTCGGCGGCGTGGATGTGCGGCAGACCGATCCGCATGTGCTGATGGATCAGGTGGCGTTCGTGTTCCAGAACAGCCGGCTGTTCAAGGCCTCCATTCTGGAAAACGTCCGCGCCGCAAGACCGGACGCGACGCGCGAGGCGGTGCTGCGGGCGCTGTCCGCCGCGCAATGCGACGACATCCTCGCAAAGCTGCCCGACGGCATGGACACCGTCATCGGCACGGAGGGCACCTATCTCTCCGGCGGCGAGCAGCAGCGCGTGGCGCTCGCGCGAGCCATTTTGAAGGACGCGCCGATCGTGGTGCTGGATGAGGCGACCGCCTTTGCCGACCCGGAAAACGAAGCGCTGATCCAAAAGGCGTTCGCCGTTTTGACCGAGGGACGCACGGTCATCATGATCGCGCACAGACTGTCCACGGTCGTAAACGCGGACAGGATCATCGTTCTGGATTCCGGCCGTGTGGCGGAGGAAGGGACGCACGCGGAGCTGGTTCAGAAGGACGGACTCTACGCCCGCATGTGGAAGGATTATAACCAAGCGGTCAAATGGCGCATCACCGCGGCTGAGGAGGTGGAGTAAATGTTCGGCAAAGCATTTCAGCGCAAATACGCCCTTACGGATCAGGGCGTCCGGAACACCAAACAGGCGACGGTCTGGACCGTTGTCGTGAACCTCGTGGTCATGGGCGGCATGGGGATTCTCTATCTTCTGATGGATCGCTATATGAAAACCCTTGTAAACGGCGAACCCCTGCCAAAAGCGCCGGTGTACATCCTGCTGGTCCTTGCATTTCTGGTGCTCTCCATCCTCACGCATCTGCAGCAGTACCGCGCGACCTACGGTCTGGTGTACGGCGAGGTGAAAACGACGCGCATCACGCTGGCCGAGCGGCTTCGGAAGCTGCCGCTGGGCTACTTCGGCAAGCGGGATCTTGCCGACCTGACCGAGACCATCATGGGCGACGTGAACCGGCTGGAGCACGTCTGGTCCCATTGCCTCGGGTATCTCTACGGCTCCTACATCTCTACGGGCATCATCGCCGTTGCGCTGCTTGCCTATGACTGGAGACTTGCGCTTGCGTGCCTTTGGGGCGTGCCGGTGGCCTTCGCGCTGCTGTTCGGGAGCCGAAAGCTGGCAAAGCGGAACTCCGAGATCAGCAAGGCCGCGGCGATCCGGGTCTCGGACGGGATCCAGGAGACGCTGGAAAACATCCGCGAGATCCGCGCAACCAATCAGGAGGAGCGCTTCCTCCGGGCACTGAACGAGAAGATCGATCATCATGAGTCGACGATGATCCGGGGCGAGCTCTCCACCGGCATCTTCGTGAACGCCGCCAGCGTCATCATGCGCCTGGGCGTGGCGACCACGATCCTTGTGGGGACGGGGCTGATCCTCTCCGGGCAGATCGACTTTATGCTGCTGTTTATGTTCCTGCTTGTGATCACCCGCGTGTACGCGCCCTTCGATCAGGCGCTGGCGCTGATCGCGGAGATGTTCATATCGCAGGTCTCCGCGAATCGGCTGATGGAGATCTATGACGCCGAGACCGCCGAGGGCGCGGAACGCTTTGCGCCGGCGGGACATGACATCGTGTTTGAGAACGTGCGCTTTGCCTATGACGATGCGCAGGTGCTCCGGGGCGTGAGCTTCACGGCCCGGGAGGGCGAGGTCACGGCGCTGGTCGGCCCCTCCGGCTCCGGCAAGAGCACCTGCTCCCGCCTGGCCGCCCGGCTGTGGGATGTTGACGGGGGCACGATCAAGGTCGGCGGCGTGGATATCCGCAGCGTGGATCCCGAGGTCCTGCTGACGGACTACTCCATGGTGTTTCAGGATGTGGTGCTCTTTGACGATACCGTGATGGAAAACATCCGCCTCGGCAAGCACGGCGCCACCGACGAGGAGGTACGGGCCGCGGCGAAGGCGGCGAACTGCGATGAGTTCGTTAACAAGCTGCCCCAGGGCTATGCCACACCCATCGGCGAAAACGGCGCGAAGCTCTCCGGCGGCGAGCGGCAGCGCATCTCCATCGCCCGCGCGCTTCTGAAAAAAGCCCCCATCGTGCTGCTGGACGAGGCGACGGCCTCTCTGGACGTGGAAAACGAGACGAAGGTGCAGGGCGCACTTTCGCGCCTGCTGGCTGGCAAGACCGTGCTGGTGATCGCGCATCGGATGCGCACGGTCGAGGCCGCGGATCACATCGTCGTGCTCGCCGACGGGCAGGTCGCCGAGGAGGGCACGCCCGCCGAGCTCTTCGCGCGAGGGGACAGCATGTTCCGCCGCATGGCGCAGCTGCAGGCCGCCAGCGCGGACTGGAGCATCTGATCAAACTATATCCGGCACAAGAGACGATTCGTCTTTTGTGCCGGTTCTTTTTTTCCATACACGTCCGAAATGTCCGAACAGAGCGGACACGGGCGGCGGAACATATTATAATTTCAAGATAAACATTCGACATGTTTCGTTTCCTGGCGGCAAAAGCTGCAAAATCTGTTTTGGAGGAATGTATCATGAGTGGAAAAATCGTATCGTGGTTTGCCGGCGGCGTGCTGTTTGGGACAGCCGGTCTGCGTCTTCTCACCAGCCGTGACGCGCGCACGCTCTATGCGCACTGCACCGCCGCTGTGCTGCGCATGAAGGATGATGTGATGAACACCGTCACTTCCGTGCAGGAGGGCGCGCAGGACATCTATGCCGACGCCAAGGAGATCAACGCCCGCCGCGCGGCGGAGAACGTCGTCGTGGAAGACGCCGCCATGGCGTAACAGGCGCGGCTGTACCATCGTATGAAATTTCAGATCAAGCACGAAAACGCCGGGCGGCTCCGGGTACAGATCCTGCAGGCGCGCGCCATGACGATGGCGCAGGCGGATGAGCTGGAGCTGTTTCTCTCCGGCCTCTCCGGCGTTACAAAAGCGACGGTGCACGAGCGGACCGGCTGCGCAGTCATTTTGTATGACGCGGGCCGGGAGGACATCATCGACGCGCTGGCGCACTATGCATGGGGCGGCGTCGGGGACGCCGATCTGTCTCTGCAGACCCACAGCCGCGAGCTGAACCGGCACTATACCGAAAAGCTCGTGTTCAAGGTTTTGGGCCGGACGCTGCGGCGTCTGTTCATGCCGGCGCCGCTGCGCCGGATCCGCACGGTGATCCGCTCTATGCCCTATCTCTGGCGGGGGCTGCGCTGCGTGCTGCGGGGGCAGATCCGCGTGGAGCTGCTCGACGCGCTGAGCATCGGCATCAGCCTGCTGCGGGGCGACTTTGCCACGGCGGGCTCGGTGCGCTTCCTGCTGGAGATCGGCGACCTGCTCGACGAATGGACGCACAAGAAGTCCGTGGACGACCTCGCCCGCACCATGAGTCTGAACATCGACCAGGTCTGGGTGCGCACCGGAGACGACAGCGAAGTGCTGATGCCCATCAGCCAGGTGCGCTCCGGCGATCTCGTGGTGGTGCGCGTCGGGAGCATCGTGCCGCTCGACGGCGTCATCGACTCCGGCGAGATCATGGTCAATCAGGCGTCGCTCACGGGCGAATCCGTCCCCGTGCCGAAGCGCCCGGGCATGACGATCTATGCCGGCACCGTGGTGGAAGAGGGCTCGTGCGTGCTCCGCGTGGAGCAGCAGCCCGGCGACACCCGCTATGACAAGATCGTCACCATGATCGAGGCCTCCGAACGGCTGAAAAGCTCGGTGGAGGAGCGCGCGGGGTATCTGGCGGATCAGCTGGTGCCGTATACGCTTCTGGGCAGCGGCTTGACGTGGCTGCTCACGCGGAACACCACGCGGGCGCTTTCGGTGCTGATGGTGGACTTCTCCTGCGCGCTGAAGCTCGCGATGCCGCTCGCGGTGCTCTCCGCCATGCGCGAGGCCGGAAACTGCGGCATGACCGTCAAGGGCGGCAAGTTTCTGGAGGCGATCGCGAAGGCGGACACCATCGTCTTCGACAAGACCGGCACGCTCACGCACGCCTGCCCGCAGGTCGTCAGCGTGGTGCCCTTCGGCGGGAACGACGAGGACGAAATGCTCCGCGTCGCCGCCTGTCTGGAGGAGCACTTCCCGCACTCGATGGCGAACGCCGTCGTCCGGGCCGCGCGCGAGCGCGCTCTGGAGCACGAGGAGATGCACACGCAGGTGGAATACATCGTGGCGCACGGCATCCGCTCCACGATCAACGGGCAGACCGCGCTCATCGGCAGCGCGCACTTCGTCTTTGACGACGAGGGCGTGAAGATCCCGCGCGGGGAAAAGCGCGCCTTCAACGCCCTGCCGGATCAGTATTCGCACCTCTATCTCGCCATCGGCGGGAAGCTCGCCGCGGTGATCTGCATCTCCGACCCGCTGCGCGACGAGGCGCGGGAGGTCATCGACGCGCTGCACGCGCTCGGCGTGCGCCGCACCGTCATGCTCACCGGGGACAGCGAGCGCACCGCCGCCGCCATCGCGCGGGAGGTCGGCGTGGACGCATACCGCTCCGAGGTCCTCCCGGAGGACAAGGCGCGCTTCGTCGAGGAGGCGAGAGCCGCCGGCGAGACCGTTCTCATGATCGGCGACGGAATCAACGACGCGCCCGCGCTCTCGGCGGCCAATGTGGGCGTCGCCATTTCCGACGGCGCGGCCATCGCGCGGGAGATCTCGGACGTGACCATCTCGGCGAACGATCTGCGCGAGCTCGTGACGCTCCGGCGCATCGCGATGTCGCTGATGGAGCGGATCGGGCGCAACTATCGCTTCGTCATCGGCTTCAACGGCTCGCTGATCGGACTGGGTGCGCTGGGCGTTCTGCCGCCGTCCACCTCCGCGGTGCTCCACAACGGCAGCACCATCGCCGTCAGCCTGAAGAGCATGACGAATCTGCTTTGAGCGCACAGAGCGGATGTATCAACCGGAATACTGAATAAAAAACGAGGCCGGATCCATGGCGGATCCGGCCTCTCTGTATCTATTAGTGCTCTTAAGTGCTTATGCGTCTGCGCGATAGAGAAGCGTGACGATCTGCGCGCGGGTGCAGTCCGTCATCGGCGCGAAGTGCGTGTCATCCACGCCCATCGTGACGCCGTTCTCCACAGCCCACAGGACGGCCTCGGTGTACCACGCGCCGTCCGGCACATCCACGAAGGGATTCTCCGTGCCTGCCTCGCCCTTTTCGGCGCGGAACAGGAACGTGACGATGTGCGCGCGGGTGCAGGTGTCGTCCGGGGAGAAATGCGTCGCGTCCGTACCCTTGGTGATGTCGTTCTCCACGGCCCACAGGACCGCGTCATAATAATACGCGTCCTTCGCCACATCGACGAAGTCACAGCTCTCCGACGCGGGCGTCGGGCTGCCGGCCGCACGCCACAGGAACGTGACCGCCTGCGCGCGGGTGCAGTTCGAGTCGGGCGCGAAGTGCGTTTCGTCCATGCCGCTGGTGATCTTCTGCACCACGGCCCAATCGATGGCGGCGTGGCTCCAGCTCTCCTCGCTGCGGTCCACGTCGACGAAGGCGGCGCTCGGGCAGGTCTCGTCGCCGGGGCAGGCCTTCTGCTCATACAGCGCCTCGGCGGTGAGATCGGCGTAGTTGTCGCTCGTGACGGTCACGGTGTAGGTCGTGCCGTCCGCGGCCGCGTCCGTGCAGGTGACCTTGCCGTCCTCGACCTTCGCGTTCTCCGCGATCACGACAGGCGTCTCGCCGCGGCCGACCTTGCTCGCGACCTTGGCGACGGGATTCTCAATGTCCTCCGGCAGCCCGGTGAGCGTAACGGTCTTGGCATCGTCGAACGCAGCGGAAATCGCTTCGGCATTCTGCTTCACGAAGAGATCCACATCGTAGCTCAGGACACGATAGGCGCCGCCGTCAAAAATATAATACTTGAGATTCGTGATAGTCTTGCCGGAGAGGCCGGTGCCATCCACACCGTCCCAGTTCCAGCCCACCTCGGACTTGCGCCAGAGGTTGACCACATGCTGCAGCGCATATTCCTTGCCGTCGGCCGTGAGGATGACGCCGAAAATCTTGGCATCATTCGTGAGGTTCGCCGCATCCGCGACGGTGATTGTCACGTCTGCGTGGTGGCCGCCGTAAGACATGCTCGCGCTGTCGAAGGAAGCAGACTCCGCCTCGGCGTCCGGGCCGGTGAAAGTGAAGCCGTCATCGGTCTTGGTCGCCGTCATGTAAAGGTTCGGCGTATCCTGCATCACATAGTAGGCATAGTCGCCGCTGGCAAAGAGCACATCGACGCCGGTGACATCCTTCGTCGTGAGACCGGACTTGCCCGCCGCAACAGAGATGGTCGCCGCAGTCTCATCCGTGACCTGCGTGTAGGCCGCCAGATCGGCCAGATCCTCCAAATAAACGGGATAGGTCACGCCGAGGATTTTTGCATCGGAGAGGGGCTCCACAGCGGCATATCCCTCGTGATAGGAGCCGGCAGCCATGGTCTGGTTGTAGGTCTTCAGCGTCGCAGAGCTGACCGCGTCGACGCCGTCAACGCCCTGCGCCGAGAAGAATGCGTCATAGGGGATGTTCATCAGCACATAGCCGGGCTGCGGCTGACCGATCCGGTAGCCGTAGGTCACGCCGTCCTTTTCCACGGAGACGGTCTGGAGCTTGTTGGTCTCGCCCGCCTTCACCTCGTCGGTATAGGTCTCGGGGGTGTAGTCCTTCGCGAGCGCGTAGTTATACAGCGCGCTGTCCGCGATGGGCTCGGTGAAATAACCGCCGGTAATGTCGTAGATCGCGTAGTTGTCGGTCTTGTCGGAGGGTACGCCGCCGACCACAGCGCCGTTGAAGTAGCCGCCGGAGATCGTCACGGCGGGCGTCGCCTTGTAGCGGCTGCCGCCGGCGATGATGGAGCCGGTGCCGCCGGAGAGCACCGCGTCGCCGGAGACGGTCAGCGCGTTGGTGGCGCTGTTCGGGATGTAAACGCCGTAGGTCTTGCCCTCGATCGTGCCGCCGGTGATCGCGCCGGTGTTGCTGCCCTGGAAGAACAGGATCGCCGCGTCATCCGCGCTTTTGAGCGTGCCGCCGCTGACCGTGAGATTGTTCTCCGTCTCGAGATAGACCGCGTAGGTCTTCGCGCCGGAGACCGCGATCGTGCCGCCGGAGATGTTGATGTTGTGGCCGGAGGTGAACACGATGGCCTGGATGCCGTAGCCGGAGCCGCTGCCGTTGACGGTGATGGAGCCGTCGGTCACGTTCGCCGTGTGGCCGCCGCCCATCAGATAGATGCCGCTCGCGCCCTGCCCCTCGGCGGTGATCTCGGTGCCGGAGACCGTGACCGTGCCGGGCTTGCCCATGACGCTGACGCCATAGCAGCCGAGTCCCTTGACCGAGATCGCGCCGCCCTTGAGCTCTGCCGTCGCGCCGCGCTGTACCATAACGCCGGCGCTGTCCTGACCAGACATCTCGATCGTGCCGGACTCCAGCACGAGCTTTGCGCTGCTGACGGTCACGGCATTGGCGTAGGCCGTCTCGGGGCGGGTGATCTTGCCGGTCTGCGCGGCGGAGCTGTCCTTCACGGTGAGCGTGCCGCCGGAGACGTACACCTCACCCGTGAGTGTATAGCCCGCGAGATCGAGCGTCAGGTCTCCGTTGAATTCGTCTGTCGCTGCGAGCGCTGTGTCCCCCGTCAGCGTGATGACGCCGTCCACGGGGTCCGGGAGCGCCAACGGATCGGCTGCCAGCGCCGAAATGCTGCCGAAGCTCAGCACCATTGCCAGCACCAGCAAAATTGCTGTTGTCTTTTTCATAAGCATGTTCCTTTCGTTTTTGATTTGTATTTTTAGTTAGACAACGCTAACAAAAAATCGGGAGAACGGCGAAGCGCATGCCGGAGCCGGGATACGCTTCGCCGGGGTGACGCGCGGTCGTTCAGCTGCCCAGCTGCCGCTGAAACCGCATGAGGATCGTGGCGACCTGTGCGCGGGTGCTGCCGCCCTGCGGCTGGAGCGTGCCGTCCGGCATGCCCTGGATGAGCCGCGCGGCGACCGCCCAGCGGACCGCGGGCTCCGCCCACATGCTGACGGATCCGGCGTCGCCGAAGGCGCTAAGATCGGCTGCCGCCGTCACATCGAGCCCCTTGAACGCGGCGCAGCGCATCAGCATCGTCATCGCCTGCTCGCGCGTGACCTTCGCGTCGGGGGCGAAGGTCGTCTCGCTCATGCCGCTGACGATCCCGTTTTCCGCCGCCCACGCCACCGCGTCGCGGTACCAGTCCTGCGTCAGATCGGTGAACGCGGCCTGTGTCTTTGGCGCGGGCGCTCCCTCCATGCGGTGCAGCACCGTGACGAGCATGGCGCGCGTCATGGCGGTGTCCGGCTCGAAGGTGGTCGGGCTGGTGCCGTTAAAGAGGCCTTTTACAACCACGTAGTCTATCGCTTCATGATACCAGAGAGACTGATCCACATCGCGGAAGATCTTCGACGGGCAGTTTTCTCCACCGTCACACACCTTTGTGAACCCAACCGTGCCGTCCGCGAGCATCCATGCGTTCAGATCGGAGCCGTCGCCGTTGTAGTACAGGCTGTGGTACTTCGAGCTGCCGTTTACGTCTGCACCGAGCGTACTGCGTACCTGTGCGAGTGTATCAGAAAGCGCAGCGCGGTTGGCGTTCAGCATATCGGCAAAGGTCTCCGAGGTCATGACAGCAGCGGTCTGCGCCTGCGCGTTTGCCTCAGCGGATTCGTTGACGAACTTGCCTGCGTAGCGCTTTTCGGCAACCGGCTCGCCCGCGATCTTCTGATCCGCGTCGGTGTTGTAATAGCACTGACGGTGCTCGGAGGAGCTCGCCGCCATGCCGACAAAGCCGCCGAGATACATGCTGTATTTGCTCACGATCTCGACATTTCCGCGGGCGTAGCAGTTGATGCACACACCGCCGTCGAGCGCGACGAAGCCGCCCGCCTCGGCGCGGTTGGTCTGATCGGCGTCGCCGTGGACGTCGCCGAGCGTATAGCTGTTGATGATCGTGGCGCGGTTCGTGACCGCCGCCATACCGGCGGTGTAGCTGTAGTTTTTGCCCGACCAGGCCATAGCGTCCACGTCTGTCCAACAGTCGGAGACGCAGCCGTACATCAGGCTGCCCGCGAGACCGCCGGCGAAAGCGAAGTCCTCCGTGGAGCGCGAGACGATCGTACCTGTGACGCTGCAGTTGTCGATCACAAAGCCGCCCTGCGCGTTGCCGACGAGACCGCCGACATAGTTGCGCCAGCGTCCCTCGGTATAGATGCCGACGTCCTCGAGCCGGATGTTCCGCAGCGTCGCCGTGCTGACGTCGCCCGCGGGGATCTCGTTGGAGGTATAGTCGCCCTGGATGATGCCAAAGAGCCCCATCCAGTTGTTGCCGCTGTAGTGGTCGGGGCCGCCTGCCCGCAGACCGCGGATGGCGTGCCCGCCGCCGTCATAGTTTCCGCGGAAGGGATAGAGCGCCGCGACGTCCTGACCGAAGCCGTCGCCGTCGGTGTCTGCGAAGATGCCCCAGCCGATGGGCGTCCAGTCGCCGCCCGTGAGCGAAATGTCCTGCGTCTGCAGGAAGTACACGCCCGCCCAGTCGACGTCCTCGTCGATGGAGGCCGCGAGCGCGCGCAGGTCCTTTTCGGATGTGATGCGGTAGGGGTCTGCCTGCGTGCCGCTGCCGGCAAAGTGCACGGCGTCTGCCTGCGAATAGTCCGTGGTGTCGCCGTAGGTGGCCTTGAAGCGGGCGCGGGCGAGCGCGGCGTCATAGCCTTCGCCGCTCGCATCGCCGGAAACGACTTTTGTGTCCGTGACGGCGCCGTCCTGCACCGTGATGGCGACGATGGTGCGCTTGTCCGGGGATCGCCCGTACCACACGCCGTCGAGCAGCGCATCGTCCGACTCGGTTTCGGTTTCCTTCTCAATGTCCGGCTGAACATATGAGATCGAGGTATGCGTATCGGAGAGCACCGCATGGTCGTCCGCGATCGTCCACGTCCGCAGGCAGTCCGCAGGAAGACCGTAGAGCCCCTGCAGGTCGATCGGGAACGCTGCGAAATTGGCGTTCAGTCCGTCTGCGACCTCCTTTGCGCCCTCAGCTCCCGGCTTATAGGGGCTGTTGTTATCCAGCAGGCTGCCGGGGAACCGGAAGCCCCACTCATCGCTGACGCCGCCGGCGACAATCTCACCGAAGGGATCGACCGGTGTGACGGTGTGGCCATCGATGACCATACGTGCAGTCTCGTTATACCAGCAGTCATAGACCTTGGCGATACCGGTGACCCAACCCGCAAGCACACCGGTGTCGATGGAGTACTCCAGCGCCTCAACGCCGCCCTCGCCATAGCAATTGGCAATATATCCGCCGTTCACGGCGGCGATGTTGCCGACGCAGGCCATGCCCTCGATATCGTACTGCGTATCGCGATAACCGCTGCCGGTGATGTCGCCGAGCGCGTAGCAGTTCGCGACAACGCCGCGGTTGAGAAGCCCGACCATGCCGCCGACCTCCGCGAGCTCACCGGAGAGCTCCTTGCCCGTAACGGTCACATCCGTCATGGTATTGATGATCGCGCCCTTGAACACATGACCGCTCACACCGCCGATGAAGGACGTGCCCTTCTGCGTGGTGTGACGGATGACGCCGCGGACCGCACAGCCGTCGATCACAACGCCGCGATAGTCTCCCTCGGTCTCGGAACCGCTCATACGTCCCGCAATACCGCCGACATAGGCGCTGCCGGGGCTTTCCGTATAGATCGCGACGCCGTCCAGCGTCAGATCATGGATCACGGCTTTTTCGTTCAGCCATCCGAACAGGCCGATGTATGCGCTCTCGCCATCGAGTACGCGAGGCGCATCAGGAGAACCGACCGTCAGACCGGAGATCGTCTTCCCTGCTCCGTCAAAATCGCCGTTGAAGCGCGCGTAGCTGCCGCCGACCGGCGACCAGTCTTCGCCGGAGAGATCCAGATCCGCGCCGAGGCGGATATACACGCCCGTGTAATCCACCTTCGGCGTGACGGAGGCGGCAAACGCCTGCATTTGTTCTTTGGTCATAATAAGATAGGGATCCGTCTGCGTGCCGGAGCCGGAGGCAAAGATGCCGGCGTCGACCTCGCCCGGTGTCCAGACGGTATCGGTCGGGAGGACCTTCCCGGCCGTGAGCGCCCACTCGCGCAGAGCAAGCGAGGATTCGTTCAGCGCCTGATCGACCGCGCGGATGCTTCCGTTGAGCGTGTCGGCAAAGTCTGCCGCGGCAAAGGACGCGCCTGTCATGGCGACGTCCGCGCCTTCGGCGAAGTCGCCGCTGTTTTCCGCCCACGGCGCCGCGGGCGCGGCCGCGCCGTTCACCGTGAGCGCCGCGTCAGACGCGTAATAGACGAAATTTCCGGACGCGGCGTCCGTCACCTGCCCCGCCAGAAGCCCGGCGTACTGCGCGGAGACGTCCGCGTTCTGCTCAAGCGTGACGGCCGAAGCGGAATAGACGTTATAGACCTTGCCCGAGAGCATGCCCGCAAGTCCGCCGGTGTATGCGTCGACGCTCGTGCTGACGGTGTTCTGCGCCGTGACGGAGCCGAACGACGCTGCGTTTGCGAGCACGGTGTTGCTGCCGGTCAGGCCGGCAAGCCCGCCGGCGTAGGCCGTTCCCCAGCTTGCCGCGCCCGAGGCGGATACGCCGCCGTCGAAGCTGCAGTTGATAACGGCGGCTTTTGTGAACAGGCGTCCGATGACGCCGCCCGCAAACGCCAGTCCGTCTTTGGTCGAAACGCGAATGTCGCCCGAAACAGTGCAGCCGTCGATGACCGCGGCGCGCGCAGCGCCGCTCGCGGCTCTGGCGGTATCGCCCGCGACACCGCCGGCGCGGAGATTCACGTAGCTCGTGCCCTCCGCGGCGGAGACCGCGACGCTGACGTTCGCGAGGCGCACATTCCGCACGTGCGCGGAGGCGCCAAGCGTCGAAAACAGACCGACGTTGGCCTCCGCCTGATAACTCCCGGAGATCGCGAGGCCGGAGATCGTATGTCCCCGCCCGTCAAACGTGCCGCCGAACAGCTTGTCCGTGTTCGCGGACGCCTTGCCCTCCGCGCCGATCGGATCGAACGGCTCGCCCGCGAGATCGACGTCCGCGCCGAGCACGACGACCGCGTTCACCCACGCGGCCTCGCCCGCGTCGACATGCGCGGCAAACGCCCGGAGGTGCGCCGCCGTGCTGAGCACATACGGGTCGGCTGTCGTGCCCGAACCGGGGATCACGCTCGAAGCCTTGGCGAGCGCGTCATTCACGGCTGCCTTGATGCCGTCGCTGCTGAGCGTCGCGCCGCTGACGCAGTCGACCTCAGCGGAGTTCGCGTCGATGATCGTCTGCAGCAGCGTGACCGCCTCGTTCCAATACCGCGGGGTCTCGCTCTGCGAGACGACGTCGATGGCGGCGATCACGCCGTTTTCGATCGTGACGGAGAGCGTGATCGCCCCGTTCCTGCCGACGCCGGTGCCCTGATAGACGCCGTCGGTGTAACCCGTCGCGGCAAGACTGCCCATCGGCAGCAGCGTCACGAGCAGCAGCACCGCCAGCAGCGCCGAAAGGCGGCGGCGTGTTCGATGGATCTTCTTCATTCCCAATTCTCCTCGAATTTGCGTAAACTAATTTAAATTAGCAAAAGCTAACCTCTGACAAAAAAGAAATAACTGTCCACAGTTCGATTGTATTATAGCATCATCTCCTGCGCGGCGCAAGCCATAATTTCAGGCTTCCGGTCTCAGTATTTCAGACTTCACCGAACGCCGCAGGCGCAAAGCTTTTCGCCCTTTCGCGCAGCGATCGGATCCAACGGCGCCGCCGGACGCGATCTGCCCTCCGGGCGTTCCGGTTTATAGTTGAAAACGATCCAGGGCGAATTTGCCCTGGATTTCATAAGATTTTCGTTAGATTTTCGTTTTTGCTGTACGGGAGGGACGGACTGCCATGCGCGGCGTTCGGCGCTTTGTTCAGCGCTCCAGCAGCACCAGCGCCCCCCATGGCGGGAGCGCGCACGGCGCCCCGGCGGCGACCGTTTCTCCGCTTAGAACGTCCTGCCCTGCGACTGGCGCGGCAAAGCGCTGCTCCGCGCCGGAGAAGTTCAGAATGAAGTGTAACCCTCCGCGCGTCCGATGCACCAGCGGCCACCGCAGCGCCGTGGGCGCGATCCCCGCCGTCTGCGCGGCGCGCAGCAGATAGGCCTTGAGCGCTTCGTTCTCCGGCAGGCTGCCAAGATACCACGCGTGTCCGGCGTGATACGCGTTGTGCGTCGCGGCGGCATAGCCTCCCCAGACCGGGTGGTCATGGAACGCGAGAATCTCCGCGCCCTCCGGCTCCAGCAGCTCCATCCAGTCGCCGTGTGCATCGCGGGTGAAGCGGGAATAGTGCATGCCGAACACCTCCGTCAGTCCATGCGGCTGGCGGTCGTGGCGGATCTTGAGATGCTCGTCGGCAAAGAAGCTGCGAAAGCCCGCGAGGACCGAGCCGCCGCGCGCGACGAAATCACGCACGCGCCCGATCATCCCGTCCGAGCAGCAGTAGAGCTCCGGGAACACGATCAGATCATATCCGCTCCAGTCCGTCTCGCGGTCATAGAGCACGTCGCATTCCAGGTTCAGCTCGTACAGCGCCCGGTAAAACGCGCGCACCACATCATTATAGCTCTGATCCTGCCGGGTCGGGAACCAGCGCATCGCGTGCAGCGCCTCGGGGCTCACGATCATGGCGACGCGGTTTCGCTTTGTCTGTCCGCTCAGCAGCGGGGTGAGTGCGCAAAGATCTCTGCCGATCTGCGCGACCTCCCGATAGGTCTCGTCCGGCTCGCCGTCGTGACTCAGCACGCCCTTCCAGTAAGATTCGATCCCGTTGTGGATGGAGAGCCACGGCCAGTACATCAGCCCGCACGCGCCGGACGCGAAATGCGCCAGCGCCATCAGCCGCAGCTGCCCGGGGTACGGCAGCCAGCCCGTAAAGGCCTGCGCCTGGCTTTCCAGCACCAGATACGGCGCTTTTTTCAGCGGGCGGATGAGGTCCCCGCCGAAGGCGATCTCCAGCCCCGTGAGCGCGTCGCCCGGCGGGCAGTAGATGTCCGTCCCGGCAACGGTGAGGTGCTTTGCCGCTTCATAGTCGTTCAGATCCGGCTGCAGTCCGGCCGATCGTCCGCCCTGCTGCTTTTCTCCGACAAAGGTTTCCCATTCATAGTCGAAGTTGTGGGTGATGAACTGATCGTCCCGCTTATATTCCCGAACGATCTCCGCCTGCCAGCCGAGGAAGTCCGCGGCGAGCTCCCTGCGGTATTCCTCAAAGGCGCAGCCGTAGCTGGCGTTCATGGCGACGTCCGGATCCGGAAGCTCCTCGAAGGAGGCCACCGAGCAGCTCCAATGGTTCAGTCCGTAGGCGGCGTTCAGCGCCTCGATCGTGCCGAAGCGCGCGCGCAGCCAC
This sequence comes from Oscillospiraceae bacterium, assembly GCA_017459865.1. Next base: position 27,761 of record JAFUCD010000027.1, read on the forward strand.
GCGCGAAAGCCGTCCAGCACGCGCGCGTTGTTCACGCCGTAGTGCTTGGTCTCGTTGTCGATCTGAAAGCCGACGACATTTTCGTATCCCGCCGCGCGGGAGACGAGCTCGCGGATGATCCGCTCGGCGTAAAGCCGATAGGTCGGGTTCGTGATGTCCATGTTTTGGCGCGTGCCGAAGGCGTTTTTCCCGAGGATCTCGGGGTCGAGGTCCGCCAGCCACTTCGGGATCGCGTAGGTCGGCGTGCCGACGATCACGTTCAGACCGTGCCGCGCCGCCGCCTCGATGACGCCGGTGACGTGGGAAAAATCAAACTGTCCGCAGCGCGGCTCGGTCACGCTCCAGGTGGACTCCGCGATGCGGATCGCGTTCATCCCGGCTGCGCGCATGAGCGCAAAATCGCGCTCCATGCGATCCTCCGGGAGATATTCCTTGTAATAGGCCGCGCCGAAAATGAGGTTCTTCTGCATGGTTCATTTCTCCAAAAAGGGGCTGTCGAATGACAGCCCCTGACAATATTGGGTGTTGGAAGGATTACAGATCGCTGTGCTCGCTGGTGCCCTTCCACTTGCCTTCCGCGAGATCCTGAACAACGACATCATACTTCTTGTCAAGGTCGAACAGGAACAGGCAGACGCAGCCGATCACGGTGGTGATCAACGGGACCCAGATGTACGCCCAGCCGAGAGAGGCGGCGGCAGAGGCGGATTCCGGCGCGGCGTCGAAGTTGCCGGCGGAGAGGATCCAGCCGAGGGCGGCGGTGCCGATACCGGAGCCGACCTTCATCGTGAAGGAGGAAGCGGCGTTGCCCATGCCGATGGCGGCGACGTTGGTCTTCCACTGACCGTAGGTGATGGAGTCCTGCAGCAGACCCCACATCGTGGCGGCGCCGAGACCGAAGCCCGCGCCCTTGATGGCGTTGGCGACGAGCAGGAACGGAACGTTCTTGCCGGCGACGGCGGTCAGCACATAGGCCAGAGCCGCCAGCAGCATGCCGATCAGGCCGGTCCAGCGCTTGCCGATCTTCTTCATGATGAAGGGGGCGACCACAAGCATCAGACCGATCTGGAAGATCTGCACGACGCTGGAAATGGTGCCGAAGGCGTTCACATCGCCCACGACGTACTGGACGTAGTAGAACTGAGAGCCGAACATCGTGCTCATCATGAAGTACAGCACAAACAGGAAGATAACGACCAGCACCCAGTACTTGTTGGAAACCAGGCTTTTGAGGCTCTCCATGACGGAGGGGCCCTTTTCGCCTTCCGCGGGCTCCTGCTTGACGCGCTCCTTGCAGAGGAAATAGGGGATGAGCGTCGCGAGAACGAAGCCGACTGCCATGACGATCGCGGCGACCGTCCAGCCCTTCTGCGCGGCATAGAGCATCTCTTCGCCGCCGCCGTTGACGGCCTGTGCGATGCGGGTGAAGACGTTGTTCACGAGCAGGGTGCCCGCGGTGGCGAGCATCATGCGGAAGTTGCCCAGCAGACCGCGCTCATAGGAGTCGGTGGTCATGAGACCCTGCAGCGTGGCATAGGGGACGTTGTAGCCGGTGTAGAACACCGTGGAGACGAGGTTGTAGGTGATGAATGCGTAGATGAGCTTGCCGGTCGCGCCGAAGTTCGCGGGGATCGTGAACATCGCCACTGCGCAGATGCCCATCGGGATGGCCATGCGGATCAGCCACGGGAGGGCCTTGCCGCGCTTGCCGTTGGACTTGTCGACGATGCGGCCCATGATGAGGTCGCTCACGCCGTCGAAGATACGGGAGATCGCGAGGATGCTTGCGGCAGCCGCAGAGGGGATGCCCGCCACGCTGACGTAGTACACCAGCAGGAACGACGAGATCGCCGTGTAGATCAGGTTGCCGGCAAAGTCGCCCATGCCGTAGGCGATGCGCTCGACCATCGACAGCTTCGCGTTCGGATCAAGCAGTTTGGGTTGATTACTCATGTGATTGCTTTCCTCCTTATATTGTTGATTCGATTATACCGTCGCCGGGAACCAGTTCTGGTCGACGCTCTTTGCCACGTCCCAGCAGTCCCAGCCGCGCCAGTTGGCCTCGTTCGTGGGATCGAGCAGCATCTTGTAGGTCCAGTAGAAATAGCCGCTGCCCTTCGCCCAGGCGTCCAGATGCGCTTTCGCGATGGCCATGTAGATCTTCTGCTTGTCTTCGTCGCTGACAGTCTTGCTGTCCGCAAAGTCGATGCCGTTGAGCGAAGACTGACCGCCCTTGGTGTCCATGCCGACGGCGAGCGAGTTGAAGATGCACCATTCGCCCACGACGATCGGCACATACTCCTGCACCTCGGCAATGTCCTTTTCGTAGACGTCTTTGATGTAATTCAGATACCCCTCCAGCGTCTGCTCGCAGCCGTAGGCCTCGGCGACCATCAGATACTGGTGCGTGTCGAGCATGACGTTGCCCTGATACTTCTCCTGTGTCAGGAAGTCCTTCCAGTCCTTCAGACGGAAGCCGTCATGGAAGACCACGAAAGCGTCGTCCTTGATGTTCGGGTGGATGACGTCATAGGCGCGCGCATAGAAGCTGCGCAGGAACTCCATCGTGTTCGGCGCGCTGCCGGCGGCGAGCTCCTTGTCGACCGGGGGATAGCGGCCGGGGACGTTCATCGTCGTCCACATCGGCTCCGTGATGGGCTCGTTGATCGGCGTGATGCCGAACAGACCCGGACGCTGGCCATAGCGCTTGGCGAGCTTTTCCAGCACGTTCAGCACGAAGTCGACCTCCTCCGGCGTCTGGCTCCACTTGCACACGCCGCAGATGCCGCCGTTGTCAAAGCCGTTCTGGCTCAGCGGTGCGGTGTGCAGGTCGACGAGGACCTGGATGCCGTACTTTTCCGCCCAGTTGAACGCCTTGTCCAGCTCCTCGATGCAGCCGATGAAGGGCTCGCGGTCGCCGAAGATGAAATACGGCACCGGGATGCGCACGGTGTTGAAGCCCATGCGCTTGATGGATGCGAAGTCGCGCTCGGAGATGTACTCGCTGCGGTGCACCTTGATGCGTGCTTCATAGACCTCGGGGCTGAGCTGGCGGGGGAGATAGTATTCGTCCTCGGCCGTGGTGCCGTCGAACAGCGCGGGGCTCATCCATTTCTCCAGCACGAGCCAGTTGCCCAGGTTTACGCCTTTGACATACATGGGATCGCTTCCTTTCTGTACAATTTATTTGCTCTTTGTATATTAGAGTACAGAAAAAAGCGCCCGGTTTATATCACAAATCCGGGCGCTTTGGCACGATTTTTAGTTTCGTCGTTTTTTCTACAAATAGCGCAAAAATGTCGAGGTTTTCTTGTGCAGAATGACCTCAATTTTCGGCGGCATGCCGATGCTGCACGCGATACTGCTTCGGCGTCATGCCGAACCAGCGCTTGAACACTTTTCCGAAATGGCTCTGGGAGGAAAAGCCGAGCGAGACGGCGATGTCGTCGATGGGACGGTCGGTGAAAATGAGCTCCTGCGCGGCAAAGCGCGCCTTGCTCCGGCTGATGAATTCCGACAGCGGCAAGCCCTCCTCACGCGAAAAGAGCTGGGAGAGATAGTCGGGGCTGATGTTCAGCTCCTCCGCCAGACCCGAAACGGTGATCCTGCCGTGGATCCGCTGGCTGATCAGATTCCGGCAGCGCAGCACGAGCGGGTTCGTGGTCGCGGAGCGGCTGTGCTCGCGCACGGCGATGCAGAATTCCGCCTCTGCCTTTCTGCCCACGGCGTATGCCTGCTCGGCCGTGCTCTGCGCCTCCACCTGCTGCACAAAGGCGTCGTTCATGGAAAACGCCGCCTCCGGGCTGATGCCGCCGCGGATCGCGCTGCGCGCGGCAAGCGTGATGACCACGATGGCGAGATCCTTCCAGTTGCGCAGATCATCGTGGCTGAGGACGCCGAGCTTTTCCAGCTCGACCTCGCTGATCGCGCGGTACAGGCCCTCCAGATCCCCGTTCTGGATGCAGGTCTGCTCGCGCAGCTCCTGGTCATAGGAGTTGTGGGATCTCTCGTTGTCCCGCAGCTCCGTCCGGATCGACTGCAGACGCCGGCGCAGGTCGGTCTGGTCGGGATCCGAGCCGATGCGCGCCCGGCTGCGCTCGTGCTGCCCCAGCAGCTCCGGCTCCAGATCCCGGTAGAGGAAGCAGTCGAAGTCCGCGTGCATTTGGTGCATGAGCAGATCGACGCACGCGAGACCGACAAAGGAACCGGTGAATTCACCATACTGGGAGAATTCATCTGAAAACTCGCTTGTGTCGATCGCAGGGCCGATGTCCTGCCAGTCGGCGCCGTCGGCGGACCAGGAAAACTGCGACGCGCGCCCCTCGATGCGAAGACGCAGGTGCACCGCGCCGCCGGGGGCGGGGATACGGGAGCCCGGACACTCGGTCTTCTCGCCGTTGCGCACGCGGATGACCGACAGCGCCTCGCAGCCGAGCGTCTCGCTGCGGTATTTGCGCAGATAGGCGTAGTTCATGTTGTCGTAATAGAGCACAAGTCCCGCGCTGTGGTGGTGCATCTCGGGGGAGAAGTCCATGCGCGTTTCGATCTCGGCGTTCACGCTCGTGAGCTTGCGCGCCAGAAGGCTGACGCGGTTTTGCGAGGCGAGCGATTCCTGCCCGCGCAGCCGGAGCCAGCCGGGGCGGGACGTCAGATCGCAGAAGCGCGCGGGCGAGATGCGCGGGGCGTAGTACTGGATGCCGAGCGTTTCGCCGTCAAAATCATCGCGCTCCGGGAGGCGCGCGACCGGCGCATCCGGCAGCGCGCTGCCCTCCGTGACAGCCTCCGCCAGATTCCCGCCCGAGGCGAGCCGCAGCCAGCCGTCGTCTGTCCAGACCATCTTCTGCAGCGCGGTCTCGCGCCCGAGCGTGCAGCGCAGCTCCGGCACGAAGGGGCGCGCGCAGAGGTGGGCGAGATACACCTCGCCGAGCGAAGTCTCCACGTAGCTCCCGTGTCCGCACTTCTGCAGATAGCGGTTGGGATTGTAGTAGCGCGGCTTCAGGTGGTCGGTGTCCGCGCGCTCGTTGCGGTTATCCGAAACCGAGGTGAGAATGGGGTTTTGCGGATCGCCCTCGTAGGGGCCGAGCACGTTTTTCGAGCGCGCCATGGTCGCGCAGTGGTAATAGCCCGTGCCGCCCTCGGCGCACATGAGGTAATAATACGCGCCGCGCTTCGTCAGATGCGGCGCCTCGAGACAGCCGCGGTCCGTGCCGCCGCGCCAGATCCGCTGCGGGTAGCCGACGACGCGCTTCTGCTCCGGATCGTATTCCACGATGCAGATCTCGCCCGGCTTGTCGTACCCCTCCCGGGTCTCCCAGTCGAGCGACACCAGCCACTTCCGCCCGTCCGTGTCGTGCAGGAGCGACGCGTCGAAGCCCGCCGAGTGCAGATACACGGGCTCGCTCCACGGGCCGCGGATGTCCGGCGCCGTGATGAGATAGTTGTCGATGTCAAAATACCGCGCGTTCATGGAGTTCATCACGCCGTACACCACGTAAAACAGCTGATCCTGCTCGCACCAGGTCAGACACGGCGCCCAGACGCCCTTGGCGGAGGGAAGCCCCCGCAGATCACAGGTTTTTTCATCCGTGAGCACGTGCGTGTACAGCTCCCAATGCTTCATGTCCCGAGAGTGGTACACCGGGATCCCGGGGAACCACTCGAAGCTGGAAACGGCGATGTAATAGTCGTCGCCCCTCCTGCAGATGCAGGGATCCGCGTGGAAGCCGGTGAGGATCGGATTGTTCAGTTGCATGACAGCGTCCCTCCCATGCCTGCTTTTGCGCAAATTATAGCGCCTGTGTTTTACAAAATCAAGGGGCATGAAAAAGTTTTTTCTTTACCCGGGACGGCGGTAGCGGTATAATCGGTTCAGCAACAAGGAGGTGGGCGTGTGAAGCAGCTCGAGATCGTACAGCACCGGCAGATCGACGGCCTGAGCCTGTTTTTTGACACCGTGGAATACCGCACGGCCCACTTTCACCCGGAGTGGGAGCTCATCTGGGTCACGGCGGGCACGCTGTTCGTCCGCTGCGAAACGCTGGACGCCGTCGGCGGCAGCGGCGACCTTTTTCTGTTCCGCCCCGGACAGCTCCATGAGTTTTACGGCCGCGAGGGGGCGGCGACGTTCCTCTGCCTGCAGCTGCGCCCGGAGGCGTTCGGCGGGCTGTTTCTGGAGCTTGAGCGGCTGGTGCCGGAGGACTTCTGTCTCAGCCGCCAGCTGCCGGATGCAGCGCAGCGCGATGTCCGCGCCGCCCTGCTGGAGATGACGGCGGCGTACCTCGACCGTCCGCCGCTGTATGCCCTTTCCTGCGTGAGCGAGACCGGGCGGCTCCTGCGCGGGCTTCTCAGCGCCATCCCGTGCCGCAGCGTCACGCCCGAGGAGCGCTCCAGCACCGACCGCCGCAACGCCCGTCTGCGCAGGCTCATCCGCTTTGTGGATGAAAACTATATGCACAAGATCCGCCTGTCGGATTTCGCCGGGCAGGAGCAGTGCTCGGTGAGCTATCTCTCCCGTTTCGTGAAGGCCGCGCTGAACCAGAGCTTTCAAGATTATGTAAACTTCGTTCGTTTCCGCAGCGCCTGCCGCATGATCGCCGCCGGCGGGATGCGCATGCTGGATGTGTGTGAGGAGGCGGGCTTCTCGGATTATCGTTATTTCTCCGCCGCGTTCAAAAAATACAGCGGCATGACGCCCGAGGAATACAGCCGGCGGGGCGCGATCTCCGCCGAGCTCCCGCAGCAGCAGAGCCTCCATTCCGTGGAGCGTTTCTACACCCGCGAGGAGAGCAAAACGCTGTTGCAGACGCTTCGCCCGGACTAATCCGGGCGAGGCGTCTTGCTGTTTTCACCAAATTGAAGGCTGTGGAATGCTGCAAAACGCCAAAAACCTGAAAAGGTCAAATTTGTCTAATCAAAACGCCTGATTTGTACTGGATTATTTGTGTAGCAGGCTTTTATAATGAAAACAAAGTAAAATCAAATTCAAGTGGGAGGCGATCTCCATGTTCTTTATCGGCATCGATCTCGGCACCTCGGCGGTCAAGCTGCTGCTGGTGGACGAGACGGGCGCGGTTTTGAAAACCGTGTCCAAGGCATATCCCCTGCGCTTTCCGCATCCCGGCTGGGCGGAGCAGGATCCCGCCGACTGGTGGAAGGCGGTGCAGCACGGCATCCTGCAGCTGACCGAGCATGTGGATAAGTCCCGGATCCGCGGCATCGGCTGCGGCGGACAGATGCACGGGCTCGTCGCGCTGGACGAAAACGACGCGGTCATCCGTCCGGCGATCCTCTGGAACGACGGACGCACGGCGGATCAGACGGCGTGGCTCAACACCGCGGTGGGCAGGGAGACGCTGTCCAAGCGTACGGCGAACATCGCCTTTGCGGGCTTCACCGCGCCGAAGCTCCTGTGGATGCGCGAGCACGAGCCGGAGAACTTCACCCGGATCCGGAAGATCATGCTGCCCAAGGACTACATCAACTACCGGCTCACCGGCGTGCATGCCACGGATTATTCCGACGCCAGCGGTATGCTGCTGCTGGATGTGGAGCACAAGTGCTGGTCAAAGGAGATGCTGGACGTCTGCGGCGTGACCGAGGCGCAGATGCCGAAGCTCTTTGAAAGCTATGAGACGATCGGAACGATCCGGGGCTTTGTCTCCGGCGCGCTCGGACTGCCGAGAGACTGCAAAGTCGTGGCCGGCGCAGGCGACAACGCCGCCGCCGCGATCGGCACCGGCACGGTAGGCGAGGGTGCCTGCAACATCTCCCTCGGCACCTCCGGCACGATCTTCGTCTCCTCCGAGCGCTTCGGCGTCGATCCGAACAACGCCCTGCACGCCTTCGCCCACGCGGACGGGAATTACCACCTCATGGGCTGCATGCTCTCAGCCGCGAGCTGCAACAAGTGGTTCTGTGAGGAGATTTTGCACACCGAAGATTATGCCGCCGAGCAGACGGATATCACGGACGAAAAGCTCGGGTGCAATCGGGTCTGGTTTCTGCCCTATCTTATGGGCGAGCGCAGCCCCATCAACGATACCGAGGCGCGCGCCTGCTTTCTTGGCATGAGCATGGATACCGCCCGCAGCGACATGACCCAAGCGGTGCTGGAGGGCGTGGCCTTCGCCATCCGGGACAGCTTCGAGGTGGCGAAAAGCCTCGGCATCCCGATCGCGCGCTCGAAGCTCTGCGGCGGCGGCGCGAAAAGCCCGCTTTGGCGGAAGATCCTCGCGAACGTGCTGAACATCGCGCTGGACATCCCCCAGGCCGAAGAGGGTCCCGGCTACGGCGGCGCGATGCTTGCCATGGTGGGAAGCGGCGCCTATGCGACCGTCACGGACTGCGTGTCCGCGCTGGTGAAGACCGCCGACACGGTTCTGCCCGCCCCCGAGATCGCCGCGCGGTACGAAGCGCAGTATCAGAGATTCAAACAGATCTACCCCACGCTGAAAGACCTTTTCCCCATCTTAAACGGAGGTGACGCCTGATGCACATTTACTCTGTGAACGATCCTGAATTCAAGCCCTACGGCAAGGTGCTCCCCGGCTATGACACCACGGAGCTGGTAGACGCCATGCTCGCGATCCCGCTGCCGGAGCAGGGCACGAGCTATCGCCCCGGCATCCCGGAGCTGGAGACCTGCGAGATCTTCGCGGACTTCCGTGACCGCGCCTACGGCGGCATGCCGATCCAGCTCGGCATGTGCTGGGGGCGCAATACGAAGCTGAACTGCCTGGAATACCACCGCGACAGCGAGGTGAACATCGGCACGCACGATTTCGTCCTCCTGCTCGCGAAGGAGGACGAGATCGGAGACGGCAAGCTCGACACCGCGAAGGTCAAGGCCTTCCGCGTCCCGGCGGGCACCGCCGTGGAGGTCTACGCCACCACGCTGCACTACGCGCCCTGCCATGTAAACGAAGATGACGGCTTTCGCACCGCGGTCGTGCTGCCGCGCGGCACGAACACCGAAAAGCCTGCCATCGACCCCATAAACGACGAAGACGCCCTTCTGTGGGCGCGCAATAAATGGCTCCTCGCCCATCCGGACGCCCCGGAGGCCGGGCGCGGCGCTTATGTAGGACTCACCAATACGAACATCGATATCAAGGAGGATCTTTAAAATGCAGAACATTCCCGAAGTGAAGCTCGGCATGATCGCCGTCAGCCGCGACTGCTTTGTCATCTCTCTTTCCGAGCGCCGCCGCTCCGCCATCAAGGCCGCGTATGCGGTTGAAATCTACGAATGCCCCGTCACCGTCGAGAGTGAGGCAGACATGCTCCGTGCCGTCGCCGACGTGAACGCCGCCGGCTGCAACGCCCTCGTCGTGTTCCTCGGCAACTTCGGTCCCGAGACGCCCGAGACCCTGATCGCCAAAAACTTTGACGGCCCGTGCATGTTCGTGGCTGCCGCCGAGGGTGACGGCGACCTCATCAACGGCCGCGGCGACGCCTATTGCGGCATGCTGAATTGCTCCTACAACCTCGGTATGCGCCATCTCAAGGGCTACATTCCCGAGTACCCCGTCGGCACGGCGGACGACATCGCGAAAATGATCGCGGACTTCGTTCCCATCGCCCGCGCGATCATCGGCGTGCAGAACCTCAAGATCATTACCTTCGGCCCGCGCCCGCAGGATTTCTTCGCCTGCAACGCGCCGATCAAGGGCCTGTATGAGATCGGCGTGGAGATCGAGGAAAACTCGGAGCTTGACCTTCTCGTAAGCTACCGCGAGCACGCGGACGACCCGCGCATCCCCGCCGTCTGCGACGACATGGCGGCCGAGCTCGGCGTCGGCAACAACTATCCCGCGCTCCTGCCGCGCATGGCGCAGTTTGAGCTGACGCTCCTTGACTGGGCGGAGCAGCACAAGGGCGCGCGCAAGTATGTCGCCTTTGCCGACAAGTGCTGGCCCGCCTTCCCGAAGGAATTCGGCTTTGAGCCCTGCTTTGTCAATTCCCGTCTCGCCGCGCGCGGCATCCCCGTGGCGTGCGAGGTGGATATCTACGGCGCGCTCTCGGAGTACATCGGCGCCTGCGTCTCCGGCGACGCCGTGACGCTGCTCGACATCAACAACTCCGTTCCCGCACAGATGTGGGAGAGCGAGATCAAAGACAAGTATGACTACACGCTTACGGACACCTTCATGGGCTTCCACTGCGGCAACACGCCGAGCTGCAAGATGTGCGCCGACCGCGCCGTGAAGTTCCAGCTCATCCAGCACCGTCTGCTCGAGCCCGAAGGGTCTGAGCCCGACTTCACCCGCGGCACGCTCGAGGGCGACATCGCCCCCAGCGACATCACGTTCTACCGCCTCCAGTGCGACTCTGACGGCAACCTCCGCAGCTACATCGCCCAGGGCGAGGTGCTGCCCGTCGCGACGAAGTCCTTCGGCGGGATCGGCGTGTTTGCCATCCATGAGATGGGCAGATTCTATCGCCATGTGCTGATCCAGAAGCGCTACCCGCACCACGGCGCGGTCGCTTTCGGCCATCACGGCAAAGCGCTCTTCGAGGTGTTCAAGTTCCTCGGCGTACAGGATATCGCTTATAACCAGCCGAAGTCCCTCCCGTATCCCACGGAGAATCCCTGGGCATGACGGATCTGAAGAAAGCCGTACTCGGCATCGAATTCGGCTCGACGCGCATCAAGGCGGTGCTCATCGACGAGCGGCACATGCCCGTCGCGTCCGGGAGCTATGATTGGGAAAACCAGCTCGTGAACGGCGTCTGGACCTACTCCATGGAGCAGATCCACGCGGGGCTGCAGGCGTGCTATGCCGATCTGGTGCGCAGCCTCGGCGAGCCCATCACGACCCTCGGCGCCATCGGCGTCTCAGGCATGATGCACGGCTATCTGCCGTTTGACAAAGACGGAAACCAGCTTGCGGAATTTCGCACCTGGCGCAATACCATCACGGGCGAGGCCGCCCGGGAGCTCACGGCGCTCTTCGGCTTCAACATTCCCCAGCGCTGGAGCATCGCCCATCTCTATCAGGCGATCCTGAACGGGGAAGCGCATGTGAAGGACATCGACCATCTCACCACGCTTGCGGGATATATCCATTGGCAGCTCACCGGCGAGAAGGTCATGGGCGTGGGCGAGGCCAGCGGCATGTTCCCCATCGACTCCGAGACGTGTGATTACGATGAGACCATGCTGCAGAAATTCCATGCCCTCACGGGACTGGATCTGCGCGCCATACTGCCGAAGGTGCTGTCCGCCGGCGAAAGCGCCGGAACGCTCACCGAGGCGGGCGCGCGATTCCTCGACCCGACCGGCGCCCTGCAGCCCGGCATCCCCGTCGCCCCCTGCGAGGGCGACGCCGGCACCGGCATGGCGGCGACGAACTCCGTCCGGCCCCGGACGGGCAACGTCAGCGCCGGCACGTCCGACTTTGCCATGATCGTCACGGAGCGGCCCCTCGGCGTCCACCGGGAGATCGATATGGTCACCACGCCCGACGGCGCGAGCGTCGCCATGGTGCACTGCAACAACTGCACTTCGGACATCAACGCCTGGGTGGAACTCTTCAGCCAGTTTGCGGACGCCATCGGCGCGCCGCAGGACCGGGGAGACCTCTATTCGCTTCTGTTCCGCAAGGCGCTGGAGGGCGACGCCGACTGCGGCGGCCTCATGAGCTTCAACTATTTCTCCGGCGAGGGCGTGACGGATCTCGACGAAGGCAGACCGGTCTTTGCCCGGATGCCGAACGCGAAATTCACCCTCCCGAACTTCATGCGCACGCATCTGCTCTCCGCGCTCGCGACGCTGAAGATCGGACTGGATATCCTCACGCAGACGGAGCGCGTCGCCATCGACAAGCTCTATGGACACGGCGGCTTTTTCAAGACGCCCGGCGTTGGCCAGCGGATGCTGTCGGCCGCGGTGGGCGCCCCGGTCTCCGTCATGGAGACGGCGGGAGAGGGCGGCCCCTACGGCATGGCGCTGCTCGCGGCGTACATGCTGTGGAAGCGCGAGGGTGAAAGTCTCGCGGATTATCTTGACCGCGCGGTGTTCGCGGAGGCGAAGACCTCCACGCTCGAAGCGGACGCGGCGGATGCGGCGGGCTTCTCGGTGTTCCTCGCCCGCTACCAAAAAGCGCTGCCCATGGAACGGACAGCGACAGAGGTGCTGTGATATGCTGGACGAACTGAAAAAACAGGTTCTGGAAGCCAATCTGCTCCTGCCGAAGCACGGACTCGTGACCTTCACGTGGGGCAACGTCTCCGGCATCGACCGGGAGCGCGGTCTCGTGGTCATCAAGCCCTCGGGCGTGCCATACGACGGCATGACGGTCGAGGACATGGTGGTGGTCGATCTCGACGGCAAGGTCGTCGAGGGCAAATGGAAGCCCAGCAGCGACACGCCAACGCATCTTGCGCTCTACAAGGCCTTTCCCGCCTGCGGCGGCATCGTTCACACACACTCCCGCTGGGCGACGACCTTCGCGCAGGCGAAATACTCCATCCCCGCGCTCGGCACCACGCACGCGGACTATTTCTACGGCGAGATCCCCTGCACCCGCCCGATGACCGACGAAGAGATCCAGGGCGACTATGAGCTCGAGACCGGGAACGTCATCATCGAGACCTTCCGGGATCGGGATCCCGCCGCCGTGCCCGCCGTCCTCGTCTGCTCCCACGGTCCGTTTGCATGGGGCACGGACGCCATGAACGCGGTGCACAACGCCGTCGTGCTGGAGGAATGCGCCTTCATGGCGTGGCACGCCATGACGCTGAGCCCCGGCATCGCACCCATGCAGCAGACGCTGCTCGACAAGCACTACCTGCGCAAGCACGGCACGAACGCCTATTATGGACAGAACTGAAAACCGTTCAAGCCCGGAATCCGATCCGAAAAAGGATCAGTTCCGGGCTTTTTGCTTCAATATGATGTGTCTTTGTAACACGCTTTTTCAATTATTGCTCTTTCAGCTCGTCCTTCAGGACCGCCGCCAACACGCGGATGCCTTCCTCGATCCGCGCTTCGTTCATGGTGGAGAAGTTCAACCGGAAGTGGTTTTCATTCCCGCCGTTGGGATAGAAGGACGCGGCGGGAACGTATGCGACCTTTTTCTCCACGGCCTTTTCCATCAGCTTTTTGGCGTCCATGCCCTCCGGCAGCGTGACCCAAACGAACAGGCCACCCTCCGGGTGCGTCGCGGAGACGTTCTCCGGGAAGTATTTCCGGATCGCGTCACAGATCAGATCCCGGCGGCGCTTGTAGACCACCTTCATTTTGGCGATGTGCGCATCGAGATCGTACATGTCCATGAAATAAGAGATCTGCCGCTGCGCGAAGGAGGAGGACTGCAGATCAACAAGCTGCTTCAAGAGCTCCAGCTTTTTCAGGATCTCCGGGTTCGCTGCGATCCAGCCCACGCGCAGCCCCGGCATCAGCACCTTGGAAAACGAGCCGAGGAACACGACATTGCCCTTTTCGTCCATGGATTTCAGCGACGGGAGCGCTTCGCCGTCATAGCGGAGCTCGCCGTAGGGATTGTCCTCCAGAACGGGGAGGTCATATTTGCTGACCACGTCCATGAACGCCTTGCGGCGCTCCATCGTCCAGGTCACGCCTGCGGGGTTCTGGAACGTGGGAATCACATAGATCATGCGCACGCGGTCTTCCCGCGCGAGGATCTCTTCCAGCGCATCCGGGAGAATGCCCTCGTTGTCTGTGGGCACCTCCACAAATCTGGGTGCGCTCGTACGGAAGGCGTTGATCGCGCCGAGGTAGGTCGGGCTCTCCACCAGCACCACGTCGTCCTTGTTCAAAAACAGCTGTCCAAGCATGGAAAGCCCCTGCTGTGAACCGGAGGTGATGAGGATGCCGTCCGCGGCGCATTCGGCGAAGAACGCCGTCTTCATGCGCTGGGCGATCTTCTCCCGCAGAGGCAGATAGCCCCTGGAGGAGCCGTACTGCACCGCGAGCTTGCCCTCCTTGCGCAGGATGGCGCGGTCCACCTCCTCCAGTTCCTTCAGCGGAAACAGTTCCTCGGCGGGGTAGCCGCTGGCGAAGTTATAATACTCCGGCATGTCCGCCAGCTTCAGCAGCATGCCGAGCTCGGATTCCTTCAGATTCATCGCGGTATCTGCAAATTTCATTTTGATCCCCTCACTTTTCCGTCAGTTTTTGAAAATGGTTTGTGATCTGCCGGTAGCTGTCGATCAGATTCAGGATGTCGAGGCCGAACAGGATATTATCGAATCCCTCCGAAAGGCGCGTCTGCATGGCTTCCGCATTCCCGACGAAGATGATCGCAAGCTTTCCGGCGGTCTTGCAGGCCGTCTGGATGCGCCGGATCGCCGCTTGAAATGTCGGGTGGTCAAATTGTCCGGCGAGCCCCATGGCGATCGAGAGGTCATAGGGGCCGATCAAAATGCCGTCCACGCCGTCCAGCGCCGTGATCTTCTCGATGTGCTCCAGACAGCCCACGGTTTCGCATTGCGGCAGGAGCAGCGTCTCCCGGTTGCTGTGCGCCATATAGCCCGGCAGACCGTCCACATAGCTTTCGCCATAGCCCCATTTTCCATCGCGGGTCATACAGTAGCTGCGCTCGCCGAGGGGCTGGAATTTTGCGAATCGGACGAGGTCTTCCGCCTGCGAGACCGACTCGATCCCGGGCACGACCACGCCCTTGGCGCCGACGTCCAGTACCCGCAGCACGGCAGTGCGCGTGCATTCATTGATGCGCACGATGGGCGTGATCCCCGCCGCGTCCGCCGCGGTCACGCAGGCGTGCACCTCGTGCATATTTACCGGGCTGTGTTCCATGTCGATCATCACATAATCCATTCCGGCGACGGCGATGCACTCCACCGCGGTCGGGCTGATCAGATGCGTGATCGTGCCGAGCGCGGGCGTGCCTGCGCGGAATTTCTCCAAAATGCGATTCATTCTCGCTCCCCCTCCCGATGTCTTGCTGGTTACAGCATACCGCGCAGACACGCCGGGTATCCAAAGAAAGACTGCGGCCCGGTTTTGGCTGCGCCATGTATCAAAAAAAGAACGATCCCGGCGGTTTCCCGTCAGAATCGTTCTTCTGATTTTTGCTTGTTGCTCACCACGTTTTCACGATGTCCACCATGCCGGAGATGTCCCGCTCCATTCTGTCTCTGGCGACGGTGCTGAAGCCGAGCTTGACCGCATGATAGATCGCCTCGTGGTGCCGCAGCGACTCGCGCATGACCGGCTCGATCGCCCCTTTCTCCTGATGCGCAAACAGGAAGTGCCGGTAGTGCAGCACGCGGGGCTCCAGACTCCGATAGGTGTCCGACAGAAACGCGTTGTGGGCACCGTCGATCATCGTCTGGTGGAACGCGTGGTCGCGCCGGACGATCGCTTCCACATCCCAATGTGCAAACGCCTCCCGGTATGCCCTCATGCAGTCGGCAAGCTGCTCCAGCTGCTGCGGCGTGATGCGCTCTGCCGCGAGATAAGCGGCATAACCCTCGATGGCGAGGCGGGCCTCCATCAGCTGCTGGCACTCCGCTTTTTCCAGCAGTGCAACAAGAAAGGACTGTCCCTTTTCGCGCTGCACGAGGCCCATCTCCTGCAGCTGCAATAGCGCGTTGCGGATCGGCGTCCGGCTGAGCTCCAGCTCCTTCGCCAGCGCCGTTTCCGACAGCGCGCTGCCGGGCTTGAGCTGCAGATGAATGATGCTGCGATACAACAGCCGGAATACCGCGTCATTCAGATTCAGAAACGGATTTTCGTCAAATTCCTTTTTCAACTCGGCCTTCAGCATCTTTGTCACCAACCTTCTGAAGCTTTCTTGTCATTATCATACCTGCAAATCATCAAAATCGCAAGGGGAGAAGGATAAACTGTTGATTTCACATGGATCGGAGACGTGGGGGGCGGGATGCCGCTCGGACTTTTTCTGTATCTCCTCATCTATGAAAAAAGCCCGAAGGTCAATCCGGCGTCGGGTCGGGCTTCGGGCTTCGTGAATATACGCAAACGCGGCTGCGATACATCCCTCTACTATTTTTACGCCGAGATTTCATAAAAAAGATAAGTATTGCAAAGCAGATGAAGATGCTGCCGGAGGACATACGGAAGACCGAGCATTCTGTCCCTTGCCGAAAACGATTATTGAAGCGGATCTGAAAAAGCAGTTGACAATTCGCAAAAAATGTATTAATATTCATCTATACTGAATATTCACCCTCTCGCACCACCGGGTGCGAGACCCAAAGGGCATCCAAAGCTCGCCGTAGGTACGGCATACCGACAGGTATGTTATAAGGCGGAGCTTTGGGTGCCCTTTTCAAATCTGAGAAAACGTATGGAGGGACGAGCATGAAAATCAGACCGTTTGCTGTGGAGGAATGGATGAACGCCTATGAGACCGGCGCTAGGTACAACATTGCAGAGACCTGTGTCGACTCTGTCTCTGCCGCGGAGCTGCTTCGGCTGTGCGGCGTGGATGCCGACGCCTGGTGGAAGGCGTTTTCCGCCCGGCGGCTGACCTACGGTGACATCGAGGGCGCGCCGGACTTCCGGGCGGGCGTCTGCGGTCTGTACCGCACGCTGAAGCCGGAGGAGGTCATCACGACCCACGGCGCCGCCGGCGCGAACCACCATGTGTTCTACTCCCTTGTGGAGCCGGGCGACCGCGTCATCAGCATCATGCCCACCTATCAGCAGCTCTATTCCATCCCGGAGGGCTACGGCGCGGATGTGCAGAAGCTGGATCTGACGCCGGAAAACGGCTATCTCCCGGATCTGGAGCAGCTGCGCTCGCTCTGTGTCCCGGGCACGAAGCTGATCTGCATCAACAACCCCAACAATCCCACCGGCGCGCTGATGTCCGCCGACTTCCTGCGCAAGATCGTGGAAATCGCAAAAAGCGCGGACGCCTATGTGCTCTGTGATGAGGTCTATCGCCACCTGACCCAGGAGGACGTCTGGTGCGAATCCATCGTGGATCTGTATGAAAAGGGCATTTCGGTCAGCAGCATGTCCAAGGTCTTCTCCCTGGCGGGATTGCGGCTGGGCTGGATCGCGACCCATGACAAGGCGCTGCGCGTATCCATCCTCTCACACCGGGATTATAACCACATCAGCTGCGGCATGTTCGACGAGGCGCTGGCCGCCCTCGCCCTGCAGCATCGGGACGCGATCCTGAAGCGGAACCGAGGCGTCGTGCGGGAGAATCTGGCGATCCTGGACGCCTGGGTGCAGCGCGAGCCAAGGGTCTGTTACCACAGGCCTCAGGCAGGGACGACCGCGCTGGTCTATTATGATTATGATCTGCCATCCTACGAATTCTGCACGCGTATGTACCATGAGACCGGTGCTTTTGTCACGCCGGGGGACTGCTTCGAGCAGCCCAAAAGCATGCGCATCGGCTATGCAAGCGATACGCAGACGCTGATCGACGGCCT
Source organism: Oscillospiraceae bacterium (assembly GCA_017459865.1). The sequence goes on from JAFUCD010000027.1 coordinate 45,161, forward strand.
CCGGGCCATCAGCGACTTTCTGCGGAAGCTGGAACAGGAGGAACGGAAATGAAGCCCCTTTCCAACCGCGTCGGACGGTTTACAGACTCGGTGATCCGCCGGATGACACGAATCAGCGATGAATACGACGCGATCAATCTCTCCCAGGGCTTCCCCGATTTCGATCCGCCGCAGGCGCTGATGGACGCCCTTGCGCGGGTGGCCTACGCCGGACCGCACCAGTATTCTGTCACCTATGGCGCGCCGAATCTGCGCGCGGCCCTGGCGGAGAAATACCGCCGCACCACCGGCGTGACCGCGGACCCGGAGACGCAGGTGCTTGTGACCTGCGGCGGCACGGAGGCGATGATGTGCGCCGTGATGGCGCTGTGCGACCCGGGCGACAAGGTACTGATCTTTTCGCCGTTTTATGAGAATTACGGCGCGGACACCATCCTCTCCGGGGCAGAGCCGATCTATATCCCGCTGGTACCGCCGGACTATACCTTCGATCCCGCGCTGATCGAACAGGGTTTTCAGGCCGGGGCCAAGGCGATCATCATTTGCAACCCATCCAATCCGTGCGGAAAAGTATTCACCCGGGAGGAGCTGACGCTGATCGGGGAGCTGGCCGCGCACAATGACGCCTACATCGTCACGGACGAGGTCTATGAGCACATGGTGTATGCCCCGTCTGTCCATACGCCCATGGCGGGGCTGCCGGGCATGGCGGAGCGGACGATCACCTGCAACAGTCTCTCCAAAACCTTCTCGATCACCGGATGGCGCCTCGGTTACCTGATCGGGCCGGAGACGGTAGTCGAGGCCGCCCGGAAGGTGCATGATTTCCTGACGGTGGGCGCCCCGGCGCCGCTGCAGGAGGCCGTGATCACAGGACTGGCGTTTGGGGAGGATTACTATCAGCAGCTCAATGCGGTTTACCGGCAGAAGCGGGATTATTTTCTCGCCGGCCTGGACCGTCTTGGCCTGAAGCACAATGTGCCCCAGGGCACATACTTTGTCATGGTGGAGATCACCGATCTCCTTGCGCTGCCGCAGTTTCAGGGGTGGTCGGATCTGGCATTCTGCGAATGGATGATCCGGGAGATCGGCGTCGCCGCGGTCCCCGGCTCCAGCTTTTTCCGCGAGCCGGTGAACCATCTGATACGGCTGCATTTTGCGCGGGAGCAGGCCACCATCGATGAGGTTTTCCGCAGACTCGCGAAGCTGTCCGCGCTGCTGGAGCAGGAAGGATCATGATCGAAGAGATTTCGACAAGCTACTATAATTATGTAGAGATCTCGTAAAAAACCAAGTTATTGCAAAGCAAAAAATGGACAGCGGAGCAGAAATATGTCCTTTTTTCGGACTTACAAATGTGTGTCCTCTATCGTTGAAAGAATTCTTCCTTACGGCAGCTCCGCAGCATTCTCAATGAGATAGCCGATAAAGCGCTTTGCCGCGATGGAGAGCTCGTTTTGCGCCCTGGATATGATGCTGATGCGCCGCATGACCATGGGCTCTGTGGGCAGCATGACGATGTCGTAGCTCTGCTTGCGGAGCACCAGCTCCGGCAGGATCGTGACGCCCAGGCCCTGCTCCACCATGGAGAGAATGGAATAGTCGTCGTGCATGGTCATGCGGATGTTCGGCTCCAAGCCTGCTGCGCGAAAGGCCGCCAGTGGCTCGCTGTAGACGCCCTCCTCCAGCAGCAGAAACGGTTCCTTTGCCAGCGCCTCCAGAGGGACGATAGGCAGCTTTGCAAGCGGATGCCCCTTCGGTAGGCACACCCGGTGCTCACCGTATTTCAGAAAGCGGCTGTCCGTGCCCTGCACCGCGTCCGGCGTCACGAAGCCGAAGTCCAGTTCCCCGGTGCGCACCCATTCGGGGATCGTGGTGTAATCGCCCTGATGGACAATGAGCTGCACGTTGGGGTATTTCTGCCAGAACTGCTTGATCACCGGCGGCAGCCAGTGGCAGGAGATGCTGGAGATCGTGCCGATGCGCACCACGCCGTGCTCCAGTCCCCGGATCTCCCCGACGATGTTCTGCATGGATTGGTACTGTGCCACCGCGCTCTGGATTGACGGCAACAGCCGTTCCCCCTCCGGCGTCAGGCGCACACCATAGCGGGAACGGTAGAGGAGCTTGATGGAGAGCTCGCTTTCCAGCGAGGCGATCATCTGGCTCATGGCGGGTTGGGTATACCCGAGGATCTCCGCCGCCTTCGTGAAGCTCCCGACCTCCACAACTTTCAGGAATGCGGTATATCGGTTCATAATTCAAATAAGCCTCCTGCATGTGAACATGCAAAACAACTGTTTTACTTATCTTCAAACGTAGTATATACTGAAGTCAGCCAAATGACAAGGAGGCATTTCCATGAGCAAGAGAGTCATTGCAACCCCCAATGCCCCTGCCGCCGTCGGCCCCTACTCGCAGGGCTACGTCGTTGGTGATTTCATCTTCACCGCCGGGCAGGGCGGTCTCGATCCCGCCGACGGCCGCATCGTCTCCGAGACGGTCGAAGGGCAGGCGGAGCAGGCCTGCAGGAATCTCGGCGCGATCCTCGCTGCGGGCGGCGCGGACTACGACGATGTCGTCAAGGCAAACGTGTATCTCGCGGACATCGCGGATTTTGCCGCGTTCAACGCCGTCTACGCAAGGTATTTCACCTCCAACCCCGCCCGCACCTGCGTCGCGGTGAAGGACCTGCCCCTGGGTCTCAAGTGTGAGATCGAAGTTGTCGCCTACATCGGCTGAATCAGAAAGGAGATTTACCATGAAACAGTATGTTGTTGACGCTTTCACCGATTCCGTGTTCCACGGCAACCAGGCCGCCGTGATCGTGCTCGATCAGTGGCCCTCGGAAGACCTGATGATGAGCATCACGCGGGAGAACAACTTCTCCGAGACCGCCTTCACGGTGAAGGAGGGCGAAAAGTACCACCTGCGGTGGTTCACCCCCGGTGGGGAGATCGACCTCTGCGGTCACGCGACGCTTGGCACCGCGTTTGTGCTGTTCAACTACTACGAAAAAGACGCGGACAAGGTCGTGTTCACGACCCTCTCCGGCGATCTGATCGTCACCCGGGACGGCGACCGCTTCGAGATGGAGTTCCCGGCCTACGATCTGAAGAAGGTCGACGTCACCGCCGCCATGGAGGACGCCCTCGGCGTCAAGGTGCGGGAGGCCTATCTCGCCCGCGACCTTCTGTGTGTGCTGGACGACGAGCAGACGGTGCGCGACCTCGCGCCGGATCTTGAGAAGATCAAGCAGATCGACGGTCTGCTGGTGCACGTGACCGCGCGCGGCAGGGACGAGGACTGTGTCTCGCGCAGCTTCGCGCCGAAGCTCGCCGTCGCGGAGGACCCGGTCTGCGGCTCCGGTCACTGCCACATCATCCCCTACTGGAAGGACGTGCTGGGGAAAAACGAGCTTGTGGCGTATCAGGCGTCGAAGCGCGGCGGCACGCTCTACTGCCGTCAGGAGGGCGACAGGATCTTCATGGCCGGCAAGGCCGCGCTCTACTCCATCGACGAGCTGTTCGTGGACGTGTGAGCAAGCCGCGGCGCATCGGCGGCACGCTCTGTTCTTCCTGATGATCATAAAAAACCGCGCTGCAGACGGACGTCTGCAGCGCGGCTTGTTTTGAAGGACAACCACTGGCTCTGCCAGTGGCAACGAAAGCTTTAGCTATGGGCAAAAAGAAAACTCTCCGTTAGATTAGAGTTAGGTTTGCCGACCAACACTAAAGAAACGAGGAGGGTCTTCCATGGAGAAAGACATAAGTAGTTTAGAACATACCAGATGGAGATGTCAATACCACGTAGTTTTTGCACCGAAGTACAGACGGATGGCAATATACGGACAGATTCGAGAGGACATAGGACAGATACTCCGAAAGCTGTGCGAGCAAAAAGGAGTAGAGATTATAGAGGCAGAGACATGCCCAGACCACGTGCATACAATCCTTCACTCTCCTAATTGATTTCGCTGCTGTAATACCGTTCGCAGAAGCGAATGAAGGCGCGGTTGGAGTTGGAGATATATTTCCCTTTCTTCCATACGAGGCCGACCTTGACCGGGATCTCCGGCGTGACCGGAATACCGATGAGATCCGGCACGAAGGGCAGCAGAGACGAGAAGAAAAAGCAGCCGCATTTGCCCTGGCGGACAAACTTCTGCGTGGTGGTGATCTGGCTGCAATGCATGATGATGCGCGGCTGCACGCCGAGAGCGTGAAAGCTCTGCTTGAGAAGCTGACTCTGCACAGAGTCGCGGTTGAAGAGAATCAGCGGATGATCGTCCAGCTGCTCCAGCGAGATCTCCTTCTCCCCGGCCAGCGGATGATTTTCCGCCACGCAGAATACGAGCCGATCCTCATACAGCACGAGGTTGGAGAACTTATCCACGCTGTACTGCTCCATGTTCACAAGACCCACGTCCAGCTGCTCGTCCTGCACCATTTCGCAGGCGCGTACCGAGCCATATTCCGTGAGCTCCAGATAGATCTCCGGGTGCTCGCGATGAAAGGCGTCCATCAGCTCCGGGAAGAACACCGCACTCAGCACCGGCGGGATGCCGAGCCGCACCGTGGGGCGAAAATGGCTCGCATCGTGAAACTGCGCCTGCATCTCATCGCTCTGCTCCAGCAGCTGCACCGACCGCGCATAGAACGCCTCGCCCTCGGTCGTGAGCTCGAGGCGGTTTTTCGTATAGGAAAAGAGCGTCAGGGAAAATTCCTTTTCCAGCTCCCGAATGGCGATGGACACCGCGGGCTGCGTGACGAAGAGGTGTCTGGCCGCCTGCGTGATGCTGTGGAACCGCACGGCTGTGCAGAAATAGCGAAGCTGATTGAGCGTCATAAAAATCCCTCCGATCCGTTGATTCCATTATCGCGGATCGGAGGGCAAAATGCAAGTCTTATCATAAATTATTTTTATTGGCACATGATTTTCATTAAATCGACAAATGATGGATCCTACCTTACAATGAAATCACAAGGACGACCCCATCCCGACAATCAGAGGAGGAATCCAAATGAGTCCGGCAACCATTACCCTGCTGTTTTTGCTGTTCGCCATCATCATGTTCGTGACGGAGAAGATCCCCCTGGGACTCACGAGCATGATCGTCTGCGTGGGGCTGTGCCTCACGGGCGTGCTGGATGTGAAGACCGCGTTCTCCGGCTTCATCGACAGCAACGTCATCCTGTTCGTCGCCATGTTCATCGTGGGCGGCGCATTGTTTGAAACCGGCATGGCCAATGAGATCGGCGGTGTCGTGACAAAGTTCGCCAAGACCGAGCGCAGCCTGATCGTGGCGATCATGGTCATCGTGGGTCTGATGAGCGGCGTGCTCTCCAACACCGGCACCGCTGCCGTGCTGATCCCCGTGGTCATCGGCATTGCCGCAAAAAGCGGCTTCAAGCGCTCCAGGCTCCTGATGCCGCTGGTGTTCGCGGCGGCCATGGGCGGCAACCTCTCACTGATCGGCGCGCCGGGCAACATGATCGCCCAGAGCACGCTGCAGCAGATCGGTCTCTCCTTCGGTTTTTTTGAATACGCCATCGTCGGTCTGCCGATTCTCGTCGTGGGCATCCTCTTCTTCGCCACGATCGGCTACAAGCTCCTGCCGAACCACGATACCACGGACGGTGACTCTGTCTTCGATGAGCAGCGCGATTTCAGCGCGGTGCCCAAGTGGAAGAAGATCCTCTCGCTGGTGATCCTCGTGCTCACGCTGCTGGCAATGATCTTTGAGGATCAGATCGGCGTGAAGCTCGCGGTCTCCGGCTGCATCGGCGCGATTTTGCTGATCCTCACCGGCGTCATCTCTGAGAAAGAGGCGATCAAGAGCATCGATCTGAAGACGATCTTCCTCTTCGGCGGCACGCTGTCGCTGGCCTCCGCCCTGCAAAGCACCGGCGCGGGCGAGATGATCGCGAGCAAGGTCGTCGGCGCGCTGGGAGCAAACCCCTCGCCGTATCTGCTGACGTTCGTGGTGCTGGTGCTCTGCTGCGTGATGACGAACTTCATGTCGAACACCGCGACCACCGCCCTCATGGCGCCGATCTGCCTCTCCATCGCCCAGGGCATGGGCGCCGACCCCCGCGCGGTGCTGATGGCCTGCGTGATCGGCGGCTCCTGCGCCTACGCCACGCCCATCGGCATGCCGGCCAACACCATGGTCGTCGGCGCCGGCAACTACAAATTCATGGACTATGTGAAATCGGGCCTGCCGCTGATCGTGATTGCGCTCATCGTGAGCATGATCGTGCTGCCCATCGCCTTCCCGTTCTATCCTTAAAGGAGGTATTCACTGATGAACAAAGAAGCACAAGTCAAAAGAATGACCGACATGATGGCAAAGTTTGTCGGCTTTACCGGGAAAAAGCTCCCGGATGATGTGATCGCAAAGCTCTCCGAGCTGCGCGAGAAGGAAGACTGCCCCATGGCCAAGGTGATCTACGACACCATGTTCCGCAATCAGGAGTTGGCCGTGAAGCTGGACCGCCCCTCCTGCCAGGACACCGGCGTGCTGCAGTTCTGGGTCAAGTGCGGCACGGGCTTCCCGCTCATCAATGAGCTGGAAGGACTGCTGAAGGATGCCGTCGTGCAGGCGACGTTTGAGACCCCGCTGCGCCACAACAGCGTGGAGACCTTCGATGAATACAACACCGGCAAGAACGTCGGCAAGGGCACGCCCACGGTCTGGTGGGACATCGTGCCGAACTGGGACGGCTGCGAGATTTACACCTACATGGCGGGCGGCGGCTGCACCCTGCCCGGAAACGCCACCGTGCTCATGCCCGGCGAGGGCTACGAGGGCGTGACGAAATTCGTGCTCGACCGCATGACGAGCTACGGGCTCAACGCCTGCCCGCCGCTGCTGGTGGGCGTGGGCGTGGCCACCTCGGTGGAGACGGCGGCGCTGCTCTCGAAAAAGGCGCTCATGCGCCCCATCGGCTCGCACAGCGAAAACGAGCGCGCGGCCAAGATGGAAAAGCTCCTGGAAGACGGCATCAACGCCATCGGCATCGGGCCGCAGGGCATGGGCGGCAAATACTCCGTCATGGGCGTGCACATCGAGAACACGGCGCGCCACCCTTCCGCCATCGGCGTGGCGGTGAACGTGGGCTGCTGGAGCCACCGCCGCGGGCACATCATCTTCGACAAGGATCTCAACTACACCATCACCACCCACACGGGCTGCGAGCTGTGAACAGGAGGCGACTGACATGGTAACCTATCAGGACGGAAAAAAGATCCTCGTGACGCCGATCTCCGCAGAGGATTTGCAGGACATTCACATCGGCGACATCATTTATCTCAGCGGAAGTCTCACCACCTGCCGGGACGTGGCGCACCGCCGCGTCGTGGAGGAGGGGCGTGAGATCCCTGTGGACGTGCGCGACAACGCCATCCTCCACGCGGGACCCATCATCCGCCCGCTGGAGAATGACAAGTTTGAGATGGTCTCCGTCGGCCCCACGACCTCCATGCGCATGGAGAAGTTTGAATATGAGTTCGTGAAGACCACGGGTGTGCGCGTGATCATCGGCAAGGGCGGCATGAAGGAGAACACCGCGAACGCCTGCCGCGACTTCGGCTGCATCCACTGCGTGATTCCGGCCGGCAACGCTGTGGTCGCCGCGGTGTGCGTGGAGGAGATCGAGCGCGCCGAGTGGCGCGATCTCGGCATGCCGGAGACGCTCTGGAACTGCAGGGTCAAGGAGTTCGGCCCGCTGATTGTCTCGATTGATGCCGAGGGCAGAAACTACTTCGAGGAAAAGAAGATCGAATACAACGCCCGCAAGGACGAGCAGATCGAGAAGATCAGTGCGCAGGTAAAATTTATTAAATAGCCTATAGTTTCGGAATCACCCCCGCGAGAGCGGAGGGAGCGGGCAGAGCCCGCTGAAATCATGGTTTTGTCCATGATTTTGATTCCTACACTGCAACGTCATCATCTGAAATTCGCATTTGGGGATGCGAATTTCCCAACAAAAAGCTCCGCTTTGTGTTGCACAGCGAACGCTGTGGTGATGATAAAGTTATAAAATGAGGAAAGCCCGAAGGTCGATCCGGCGTTGGATCGGTCTTCGGGCTTCGCGATGTGTACGCGAAAAAGGGGCTGTGACAAAGCCAAAAAACCGGCATAATGAAATATATGGCGATTCCGTCGTAATATGCGAGACGAGGTTGATTTCCGGAGTGGTATGTGATAAACTGAAAACACTGATTATCAGGAGGTGAATTCTGGTGGCAAACAGTGACGGCTGCGGGTTAATCGGACCTTGTCGACATAGTTCTCAGCAAAGTGCAGATCGGCTTGTTTTGCCGCCCGTGATTCGCTGAATGTGCTATGTTCGTCCGTGTATGCCTGCGCGCGTACACGGGCTTTTTGTGTCCATTTTACCCTCACGTCTCGAAGATTACGAAGAAACGGAGGTTAAAAACATGGAAAACAATGAGATTCTGACCACAATATCCGGTACAAGACCGGATTACACCGCCGAAGTCCTTGCTGTACTGCGCAGCGGCGATGCGCCGAAGGCTGTTATGCGGCGGCTTGAGGACTATCACGGCAGCGACATAGCCGATGTGCTTCCTCTGCTGAAAGAGCCGGAGCGAATCAAGTTTTATCGTGCCTGTACAACGGAATTGCTCGCGGATGTGTTTGAGCATCTGGAGCGTGACGAGGCTGCGGATTATTTTGGCGAGATGGATCTGAAAAAAGGCGCTGCAGTGATCTCAGATCTGGATACAGATACTGCCGTGGAGATCCTGCACAGCGTGGATCGGGAGAGGCGAGGCTTGATCCTGGATTTGCTCTCAGAGGATCTGCGGCGGGAGATCCAGCTCATCGCCTCTTTCGATGAGGATGAGATCGGCAGCCGCATGACCACCAATTATATCGCCATTCGAGAGGACATGACAATCAAGCAGGCCATGTCCGAGTTGGTGCGTCAAGCGGAGGATCATGACAACATTGCCACGCTTTTTGTGGTGGACGAACAGGGCGAATACTGCGGAGCCGTGGATTTGAAGGATTTGATCACTGCCCGGAAGGAAACGCCTCTGGAAGAAATTATCGTTGCATCCTTCCCGTATGTTTATGCCAATGAGCAGACTGTGGATTGTATCGAACGGTTAAAGGATTACTCAGAGAACAGCATTCCTGTGCTGAATGAGGCGAATAAGCTGCTCGGTGTCATCACTTCACAGAGTCTGATTGAAGTGGTAGACGACGAAATGGGCGAGGACTACGCCCGGCTCGCCGGTCTGACTGCGGAGGAGGATCTCAACGAGACCCTGCCTGAGAGCATGAAAAAGCGCATGCCATGGCTGCTGATCCTGCTGGGGTTCGGAATCGTGGTATCCACAGTGGTAGGCGCGTTCGAAAAAGTCGTAGCGCAGTTGACGCTGATCATGGCCTTTCAGTCGCTGATTCTTGACATGGCAGGCAATGTGGGTACACAGTCCCTCGCGGTGACGATTCGGGTTCTGATGGACGAAAACCTGACGTTCGCCCAGAAGGGGCGTTTGGTCTGGAAGGAGATGCGCGTCGGACTCTGCAACGGGCTGATACTTGGAGCGATTTCGTTTGCGCTGGTGGGCATTTATATCCTGCTGTTCAAGGGGCAGACACCGCTGTTTTCCTTCGCGGTGTCCGGCTGCATCGGCATATCACTCATGCTGGCAATGCTCATTTCCAGCGCGGTGGGCACGCTCATTCCTATCTTCTTCCAAAGAATCAAGGTGGATCCTGCCGTTGCCTCCGGTCCGCTGATCACGACGGTAAACGACCTCGTGGCTGTGGTTGCATACTATGGACTGAGCTGGCTGCTGCTTCTGAATGTGATGCACTTTGGCGTGTGAGAGGGCAGCGTGTATCGCATGATCACGGCCCGGAATCTTGTCGAAGATGGCAGAACTGGATCTCACAAAATCGCAGCCGTTTGCAAAGCAGGCAATCCGGCGCATCCGGTATATGCTTCTTCGGAAGGACCTGCGAAAGAAAGATCAGATCTGGTTTCAGCTCTGATTTTGCTTCGCGGGAAGGTTTTTGCTGCTTCGCGATTCTTACTGTTTTTTCAAAATCTCGGCATAAGCTATATAGAGGGATGGTTCCACCTCTCACACTCTCCCCCTCCAAGTTACCAGCTGTACCGGCTGAAAGAGGGAAATACTATCCTCCAGTTTTTTCTTATCAGCTGGTAAAGAAATGTCCAGTTGAAGCATCTTTATGTTAGCGCCGGGTGAATTTCGCCAAAAAGCGTCAGGCGAAAAGAACCAATCTGAGCCAGATTAAAAGAGCCAACAACCCAGCGCTTTTGTATTTTGTTTTTAGTCAGCGGGCGTGGCCGCCTTCACTTTGCTTGTCTGCAGCGCCACGGTTTCGAGCTTCTTGCCCTGGAAGCTCTCGCCTTTAATGTTAAAAACGGTTGCCTCATCAAAGATGCGGTCAAGCGCACACAAAAGGGCATCGTCCTCGTTAAAGTTCGCTCGCCACAGCACAGGATTCTTGTTGCTCGTAAAGACAATATTGAAATTGCCTTCCTTGTTGTACCGCCGGTCAATCAGGTCAAAGAACAGCCGCGTGTTCTCCTTATCGAACTCGCAGTGCCCGACCTCATCAATAATGAGGCAGGAAGGGCGAACCAGCCCATTCAGCACAGACGCTTCTTTTCCGGCTTTGCGTGCGGCCGTAAACCGGTCGCGCAGCTCAGACATCTTAATGAAGTAGGTCTTCATACCGCGCTGGCAACATTCAAATCCAAACGCCTGTGCCAGATGCGTCTTCCCGGTGCCTGCCGGCCCAATGAAAGCGAGGTTCCGGTGCGCATAGATCGCTGAGAGCGACGGCAAAGCCTTGAGGCGTTCCACATCCCGGCCTTTAATCACAGAGAAGTCGAAATTCTCAAAGGTCTTGGGATCCTTCAGCGGGAGTCTGCTCAGACGCAGAAGCGTCTGGATCGTCATTTCCGTCTTTTTGGCACCCAAGTACCGGAACACATCTGCCACAGCATCTACTGTTTCCGGACCCCAGCCGCGTTCCTGCGCCATGTACGCAAATTCCTCGGCGCAGAAGTCCAGCTTCAGTGTTTTGCTGCAGCGCGCCACCGCTTCAAAGGCAGACTCACTCATCCCAGTCCACCTCCCGGTCGAAGTTAAACTTCTCAAACGAGAGCCCCGGGTTCGGAGCCTCCAGCATTTTCGCGGTTGTCTTCACCGGCGCGGTTGGGAACTCTTCCGGCTGTGGCGCCTCCAAGAATTGATCCGGACAAAATCTGTCGCGCTTGCTCCATGTCACCTCATGTGTGGTGAGCAGAAAGCGCAGATCCAGAGAGTAGATGTAGATCGTTTCTCCCTCGCGCATAACCCTGGCACTGGATTCCCGGTAGCTGTACGGGACGCCGAAGCGCCGCCCCTCGTAGTTTACAAATCCATCGAAAGTTATCTTCCGAACCGGGCAAAGATATGCACGCAGCGAGGGTGTGTCCTCCAACACGGACAGATTCCCGGCGCAAGCCTGAAAGTGTTCGCTCTGTGGGACGAGTCCCAGTGCTCGGTGGTAGATACAATTCTGCTTGTTGCACCATTCCAGCGCCGCGTGGTTGAGGTCTGAGATATTGTAAAAGACCCTGTCCACCAGGAAATTGTCCTTTACGAATCGAACCAGCCTCTCGACCTTTCCCTTGGTAAACGGGTGCCGAGGCTTGCAGAGCTTGGTTTGGAAGCCAACCGTCTGCATAAATGCCTCGTAATCCTTCTGCCAGATCGGCGCTCCGTTCATGTCCCGGCAAACCACAACACTTTTCATGTTGTCCGTCAGGACATACCGAGGGATTCCCATGTAGCGGAAAGCGTGGATCATCCCAATGAACAGGTTTTCCTGCTTGGCATTCGGAAAGAACTCAATGTACCGCTGCCCACAGTGGTGGCAGATCATGGCGAAGCAGGCCGCCTGAAATTCTCTTCCGCTGTAGTCCAGAACCTTGGTGAATCCCCAGTCCATCTGGAAGGCTTCTCCCGGCTCGGTGGTGAAACGACGACCTCTGTTGCCTTGTGGTGCGACGAGCTGCCGTTTTGCTGGGATCAGGTGCTTGTGCTTTGCGATGTAATCCTTGACGGTGCTGAGACTGCCGGTGTAGCCCATGGCGGTGAGGCGGTCATAGCAGACAGATGAGTTGCTGACGCCAGACTTCAGGAGATCTTCCAGTAGTCCTGTGTAGCCGGTCAGCACAGTTGCCGCAGCCTTTTGTCCTGTTCGTCCGTGCGGTTGAGATACGAAGCCGTTCTTCTGAAGCCGGCGAAGCCGTGCACGGGAGATTCCGGTGCGGCGCTCCAGTTCGGCAAGATTCAGATGCTCCAGCTGAAAACTGGCGCCCTGTTCCGCTTTCATTTCTTCTATGGCTTGTGCTATAATGGAGTCCAAGCCATTTCCAATTGTTTCTTTCATGTTCCTCCTTCTGCTGAGTTGTTAGCCCACAGCCCAGTCTAAAGGATTTGAATGACAATTGGAATGGCTATTTTAATTTGTCTCAGATTGGCGATTTTAGCCTGGCGCTAATTGGTTCTTTTCGCCTGGCGCTAACATTTATTCTAGAGTCCGCGGACGATGGTGCGCTGTTCATCTAGATTAAAACGAACTACTTTTTCCATAATAAAACCCTCCTTTGTGATTCTGTTTGCATTTTACAGAACACAAAGGAGGCTGTCGAATGTGCGAAAGTATTTATTTGAAGCAGTCGATAAAAACAAGAAACCCGAACCCGTCGCCGATCGGCACAAGGTTCGGATTTCGTTGCTTTGGTGGGGGATGGTGGATTCGAACAGCAAAAAAAGCGTCTAAACCGTATTTATTAGTCACATCAAATATATTATGTTCAGTAAATCGTCTATTTTATGCAGTTTTTTCCACTTGTTCTACTGTTTTTATCCTGGCAAGGGTAAATTATGGGTCAGTTTTTCGCTGATTTTTACGGAAAAGGAGTCATAAAATGAGCACATATTTTGAAAAATTTGGCGGTACCTACCACGAGGAGAACGGATACCTCATCCCCGATCTGACCGCGCCGGAAACGCCGCAAATCGGCGCCTGGGGCAGACGGTATCTGCACCAACTGAAAACGGCAAAGCGGGTGCTGTACACACAGCTGCTCTTCTCCGGAAAGCTGTCCGCACACCTCGAAGAAATCAACCGACACGCAGAGACAATGATGGATCAGCTTATGACGCAGATGGCCGCGCAGGAAGGCATCACAGAGCAGCTGAAAGCAGAGAACCAGATGGAGTGGGTCAGACGCATGAACAGCATCCGATCCAGAGCGGAGGAAATCATCTGGGCTGATCTCACAGACTAATCAATAGGAGCCGCAGAAATGCGGCTCCATTTTAATATTACTTGGTCACATTTACTGGCCAGCTTGAATTAACAGACATCGTCTGTTAATTCTAAACTGCTTACAGATTGTAAGCAGTTTAGAATGAGCTGTTCATTTTTGGTTTTATTATTCTTCGAGTTACATCTACTCCAACATGACTTGCGCCCCCAGGAACATCACATCGTAGATTGGTAGATACGTGATCTTTCCGTTCGTCGTGATCTCGCGGGTGTTGGACAGGACATAAGCCTTCTTCACATGATAGTCCTCGTTCTTTACAAAAGCATTCAACGCGCTGTGGATGGTGTAATCTTTGCCGGACTTGACCTCAATGGGGACGGCGGACAGGCTGTCGTAATCGTCGATCAGATAATCGACCTCGCCTTTGTTGCGGTTATCGTAATAAAACAGCTTGCAGCCGTGAGCGGCCAGTTCTTGGGCCACCACGCTTTCATATACGGAACCGAGATTGATTCCCGTCTCATCGTCCAGGATCGCGCGGATGTTGCTGCCGTACAAGACATCCGTCAAAAGTCCCACGTCGTTCAGATAAAGCTTGAGCAGATTCTTGCCGACCGCCTGCGTAAGCGGGAATACCGGTGTGGAGATCGCGTTGACGTTCAGGGCTATGCCAGCGGAGATCAGATATTCAAACTCATCCTGATAATCGGAAAAACGCTTGCCGCGTTTGTCCTCGATATCCTGAAAAACTACCCGCTTCTTCTTGCTCTCCAAATTGGAGGGGATCATGTCATAGATCCTGCGGATCTTCAGTTTCCGGTTGTTGTCTGCCTCATACTTCGACGCATCATCGGCATAGAACGCGCGGATATCGTGATGGATCGTTCTCACCTTTACAATATTGGTATCGGCAATAAAGGAGTTCACGGCATCGGGCAATCCGCCGATCAACAGATATTTCTTGAAAAGATCCATGACCTTCTCATGCGTGGCAGCATCCAGGCTCTCACCAGCCAGGAACTTTTGGCGCATTGTGTCGATCGCAAAGAAGTTAAATCCGTTTGCAAGTAGGAACTCTTCAAAGTCCAGCGGGAACATGCGCTTGACTTCGATGCTGCCGATGGGGATCGAGCTTGTCTTCTTCAATGTGACGCCGAGCAAAGAACCGCTGGCGATGTAGGTAAACCTGTCATCCTGCTTCAGAAATTTGAGCATGGTCAGCAGGTGGGGATAGGCTTGGATCTCATCCAGGAAGATCAGCGTGTTTTCCTTCTCGCCCATTTTTTCACCGGCGATCGTACTGACCTGGAAATAAAAATCCTTGACTGTGCGTACCTGCTCAAACACCCTGGGACCGTTCTGATCCTCCGCGAAGTTCAGCTCGATATAGTTTTCAAAAAGCTGCTGCCCAACGTGACGGATGATAAAGCTCTTTCCGATCTGCCGCGCGCCATCGATAATCAGCACTTTGTTGGAGTCTGACTTTAAGTAGTTTTCAATATATGGCTGGATCTTCCGATATAACATAGCGCACCTCCGCACTTTTCAATAGGATCAGCGAACAGGTAACCACACAATTCAATATTCTCTCTTCCGCGCAAATCGCACATTTCAATATATATTATACTCAAAAAATCACACAATGCAACAGACAATATGAAAAAAGTAATTATTTGAGTGCTTCACTGCAAAAGCTGCTCATTATCCGCAACATCGGTTAAGCTGCTTTTTTCAAATCGTCTTTAAAACCCATATCTTTTTCTCCTCGTCCTATTCAAGTATAAATTCTTTTCGTTTTTCCTCTTTCATTTCCCTTTGTTTTGCCCTTTTCCACTTTATATTTTCGTTTCTCCAATATCTGTTGCCTGCATCAGCGCGGGAATGATTCGGAAAGGCTCCGTTCCCTCAGGTGCGATATACTGTCAATGTTGCGCCAATCACCCATCTTTTCAACGCACTTCTGATACCAACCATTTTCATAGAACAGACATTTTGTCAAATCCGGCCCGTTTTGGTCGCCGGTAAAAAGCATGGAAAGCGCCGGACAGCCGCCGTTGCAGTATTTAAAATACCCGCATGAAGAGCATTTTGCGCCTGCACTCAGCTTATCTTTCAGGTTTGAGCAGGCAGACTCCAGATATTTGCTGCCTGTAAGGAGCTCCTTCAAAGAGTTTGCGGCAAGGCTGCCCAGCGTAATACCGCGGTCTTCGAAGACCCCGGTAAGCTGCAGGCAGGGTATGACATCTTTTGAGGAAGTGACTCCTACCATGCCCCGCACGACCTTGCAAAGAGGCGCGGAAGCATTGTAGTTCCCGTCCGCACAATGCACCGGATCCAGGCTGTAAGATCTGTTATAGGGATGGACCCGCATGAACTGCCATATGATAAGCTCCATCTTTGTATCAAGCTCCCTGTAGGATGCCGCAAAGTCGAGCATTTTATCGTAGTATTCCTCTATGGAAAGGCAGCTGTCCGGAGCGTTCATTGCCCACCGTGGCGTTTCTGTGGTGCGGATGAGCCTTAGCATCTTAACGCCCATGTCGCTTAGCCTTTGCGCTGTATCCATGATGGTATGAAGGTTGCGCCTGTGGACCTGGGTCTGGGAAATGACTCTGAAGCCGTTTTTGATGCAAAGCTCCATAGCCTCAAGCGTCTGCTTTTCGGCTCCTTTTCGGTTTCTCATCCAGTCGTGGCAGCCAAGCCCGTCGAAGGATATCTTTATCTTTGGGCTGCAGCCGAGTTCCCTGAATTTGCCGAGCACCTGCTGGTCTATAAAGCAGCCGTTTGTATTTAGTTCTTCTACAAACATGCCCCGGTCGTAAATGGCCTTTACGATATCCATGAACCTGCGGTGCAGCATGGGCTCTCCGCCGGTGATGGTGATAGCGTTCACGCCGCAGGCCTCTGCCTGATCCAGAAGATCCAGTGCTTCTTCATAGCTCCATTCGCTCATGATCGGAGCGTTGTCCGCCGCATTGAAGCAATGCAGACAGTTATAATTGCATTTGCCCGTGATCATCAGATTCATTTTCGGGAAGTAGCGGTTATCACAGTGTCGATACGCAGACCAGTCAGAGGGATGCTCTCCTCTGCGGCAAGGCTCGATCAGATTCTTTTCGATCAGGATATCGGTGATCCTGCCCTCTCGGATATTATGCTCGCCGTCACAAAGCAGCAGAACCTCCAGTTCCTCTTCTGTCACCCCTCTTGCATAGGGCTGGTCTTTCAGATATACGGCGCCTCTCAGACCTTTCCAGCTTCGAAGCGCCGCGTGATCCTTGATTCTGAAATACATGCTATATGCCTTTACCTTATAAGTTTGCCTGTATCAGGACTGCGCACTCAATTCTGCATGTTATATATTACTGCCCATGTTTTGCAATTATCATTGTTGCTGCAGGTGCCCTGGCTGGCAAGTTGACCGAAGGCCAATTCCTGCACCTCAACTGTTGCCGCGCATCCATCTCTGTAATACCACCGTTCATGATCCTTCACGCAGCGGTTCTGATCCGCTTCCTGATCTCTCAGACTGCAGTCTCCGCCCGCTACGGCTTCAAGCTCGTCAAGATCAAGCTCCTGATCCATGATATGCGGCTCCCGCAGCGCGGCATAGAAGTCCATAAACGCCATCTCGCCAGGGATCCCCAGCTTTTCCAGTTCCGCAGCAACGTCGCTTTCACTGATCTCCGTAGGTGATTTTCCCCCGAAATGTTCCAAAAAAGCAGCCTTCTGTTCGTCCGTTGCACCGATTTTTGCCAGTGCGTCTGCAATCGTTTTCTTGTTCATCATGATTCCTCCTAACATAATGTTTCAATAATATCGATCTGATTCATAGAAGCATCCTTTTCCTCCGCCTCCATCATCCGTCCGAAATTTTCCCTTAACTCTGCCGCTTTTTCATACCAGCCATGCAAGAAGAAATCGCAGGTTTCTTCATCGACACCAAGAAAATCCGTTTTTCCGCCCGCACAGGCACAGGCTCTGCAGCCCGCGCCGCAGACCAGCTGGTATTTACAGTCCCGGCACCTTTCGTTGTGGTCTATGCATTCACCCATTTTCAGTCCCGACATCTTCCTGAAGTAAGAGTCGGTCAGAATCTCAGAAAGTGACATATCAAAAATGTTGTCGAACAAGCGTTCAACAGGTGTTCCTCCCATAGGCATGCACGGAAGCACCATCCCTGTGGGGCTGATATACATACCTCGTCTAACTGCCCCGCACGCATTCGCATTTACGGCATCGTCTTTTCCGGTAAATCGCTCATACGGGATTGAAATCCGGCCTCTGAGCTTGTCGAATTCGAGAAAACCGCAGAACTGTGCGGATATCGGGACTCCATCCGCCACATACTGCGGAAGATACCCGATGATTGCGCGGATGGCATCGTCCTGGGTAATAAAGTGTTCTGCTTCGCTGGCCCATCGCCCTTCAGGAGCGGCAACGTTTATTTTTACATGCACGGCGCCCAGTTCGGCAAGAAGCCGGATCGATTCCGGCAGTGTGGCAATATTGTGTTTGTGCAGGCACATAGACGCGCTTGTCACAAACCCACGCTCTCTACAGAGTGTAAACGCCCGGACAACCGATTCCTGTGCGCCGTCTATGCCACGTATCCAGTCGTGCCAGCCCACACCGTCAAAACTCATATGGATGACCGGACGCATGTGCCGCTTCTCAAACCCGTTCAGCAGCTGCGGTGTAATCAGCTCACCGTTTGAGTAGAGCGTAGTCATGCAGATCCGGCGCTTGTTCATTTCATCGACGATATCCCAGAAGCGCGGATGAACGAGTGCTTCACCACCCGTGATTCCGATGCTTCGAATCCCGCACCTCTGCAACTCATCGAGGATACAAACACACTGCTCCAAGGTCAGGTCCTTCCCCTTGTAGTCCGGGGCTGACATGAAGCAATGTCTGCAATTGTAATTACAGTGTCCCGTGATCGACCACTGGGCTTCTGTTTTGAACATGGCAGGATAGCATTTGTACTCTTGCCATGCTTCCAGACGCTCGTTCTCGTCACACGCCTTTATAACGCCTTCTTTCAGAAACCTGTAAAAAAGTTTCTGCTGCGATTCCTGAAGCTCTGTGAGTTCGATATTATGCCGTCCATCCATAGCCAGAACAGTTTGATATTGCTCTCTATTAAAAAAATCGACAAGGCGGATATTCGGATGGCGCAGTGCAAAAGGCAGTCCCTTCCAGCCACAAAGCTCATATCCTTTTGTTAATATATATCTTGCCATTTTTTACGGCGTGCCTTCGATCTCGGCACCGCACTGCGGGCAATTGTCTGGGAAGCGGAGCACGGTCCCGCCCGATGGGTGCTTGCCCCCGCCGGAGACCTGGCTCAGAGCGTCCAAATCCAGCGCCATGTCCGGCGTCTCGTTTTTACAAAATTCCTTCATGGTTGATCTCCTTTGCTAATCAGTCGATATGCATCCCCTTGTGCCAGCCGCCGACAGACCGGGCGTTGTGAAAGCCCAGACGGTAGGCATGCCAGGTTGCCTGGTCGGCGACGGTCCCGAAGCTGCAGATAAAAAACAGCCTCGTATCCGGGTCTTTGTTCCTGAGATAATCGTCCAGCTCCTCAGGATCGACGGCGGCGGTGCAGGGGATCGGCCCCTCCTGAAGCCGCCGGTGCTGCGGGCGGACGTCGATCAGCTCGCCGCCCTTGGCGAGGGCCTCCTTCACGAAGCCCAGCGACACCCGGATCCGGTCAGCGGTGGCCAGAGAGAAGGTCTCCGTTTCCCCGTCGTCATAGGTGAAGGTCATCCGGTGATCCTCGTACGCTGCGCCGATCACCGTTCGATCCGTCAAATGCAGGATCTTTACGCATTTCGGGCATTCTGGAATGAGCGCCACGTCTCCGCCAGCGCTGACCAGCAGGAGCTGATCCATGCAGGGCTCGAAAAAGAGCTTCACGGCGCCGCCCTTCGGCAGCCGCCCCTTTTCCTCCCAATAGTGCTGCTCTGTCAGATTCACGGGTGTCCAGAGCTCTCCCGTCAGGGAGGAGTAAAGCACCGCCTGTCC
>JAFUCD010000028.1 GCA_017459865.1 Oscillospiraceae bacterium
ACTACGTTACACTGGTTCTGCGTTAATGACTGTTTTCTTTTCACAACACCTACAGCTTAACGCAAAAAGGAGCACCAGCCAAGTCCTTTTGGACCTGACTGGTGCTTTTTCTGTTGCGCGTTATTTTGCAACGCGCCCTTGGTTGCTTTTGATGCTGTTTTACAGCGAGCCGAAGGGCTGAGACGGCAGCTCCAGGAAGGGACCGTTGTAGCAGTCCGCGCCATAGTCCTCCGCGTCGATCGGAAGATCGCAGTCCATCACGCCCGCGTTGAAGACGCGCTGCGTGCCGAAGTAAAAGCCGCAGTAGTTGCGATCCGCGTTCGTATAGGAGCCGGGCGATGCGCCGCAGGCGGCAATGTGGGAGGCAAGCGCAAACGTTTCCGCGTACAGCTCAGGCTTTACATATACTTTTTTCATGTTCATGCCTCCCTGCTTACCATGCGCCCAGTCCGGCGAAGAGCTGCTCCAGGCTCTGCAGCAGCACGCGCCAGAGCGCGGACAGAAGCTGCGTCACGTTGGTCGCGTTGTCGTTCCAGACGGTCTTCAGCGCATCCTGCTGCGCGGGATCGAGGTTCCTGAGCAGATCTTCAAACTGCGCGATGTAGTCCAGAACATCCGAACCGACCGAGAAGCTGGTCGCGCCGTCGGAAGCCGCGCGGACGTTCGTGATGGCAAGCAGACCGCTCTCTCCGTCATTCTTGATGCAGATGTAGCCGTTGGCATCCGGCTTCGCCTCATAATACATATCCACGGTGGACGAGATCGCGTCAGAGCTCACGTCGGTGCCGTTCGTGACAGCATAGGTGACCTCGCTGCCGTCCGCGCTGCTCATACCGATCAGAACGGGGTCAGTCGTGTTCACCTTGAAGGCGATGGCCTGGTTCGGCTCCAGATAGACCTCACCGCGCGGGCCGTTGTCCTGATAGGTCGCGGCAACTGCGGTCTTCGTCTCAGTAGGCTCGTTATCCGCGTTCCGGATCTCAACGAAGATCGCGCCGGAGATCTGCTCTTCGTTTACGGTAGCGTTGTTGAAAGTATCCGCTGCCAGCAGAATATCGCGCACGCGGGTGAACGGAGCCTTTTCGGGGTCGTCATAGTATTCCTGTGCATCCGCATCCGCCGGATGGTAGATGCGCACGCCCTCGAACTTGTAGTTCGAGCCAACGGAGGTGTTGATGACCACGGTGTAGGTGCCGTAGGTCGGAGCCGTGAAGCGGATCGTCGGGCAGCCGTAATGGTCATGGACGGAGTTGTTCTTCACGAGCACGCTGTCGATGGCCTTGAGGTCCGTGTTGACCCATGTGCCGGAATCGTTCTGATGCGCACCGGAGCCGGGGACAACGCCTTCTTCATAGAGGTTCGCGGTGATCCAGCCGGATTCGTCATCCGTGGTGGCATAGATATCGATGCCGGTGCCGGTGAAGGTGATGGTGCGGGAACCCTTGGCGTTCTCAGCGGTGGTCGTGGGCGCGGTGACATTTGAATCAAAGCCGCTCACGCCGTCGGCATAATCGCTGTCCAGCGTCTTGAGATTGTCCGCGACATACACGCTCGCAGCGGGGATCACGATCGCCTGCTTCCAGCCGGCGGACTTCAGATACATGGTCTGGTTGACGCCGGAGAACGCGGAGACGTCCCACGCCTTGCCGGTCGTCGTCATGTCGGGCGTGAAGGTGAGGTCGCCGGTGCCAGAGATATCGAACGCGCCGCCCGGAGCGGTGGTCTCGCGGAGCGAGTTTGCGGTAACGCCGGAATCGAGATTCGCGATCATGTTGAAGTCAAGGATCTTGAAGACCGTGTTGCTCTCGCTGCTGAGATCCAGGACCGGAGAGGTCGTCTCAGCCTTCACGGGATCCTCGGTGTCGTCGGGATCGGTGATCTTCGCGTTGCCGACGTTCGTCTTGAGCTCCTTGCCCACCTTATTCGGCACGATGCCGTCGATCGTGAGCACGACGTGCTTGCTGTTGTAGTAGGCGGAGTAGTCGAAGCCCGTGACCGTGACGGTACCGTTGGTCTTGAGCTGGCTGTCATCCAGCGTGAGCAGCGCGGTCAGCGTCGCGTCCTCCGTGCCGTCGTTGTTCACGACCTTTGCAGAGGCGGTCGCCGAGCTGACGTCAAAGTCCGCGGTGTTCACAACGTCGGTGAGCACGCCCTCTGCGCCGAGCGCGGTGTTGCTCTTAATACTGGTTTCCTCATTGTTCATCGTGACCGCCTGCAGGAACGCCGCTACGAGGGTATCCTGGTTGGAGGCCATGCGATAGTAACGGTTCTCCAGCTTGTTCTGCTGGTCTCTTACTGCAGTCTCGATATGCCGCACGTCATCAGTCGCCGCAATATAGGTGCCTTCAAAGGTGCCGCTGATCCACATAGGTGCGATATACTCCTCCGCGTCCGGATAGTTCGAGGACGTCACGGACATGTAATCGAAGATCGTGTCGTTCGGTGTCTTGGTATAGCCTTCCGCATTGCCCGGACGCCACTCACGGCGCAGGCAGTGCCAATAGCTGTCCCTATATACGGTTTCCATCCAGCCGCCGAGATATTTCCAGTCATCGCGCTCTTTATTTCTGGTAGTGGTCGTCCAATCGTCATAAGTCAGCGGGTTGCCGTCAGACTCGCCGAACACACCGATGGAGAAGAGCTTTGTGTTCTTATAGCGCTTGATATTCAGCGCAGTCTCAACCACATCGTTGGCCTCTGCATACTGGTCGCTATAGGAATAGTTGCCGGGCTGACCGTCCGTGAAGAAGATCACGATGGTGTTGCGGTTCACTGTGCTGCCCTTATCTGCGCCGCTGCGGATTGTATACTCAGTCGTTCCGCGCTCGTTCAGCACCTGATAGGCCATGTCAAGACCATCTTCCGGCTGAGTGCCGCCGTTGGCTGTGATGGCATCGATCGCTCTCGTGATCTTGGGATTCACGGTACCGGTCGTACCATTGGTAGATGCCACGAGCGCTTTCCCGTAGTATTCCGAAGCATTGCTGTCCGCCGTGGATTTTTGCCATCCATTGGTACTGCCGCTGCTGATATCTCGCTCCGTGTGCGTCAGCAGCTCGGTATTGTTCGGATTGGTGCCGGGATTGATGTAATAAGGATTGTGTACTTCCGAAGCGCTCGTGCTGGAGAAACCGATGATGGAAATCTTATTGTCCACAGCGCCGAAGGAGTCGGTCTCGTCGGCGACTTCCTGCGCAAACCGGTTGAGCGCGATCTTCAGCGCATTGATACGCGTGGTCGTATCGGGGAAGGTATAAAGACCGGAATAAGTCGGGCGAGTGGAACCACTATTAGTCGTGATTGCCAGCCCATCGGAATTGCAGTACTCCCACACACTCTGTCCGTTGTTGTTGGAGGGAACCTCATGCTCCACGCCATTGATGTCGCGGTAGCACAGTTTTGTATACCCTACATGTCTCGTGTACATATCATAATTAATGTACATACCGGTATTGATCGGATCCAGATAGAGCGGCCAGGAATTATCAAACGGCCAGATCTTTACCTGAGAATACGTATAGCCGGTAGAATCGCTATATACAGCCTGCAGGACGTCATTGATGACACCATAACCGAAATCGCCGTCTTCATAAACAGCATTCTGGTTACCAAGCAGATTTTTGTATTTCGGCTTGCTGTCTCTGGCAAAATAGGTCGGCACAGAAGATCCGGGTCTGTAGTACTTGAATCTGATATAGTACGTGCCAATCGTTCCGCTGATCGTCACGGTGACAGGGCAATAAACGCCATTGTATTTGTAGTAGTACTGGTTTTCGACGTCAAAAGTTGCCTCTTGCTCGCTTTGGAACCAGCTCAATCCCGCACCGGACTCCTGAATGACATTATAGACCCATTTCGTATTCGCCGCATGATACTCCATGAGATAGTCCTTCACGCCGTACACGCGGTAATAGTTATCCGTTGCGCTGTCATAGTAGTAGTATGCACCCTCAGCAACCGTCTCAAGATTCTGATCGTCCCTGACAGTTGGATTACCCGTCGGCATATCCGACGTCGACATCGAGCCGGACTGGTCAACCACGAGGACGAAGTCGGTCGGGATCTTCTCGACGAAATTCTCTGAGCCGATCTCGGCGGTGGCATAGCCGTCGAGCTTGAGATCAAAGCTGCCGTTTCCATTGTCGAACAGCTTCTTGTCCAGACGCAGATCGTTCTCGGTGTCCAGCGTCGTGCCGTCCGCCTGTACCTGCGTACCGGAGCTGATGGGCTCGGCATCCGCCGCCGACGCGCTCACGACCGGCAGCAGCGACACTACCATCACGAGACACAGCAGCAGAGCGAGTCCGCGTTTTCCTGCCAATTTTGTCATTCTGGTTCCCCCAATCTGCGCCTTGACCGGATCGCTGCGACCGCTCCGGACCAGGGCGAATGATTTATAAAAATAAAATTAAGATACAACTACAAAATCGATTGTACTTGATTTGTGATCAATTGTCAATCATTACGACACATTTTCGCAACTTTTTATCAATTCTCCAAATTTGGTTAACATAACATCATAAAATGCAACCACATGCCCAAAGCGCCGCCTGGGGCGACACTTTGGGCATTCGAAAGAAGGGAGATCGGGTGTGAAAATTGTGCGATTTTTTCTCTGATGGCGCCGCGGCGGTCAATGCGCCTGCAGCGCGTCGCGCCTTGCCCTCAGTCCCTCGAGCAGCGCGTACGGGACGCTGAGACTGCCCATACCGGAGCCGAGCGCGATGTGGGGCTTGCGCGTGCCGTGGTAGTCCGACCCGCCGGTGCAGATCAGACCGTGCCGCTCCGCCAGCGCGAAGACAGACGCCTGCTGCTCCGGCGTATACGTGGAATACATGCCCTCGAGCCCGACGCAGCCCGCCTCCGCGGCAGCGGCGACCATGGCGGCGCGCTGCTGCTCGGTGTAGCGGTATTGATACAGATGCGCGACGACCGGCATGCCGCCCGCCTTGCGCACGGCGCGGATATAGTCCGTGAGCGGGATGTGATAGCGCTCGACATAGAAGGGCTTGCCCTTCCCCATCAGCTCCACGACGCCGGTGCGGATGTCCGGCACGATGCCCTTTTTCATCAGGATCGCGGACACGTGCGGGCGGCCCAGCATGACCTGCCCGGGGTATTCCCTGCGCATCTCGTCCATGTCGATCGGGTATCCGGCGTCGTGCAGCTTCTGTACCATTTTCTCATTGCGCTGCACGCGCTCGCGCACGGCGAGCTCCATCAGCTCCAGCAGCGCGGGGCATTCCCGGTCGGCATAATACGCCAGCAGGTGGACATGCTCGCCGTCGTGCATCGTGGAAAGCTCCACGCCCGGCACGACCTCGACGCCGAGGCGCTTGCCCGCGTCGGTCGCCTCATCGATGCCGTCGAACGTATCATGGTCCGTGATCGCGATGGCGCGCAGCCCGAGCCGCGCCGCCTGCTCCACGACGGCGGTCGGCGTATCTGAGCCATCGGACTTCAGCGTATGCACATGCAGATCGATGCGATCGGTCACAGCGACACCTCCTCGGGACGCACATCGCCCTGCCAAAGGACATAGAGCATCCCCTTTTTCACGGATATTTCGGCAGCCCGCCCGGTGAACGCGTTGCTCACGCCGATGGGGAACGCGCCGGTGATCACGCCGTCATCCATGGTATATTTCAGTCCCCGCAGCGTCACACCGGTGCAGGGCGCCCCGGCGCAGAACACCGAGAGCGTGCCCGCAGCCTCCGGCGGAAAGCGCAGAGCGGCGTGATCCAGGACCGTGACATTCCATCCTTCGCCCACAAGCGTACCGCTCGCTCCGCGCATCCGAAGCAGGCGCAGCGTCTGAAAGCTCGCGACCGTCAGATCCAGCCGCCTGCCGCCGAGCACACCATAGAGTTCAAACGTGCGGTATCCGCGCTCCAGCGCCCAGCGGATGGCAAGAATGGTGTCGGTATCGTCCTTCACGGGATCGTGCGAGAGCACATGCGGGTGCTCCGGCGCCGCGCCGAGGGAATCGAAATCCCCGATGACCAGATCCGGCGTCAGACCCGCATCCCGGAGCGCGGTATAGCCCGCGTCGGCGGCGATCAGATAGTCGCCCTCACGCGGCTGCGGCAGTCGTCCGTCCAGCGGCGCCGCCCCGACGATATAACAAACGTGTTCCATATAACACTCCTTTTGCGCCCGGGTCAGTCGCGATATCGCAGCTTCAGCACCAGCTGCAAAACCCGCAGCGCCGTCCGCTCCAGCTCTGCGCGCGTGATGCCGTCGGGCGTGCCGAGGGTCTCAAGCAGCGAGAGATCGGGCTTGTATTTTTTCACTATGTGACCGAAGTCGCCGGGCATGAGCACGTCTCCACCGCTGCCGTAGCCGACATAGAACCAGTCGAGCTGGCAGCGTCCGAAGACGGCGACGGGCTCCTGCTTCGACAGCGGGAGGGTGCCGTCGTTTTTCAGCAGCACACAGCTCTCCGCCGCGCCCTGACGAATGAGCGCGCCAATGCCTGGCGCGCAATAGGACGCGCCCTCCGGGGGGGCCTCCGGTGCCCGTGACGCCGTCGATCACACGCTGGGCGAGCTTGCCGATAGAATTCGGGACCTTCATGGTGTCGTCTCCTCCTGGGTCACATTCGTTCATACTGATATTTTAGCAGATTTTTCTCCGGCTGTACATAAGGAAATCCCGCGCGCGCCGTGATTGACAATGCTATGAAAACAGATTACAATACTAATAAATAGAAAATCCTGTCCGGAGGGATGCTCCATGTCCGACCATGAACACACCCACGACCATCTGCACCACCACGCGCACGAGCACACGCACACCGACGCCGAGGGGCGCGTCTATACGCACAGCCACGGCGACGGTGAGTCGCACCCGCACGCGCACAGCCACACCCAGACCAAGGCGGTATTGAACCGACTGAGCCGCGCGATCGGTCATCTGGAGTCCGTCAAGCGCATGGTCGAGGACGGGCGCGACTGCACGGAGGTGCTCATCCAGCTCGCGGCGGTGCGCTCGGCGCTGAGCAACACGGCGAAGGTGATCCTGAAGGATCACATCGACCACTGTCTGACCGACGCCGTGACGACCGGTGATCTCGAATCCATCGAGGAACTGAACCACGCGATCGAGAAGTTTATGTCCTGAGGAGAACAATATTATGTCAACCGCTATCTTTTGTTCAAAATGTCCCGCCGACGCCGCTTGGGACGGCGCTGTATCCGCGCTGCTGGACCGGATCGCGGCGGAGCCGCTCGTCTCTGACGCCGTGGTCGCCGTGAAGCTCGACTTGACGGCGCGCGACATCCCGCCCGCGCTGCTGCGGGCGCTGTGCGGCACGCTCCGGGCGCGGGGCGCGTCGGTGTTCGTGACCGACTGCGCGCCCTTCGACGGCGACGCGCTCTCCGCGTACGAGACGGCGCGCGCGCTGGGCTATACCCCGGAGGCGATCGGCGCGGACTTCGTGCTCGCCGACGGCGTGAAGGGCACGGACTATGATCTGATCCCGATGCGCGGGGGCAAGCTCCTGCGCTCGACAAAGGTGGGCCGTGCGCTCTCGGACGCCGACTGCATCGTGACGCTCTCGCGCGCGGCGGTCGATGACGAGGGCTATCGCGGTGTGCTGCACGCGGTGGGCTTCGGCTGCGGCGCGCGCCCCGGCAAGGTGGACATGCTCACGACCGGGCAGCCCGTCGTCGACCCCGACAAGTGCATCGGCTGCGGCAAGTGCACGGGCGTGTGCGAGCACGGCGGCACGCGCATCGATCCCGAGACCGGCAAGGCCTTCATCTTCAAGCCGCGCTGCGCGGGCTGCAGCCGCTGCATGCGCGTCTGCCCCGTCGACGCCATCCACCCGGACTACAACGCCTCGGACGAGCGCGTGCGCATGAAGATCGCCGAGGTGGCAAAGAGCATGTGCGACCACCGCGCGTGCCTGCACTTTGCGCTCTGCGGCGACGCGCTGCTCGCCGCCGCCGACCCCACCGCGCTGGACGCGGGCTGCGCGGATCTGCTGGGCGCGGACGCGGCGCTGCGCGTCTCGATCGACCACGCCGCCGGGATGGGACTCGGCACGACGGATTACCGCTGCGAGCGCGTCTGATATCGAAAGGGGCAGTTTCCCATGTATGAACTCACGCAGGTCACCGAACGCTGCTGGTACATTCAGAGTCCCGCGAAGATCGGGCTGGTGCGGCTGAACGACACGGACGTGTGTCTCATCGACAGCGGCAACGACAAGGAGGCCGGGCGCAAGGTGCGCCAGCACCTCGACCGCAGCGGCTGGCGCCTGACCGCCATCTACAACACGCACTCCAACGCCGACCACATCGGCGGCAACCAGTATCTGCAGCGGCAGACCGGCTGCAGGATCTACGCGCCCGGCATCGAGCAGGATTTTACGCGCCACCCGCTGCTGGAGCCCTCGTTCCTGTACGGCGCGAACCCGCCGAAGGAGCTCAGGCACAAGTTCCTGCTCGCGCAGGAGAGTCCCGCCGAGCCTCTCACGCCCGAGGCGCTGCCGCCGGAGCTGGAGGCGATCCCGCTCCCCGGTCACTTCTTCGACATGGTGGGCTTCCGCGCGCCGGAGGACGTGATCTATCTCGCGGACTGCCTCTCCAGCCGCGAGACGCTGGAGAAATACCGCATCGGCTTCATCTATGACGTCGGCGCGTATCTCGAAACGCTGGAGCGCGTGAAGGTCATGGAGGCCGCGCACTTCATCCCCGCGCACGCTGCCCCGACGGACGACATCGCCCCGCTCGCGCAGTACAACATCGACACCGTGCACGAGATCGCGGACCGCATCGAGGCGCTCTGCCGCGAGCCGAAGCCCTTCGAGCAGATCCTGCAGGCGCTTTTCGCGCACTATGAGCTCACGATGAACTTCGAGCAATACGCCCTCGTCGGCAGCACGGTGAAGAGCTATCTCACCTGGCTGAAGGAGACGAACCGCGTGCAGGCGGCGTTTGAAAACAACCTGCTGCTGTGGCACGCGGAATAACATCAAAGCGAACCCCATCACAAAGCCCGGAGGCGATTTTGCGCCTCCGGGCTTGGATTTACTTGTCGGGGAACGCATTGCGCGGATGCCGCCCCCTACGCGGTGCGCTCTCAGGGTGCGCGATGCTTTGAAAGAAACCGAAATGCATAAGCTGCCACCGCCATGCTTAAGACCATATTCGCTGCAATGCTTGGGTAAAACGAATGGTCGAGACAGATCAAAACCACTATGCCGGCAAGACAGACAATGGACTCCAAAAGCATCAGCACGGAAAAAAAGTGATAGAAGCCGACGAGTCCTTTGCTTGCTGGTGTTGCCTTTTGAACTGCAAACACAAGAAATCCGATCAACATCACTTCCCACACATTGATCACGGCTACAACAAACAATACAAGAAGAAAATATGCTTCGCCGGTGCCGGTGGTGATAAATATCATCGCAAAAAACGCCGCGGTGAAGGTCGAGCTTGAAAATATCAGCGCTGCATTCGGAGCATCGGCTGTAAATAAGATGATCGTGCAAATGATTTTCAGCGCGACAACCCCAAACGGCAGCAGCGCGGATAAAGTGCCGGAAGCGTTTTTCTCCTGCGGGCTGCGCACATCGGTCAATGATTCTGGCGCTTCGACTTGATCATCCTGCAGGTACGGAAGGTATTTTGCTGCAAATTTTCTTTTCTGAGAATGATTCCATACCAGCAACCCCGCCGTCGCTGCAAGAATCATCCCGCAGCTCACGAGCATCATGGTGTTTGAAGTGCGCGAGATCAGAAGCTCGGAGAGAAAGATGAGCGAAAAAATGACCGCCAGAACCGTCCAAATCAATACAAATGGCACGGTTGTCACCTTTAAAACGATCTGCCCGGGATCTGATTTCGGGAAGCGCCCCGAAAAAATCGGTGTAAAATGATTTCTGCCCGGAATCTGCGGGATGATGCGAAACGACTGTTCGTCGATGTGCCCGTAAAACACATTGTCAACAGCGCCGGGTGGAATGTAAAAGCGGTAAAGTGCGCTTACCTCTGTTGTGATAGATCGCAGATGAAGCGAATAGCTTTCCCGACTGCTGTTCATCATCAAGCTGTGTTTCATTTCGTTCCCACCTTCTTCGATCATTGCCAAACAGGGCTGCGCAGGGATCTTGTGTCGATCGTCTGATTCATGCCTCGCTGTGATTCCTGACCGCGTGATTCAAAATGCCGAGCACAAGCACGCTGGACACATACGCCCAGAGAATGCCCTTATCGATACTGGCAGCCGATAACGCAAGCTTCAGCCCCTGTCCCAAGCCGTCCGCGATGTGGGTCTCTGTCAGGATATACAGCAGCAGCAAAATCGTTTGCGGCACGAGCGTGAACCATGTCAGGGCGCGGGCTTTGCGTCTGGTAAATTTCCGGAGAAACACCTCCGGCGTGATCCTCTTGCTGTCAAACGTAAACGCTCTGACATATTGGAAGATAGAATACGCCAGCAGCAGCCAGGAGATCCCCTGCATGATTCTAAGCAATAAAATGAATATCTCCATCTCCGGGTCCTCCTGAGACGACGGCTTTTTCCGTTCCAAGATATCTTATGTCACGAGACGCGTCTCTCGGGACATCTGATTTCACCCGACAAAAAACCCGCTGCGGCTGCAGCGGGTTTTTCAGGCTTTGTTTACTGCTCGTCGTCCTCGTCGACCTCGGGTGCGATGCCGGTGGCCTCGCCGGTGGCGGAGACCTCATAGACCAGCGCGTCGGCCTCGGGGGCGTAGTCTTCCTCGACTTCCTCCTCGACCACTTCCTCGACGCGGCGCGGCGCCGGCTCGGGAGCGGACAGCGCGCGGATGGAGAGGCTGATCTTGTGCTTCTCCTCGTCGATGGCGGTGACCTTCGCATCGACGATATCGCCGACGGTGAGGACCTCCTCGGGCTTGCCGATGCGGCGGTTGGCGATCTGGCTGATGTGGATCAGACCGTCGACGCCGGGCAGCACCTCGGCAAACGCGCCGAAGGGCATCAGCTTCACGATGGTGACCTTCGCGACGTCGCCCACCTGGAAGGTGTTCATGAACTTCGTCCAGGGGTTGCCGTTGGGATCCTTGTAGCCGAGGGAGATGCGGCGCTTCTCAGGATCGAACGCGATGACATACACGTCGACCTCGTCGCCCACGGAGAGGACCTCGGCGGGGGACTTGATGCGGCTCCAGCTCAGCTCGGAGACGTGGCACATGCCGTCGATGCCGCCGATGTCCACAAACGCGCCATAGCTCGTGAGGGACTTGACGGTACCGTGATAGGTCTTGCCGACCTCGATCTCGTTCCAGATCTTCTCGGCGCGCTCGCGGCGCTCCTTCTGGAGCACGGCGCGGATGGAACCGACGACGCGCTTGCGGCCGCGGTTGACCTCGGTGATCTTCAGGCGGACGTTCTGCTTGACCAGCTCCGTCATCGGGCGGTCCTTCGGCAGACCGGACTGGCTCGCGGGCACGAACACGCGCACGCCGTTGACAGAAACCACGATGCCGCCCTTGTTCTCTTCGGTGACGACGCCCTCGACGACCTCGCCGCTCTCCTGCGCCGCCTCGATGGAGTTCCAGAACTTCTGGGCGTCCAGACGCTTCTTGGAGAGCATCGCGGTGCCCTCGACGTCGTTGACGCGGACCACGATCGCCTCGATCGTGTCGCCGACCTTGATCACGTCCTCCAGCTTGTCACCGGCGTCGGTGAACTCGCTGGTGGGGATGAAGCCGGAATACTTCGCACCGATGTCAACGCTGATCTCGGTGCCGTTGATGGCTGCTACGATACCGGTTACCGTCTCTCCATTATATACAGGCTTCAGAGACGCCTCCAGCATGGCATCAAAATTCTCCTCGGCCTCGGGAGCCGGGTTCTCCGCCACAGGGGTCTCGACCTCTTCAGTCACTTCATTCAGGATCTCGTCGCTCATCTTTTGTTTTACCTCCTTAATGATCCATGCGGGGACGGATGCTCCGGCTGTGAGTCCGATGTTCTCCGCATGTTCGAACGCGCTTGTATCAAGCTGCGCTGCTTTTTCAATAAATTGGACGTTTGCGCAGTTCGCCGCGCAGATCTCATAGAGATGCCGGCTGTTCGCGCTGTGTCGCCCGCCGATGACCACCATCGCGTCGCAGGAAGCGGCTAATTTTTCCGCTTCGGTCTGGCGAGTAAACGTCGCACCACATATTGTATCAAAGATTTTTGCATTTGTACATATTTTTTTTAAGAAATTTTGGCATTCTTTCAGATTTGCCGCGGTCTGGGTCGTCTGGATCACCATCGTGACGGGTTTTTCCGGATCAAAGTCCCCATTCTCTGCCCGTTCGCGCAATTCTGTAACATCTTTCACCACGATCGGATCCGTGCACCAGCCGCAGATCGCCCGCACCTCGGGGTGGTCCGCGGCGCCGACGATGAGCACCTGACTGCCCGCGGCGGACGCGTTCGTGACGATCTCATGGATGTGCTTGACCTTGGGACACGTCGCGTCGACGACCTCCGCGCCGGTCGCGCACAGCGATTCATACAGCGCCCTGCTGATGCCGTGGGCGCGGACGATCACGGCGTCGCCGGGTCCCAGCCCCTCGGCGGACTCCACGATGCGCAGCCCGCGCGCCTCCAGCCGCTGCACCACATCGTCGTTGTGGATCAGGTGTCCGAAGCTGTAGCAGCGCTCGTGCGTATCGAGCAGCGCCTCGGCAAGCTCCACGGAGCGCTTCACGCCGAAGCAGAAGCCCGCGGTCTTGGCGACGTGCAGCGCCTTGTGCGGCAGCACGCGCGCGATCTCTCGGCAGACCGCGTCGATGCTCTCGTCGAGCGTCAGCTCGCTCGTATCGACGAGCACGGCGTCGTCTGCCCGGCGCAGGGGCGCGGTCTCGCGGTGCTCATCGGCGTAGTCGCGCGCTTCGATATCCTTGAGCACGGTCTCATAGTCCGTCTCGATCCCCTTTTCCGTCAGCTCGCGGAAGCGCCGCTCCGCCCGGCGCTCGGCCGACGCCGTCAAAAAGAGCTTCAGCGTCGCGTCCGGCAGGACGACCGTGCCGATGTCGCGCCCGTCCATGACGACGCTCCGGCGCTTTGCCACGCTGCGCTGCGTGTCCATGAGAAAATCGCGCACGAAGGGGTACGCCGAGACCTCGGAGGCGCGCACGGAGTTTTCCGGCGTGCGGATCGCGTCCGAGACGTCCTCTCCCCCGAGCAGCATGCGCTGCACGCCGATGTCGTCATAGGTCAGCTCGATCTGAAGCGTCGGCAGCAGCGCGCGCACGGCCTCGGGGTCCTGACATGACGCGCCGGAGCGGTACACCGCGTAAGCGACCGTGCGGTAAATGGCGCCCGTGTCCACATACACGAGCCCAAACCGCTTCGCGGCCGCGCGGGCGATGGTGCTCTTCCCGGCACCGGAGGGTCCGTCGATGGCGACGGAGATAATGGTTGACATAATATCTATATCCTCTTTCAATAGAGTGATTCCGCAACGGCCTGTCCGGCGGCATAGCCGGTGCTCCACGCGATCTGGAGATTGAAGCCCCCGGTATAGGCGTCGAGGTCGAGCACCTCTCCGGCGAAGTACAGCCCGGAGACCAGCTTCGACTCCATCGTGCGGGGCGTGAGTTCCTTTAAGGACACGCCGCCCGCCGTAACGATCGCCTCGGCGAAGGGGCGCGTGCCGGTGGCGGTGAGCGTGAAGCGCTTGAACAGCCGCACGAGTCCGAGCCGCTGCTCGCGCGTGATCTCGTGCACCTTCTGCGTCGGCTCGATGCCGCTGCGGCGCACGAGCACCGGGATCATCGACCGCCCGGCGAGGTCGTACAGCGCGTTTTGAAAATCGCGGTTGCGGTATTTTTCAAAGTCCCGGAGGATGCGCGCGTCGAGCTTCTTTTCATCCAGCGCGGGTTTTAAATCGATCTCCAATGTGTATTGCTTGCGTCCGGCATCCGGCATGTGCGCGCTCGCGGAGAGCACGAGCGGGCCCGTGACGCCGAAGTGCGTGAACAGCATCTCCCCCTGCTCGGAGAAGACGCGCTTCCCGCGCTCGTCGAGCACCGTGAGCCGGACGTTGCGCAGCGAAAAGCCCTGCAGCTCGGCGCAGTCGGGGTCGCTGCACTCCAGCGGCACGAGCGAGGGGCGCGTCGGCGTGACGGAATGTCCCGCCGTCCTGGCAAAGCGCAGCCCGTCGCCGGTGGAGCCCGTCGCGGGATAGCTCAGCCCGCCGGTGCACACGGCACACGCGCGGCAGTCGATGCGGCCGGAGGCCGTCTCCACCGCGGCGACGGCGCCGCTTTCGATCACGATGCGCTTCGCCGCCGTCTGGCGGACCTCGACGCCCGCCGCGATCAGCGCGTCGGCGAGGGCGTCCGCGATATCGTGCGCGCGGTCCGAGACCGGGAACACGCGGTTCCCGCGCTCGACCTTGAGCGGGACGCCGAGCGATTCAAAAAACGCCATCGTGTCCTGCGGCGAAAAGCGGCTGAGCGCACTGTAGAGGAACCTCCCCTCGCCGGGGATGTTCTGCAGGAGCGTCTTCACATCGCAGTCGTTTGTGACGTTGCAGCGCCCCTTGCCCGTGATGCGCACCTTGCGCCCGAGCTGGCGGTTCGGCTCCAGCAGCACGACCCGCGCGCCGCCGCACGCGGCGGTATAGGCGCACATCATGCCCGCGGCGCCCCCGCCAATGACAACAAGATCAGTGTTCAAGCGTCTGATACACCCCGTATTCTGACCAGATATCCTCCAGATCCTTAAAGGTCTGGCGCGTATGCTCGCGGTCGCGCGTGCCGATGGCGACGATGAGCGCGTTGATGAGGCCCATCGGCGCGACGAGCGAATCGAGGAAGGACACCATCTCGCTCTTGGCGAAGAGGCACACGTCCGAATCCTCGTTCAGCGGCGAGGCCTTGGTGTCCGTGATGCCGAGCGTCCCGGCGCCGCGGTCGCGGGCATACTTCATGGCGTTGATGGTGCGGTTGGAGTAGCGCGGGAAGCTGATGCCGATCACGAGATCGCCCTCGCGCACGCGCAGCATCTGCTCATACACCTCCATCGCCGCCGTATCCTGAATGACATGGACGTTGTCACGCAGGAGGTTGAGATAAAAGCCGAGGAAGTTTGCCAGCGTCGTGGACGTGCGCATGCCGAGCACGAAGATGCGCCGCGCCGAGACGATGCGGTCCACGGCGGTGTTGAACGCCGCCTCGTCCGTCTCGTCCAGCGTCGCCTGCAGGTTCGCGATGTCGGCGCGCAGCACGGCGCGGGCGACGTCCTGCGTGTTCATGGTCTGCTCCGCGACCTCCAGCCGCTCGACAGCGGTCAGGCGGCTGCGCACAATCTCCTGCAGCGCCTTCTTCATGCCCGGATAGCCCCGGAAGCCCAGCTCGGCGGCAAAGCGCACCACGGTCGACTCGCTCACGCCCACCGCCTCGCCGAGACGGGAGGCGGTCATGAACGCCGCCTTATCATAGTTTTCCAAAACAAAGCGCGCAAGGACGCGCTGCCCCTTCGAGAACGTGGGCAGACGCTGCTCCAGCGCGCGCAAAATATCCTTTTGTGTCGTCGTTTTCGTCTTCATGCCTGCCTCCTGTGCACAGCGCCGCCGGATGCGGCGCGGCACAAGAACCATTTTATCATAAGAAAGTCATTTTGCAAGTTTAAAATACTGAACTTGCAAAACTAAAAGTCTGCTTCTTCTTTCAGCGCCCGGAGCTCCGCATCCGTCAGGTATCGCCACGTCCCGCGCTTGAGGTTGCCCAGCTTCAGGCTGCCCTCCTGCACGCGGATGAGGCGGTGGACGGTAAGTCCAGCGGCGGCGCAGAGGCGGCGCACCTCGCGGTTTTTGCCCTCGTGGATCGTGACGGCGAGGCGGTCCTCTCCGATCACGCGCACCCCGGGCGGCGCGATGGGCTCGCCGTCGAGGTCCGTCATGGCGCGCATCGCCTCCGCCGCTGCCGCGATCGGCGCGCCGGAGACCGCGACGTGATAGACCTTGTCCACCGCGTGGGACGGGTGCATGACGGCGTGGGCGAGATCGCCATCGTTCGTCATCAAAAGCAGCCCCTCGGAATCGAGGTCTAGCCGCCCGACGGGATAGACCCGCACCGGCACGCCGCGCACCAGATCCGCGACAGTCCTTCGCCCCTGCTCATCGCGCAGCGTCGTGACATAGCCGCGCGGCTTGTGCAGCAGGATGTACACGTTTTTCTCCCGCTTCGGCAGCAGACGCCCGTCGACGCGGATCTCGTCGCGCTCCGGATCGGCGCTCTGTCCCAAAACGGCGGGCGCGCCATTGACCGTGACACGCCCGTCGGATATCATCTGCTCGGCTGCGCGGCGCGAGGCGACGCCCGCCTCGGCAATGCACTTTTGCAGTCGCTGCAGCATGGCTTATCCTTTTCTCTTATCGAGGAACTGGTCGATGCGGTCCATGACCTGCGGGGCCATATCGATGATGCGGTCGACCGTGCCGCTCGCGGGCGGGGTGACGTTCAGCAGACGGACATTGCCGTTCTGGATGACGAGAAAGCCGATCGGCTCGACCTTCACGCCCGCGCCGCTGCCGGCGCCGACGCCGTTTTTGTCCTTCATGGGGTACTCCGTGCCGCCGCTGGCGAAGCCGAAGCTGACGCGCGAGAGCGGGATGAGCATGGTGTCGTCCGGGGTCATGATGGGCTTGCCGACGACGGTGTTCGTGTCGACGAGCTCTTTGATCTTGTTCATGGCGTCGTTCATGACGGTCGTGATCTCATGTTCCATATTCAGCGTTCCTTTCTTCCGGCTGCGCGGATTCGGATTTTCGGGAGTTTTGTTTTTTCGGTTTATCGTCCTTGGGTCTGTTCTTGTCCTTCAGCAGCAGCACCAGCGCCTTGAAGGCGAACACGATGCCGATGCCGAGCACCTGTCCGATGCGGATCGTGAGTCTGAGTCTGCCGGAGACGGCGGGCTTATCGGCAAGGAAGTCCGCGCCGACCAGCACCTCGCGTTTGCGGATGATGAGCGCGCGCTTGGCAAGCGGGTACAGCCCGTCGAGCGCGGCGCGCACCTTCCCCGTCAGCATGGCGACGTCGTAGGGGTCGGAGCCGCCCGCGATGAAGACGAGGCGGAACACGTCCACATGCAGCTTGCGCCGGAAGGTGTTCACCGCCTGCAGCGCGAGCTTCGCCACGCCCAGCAGGAACGACAGGCTGAGCTTTTTCTTCTCCTTGGGCTTGTCGTCCTTCTTCTTCGGCTTTTTGGGCTTTTTCGGTTTTTTCTTTTTCTCCGGCTTTGGCTTTTTCGGCAGGATCGTGAGCGTGACCGGTCCCGCGACGACCTTGAGCGTGAGCACATCGTCTTCATACGACGCGTCCACGCCGACGCGCAGGAGGCACACCAGCACGATCAGCGCCGCCAGAGCCAGAAGGATCCAAACGGCAGTCAAAGCGCCATCACTCCCCCGCCGGGCTTACCTCCGGCTGCTGTGTCGGTTCGGCCTCGGCGGCCTCCTCGATCGTGACCTGCTCGCCGCGGCTCTGCAGCTCCGCGATGGCGGCCTGCAGCTTTTCCGCACCCTCGTTCGTGGCGAGATCCGGCAGCACGGGCAGCTCCTCGAGCGTGACCATGCCCATCGTGCGCAGGAAAAGCGCGCTCGTCTGATAGAGCGTGGGTCTGCCGGGCGCCTCCAGTCTGCCGCACGGCTCGATGAGCCCGCGCTCTGTGAGCATACCGACGGTATAGGAGCTGTCCACGCCGCGCACCTGGTCGATATAGGCGCGGGTCACGGGCTGGAAATACGCCACGACGGCGAGCACCTCCAGCGCGGACTGCGACAGCTTCGGCGGCTTGCGCTGCTCGAGCGCGCGCACGACGTAGGTCGCGTACTCCGGCGCGGAGCACAGCTGCAGGCTGTCGTTCATCTGCACGAGCCGGATGCCGCTCGCGGCGTCGAGATACGCCTCCTGCAGCTCCTTCGCGGCGGAGACGATCGTCTGCGTCTCCTCGCCCAGCACCTGCGCGATGCGCGCGGCTTTCATCGGATCGCCCGACGCAAATAGTATCGCCTCAATGGCGGCGAGCAATTCATCATGTTCCATAAATCCAATTCCTTATTCGGCAAATTCCATGTTTTCGAGGATCTCGGTCGTGTCGCCCTCTCCGGTGAAGCTCGCGACATACTCCCCGTTCTGCTCCGAGAGCATCAGGTTCCCCATGCTGCACAGCTCCAGCACGCACAGAAACGTCGCGATGATCTCGCTGCGGCTTTCGCATTCGGCATACAGCACGGAAAGGCGCGTCTCGCCGTCGAGCTTGAGCCGCTCGATGACCGCGCGGCTCTTGTCGCGCACGCTGTAGACGATGCGCTGCGGCGCGTTGAACACCAGCGGCTCGGGCACGCTCGCGCCGGAGCGCGTGAACACGCTCAGAAGCGCGCGCAGAAGGTCCGTCTGCTCGATGGCGTAGGGGTATTCGCTGCGCTGCCGCTTCAGCGGCTCGGGCGGCTTGGAGTGGTAGTCGATGCCGGTCTGCGCCGCCGCCTCCAGAAGCGGTGTGACGCTCTTGAGCGCCGTGTAGGTGTCCTTGGCCTTGAGCTGCTCGAGCGAGGCGATGAGCTGCTCGAGCTCGGAGATCTCCTTCTCCTCCGTGAGCAGCATCCGCGTTTTGATGTAAAGCAGATACGACGCCATCTGGATGAACTCGCTCGCGATCTCGAGGTCGAGCTCCTCCATTTTTCGCAGGTAATCAAGATATTGGTCGAGGATCTCCGCGACGGGGATGTCGCGGATCTCGATCTTGTTTTTCGAAAGCAGCAGGAGGATCAGGCTGAGGGGGCCCTCAAAATCCACCATATCGCTTTTTTCATGGACCACGCCCTCCAGATGATAGGTCGGATCCGATTTAACCGATGAGCTCATATCCCCACTCCGCAAAGATGAATAGTTTATCGAACGCCGTCTGCGTGATCGCCGAGAGCGGTCTGCCGAGCACGCCCGTCGCGACGAGCGCGAGCAGCAGGAGCATGCCGTAGCGCTCATAGCGCATGAGCAACGCGTACTGCCGGTCGGGCAGCACCGCGCCCAGCACCTTCGAGCCGTCCAGCGGGCTGATCGGCAGGATGTTGAAAATGGCGAACGACAGGCTGATCGACGCCGTGAGCGCGATCATCTCCAGCACGAAGCCCTCGCCGTTCAGCGGCTTATACAGCAGCCCGTAGAGAAAGAGGAACACAATCGTGATCAGCACGTTCATCAGCGGCCCTGCGACAGCCGTGACCGCCATGCCGCGTCTGGGGTTTTCAAAGCGGCTCATGTTCACCGGCACGGGCTTTGCCCAGCCGAAATGGAACACCACCATCATCACGAGCCCCATCAGGTCGAGATGCTTGATCGGGTTGAGCGTGAGTCTGCCCGCGTCCTTCGCCGTGGTGTCGCCGAGCCAGTAGGCGACGACGCCGTGCGCCAGCTCGTGAAGCGTGATGCAGATCAGCGCCGGGACCACGCTCAGCAGCATGTTCGTCAGAAAGGACCAGTCCAGACCGTTCCAGATCGTCTGTATCGTCGACACGCACCCCGCCTCCCTTTCAAAAGCATATATGCATCCATATTGATTTATTATAGCAAAGATCGGTAGAAAATACAACTCCGCATGTTGTGTAAATTCGGCGTTCTGTCCGTTGCGGGCCGCGGGCGGCGCGCAGTATAATAAACATAGTGTCAAGAAAGGATGAACGCAATGGATGCAACATTATTGACTGCGGCCTCGGGGCTGCCGAACGGGCGGGCGAACGACACGGTGACGCCCGGCTGTCTGGTGCTGGAGGGCGGCGCGTTCCGCGGCGTGTACACCGAGGGCGTCATCGACCTGCTGATGCTGACGGGGCTGAATCTCCAGACCACGGTGGGCACCTCCGCCGGGGCGCTGAACGGTCTGAACTACGTCTCGGGGCAGATCGGACGCGGCGCGCGGATGAATCTTCTCTACCGCCACGACCAGCGCTACGTGGGCGTGACGGCGATGCGGCACAACAAGGGCGTGATCGGCTTCGACTTCATGTTCTCCGACGAGATGGACGCCGTGGAGCCGTTTGATTATGAGCGCCTGATGCGCGGCGATCGCCGCTTTCTCGCGTGCGTGTCGAACCTGCGCACCGGCAAGGCGGAGTACCATGAGGCGGGCAAGTGTGAAGACATCTATCAGTCGGCGCGCGCCTCGGCCTCGATGCCGTTTCTCTCCAGACCCGTGATGATCGCCGGGGATCCCTATCTCGACGGCGGGTGCTGCTGCAAGGTGCCGTATCGATGGGCGCTCGACGAGGGCTTTGAAAAGATCGTCGTCGTGCGCACGCAGCACCGCGATTACCGCAAGGATCTCTCCCGCCACCGCGCACAGGGCGCGGCGCACGCGGTGTATCACGCGTACCCGGAGTTTGCCGAATCGCTCGCGAACAGCAGCGCGGACTACAACCGCCAATGCGAGGAGCTGCTGGAGCTCGAGGCGAGCGGGCGCATCTTCATGATCGCGCCGTCGGAGCCGGTAAACATCAGCCGTCTCGAGGGCGATATGGACAAGCTCCGCGCGCTGTACGACCTCGGCATGCGGGACGCAACGGACGTCCTCCCCGCGCTGCGGAAGTATCTGGCCAAGTAAATTCGAGCGGTCAGCACCGCGCGGTTACATCTCGGGACACGGCGCGATGTGGGCATCGCGCCCTACGGATACACCGGGAAATGCGCGTATTCCCTGTAGGGGCGATTCACGAATCGCCCGTTTCCCGGACGAACACCGAACACGATAAGAGCGTCATTCCAAACGCGGAATGACGCTCTTTGCAGTACCTGACCTGTTTTCAATACTTCTGTCGCCGATACTTACATCTGCTCCTAAAGCCTTCGGGATATTTTGTCCGGTAAAAGAAAAGGAGCACACCATTTCCAAGGATCAGCCCAAGCCCCACCCGATCTTCGACCAGCGGATGCCCAAGTGCAAGCGGAAGAATCACCAAAACGACAGCAGCAGCCACAGTCACCAAAAGCAGCACAAGATAAAGAATCTCATACGGCCAGAAAACGGATTTATAAAGTTTGAGACTCACTCCGTATGACAAAAGTGTGATTCTGTTCCATACTGTCTGTTCCCTGTAGAAGCGCTCTGCATTTTTTCGACTCACATCCCCTTCGGGCAGCGTTTGAATAATGTCACGTGCGCTGCTCAAATTCACGCACAGGCAAAAGATTGCGCCGAACACTGTGCACCAGTAATCGAATGAAAGCGCCACAGTTGCTCCTTCTTTCCGGTTATTCGTACCGCTGATTGCTGCTTTTACGCTTCACAGCCGCTCCAGCGCGGCCTTGGCCGCGGCCTGTTCGGCCTCTTTCTTCGACCTGCCGGTGCCGGAGCCGAGCTCCGCGCCGTTTAAGAGCACCGCCATCGTGAAGCGCTTGTTGTGGTCCGGGCCGCTCTCGCCCGTGAGACGGTATTCCAGATGCTGGTCCGCCTTGCGCTGCACGCGCTCCTGCAGCTCGGTCTTGTAGTCGACGACATGGTGCATCACACCGGCGTCCAGCCCGGCGAGCACCTTCGTGAGGATGAACGCGCGCGCGACCTCGAGTCCGCCGTCGAGATACATGGCGGCGATGATCGCCTCCACGGCGTCGGCGAGGATGCTCGGGCGCTCGCGCCCGCCGGTGTGCGACTCGCCCTTGCCGAGCAGGAGGTAATCCCCCAGCCCGAGTCCGAGGGCCACGGCGTGCAGACTCTGCTCACACACGAGCTCGGCACGCATGCGGCTGAGCTTGCCCTCCGGCAGGTCGGGAAACAGCGTATAGAGCTTTTCCGCCGTGACCATGCCGAGCACGGAATCGCCCAGGAACTCCAGCCGCTCGTTGCTCACGCACCCGGCGGCGCGGCGCTCGTTGGCGTAGCTGGAATGCATGAGCGCGTTCTCCAGAAGCCCGCGGTCGCGGAACGCATAGCCGAGCTTCGCTTCCAGCGCCTGCATCA
Organism: Oscillospiraceae bacterium; assembly: GCA_017459865.1. The sequence continues at coordinate 21,948 of JAFUCD010000028.1, forward strand.
GGCTTCCTCCTTCGAGGCGACGCGCATCTCGCTGACATGCGCCGTGATCTCATCGATGATGCCGGACTCGGCAAACGCCTTCGCCTGCCGGATCGCGGCAAAAAAGCTCTTCGCGTCCGACGAGCCGTGCGCCTTGATGACGGGCTTGGAGATGCCCAGCATCGCCGTGCCGCCGACCTCGCTGGGATCGAGCTGCGCCTTGAGCGCGCCGAACTCGCCCTTGATGAGAAGCGCCGAGAAGAGATTCTTCACGTTCTTTTTGAACATGCCCTTGAGAAGGCTCAGCATGTACTTGAGCGTGCCCTCGATGCCCTTCAGGAGGATGTTGCCGGTAAAGCCGTCCGTGACGAGCACGTCGACCTCGTCCTTGAAGATCTGAGACGCCTCGACGTTGCCGATGAAGCGGATGCGCCCCTGCGCGTCGGCTTCCTTTAAAAGTGCATACGCCTCATGACGGAGCGTATCGCCCTTGTGCTCCTCGGTGCCGTTGCAGAGCAGCCCCACGCGCGGCGCCGTGACGCCGTGCATGCGCTTCATATAGAAATTGCCCATGAACGCGAACTGCAGCAGATACTCCGCCGTGCACTCCACGTTCGCGCCGCAGTCGATGAGCATACAGCCGCTGCCGCCGTTCGGCAGGACCGGCGCCAGCGCCGCGCGCCGGATCCCGCGCACACGCTTGACCGTGAGCGTCGCGCCCGTCAAAAGCGCGCCCGTGCTGCCCGCGGAGACGACCGCGTCGCCCGCGCCCTCTTTCAGCAGGCGCAGCGCCACCGCCATGGAGGAATCCTTCTTCCGGCGCGTCGCGGTGCTGGGATCGTCGTCCATCGTGATGACCTCGCGCGCGTCGACGATCTCAGGCATGTCCGCGACCTTCTCGGCACGCAGGACGGTCTCGATCTCCTCCTGCTTTCCGACGAGCAGAAGGTCCACACCGAGCTCCTTGCGCGCCCTGAGCGCGCCCTTTACGATCTCCCGCGGGGCGTTGTCGCCGCCCATCGCGTCGATGATGATTTTCATGATTGCAGCACTTCTTTCTCTGTAATGAGTGTATCGATGATATTGAGAGAGCGCTCGGAAATGGCGGCGTTTTTGTTGCGCTTGCCCTTCACGCGGTAGCCGAGCTCTTTGATGATGCCGAAGTTGATGTTCATCGGCTGGAAATCGCCGACGCTGCCGCCGGAGACATACAGCCCCAGCGCGCCGATGGCGGTCTCCTGCGGGAAGTCCACGGCGCTGAGCCCCAGGACCTCCGCCGCCGTCTCGATGCCGACGAGCGCGCCGGACGCGCAGGACTCCACATAGCCCTCGACGCCCGTCATCTGTCCGGCGAAGCGGATGCGCGGGTCGGCCTTCAGGCGGTAATAGCGGTCGAGCAGCTTGGGGGAATTCAGATACGTGTTGCGGTGCATGACGCCGTAGCGCACGAACTCGGCGTTTTTCAGCGCCGGGATCATGGAAAACACGCGCTTCTGCTCGCCCCACGTCAGATGCGTCTGGAAGCCGACGAGGTTATAGAGCGTGCCCTCGGCGTTGTCGCGCCGGAGCTGCACGACGGCGTAGTTGTCCTTCCCCGTGCGCGGATCGCGCAGGCCGACGGGTTTTAAAGGGCCATAGCGGAGCGTGTCCTCGCCGCGCCGCGCCATGACCTCGACGGGCATGCAGCCCTCGAAGACGCCGCCGTCGTCAAAGCCGTGCACGGGCGCTTCCTTCGCCGCGACGAGCTCGCGCACAAAGGCGGTGTACTCCGCCTGATCCATCGGGCAGTTTACATAATCCGCTGTACCCTTGTCATAGCGGGAGGCGAAGAAGGCGCTCTCCATATCGACGCTCTCGAGCGTGACGATGGGCGCGACGGCGTCATAGAAGTGCAGATCGAACTCCGGGCAGAGTTTTGCGATCGTCTCCGCCATCGCGTCGGACGTGAGCGGTCCCGTGGCGAGCACGACCGTGCCCTCCGCGGGGATCTCTGTCGCCTCGGCTTCGACGATCTCGATGTTCGGGTGATGGCGGAGCTTCTCCGTGATCGTGCGGGCGAAGCCCTCGCGGTCGACGGCGAGCGCGCCGCCGGCGGCGACGCGGTTTTGATCCGCGCTCAGCATGATGACGGAGTCGAGCTTCCGCAGCTCCGCCTTCAAGAGTCCCACGGCGTTCGTGAGCTCATCGCTGCGCAGGGAGTTGGAGCACACGAGCTCGGCGAAGTCCGGCGAGACGTGCGCGGGGGTCATCTTGTGCGGCTTCATCTCGACGAGCCGCACCGGCACGCCGCGCTTGGCGAGCTGCCACGCGCATTCGCTGCCGGCAAGTCCCGCGCCGATGACGGTAACGGGAGTCATAAGCATTCTCCTTTTCAAAAAGGGCGACCCTTGCGGCCGCCCTTTCATCATTTGGCTTTCGTAGTCTTTTTGGCTGCGGTCTTTTTCGCGGCGGGCTTTTTTGCCGCGGTCTTCTTCGCAGCCGTCTTCTTCACGGTCTCGGGCGGCTCGGCGCCGTCGGCGGGCGATTCGTCGGTCTTCTTTCTCCGGCGGTAGCCGCGCTGGTCCTCGGGCACGAAGCTCTTGCACGCCTCGTTGATGCAGAAGGGCTTCTTCTTGCCCTTGCCCGCGGTCTTGAACAGCGTCTTGCCGCAGTCGGGGCAGAAGTCCTTCGTCGGGACCTCCCAGGACATGAAGCCGCACTCCTGTCCGCGCTCGCAGGCATAGAACGTATAGCCCTTGCGGCTGGTGCGCTTCAGGATCCGGCTGCCGCAGCGCGGGCACTTGCCGGGCATCTCGATGACGAGCGGCTTGGTGAACGTGCACTCCGGGAAGCCCGGGCACGCGAGGAAGCGGCCGAAACGGCCGGTCTTGACGACCATCTGGCGGCCGCAGACGTCGCACACCTCGTCCGACATCTCGTCGGGCACCTTGATGTGCTGCCCCTCGAGCGCCTTTTCCGCGTTCGTGAGCTCGGCGTCAAACCCGCCGTAGAACGAGGCGAGCACGTCCTTCCACCTGGCGTCGCCGGACTCGATGTGGTCCAGCTCGTCCTCCATGTGGGCGGTGAATTTCAGGTCGACGATATCCCGGAAATAGTCCTCCATGAGCTGCGTGACGGCCTCGCCGAGGTTCGTCGGGCGGAGGTACTTGCCCTCCTTGAGGACGTAATTGCGGCTCGTGATCGTGCTGATCGTGGGGGCGTAGGTACTCGGACGGCCGATGCCCTTCTCCTCCATGGCGCGGATGAGCGTCGCCTCGGTGTAGCGCGTGGGCGGCTGGGTGAACTGCTGCTCCTTGGTGAGCTTCTGCGGCAGGACCGTGTCGCCGGGCTTGAGCGCGGGCAGCGGACGGCGCACGTCGCTGCTCTCCTCGTCCTTCGCCTCCTCATACACGGCGGTGTAGCCGGGGAATTTCTGTTCAGAGTAGTTCGCGCGGAAGGTATGTCCGGCGCAGCGCGCGTCGACGACGACGTTGTCATAGACGGCGTTCGCCATCTGGCAGGCCGTGAAGCGGCCCCAGATCAGGCGGTAGAGCCGGTACTGCTCCGACGTGAGATCGCCGCGCACGCTCTCGGGCGTAAGCGTCACGTCCGTGGGGCGGATCGCCTCGTGGGCGTCCTGCGCGCCGGACTTGGTCTTGAAGGTGCGCGTTTTGGGCGGATAGTATTCCTGCCCGTAGCGCTCGATGATGAAGCGCTTTGCCGCCTGCAGCGCCTCGTCGGACAGACGCAGGGAGTCGGTACGCATATAGGTGATGAGACCCGTCGTGCCGCGCCCCGTGAGATCCACGCCCTCATAGAGCTGCTGGGCGATGGACATGGTGCGCCGGGGCGTCATGCCGAGACGGCGGCTGGCCTCCTGTTGGAGCGTGGAGGTGATGAACGGGGGCGAGGGGCTGCGCTGCTTTTCGCCGCGCTTGACGTCGTGCATCGTGAAGGGCTGCGCCGTGACGTCGCGGATGATCGCGTCCGCCGCTTCCTCGCTCTTGACGTCCGCCTTCTTGTCGCCCTCGCCATAGTAGCGGGCGACGAAGGTATCGCCGGTGTCGCAGCGAAGCTCGGCGTCGATGAGCCAGTATTCCTCGCTGACGAAATCGCGGATCTCCCGCTCGCGGTCCACAACGATGCGCGTCGCGACGCTCTGCACGCGTCCGGCGGAGAGACCGGGCTTGACCTTCTTCCACAGCAGCGGGCTGAGCTTGTAGCCCACGATGCGGTCGAGGATGCGGCGCGCCTGCTGCGCGTCGACCAGATCCTGATCGATCTCGCGCGGCGCCTGGATGCTCTCGGTGACAACGCGCTTGGTGATCTCGTTGAAGGTGACGCGCTTGGCCTTCTCGTCCGAGAGGCTCAGCAGCTCCTTCAAGTGCCACGAGATCGCCTCGCCCTCGCGGTCCGGGTCGGTCGCGAGATAGACGGTGTTCGCGCTCTTGGAGCGCTTTTTCAGGTCGGCGATGACGTCCTCGCGTCCCTTGACGGGGATATACTGCGGCTCGAAGCCCGCCTCGACGTCCACGCCGAGCTTGCTCTTCGGCAGATCGCGCAAGTGCCCCATCGAGGCCACGACCTTATAGTTCGTTCCGAGATACTTCTCGATCGTTCTCGCCTTCGCCGGTGACTCGACGATGACGAGATCCGTTTTTGCTTTTGCCATAGAATGGCCTACCTCCTGTATTTCATAAATCCCTTCCGCGTCTCTTCCCACACGCGGAAAGCGAAGTTTTTTACGCCGGTGTGATTGCCAGGGCATAGCGCTTGCCGGGCGTCTGGCGGATGATGCCCATGATCTGCAGCATCGTGAGCTCCGCCATCGCGTCGGCGGAGGACAGCCCCGTGCGCTCGAGCAGATCGTCGAGCCCCAGCTCGCCCTCGATGAGCGCCGCGACGATGAGCGCTTCGGTCTCGTTGAGGCCGCGTCTGAGCGTCTCCATGTCAATATATGCCGCGTCGTTTTCTTTGTCAATCCCTTTTTGTGTGCGCGTCTCCGGTTCGACCGGCTCCGACACAGGCTCCGTCGGCTCATGCAGTGCGGGATATCGGACCGCAAAATCCGCCAGCGCATCCCACGCCGCGGCGGCGGGACGCGCGCCGTTCATCAGCAGGTCGTTGGAGCCCGCGGCACTCTCGGCGTCCACGTTGCCGGGCACGACATAGATCTCCTTGTTCTGCGCAAGCGTCTCATCGGCGAACAGGAGCGCACCGCTTTTCCGCGGCGCCTCGACGACGATCGCCGCCATGGCGAGCCCCGCCGTGATCCGGTTGCGGAGCCGAAAGCCCTGCATCGCGCGGTCGCCCGGGGCAAACTCCCCCACCACGGCGCCGCGCTCCGCGACGCGTTCGGCAAGCGCGCCGCCATAGCCCGCGTCGATGGCGGAGCCTGTGACACCGATCACGGTGCCGCCGGCTCTGAGCGCGCCCTCCGCCGCCGCGCCGTCGATCCCGGGCGTCATGCCGGAGACAAGCAGACAGCCGGAGCGCGCGATGTCCGCGCCGAAGCGCTCCGCCGTGCGCAGTCCATAGTCTGAAGCCCGCCGCGTGCCGACCACGGCGATCGCCGGGCGGTCGTCCGTCAGCGGCAGTCTGCCGCGCACATACAGCACCGGTGGCGCGGTCTCAAGCTGTCGCAGCCGGGCGGGATAGCCCGCGTCGCGCAGCGTGACGAGCGAAACGCCCTCCCGCTCGCAGACCGCGAGCGCCCGGTCGACCGCCTCCAGATCCTTGTCCAGCAGGCTTCGCTCCTCGGACGGCCGCAGGCGGATGCCCAGTCCCCTCAGATCATCGCGGCGGGCGAAAAACAGCGTGCGCGCCCCGTCGCAATGCGCCAGCAGCGCGGTTTTGATCTCCGGGCGAACGGCGCTGCGCATCGAGAGCCATACCCAGTATTGCAGCTCGCTCATTGCCGTTCTCTCCTTTCCCGGATCACAGATCTCTCGCGGTCTCCCACATCAGAATGGACGCGGCGACAGCGGCGTTCAGGGATTCGCTGTCGGGCCGCATGGGGATGATGATCTCCCCGTCACAGCGGCTTAGAAATGCCGCGCTCAGCCCCCGCCCCTCGCTGCCGACAGCGACGGCGGCGCATCTGAGATCGACGCCGCGCACATCCTCTGCCGTGTCTGTGAGCGCCGCGCCGTAGAGCGGCAGCTCCGAGCGCTTTAACAGCGCGTCGAGTTCCTCCATCGAGCAGGCGAACACGGTCTGCCGGAAGATCGCGCCCATCGTCGCGCGGGCGGTCTTGGGGCTGTAGAGATCGGCGCACGCGCCCACGAGCGCCACCGCCGGAAAGCCCAGCGCGTTCGCCGTGCGCACGACGGTACCGACATTGCCGGGGTCCTGCACGTTTTCGAGGACGAGCAGCCGCTCGACCCGCTCCGGGACGCGCTGCTCCGGCAGCCGGACCGTGAAGACCGGCCCGGGCGCGTGCTCCAGCGGCGAGACATGCTCCACAAGGTCGCGCGGCGCGGTCAGCTGCCGCACCGTGTCCGGCAGCCGAAACGCCGTCTGCTCCGCCCAGAGGACGGTCTCGACCGGCGCGGACGCCTGCAGCGCCTCGCGCAGGAGCTTTTCTCCGTCAAGCACAAAAAGCCCCGCCGCCTCGCGGTCACGCCGTGACCGTCCGAGCGCGCGGATCATCTGGATCTGCGGATTTTTGCGCGAGGTGATGTGCTCCATGGGGCATCTCCGATCCGCCCGAGGGCCGGGCTGCATACATTTAAATAATACCAAACTGTTTTACACTATACTACAGACATTTTTTTCTGTCAAATCCGGATCCCGTAAGCAGAAAGATCCCGCACGCGAAACGCGTACGGGATGGTGTGGAAGCCTGACGGATCATTGCCGGGCCTTACCGGCCTTCTCCAGCCTGCGGAGCGCAAAGTAGACCTGTTCCTCATAGTATGGGACCCTTTTCTTCTTGACAAGCGCAAAGACGATCGCGCAAACGATCACCGGAGCAAATCCGCCGAACAGCGGATATTTCATCGCCGAAACACGTATGGATCCTGCGTATATTTCAGATACTCGCGCACCTGCGGCTCCTCCAGCAGGAGGTCCGTCAGTCCGGGGCTGAGGACGACGCCTTCGACACGTCTGCCTCTGCTGTCCGTCTCGCCGACATATCGGACAAGCTCCGTGAAGGACAGGATGCCCACGCTGGTAAATTCCCCAAAAACCGCGCGCAGCGTCTCCAGATCGAAGAAGCCGCAGAGGAAGGTGCGCCCGCCGCTCTGCAGCACGCGCGGCGAGATCCGGCGCGGCGCATCCACGCCGGGGACGGCAAAGCGGTATCCCTCCCCGCCGCAGAACCACTCGGGTCGGAACAGCAGCACCGGATTCCCTTCCGGGCCGGCAGGCCGCACCTGACGGCCGGCGCCGAGCCGATCGCCGAGCTCGCGCTCGACGGCATAGCGGTTCATGCGCTGAAAGACCGCTTCGGTTTGGTAGTGCAGCACCCAGTCGGGTGCGTTCCCCGACTGTCCCTCCACATGGACCGGCACCAGCACAAGCCCGCGCGCGTGCAGCCAATCGAGCATGGCGCTCCATTTTCCGTCCGCGGCAAGGGCGTTCCCGCGCGCCACATCATACTGAAAGCCCAGCGTGATGCGGTTGAAGTCCGTGCCGAAGTGGCGGTGCTCCGCCCGCAGCAGCTCGTCGCGCTTGAACACGGCACGGCACGAACCGTCCGTCGGATCAGGATCGAGCGCCATCTCCCGTACGCCCAGCCGGACCCACCGGGAGAACTCCTTGGTCAGACGGTCCTGCGAAAACGACACGCTGCGCAGCGCGCCCGAAAAGCGCAGCATTCCGCGGGCGTTGTCCGCAGCCTGCGCGCTGCTGAAGATCCAGGCGCGCGCTTCGTCGTCCAGATACGGCACCTTGACGTACGGACGCTCGACCTGCAGCACCCAGACATACTCCAGAGTGCGGACCAGCACGGCGATCTCGACATTCCGCTGATGCTTCCGCTCCACGACCTGCTGCAGCGCACGCGCAAGCACCGTCAAGCCGCGCGCGGGCGGAGACGGATGCTCAGCCATTCTGATCCCAATGCGCTTTGATGCGCGCGTAGAGCTCGGGGGACTTTTGCCGCAGACGATCTCTGAGCCGCTCGCGGCGGCTGCGCAGGAGGCTCGCGGCGAGGGGGTCGCGCGCACGCAGACGCTGCTCCACCTGCAGGCGCTGCTGCTCCAGGCGCTGCTCCAGCGCGGCGAGACGTTCCCGCCGCAGCTCGCCCGCCTGCGCCAGCTCCTCCAGATGCAGCTCGATGCGGTCCAGAAGCGTGTCCTCGTCGAACACCCCGGGGTGCGAAAAGCCCGCGTGCGCCTCGGCGTCAGCGAGCGTGGCGCTCTCGACGGCGGCAAATTCCTCGGCGATGGAGCCCGCCATCTCATCAAGCTTGCGATCCGCGTCCGCGCCGAAGAGCCATTCAAATTCCGCGAACTGCTCCGTGCCGGTCTCGTCGGTCGGGAGTGTGCAGTGATGCAGCGGGTACGGCGGCTCCAGCCCCGCGTCGCGCAGCGCCAGCTCCACCGTCCGCCGCACGCAGCCGCGCCGGATGAGGTCGCCCGCCCCGTACTGCCGGAGCTGGTCGTTCACCGCGCCGACGTGCTCCGTGAGATAGAGCCGCACGCCGCGCTCGCGCAGGCGCTCCTCCAGCAGCACCACACGCTCCGCCGCCGTGATATCGATGTTCGCGATGCCCCGCCCGTCGACGATGACCTGCCGGGTCTCGTCCGTGACGGCGCCCTCGATGTCCGCTTCAAAATCGCCGATGTTGGCGAAAAACAGGTTGCCGCTGAACCGATAGAGCACCGTGCCCGCGATGGGGCAGGCGCCGCGCGTGCGCTTGAGGTCATAAAATCCCTCGTGACCCGTGATCGTGCCGAGCATGGCGCGCGGCGGCACGACCGCCCGCACGACCACGGCGAAGAAGCTCAAAAGCACGCCGACGACCACGCCGCCCATCGTGCCGAGCAGCAGCACGCCGAAGAACGCCGCGAGGAAGATGAAAAACTCCCGGCGGTTCGTTTTCCACAGACTGCGCGCCATCTTGAACTCCAGGATGCCGATCAGCGCCGCGACGACGATGCCCGTGAGGACCGGGACCGGGAGAAAGCGCAGCAGCGGCGTGCCGAACAGCAGCACCAGCACCATCACCAGCGACGCCGTGAGACTCATCAGCTGGCTCTTCACGCCGAACTGGTCCGCCATGCCGGAGCGCGAGACGCTGCCGTTCACCGGGCAGCAGCCGACCAGCCCCGCCGCAAGCTCCGCGCCCGCGTAGGCCAGCAGCTCACGCCGGGTATCGATCCGGTAGCGATAGCGCAGGGCATAGTTGTTGCTGGCGAGGAGCGTCTGCGCCATGACGACAAGCGCGATCGTGAGACTCGGCACGAGCGCCGTCTCAAGCCTGCCCGCCAGCAGTTCAAAAGGCGGCAGCCGCAGACCCGGCAGCCCGCCCCGCACCTCCGGCAGGAGCGCGACGCCGTACCGATCCACATGGAGCGCCGCCGTGAGCACCACGCCGAGCGCGAGCAGCACCGCCGCCATCGGAAACCGCGGCGCGAAGCGCTTCGCGACCAGCATGAGCGCGACCGTGCCCACGCCGAGGACGCACGACAGCGGATGGAACGCGCCGAGCTGCAGCGCGATGTGCACCGCGAGCTCCGGCAGCTCCCCGGTGCCGGGCGCGCCGCCGAAGAGCTTCGGCACCTGCATGAGAATGATCGTCGCGCCCACGCCGGAGATGAACCCGCCCATCACAGGCGAGGAGATATACTTGACCACGCGCCCGGCCTTCACGACCCAGAACACCAGAAACCACACGCCCGTGAGCAGCGCGAGGATCGCCGCCATGTCCATGGCGTCCTGCGTGCCGAGCGTGAACCCCATGGCGCTGATCGCGGCGCCCGTCATGACGGCGGGCATGGCGTCCACACCGACGACGAACTGCGGCGACGACGTGAGCAGCGCGAACACAAGGATCGGCAGTACCGACCCGTACAGCCCGTACACCGGCGGGAGACCCGCGATCTGCGCATAGCCCATCGAGATCGGGATCGAGACCAGCGCCACGATCACGCCCGAGAGGATATCGGCTTTCCAATGCTTCAAAGAGATCCGCGGCAACGCGCACACCGCCCTTTCCGTTGCTTTTTGCCAAGTATACCACAAATCCCCTTTCGCGTCCACCGCCGCATAGGGCAGACAAAAGACGCCGCGCAGTCGTTACGCGGCGTCTTGGGAAAGGGGGAAGAATGAAATGAAAATCTTTTTTAGGGAGAGCGAGGATCAGGCGAGCGCGGCGCCGAGCGCCTTGCAGGCGGCGATGCCGTCGTCGTCCGGTGCTTCGTTGCAGATGACGCTCTCATGGGCAAGCGTGATGCCCGCGGCGGCGCAGTCGGCCTCCCAGGTCTGCATCCACTCGCCGCCGCCCCAGCCGTAGGAGCCGAAGAGCGCGACCTTCTTGCCCTTGAGCGCGGGCTTTACGGCGTCGAACATGGGCTGGAATTCGTCCTCCTCCAGCGTCTCAGCGCCCATGGCGGGGCAGCCGAAGAGCAGCGCGTCATACTGCGCGGCCTTCGCCGCGTTCATCTGATCGCACGTCATAAGGTCGCAGCCCGCGCCCGCGCCGCGCGCGCCCTGCGCGACGGCCTTTGCCATCTCCTCGGTATTGCCGGTGGAGCTCCAATAGACAACAGCAACTTTACTCATGATGATTACCAACCTTTCAAAAAAATGATGTGACGGGGTCAGCTCGAGACGGTCAGCCGCTCGATGCTTCTGCCCTCGGAAAAACGCGTCTGATAGATCCGCGTACATTTTTCATACTGCGCGAAACGCCGGCGCGCCGCGCGCTCATCGCCGTAGACCTTCCACGTGCCGACGCACTTGCAGCCCTCGCGGCGGTTTTCGATGAAGCCGCGCACGTCCTCGGCGGGATAGCCGAGAAAGAGACCGATCTCGTGCGGGAAATCCGACGCGCCGTTCAGGCGCGTGCAGAGCCGGGCAAGGCACGCCTCGGCGTCGTCCACCGTGTAGCCGTACTGCCGCAGGAGCATGGCGACCTCGGCCGAGGCGAAGTCACGGCGCAGGCTGCTCGGGCGGTAGAGATACAGCAGCGCGCGCTTCTGTACGCGCAGGATGCGCACGTTCACGCCCTTCGGCGCAAGCCGCCGGTTGAGTGCGGCGATGTCCGCGCGCAGCTCCGCCTCGGTGCGGAACGGGCACGTGAACAGGCTCCCGGTCTTCAGTCCCGCCAGCGTGGGCGAGCATTGCTGTACGATCAGATCCTCCGGCATGGGCTTCTCCTTTTCAGCAGGCGTGCTGCTCCAGAATATTGCGCAGCGCGGCCTTGGAGCTCGCGTGCGAATAGACGATGCGGATGTCCTTGTTCCCCTTCGTCTCGTTCATGGCGCAGCGCACCATCTTGTGGGACATCGTGTTCGTGAACATCACGAGCAGATCCGGACTTCCGATATTCTTCATGGCATTGGACATCTTCGGATAGACCTTTGCCTTACATTGGTATTCCCGGCACAGCTCCTTATATTCGCGGACCATGCACTCGTTTCCGCCTAAAATGACAACGCTCATTGGAAGATCCTTTCTGTTAGCATTCGCTAACTTCCGTGGGAGAAAAACGCGCCTCTGCTCTCGGCGCCGTTATCAGTTACCTTATGCTAACTAGATAGTAACGTAAAATGGAGCATGTTTCTGCTCCGTTCGGACACAATCATGCTCCATTCAGACATATTCGATCGCCTGTTTCGCCGGGAACGGCGGTCTCGACGTCCCGTTTCTCCGTATTCGCCCGGCTGCGGCGGTCGCCCGTGTGCGTCCTGCGCGGGCGCATCGTGATGCGCCCCTACGGCGTGATCGGAATTCTTACGTCATCCTGTAGAGGCGATCCATGGATCGCCCGTCCCCCGACCATCTCCGCATCAGGAGAAACTCTCACGCGTTTGCGATGTGCAGCGGCATGCATGCGCCGGGGCCGAACGCGGCGTCCATCGCGGCGCGGTAGGCTTCAAACTCCGGCGTGGGGCACAGCGCCTGCACGCACCCGGCGAAGCCGCCGCCGTGGACGCGCCACGCGCCCTTCCCCTCCAGAAGCCGCGCTGCCAGCGCGAGCCCGCGCTCCAGCAGGTCGTCCCCGTTCGCCGCTCGGATATTGCGCAGCAGCCGCTCAGACGAGCGCCCGGAAGCGTTCATGAGCGTGAGATACGTGCCGATATCGCGCGCCTCCAGCGCCTCGGCCATGCGCGGCACGCGCGCGTTTTCCTCAAAAAAGTGCAGCGCGCGGTCGTTTTCCCGGCTCGGCACGTAGGCCGCGCGGAAGGCGCTCTCGTCCGCCTCGGCGAGCACGCTGCAGCCGAAGCGCGCCGCCACGCCGCGCATGTCCGCCGGGATCTCGGCATAGGCGTCGGTGAGCCCCGCGTGGCTGCCGCCGGTGTTCGTGAGACTGAGCGTATAGCCCAGCGCATCGAAGCAGGCGGGCACGCTGCGCACCGCGTCGGTCGCAAAGTCCACATACACCGCGCCGTCGGTGGCGCAGGCGAGCTGATCCATGAGACCCGAGGGCTTGCCGAAGTGCAGATTCTCGGCGCGCTGGGCGATGCGCGCGAGCGTCGGCGCGTCAAAGCGCCCGCCGTTGGCGAGCGCGTTCAGGATGCGCCCGAAGAGGATCTCGAACGCTGCCGAGCTGGACAGCCCGCCGCCGGGCGGGATCGTGGTGGAGACCTCCGCTGAAAAGCCGCACAGCTGCCCGCCGCGCTCCGCCATCGCGGACGCGACGCCGCGCACGAGCGCCTGCGAGGTGCCGACCTCCTCGGCGCGCGGCGCGAGCGAATCGAGGTCGACGCGAAACGCCGCAAAGCCCTCCGAGGCGACGACGATCACGTTGTCCTCCCGGGGCGTGACGAGCGCGGAGATGCCCGCGTCCACCGAGGCCGCGAGCACGCGCCCGAGCTGATGATCCGTATGGTTCCCGGCCAGCTCCGTGCGTCCGGGGGCGAAAAACCGCTGCTTCATATCCGATCGTTCCTTTGTGGTTTGGTGGCTTCATCTTATCCCATCTATGAAAGAATGTCAAAAGAATTGTTAATTTAATAATGGTTGCTTTCTCCTTGAAGTACTATTATAATTAAAAAACAAAGAACACAAAGGAAGCGCTGGACAGATCGAAGTGCACAGATTGGCGAGCAGATTTTTCGACTGATGAAGACGAAAAATCGCAGGAATACTTTGTGTATTTCAAGATTTTGAGACAAAATCAGGCGGAAAATATGCCGTCAAGATGCGTGCGGCGATCTGTTCAGCGTTTCCTCTGAATTGACAGGAGGCAAGACCATTATGGATCTGCATGAACCTCTGAACATGACCATGCTGTGCGATTTCTATGAGCTGACGATGGGCAACGGCTATTTTGACCACGGGCTGAAGGATCGCATCACTTATTTCGATATGTTTTTCCGCAAGGTGCCCGACGGCGGCGGCGTTGCCATCGCGGCGGGGCTGGAGCAGGTGATCGACTACATCAACGACCTGCACTTCTCCGAGGCGGACATCGAATATCTGCGCGGCCGCAAGCTCTTCAAGGAGGAGTTTCTGGACTATCTGCGCACGTTCCGCTTCACGGGCGATATCTGGGCCGTGCCGGAGGGCACGCCGGTGTTCCCGCGTGAGCCGCTGATGACGGTGCGCGCGCCCGCCATCGAGGCGCAGCTGATCGAGACCTATGTGCTGCTGCAGCTCAACCACCAGAGTCTGATCGCCACGAAGGCCAACCGCATCTGCCGCGCCGCCGAGGGGCGGACGGTGCTGGAATTCGGCTCGCGGCGCGCACAGGGCACCGACGGCGCGATCGTCGGCGCGCGCGCGGCCTACATCGGCGGCTGCGCCGGAACGGCCTGCGCGATCTCGGACCAGATCTACGGCGTGCCAGCTGGCGGCACGATGGCGCACTCCTGGGTGCAGATGTTCGACACGGAGCTCGACGCCTTCCGCGCCTATTGCCAGACCTATCCCACGAACGCGACCCTGCTCGTGGACACCTACGACAGTCTCCACTCCGGCGTACCGAACGCGATCCGCGCCTTCGACGAGATCCTGCGCCCGCAGGGCATCACGAGCTGCGGCATCCGTTTCGACTCCGGCGACATCGCGTATCTGACGAAAAAGGCGCGCGTGATGCTCGACGAGGCAGGCTGGCAGGGCTGCAGGATCACGGTCTCCAACTCGCTCGACGAGCGGCTGATCAAGGGGCTGCTCGACCAGGGCGCGCAGATCGACGCCTTCGGCGTGGGCGAGCGGCTGATCACCGCCAAGAGCGAGCCGGTGTTCGGCGGCGTTTACAAGCTCTGCGCCATCGAGCGCGAAGACGGCACCGTCGTGCCGAAGATCAAGATCAGCGAGAACGTCGGCAAGATCACGAACCCGCACTACAAGCGGCTCTACCGCTTCTTCGGGCGCGACACCGGCATGGCGGAGGCCGACTATATCACGGTCTATGACGAGGTCGTGGACGACACGCAGCCGCTGGAGATCTGCGATCCCGACGCGACCTGGAAAAAGAAGCTCATGACTGACTTCGTCGCCAAGGAGCTGCAGGTGCCGATCTTCCTCGGCGGCAGGCAGGTCTACACCTCCCCCGCCCTGCCGGAGATCCGCGCCTACTGCAAGGAGCAGATCGCCACGCTCTGGCCCGAGGTGCTGCGCTTCGACAATCCGCACAACTACTATGTGGACCTGTCGGACAAGCTGCTGCAGATCAAGCTCGACCTGCTCAACCGCGGGCGCGGCTGACCGGGGAGGGTGTCTATGGACGCAAGTACCCGGCGCAGCGCCATCCTCCGCGCGCTCACGGCGGCCGACGGTCCGGTCAGCGCCTCGGCGCTCGCGGCGCGGTTTTCCGTGAGCCGGCAGATCATCGTCGGCGATGTGGCGCTGCTGCGCGCCGCCGGCGAGGAGATCTCCGCGACGCCGCGCGGCTATGTGCTCGACCGCGCCGCCGAGGGCATCACGCGCACCGTCGCCTGTCGCCACACGATCGACGGCACGGAGCAGGAGCTGCAGATCATCGTGGACAACGGCTGCACCGTGCTGGACGTGGTCGTGGAGCACGCGGTCTATGGTCAGCTCACCGGCGAGCTCCGGATCCGCAGCCGCTATGACGTGGCGCAGTTCATGGAGCGTCTGATCTCCGACGGGGCAAAGCCCCTGAGCTCCCTCACCGACGGGATCCACCTGCACACGCTGCTCTGTCCCGACGAGGCCGCCTTTCTCCGCACGCAGGACGCCCTGCGCGAAGCGGGCTTTTTGTTTGAATGATATGACTGGAGCACACGCTGCCGCCCAAAATGAGCGGCAGCGTGTGTTTTTATGTGAACTTTGGTGCTATTTACCATTGAAAAACTTGATTTTATGCCGTATAATATTAGATTATGTAACCTATCACTTTTCAGAAGGGGGTACGGCAGTCGGTTTTTCCGCTGCCTGACACATCTATGAGCATCAAACGCATACTCGCCATGGTGCTGATCCTCGTGCTCTGCTGCTCGCTGACGCCGGGCGCCCTCGCCGCGAACAGCTCCGGCTACGGCGACGGCTGGGTGTACATCACGATCGATCCCGGTCACGGCGGCGTCGACTCCGGCTGCGTCGCCACCTATGACGACAAGCAATATACCGAGCGCGATCTGTGCATGCAGATCGGGCTGTATCTGAAGGAGGAGCTGGAGAGCTATCAGCACGTGAAGGTGTTTCTCACCCGCACGCCGGACACGCCGGACTCCATGCTGCCGAGCGGCGAGGTCAAGTCCCGCATCACCTACGCCCAGACGCAATGCAGCGACTTTCTGATCAGTCTGCACTTGAACGACGTGGGGCTGGGTACGCATGTGCCGAACGGCGCCTGCGCGCTCGTGAGCAACGGCAACTACCGCCCCGAGGTCGCCGAGGCCGGCAAGGCGGTCGCGGCCGTCACGCTCGCCGAGCTCGAGAAGCTGGGCGTGGAGAACAAGGGCTTTCTGCTGCGCGATTCCTCTGACACGAAGTATCCCAACGGCACGATCTCCGATTACTACGGCGTGGTGCGCTACGGCATTCTTGCGAACATCCCCTCCACGCTGATCGAGCACTGCTTCCTGCGCAACGAAAGCGATTTTCGTGCGATCCTCTCGAGCGACGCCAAACTCCGCGCCGTCGCCAGGGCCGACGCCGCGGGCATCGTGCAGTATTTCGGTCTGGAGAAGAAGACCGACGAGACCCCGGACGAGGAAGCGCCCGTGCGTCTGCGCGATATCCGGGGGCATTGGGCCGTCGACAACATCGCCGCCGCCGTGGCGCGCGGCTGGGTCACGGGCTATCCCGACCACACCTTCCGTCCCAACACGACGCTGACGCGCGCGGACTTCGTCACGCTCCTGTCGCGTCTGAGCGGCGAGACGATACCCGAATGCACCGCCGCGCCGTTCCCGGACGTCCCCGCGACCAAATACTACGCCGACAGCGTGGCGTGGGCGGTCGAGAGCGGCATCGTCTCCGGCTTCCCGGACGGCACATTCCACCCCACGGAGAACGTCACGCGCCAGCAGATGGCGCACATCATGCGGCTGTATCTGCAGCACAAGGGTCTGGACGTGACCGTGAAGGACACCACAGTGGACGAGCAGATCACGGACATCGGCTCCATTGGCCGCTGGGCGCTGGACGACGTGCGCTTCTGCTACGCGGCCGGGCTGCTGCAGGGCCGCAGCAACGGCTTTGTCCCCGCCGGGACCGCCACGCGCGCCGAGGCCGCCACGGTGCTGATGCGCCTGTTCGACTATGAAAACCCGCCCGTCGAGCCTGAGGCGCCGGACGATCCAACGCCTGAGACGCCCGCTGATCCGGAGACGCTGACCGCGGGGACCCCGATCTACAACGGCGCGATGCCGAATGAAGCTGAGCGGTGACGTCGGTCCCCGGACCGGCAGCCGCACATAGGAGTTGATCCGAATGAAAAAAACACTCTCCACCCTGCTCGCGCTGCTGCTGGCGCTGGCAATGTGCTGCTCCGCCGCGGCGGACGGCGAGGGCAGCAGCTTTTCCGACTACAAGCCCCGCGCGCTCGCCGAGGGCGAGACGCTCCGGCGCGGCATCGACGTGTCGCAGTTCCAGGGCAAGATCGATTGGGCAGCCGTTGCGGAAAGCGGCGTGGACTTTGCCTTCATCCGCGCGGGCCTTCGCGGCTGGGGCGCCGAGGGGCGCATGCTCGCCGACACGCGCTATCAGGAGAATCTCGCCGAGGCGCACAAAAACGGCATCCTCGTCGGCGCGTACATCTATTCGCAGGCCATCACCCCCGCCGAGGCGCGCGAGGAGGCGCGATATCTCGTCGAGCTTGTGAAGGACTATGACATCGACCTCCCGCTGGTCTTTGATCAGGAGTTCACCGACCGGGACGGCGGCTTTTACGGGCGGCTGTATGAGGCCCAGCTATCCCGGCAGGAGATGACGGATATCGCCAACGCGTTCTGCGCCGAGATCGAGCGGATGGGGTATCAGAGTCTCGTGTATTCGAATCCCTATATGCTCTCGACCTATCTCTATCGGGAGCAGCTCGGTCAGCTGTGGCTGGCGAACCACGTGCCCGAGACGCAGTACGCCGGGAGCTATGAATTCTGGCAATGCTGCGCCATCGGGCGGGTACCCGGCATCGAGGGCAACGTGGATCTGGACTTCTGGTTCGCCTCCGACACAGCCCCGCAGCCGGTCATGCGCTTCAGCGACGTGCCGCCGACGCACTGGGCCTATCGGGATCTGCGCATCGCGGTCTCCAACGGCTGGATCAAGGGCTATCCGGACAACACGTTCCACCCGAGCGACACGC
Organism: Oscillospiraceae bacterium; assembly: GCA_017459865.1. Next base: position 39,799 of record JAFUCD010000028.1, read on the forward strand.
TCAGCCGCGCCGACTTCGTGACGATGCTCGCCCGTCTGAGCGGCGAGACGCTGCCCGCGGTGACCGAAGCCGTCTTCCCCGACGTCCCGACGAACAAGTATTACGCCGAGAGCGTGGCATGGGCGGTCGGGAGCGGCATCGTCTCCGGCTTCCCGGACGGCGACTTCCACCCCACGGAGAACGTCACCCGCGAGCAGATGGCGCACATCATGCGGCTGTATCTGCAGCACAAGGGCACGGACGTCTCCGGCGTGGACACCACGGTGGACGCGCTGATCGCGGACATCGCCAACGTCGGCTCGTGGGCGCGCGACGACGTGCGCTTCTGCTACGCCGAGGGGCTGCTGCAGGGCCGAAACGAGGGCTTCGTCCCAGCCGGGACCGCCACGCGCGCCGAGGCCGGCACAGTGCTGACGCGCCTGTTCCGCTATGAGCACGGCGAGAGCCCGATCTCCGAGCCGGTCACGCCGGAGCCTGAGCCGCCGATCACGCCCGAACCCGATCCCGGCTACGGCGTGGTGCTCTCGATCCCGGAGATCCACATCGGCAGATGATAAAAAATTTCCCGGAAACCGTACGGATACGGTCTCCGGGAATTTTTTCGTCCATTAATGAAACAACATCAGCGCCAAAAAGGCGAGATAGAAAAACGCAAACGCCATCGGGGCAAGCGCCATCAGGAGCGTGAGCATGCGGTCGGCGTCCGTTTCCGGCTCGACCAGCACAGTCTCATACACCGGCGCGGGCTGTCTGCGCTGCCGGATGGCGCGCAGCAGCGGGCGGTTTGCCAACCGCAGAGAGAGGTCAGAAGCAGACATCGGGAGCCTCCTTTCCGATCGACCGCCCCGGGTCCGCCGCGGCGTCGAGCTGGTGGATCACGCGCACGGGCGCGCTCTTGGTTTGGGTGGTCTCATTTCGGATCGAGCGGGTCAGCGAGAGATAGATGATCCCGCCGGCGATCGCGATCACCGCGAGTATGACGGCAATGATCATACGCATCTCGCGCCGGGTCTCGCGCTTCTGCTCGGTGCGGAGCTCCTGCTCGCGCTCCAGGATCTGCGCGGGCGTGACAGCGCCGAATTCCTTCGTCGTCTCCCCCTCCGGCTGCGCGGGCGCGGCCGGGACCTCCTCGGGCAGCGTCTCGGCGTCGAGCGAGACGACCTCCGCGAGCACCATCGTCACATTGTCCCGCGAGCCGGCGTCGAGCGCGCGCTGCACCAGCGCACGGCCCACGACCTCCGGCAGCTGCGGCTGGGAGAGCGTCTCGGCGATCTCGGCGTCGGTCAGCACGCCCGTCACGCCGTCGGAGCAAAGCATGATGCGGTCGCCCACCTCCAGCTTCACCGAGACGGCAAAGTTCGGCGTCAGCGGGCGGCGGTTGTCCATGCCGATGAATTTCGTGAGCACATGGCGCTCGGAGATATCCGGGTTCGGGACGCCCGCCTCGACCATCTGCTGATAGCGCGTGTGGTCGCGCGTGAGACACTTCAGCTCCGTGCCGCGCAGATGATACACGCGGCTGTCGCCCGCGTTGCTGGCAAAGACGCGGTTGCCGCGCACCTGCGCCACGGCTGCCGTGGAGCCGCCGGTCTCGCGCGTGCGCTGCTCCAGCTCGCATACGACCGCGTTCGCCTGCTGATAAAACGCCGGCGCCTCAAACGGCCGATCGCCGCCCTGAAATTGCGCAAGCGTCGTCGCGCAGAGCATGGCGCACTCCTCTCCATGCGCCTCACCGCCCATACCGTCGAACACGCCGAACAGAAGCTCGGCGTCCTCCGGCGCGCTGATCAGCTCCTCCTGCGGCGACTGTGCCGAGAGCTTGAACGAGCCGTTGCAGTAGTAGTTGTCCTCATTGTTCTTCCGCACAGAACCGATGTTCGTCTGTGCATAGCATTGCATCTTCATAACACCACTATTATTACAAGTCTTTCCTCCATTTGTCAAGCACAGGTAGTCTGATCCTGTCAAAAAAGTCCTTGCCGGACATTTTTGACAGGATCAGACTGCGCAGTCGCCAATATATTTGCTGCGCAAACAGCAAATCGTTTGAATCCCCCTGGGATTCAAACGATTTGCGACGACGCTGGATTAAAATTGAGGTGGGCCTTGCCCCCTCAAGCTCCCCCGCTGCTCTGGTTCTGGAGTCAGCAGCATCTTTTTTTTGACAGTCTCAGTCCGTCGTTGCTGTGTTTTTTTGCCGGTCTCGTACATTTTTTCACAAAAAACGAATTTTAGTCTTTTCGCCATCCGCTTTTCGTGGTAGACTGGATACAGTATGGTTTTCACCCGCGCATCGCGCACAGCACAAAAAAAGGAGAAATGCAAAATGGTAACTGTCGTAACACAGGATAATTTCATGACCGAGGTCCTCGAGGCCGATAAGCCCGTTCTGGTGGATTTCTGGGCCGTCTGGTGCGGTCCCTGCAAGATGCTCTCCCCCGTCGTGGACCAGATCGCCGAGGAGAACGACGACATCAAGGTCTGCAAGATCGACGTCGACGAGGAGGGCGCGCTCGCCCAGCAGTTCGGCATCATGTCCATCCCCAGCCTGCTCGTGTTCAAGGGCGGCGAGGTCGTGGAGCGCTCTGTCGGCGTGCAGCCGAAGGATGCGGTCCTGGCTATGGTGAAAAAGCACGCGTAAGCGGCTTCTTTGCATAATCGAAAATAATTAACAGGAGGATTCATCCATGCATTGCACCATGAAGATCTATGACGATCTGCTTTGGGTCGGCGCTTCTGACCGCAGACTCGCGCTGTTTGAGAGCGTCTATCCCATCCCCCGCGGTGTGAGCTACAACTCTTATGTCCTGCTCGACGAGAAGACCGTCCTGCTCGACACCGTCGACCATTCCGTGTCGGGGCAGTTCTTCGAGAACGTCGCCTACGCGCTGAACGGCCGCCCGCTCGATTATATCATCGTGCACCACATGGAGCCTGACCACGCCAAGACGCTGGCCGACACCGTGCTCCGCTATCCCGACGCGAAGATCATCTGCAACGAGAAGATCGCCGAGATGATCAAAAACTACTTCACCTTCGACATCGACTCCCGCGCCATCCTCATGAAGGAGGGCGACACGATGTGCTTCGGCAAGCACACCCTCGCCTTCGTCATGGCGCCGATGGTCCACTGGCCCGAGGTCATGGTGAGCTTCGACGTCGCGACCGGCACGCTCTTCTCCGCCGACGCCTTCGGCACCTTCGGCGCGCTCAACGGCAACCTCTTCGCCGATGAGTATGACTTCGAGCACGACTGGCTGCCCGACGCCCGCCGCTACTTCACGAACATCGTCGGCAAGTACGGCACGCAGGTGCAGGCCCTGCTGAAGAAGGCGTCCACGCTCGACATCCGCATGATCTGCCCGCTGCACGGTCCCGTGTGGCGCAAGAACATCGGCTGGTTCGTCGACAAGTACGACAAGTGGAGCTCCTACACGCCCGAGGACAACGGCGTCATGATCGCCTACGCCTCCGTGTACGGCAACACGGAAAACACCGCCCACGTTCTGGCGAGCATGCTGGCCGAGCGCGGCGTGCGCAACATCGCCATGTATGACGTGAGCCAGACGCACGCGAGCGTCATCGTCGCCGAGGCCTTCCGCTGCAGCCATCTCGTGTTCGCCTCCACGACCTACAACGCGGGCATCTTCGTGAACATGGAGAACACCCTGCACGACATCGCGGCGCACAACGTCCTCAACCGCAAGGTCGCCATCATCGAAAACGGCTCCTGGGCGCCCACGTCCGGCGGTCTGATGCGCAACATCCTCAAGCCCCTCAAGGGCATCGAGTTCCTGAACGACAAGTTCACCATCAAGTCCTCCCTGAAGGAGCACCAGCTCGGCGAGCTGGAGGCGCTGGCTGACGCGATCTGCGAGAGCATCCCGAAGCCGCGGCCGATCGTGAACGAGGGCGCGCAGAACCCCGCGGCGCTGTTCAAGTTCACCTACGGTCTGTACGCGCTCGGCGCGAAGGAAGGCGACAAGGACAACATCTGCGTCATCAACACCGCCCAGCAGATGGCGAACAAGCCCGAGCGCATCTCCATCTCCGTTATCAAAGCCAACTACACCTGCGGCATGATCGAGCGCACCGGCAAGTTCACGCTCGGCATCCTGACGAAGGAAGTGCCCTTCAGTTTCTTCCAGACCTTCGGCTTCCAGTCCGGCGCCGACGTCGACAAGCTCGCGGACTTCCCGTATATCGACCGCTGCGGCCGCGGTATCGCGTATCCGAACCGCTACATCAACGCGATGTTCTCCTGCAACGTGCTCGAGAGCTATGACCAGGGCAGCCACCGCATGTTCATCGCCGAGATCGTGGAGAGCAAGGTCTTTTCCAATGACGAGGGCGTGACCTACGACTACTACCGCTCCAACATCAAGCCCGCGCCGAAGCCGCTCGCCAAGGCCGAGGGCGCCTGCTGGGTCTGCTCCGTCTGCGGCTACGTCTATGAGGGCGAGGAGATCCCGGCGGACTTCATCTGCCCGCTCTGCAAGCACCCCGCCAGCGACTTCACCAAGCGCGAGGCCACCCCGGGCGACGACCGCGTGGGCTGGGTCTGCAGCGTCTGCGGCTACGTCTACGAGGGCGAGACCATCCCCGACGACTTCGTCTGCCCGCTCTGCAACCACACCAAGGCGGACTTCAAGCCGCTGGAGTAAGCACGACGGTTTTTCCCACCAGCACAACGCGCCTGTACCCAAGAGTTTTGGGTACAGGCGCCTTTCTTGACATTATCTCGCAATTGTCATATAATGGTCGCAGTTTAAACAACAGATGCGGCGGGAGGTGACGATGCATGGACAAGCCGTGGGTGATCTTTGACATGGACGGAACGCTGATCGACTCGATGCGCTATTGGCGCAACGTCGGCGCGGAGTATCTGGAGCGCAAAGGCGTGACCGGCGATCACGCGGAGCTGCTCGAGCGCGTGCAGCGCATGACGATGCTGGAATCCGCCGCGGCGTTTCAGGATGCATTCGGTCTTCCGGGGACGCCGTTTTCGATCGCGCAGGAGATGGACGACATGATCGCCCTGCACTATCTCACCGACATCGAGCTCAAGCCCGGCGCGGCGGAGTATCTGCATCATCTGCGCGAGCAGGACGTGTGGCTGTGCATCGCCACGGCGACGCCGGAGCCGCTGGCGCGCGCGTGTCTGGAGCGGCTCGGCGTGGCGGACTGCTTTGCGTTCATCCTGTGCTGTGATGAGCTGGGCGTCAGCAAGGAGCGCCCGGACATCTTTCTGGAGTGCGCCTGGCGGCTCGGCGCGGAGCCGGAGGACGTCGCCGTGTTCGAGGACGCCTACTATGCCGCGCGGACAGCGAAGCTGGCGGGCTTTTATGTCGTGGGCGTCTATGACGACGACGGCGCGCGCCATTGGAAGGACATGCAGCGCGTCTGCGACGAGACGATCCTGACCTGGGACGAGCTACTGTGATCAGCGCCCCTACACGGCATCGCAGATTCTGCGGCGCGCACGCCGCAAACAAAATTCGATCATTTTAGCCCCGCGGCTTTTGCTGCGGGGTTAAAATACCGATCACGGAGCAGAGCGGGCTGACATTCAAAAGCCCTCGGCCTTTGACGCCCAGTCCGATCTGCGGAGTGCGATCCTTCTCATAATAACACCGCAGCCCATTGGGCTGCGGTGTTGTTATGAAGCGGAAGCGCTTTAGCTTTCGCAGAACTGCATCATCACGTTCGCGATCTGCGCGCGGGTGGTGAGTCCCTTCGGGACGAGCGTGGTGTTCGTCATGCCCTTGATGACGCCGGCCTGGACCGCCCACTGCATGGCGTCCTTCGCCCAGCTGGAGACGCTGGAGGCGTCGGTGTAGCGATTCAGCGCGGAGGCGCTGCCCGTGCAGTCGCCGACGCGGGAGGCATAGCGCTGCAGCATAGTGACCATCTGCTCACGCGTGATGTTCGCGTTGGGATCGAACTTCGTGGCGGAGATGCCCTTGACGACGTCGTTCGTATACGCCCAGGTGACGGCCTGCTGATACCAGCTGCCGTTGGCGACGTCGACGAACGGCTCAGAACCGCTGACCTTCGGCTGGCCCTCGAGACGGTACAGGACCGTGACGAACTCGGCACGCGTGGTGTTGCGGTTCGGCGCGAAGGTGCCGGCACCCATGCCGTTCATCATCTTGCCGTAGGTGGCATAGTCCACCGCCTGCGCAAACCAGTTGCTGGCGTTGACATCGTTGTACAGACCGCTGTACTGGTACGCGGGCGTCTGCGCTTCCATGTAGGAGGCGGGCAGCGTGCGCAGCCAGGCATGCGTGACCTCGGAGAAGTGCGCATTGAGGATCTGGATGAGGTTCAGGATCAGGTTCACGGCCAGCTCGGGGTTGGCGGTGATGAAGGGCAGGAGCATGCCGACAAGGTTGGAGACCATGCCGTTGACCTGCTCGGCGTTGTCATAGTTGATGACGCCGGCCTTGTTGAAGGCGTCGATCAGGGACTGCTCAAGCACGCCCGCGAGGTTCAGCGGGTTGAGCGCGGCCTTGAGCAGATCACCCTTGACGAGGTTCTGCGCAAAGTAGACCAGACCGTTCATGATCTGAGAGGTGTGGAAGCCGAGGAGCGAGGCGCTCAGCTCCATCAGACCTGCCTGGATGTTGTCCACATAGGCCTGGCGGCTCGGTGCGAGGCTGGAGAACATGGCGTCGAACAGCAGGTCAAAGTACTCGATCTGGGTGATGTCCTTGTTCTCGCCCTGCAGGGTCAGATAGTGGAAGTCATCGATCAGATAGAAGCGGGACCAGCCCATCTTGGTGAGCTCAGACCACATGGCGTCGGCCATGGTCTGATAGTTCGCGTCATACTGACGGCAGGGAACGTAGTAGTCCTCGCCATAGCGATTGAAGCCCCACTCGGAGGGACCGGCCAGCGGCACGAGGTCGTTGGGGTTCATGATGTTCTTGATGTTGCGGTAGATCGGCGCCTTGGCATTGGGATTCACGGTGCCCTGCGGGGTCTCGAAGGTGTAGCAGTACACGTCGTGCGGCGTGGTGGTGACGCCGTCGCCGATGAAGATGCCGTCATCGAGCTGCGCGGCGAGCATGTTCGCCGTGGCGGCAGCGCGGCTGAAGCCGGTCGTCCAGATCTTGACGCGGCCGGTGATGCCCTGCGAGGCGATGTACTGGCGCAGGAAGTTGAGCACCTTGTCGCGCGCGTCAGCGAAGCCATTGTGGTCGCCCTCAGCGCCGACGAGGAAGTTGCTCGCCCATTCCTGACCGTAGTTGTGGCCGCGGATGCCGAGCGCGATCAGCGTGTAGGTGCCGCCGTTGTCGATCAGCTTCTTGCTGGCCGCGACAGCGCCGATCGTGTGGCCGCCGGGCATGGTCTTGGCGTCGTTGTTCGCCATGAACTTCTCGAAGCCGCACTGGTTGAGCAGATCCTTGGCGTTCTTCCAGGCGTCGGAGAAGTCGGTCTTGGCAGAGGCAGAGGCAAAGCTCGCCTGCGTGAGCACCATGGAGATGTTCGCCAGACCGTGGTTGTACTTGTAAGCGGACTTGGTGAACCATTCATCACTGTAGCTGAACGACAGCTGCTGGTCACCGATGATGTCTATAAAGCCGAGAGACGGGCAGTAGGTATAGGTACCGCTCACGGTTTTGTAGGTGGGAGAGTTCGCTGCGAATGCGGGAACGGCGAGCGCCGCCACCAGCACGACACACAGCAGAAGACTCAGCACTTTTTTCTTCATGTGTATTCCTCCTCAGTTTAATTCTCAGAACATACCTATTATAATCGCTAATGTAAAAAAATACAAGCATTGTTCAAGAAAAGACGAAGAAATGACATACTTTCGTTACATTGTATAATCGACATCAGATTATGGAAACCAAAACCCAAAGAAAATGACGCAAGCAGCGGAATGCTTACGTCATTTTGTCCAAATCGGAGCTTTGATTCAGTTCGCGCGCTCATAGACGAACGCGTTGGGGAGCTGTCTGCCCTTGGTCATGACGGGGTTGGAGCTCTCCATGATATACTCCCCGTCGTACCAGATCATGGCGGTCGTGCCGCCGTCGACGTTCAGGGCCTGCATGCATTTGTGCTGCAGCAGCAGCTCGGCGCAGTCTCCCACGGCGAGACCGATGGAGATGCCGGGGCGGCGCCCCTCGATGAGCAGCATGAGCACTTCGCCGTATTCCGACTGCCCGATGCACGCGCGCGGCTGCAGGTCCGACCAGCCCCAGCCGTTGCCCTCGAGGACGGACACGCCGTCAACGATCATTGCCGGGGAAAACTCCACACAGTCCGTCGTACTGGGGTCCACGGGGTCCTGCGAGTCGCGGATATACATGCGGTCGTCCTCGTGCAGCTCCAGTCGCTTGTAGCCCGAGGGCATGTGATAGCCGTACGGCTCGCCGTTGCACATGCTGAAGCCGACGGGCTCGGCGCCGCTGCCGACGCCGCCGTCGTCCAGGAAGCCGGAGGCCGTGACGCCGATGATGCCGTTGTGCGCCTCGGCGATCTCACCGCAGCGCTGCCCGACGATGCCGAGCGTGGCGGCATAGTGCATGCTGATGCGCGACGGGTCCTTGCAGATCGCCATCAGACCGCGATAGTTCGTCCCCTTCTCGCGGACGATCAGGATGCGCTCCGCGGCGTTGACCGCGAGGACCTGCTCCCCCATCTGCGTCCGGATGGTGGTGCCGTCGTCGTCCAGCCCCGCCTCGTTGATGTTGATCTTCGACCAGCCCTTCTGCACAACGTCGGGGTGCTCGCGCACATAGTCCTCCATCGTGTCGACGTCGATCTCCCAGAAGTCGTTGTAGAAATCGATCTGGTCGTCGCTCATGCCGGCGGTGTTGGTCAGCGTGGGATTGCGCGTGAGGACGGTGTTCTTGCTGTGCCCGGCGGTGACGCCCTCCCAGGTGCTGTTGACGCCGATCTGCATCTCGCGCGACTGCTCCAGTTCGGTCATGGCCTCGTCGATGACAAAGCCCGGGATGAAATACGTCGCGAGCCACTGGTGCCGCATCGTCGCCATGGCGGTCTGGATATAGATCGTGCGCCATTTGGCGATGAACGGGATGTCCGAGAACACCGCCGTCAGGTACAGCCCGAACAGGATCGCCATCACGACGATGAAGCGTCCGAGATGCGACCAGAAGCTGCGGCGCCTGCGGTCGGATTTCTTCTTTTTCACTTTTGGCTTCGGGGGCTCCCGCATGATCTTTTCGGGGATGAAGTCCGGCTCCGGTACAAACGACGGCGCGCCTGCAGGCGGGTCGGGACGGAAGCCGCCCTCCGCTTCGATCGGGATGGTGGAATCGTTTTTCAAAGTGAAGCTTGCTCCTCTTCTAAGGTTCTGTCCTCCGCGCGCCGCGCAGAGCGGCGCGGCGCCGGAGTGCCGTTGCTTCGGCTCAGCTGAGCTGCGCGCCGGTGGGGATGGCGTCGTCCACGAGCGTGAGCTTCACGGTGTCGTCCTTCTCCGCGGAGAGGAGCATGCCGTTGGACGCTTCGCCCGCCATCTTGCGCGCGGGCAGGTTCAGGATCGCGAGGACCTTCTTGCCCACGAGGATCTGCTCATCGGGATAGAACGGCTGCATGCCGGAGAGGATCTGGCGATCGGAGCCGCTGCCGTCGTCCAGCGTGAACTTCAGCAGCTTGTCAGACTGTTTGACCTTCTCGACGGCGAGAATCTTGCAGACGCGGAGGTCGGCCTTGTAGAAATCATCGATCGAGACGTTCTCGCGCACGGGCACGAAGTGGTTCTCCGCAGCGGCCTTTGCCGCCATCTGCTCGGCGTGGATGGCCTCGAGCGCCTCGAGCTCCTTCTTGGCGTCGATGCGCGGGAAGAGCGCGTCGCCCACGACGACCGCCGCATCCGCGGGCAGCACGCCGAAGCGGGACAGGCTTTCCCAGTCCGTTGCCTCGGTGTTCAGACGCTTGGCGATCTCGGCGGAGGTCTCCGGCATGAACGGCACGAGCAGTCCGCCGCAGATGCGGATCGTCTCGAGGAGGTTATACAGCACACACGCCAGACGCGGCTTTTTCGCCTCGTCCTTGACGAGGATCCACGGAGCGTTCTCGTCGATATACTTGTTGGCGCGGGAGAGCACCTTGAAGATCTCGCCGATCGCGTTCTGCGGCTGGAAGGCGTCCATCTGCTCGGCGTAGAGCCCGGGCAGCGCGCTCGCCATGGCGATCAGCTCGGCGTCCATCGTGTCGTCGGCCTCCTGCTCGGCGGGGAGACGCCCGCCGAAGTATTTGTTCACCATGGCGGTCGTGCGGCTGACGAGGTTGCCGAGGTCGTTGGCGAGGTCGGCGTTGATGCAGTTGATGAGGAGCTCATTGGAGAAGTTGCCGTCGGAGCCGAACGGGAACGTGCGCAGCAGGAAGAAGCGCAGCGCGTCCACGCCGTAGCGCTCCGCCAGCAGGTAAGGATCGGCGACGTTGCCCTTGGACTTACTCATCTTGCCGCCGTCGATCAGCAGCCAGCCATGGCCGTAGACCTTCTTCGGCACGGGCTCGCCGAGGCTCATGAGCATGGCGGGCCAGATGATGGAGTGGAAGCGGACGATCTCCTTGCCGACGATGTTCACGCCGGGCCAGTATTTTTCATAGTCGTCGTATCTGTCGTTGAGATAGCCGAGCGCCGTGATATAGTTTGCCAGCGCGTCGATCCAGACATAGACGACGTGACCCGGGTCAAAGTCCACCGGGATGCCCCAGCTGAAGCTCGTGCGGCTGACGCACAGATCCTCCAGACCGGGATCGATGAAGTTGCGGATCATCTCGTTGACGCGGCTCATCGGCTGCAGGAACTCGCCCGTGAGCAGCAGCTCCTTGACGGGCTGGGCATACTTCGAGAGCCGGAAGAAGTAGGCCTCCTCCTCGGCGTACTTGACCGGGCGGCCGCAGTCGGGGCACTTGCCGTCGACGAGCTGGCTCTCGGTCCAGAAGCTCTCGCACGGCGTGCAGTACATGCCGGAATACTTGCCCTTGTAGATATCGCCGTTGTCATACATCTTACGGAAGATGCGCTGGATGGACGTGACGTGATAGTCGTCCGTGGTGCGGATGAAGCGGTCGTTCGAGATGTTCATCAGCTTCCACAGATCGAGGATGCCGCCCTCGCCCTCGACGATCTTATCGACGAATTCCTGCGGCGTGACGCCGGCTTCCTTCGCCTTTTCCTCGATCTTCTGCCCGTGCTCGTCGGTGCCGGTGAGGAACATGACGTCATACCCGCGCAGACGCTTGTAGCGCGCGAAGGAGTCCGTCGCGACGGTGCAGTAGGTGTGACCGATGTGCAGCTTGTCGGAGGGATAGTAGATGGGTGTGGTGATGAAGAAGGTGTTTTCGTGACTCATTGGGATCGTCTCCTCTGATAGATTCGTCTGTGTATGGCTCTGGAAGCCCCTGTCGGGGCGGAGATCTCTGTGTTACAGCACGACGCTGCCGTCGCCGCCGTCACCGCCGCCGCCGGGATCCGGCACGGGTTCGGGCTGCGGCACGACCGGCGTCGGCGTCTGGACCGGCGCGGGCGTTGCGGGCGTCGGGGTCTGCACCGGCGCGGGCGTGGAGGGATTGCTCGGCTGCGTCGTGGACGGCGCGGGCGTCGCCTTGGGCGCGGTGTCGTGCGTGTGATAGGTGCTGGTCGCCTCCTGCTCGCGGCTGATGAGCGTGCCGTCCGCCGCGTAGACGCAGCGATAGGTCGTCACGTTCAGACCGCCGACCGCGCTCTCCATCTTGACATAGCTGCCGTCGACGTCCGTGCCCCAGATCTCGACTGTGATCGTGACGCCCGAGACATAGGCGTGGATCCGGATCGGGAAGGTGCGGCTGTTGACGAACACGAAGTCCGGCGAGCCCCAGCTGACCGTGGCGTCCATACCGGGCTCGATATAGCCGACGGAGAAATAGTGGTTCGTGCGGCTCGTGATCTGGAGATTCGCGACCATGGTGCAGTAATAGAGCGTGGAGGACACCTGGCAGATGCCGCCGCCGACCTCGGACACGACCTGCCCGTTGGCATAGGCGCCGGACTCCTTGAAGCCGTTGGCGGTCGTGCGCTGGCCGACCGTGTTGTTATAGCTGAAGCTCTCACCGGGCTGGAGCACAACGCCGTCGATGTGCTGCGCCGCGAGCGTGATGTTGTTCACGCGGTTGGCGCTGCTGCCGCCGAGAGACGTGGACTTGCTCGCCAGCAGATCGGCGTACAGCTCCGACACATCCCCCGCGCCGAAGCTCGCGGGCGTGAGTGTGACGGGGATGTGCACGGTGTCGCCGACCTCGGCCTCGTCCCAGAGCTTCTGCGCCTCGGCAACGTCAAAGGCGACGCCGGGCTTGCCCTCGACGATCTCCTGCGTCTCGTTGTCGTAATGCGCGTTGATCGGGTCGCCGCACACGCTGTCGTGCAGCGCCTGCATGTCGATGGTCGGCTCGCCGTCCGTGGGCTGCGTGAACTCCGCCTCTTGCACGTGGGCGTCCAGCTGCTCGATGATGAAGTCATAGACGGTCTCGGCATCGATGATAGAGCTGGAAGCGCCCTTGACGATGAGCAGCTCGGAGGCCTCCTCATCGATCTCGAAGCTGCCGGAATCGGCGAAGCGGTTGGCCTCCGCGGTCGCGGCCTCCGCCTTGGAGCGGATCGACGCCGTGTCGCGGTCGCCGCAGAGCGTATCGGCGAGATCCATCGGCGCGACGCGCGCGTGCAGCCAGGTAAAGAAATTCGTGAGGATGTTGCTGTCGTGCCCGTAGGCATAGGCGGCCTCCGCCGCCTCCTGCGCCGTGGAATGATAGCCCGTGTCCGCCGCCGTGATGGAGGCCTTCACGCTGCCGGGCAGCGTAACGGAGAGGACCTCCGCGGCGCCGCTGTCGAGCCCCGCGCTGCGGATGGTCTCGACCGCCTGCTCCTTCGTGAGCCCGGAGAGATCCAGACCCTGCAGCGAGACGTTCGGGAGGATCGTGTCCGCCCCGTTGACCGTCATGGCGCCGACGAGCATCACCAGCACCAGCACCGCCGCGACGCTGACGATGGAGATCGCCGCGATCTTCGCGCCTCTTCCCCGCTTGGCGGTCTTGGGCGCTTTCGTCTTTTTGCCTTTCGGCTCTTTTGCCTTTTTTTGTTTCTTCATAGCTTATCCCTGTTCCTTCAGGAGCACGCTCCTGCGATATGTGTCTTCAAAAGCCTCGTCGGTGCTGACGGGAAGCTCCTGCCGCTCGGCGCGGTCCAGCTCCGGCTGCATCCACGGCGCGCGCTCCGCCAGCTGATCGGTCTGCGCGTCCAGCAGCGCGCGGATCAGCGTGTTCGAGATCAGAAAGCCCGCAGGCGTGAAGTGCCAGCGTCCGTCCTCCTCGACCGCCCAGCCGCGGCGGACATAGTCGTCGAGCGTGTCGGCGATGCCGTCAAAGCTGCTGTTGTAAATGGCGGTGTATTCCGCCTCGGAGACGCCGCGCGCGGTGCGCATGCCGAGCATGAGATACTCCGCGCCGCGCTCAAAGTCGCCGATCCTTTCGTATTCATCGAGCATGCCGCCGGAGACCGCGCCGCCGAGGACGCAGTTTACATAACGTTCGCGGTCGCGCACATAGCTGTAGCGCAGACCGTCCACGCAGGAGTGCGCGCCGGGCCCGAAGCCGACGTAGTCCTCCAGCCGCCAGTATTTCATATTGTGGCGGGATTCATAGCCGGTGATGCAGAAGTTTGAGATTTCGTACTGCCGGTAGCCGTACTGGCGGAGCGTCTCGACCATCGAGAGATACATGTCAGCCTGCGTGTCCTCGTCCGGAACGAGCGGGCTGTCGGCGTATTCCTCCGCCATCGGCGTGCCGGGCTCCAGCTTCAGTCCGTAGCCGGAGATGTGCTCGGGGTGCAGCTGCAGCGCGCGCATGAGCGTCTCTTCCCAATCGCTGCGCGTCTGGCTCGGCAGCCCGTAGATCAAATCCAGGCTGACGTTGTCAAAGCCGGCGGCGCGCGCGGCGTGCACCGCCATCTGCACCTGCTTGAAGTTGTGGCGTCTGCCGATGAGCTTCAGCAGATCGTTGTTCGCCGACTGCATGCCGATGCTCAGGCGGTTGACGCCCGCGCGGCGCAGCAGCCGCAGATCCTTCGGGCGCATGCTGTCGGGGTTGGCCTCCATGGTGATCTCGGCGTCCCGGAGCAGCCGCCCCGTGCTTTTGAGCGCGTCGAGCAGCTCCGTGATGCGCTTTGCGCCGTAATAGCTCGGCGTGCCGCCGCCGAAATAGACCGTGTCGATCACGTCGAACGGCAGCTGATCCAGCGTCTCTTCGATGTGCGACAGCAGCGCGCGCTGATAGCGCGGCATCTCCTTTTCGCACGCGGCGGAGGAATAGAAATCGCAGTAGCCGCACTTGCTGGCGCAAAACGGTATATGAATGTAAACACCCAGCGTGTCGGACAAAGCGAGTTCCTCCTTCCTGCCTCGCAGAGTTTGCAGCGCGCACGCTGCAAAAGAATTTCAATCATTTTTGCCGCGCGGCTTCTGCCGGGTGGCAAAAATTCCGCTCGCGGAGCGCAGAGTCCTCTCGGTCAAAAGCACAGCTTTTGAGGCCGAGGACTCTGTGCACAGCGCAATCCCCTCAGAATAAAAAGGCGCAGCCTTTTAATTCTGAATGAGCGAGCAGACCAACTCGGAATACGCCGCCGGATCCTCCAGCGTGTCGCCCGCGATCAGCAGCGCCTGCGCGTGCAGGATCTTCGCGATCTTCGCGGCCTTCTCCTTGTCGTCCTCGGCGAACGCCTCGGCCATGGCCTGATAGGCCGGGTGCGCGGCGTTGAACTCGAGGATGCGGATGGCCTTCAGGTGCTCGGGCGCACCGGGCATATTGCGGAAATAGCGCTCCATCTCGAGCGTGACGCCGCCCTCCGTGGAGAGGCACACGGCGCCGGAGACGAGCTTGTGGCTCAGCACCGCGCGCTCGATGGCGTCGCCGAGCGTCTCCTTGACGAAGGCGAGCAGCTCCTTGGCCTCGGCCTCCTTGGCCTCGGTCTCCTTCTTCTGCTCCTCGGTCTCGAGGCCGAGGTCCTCAACGGCGATGTTGCAGAAGGGCTTGTCGTCGTAGCGCTTGAGCGTATCGACGAGATATTCATCGAACTGCGAGGTCATGCACAGGACCTCATAGCCCTTCTCGCGCAGGAGCTCGGCCTGCGGCAGGCTCATCAGACGGCGGACGCTGTCGCCGCAGGCATAGTAGATCTTCTCCTGCTCGGCGGGCATGGCGTCGACGTATTCCTTGAAGGAGACGAGCTTGGTGTCGCTGACATTGTACAGCAGCAGGTCCTTGATATCGTCGACCTTGTCGCCGTACTCGCTGATGGCGCCCGTGCGCAGGACCATGCCGAAGGCGTTGTAGAACTTCTCATACTTCTCGCGGTCATTGCGCATGAGCTTGACGAGCTCGTTTTTCATCTTCTTGCCGAGGTTCGTGGCGATGAGCTTGAGCTGGCGGTCGTGCTGCAGGGTCTCGCGGGAGATGTTCAGCGTCAGATCCGGGCTGTCCACGACGCCGCGCGCGAAGGCGTAGCAGTCGGGCAGGAGCTCGGTGCACTTATCCATGATCATGACGCCGGAGCTGTAGAGCTCCAGACCCGGCTCGCTCTCGCGGGTGTAGAACTGCTGGGGGGTCTTCGACGGGACGAACAGCAGCGCGCGGTAGCTGATCAGACCCTCGGCGTTGACGCGGATGACGGCGAGCGGGTCGTCCTCATCGCGATATTTTTCCTTATAGAACGCGATGCACTCCTCGTCGGTCGCCTCGGCGCGGCTGCGCTGCCAGATGGGCACCATGGAGTTGACGGTCTCGGCGACGGTGATGTTCTCCAGCTTCGTCTTGGGCTTGCCGTTTTCGTCGACCTCGCCGGTCTCGACCATCTCGCTGCGCTCCACGTCCATGACGATGGGCCAGCGGACATAGTCGGAGTACTTCTTGATGAGCATCATGAGCTTCCAGTTTTCGAGATAGGTGCTGTACTTCTCGGTCTCGTCGTCAGGCTTGATGTGCATGATCACGTCGGTGCCGACGGTGTCCTTCTCGGCGGTGTTCACCGTATAGCCGTCGACGCCGGAGGACTCCCAGCGGAACGCCTCGTCGGAGCCATAGGCCTTCGTGATGACGGTGACGCGGTCGGAGACCATGAACGAGCTGTAGAAGCCGACGCCGAACTGACCGATGATGTCGATGGCGGCGTTCTCCTGCTCCTCCTCCTCGAGTCCGTCCTTGAACTTCAGCGAGCCGGAGCGCGCGATGACGCCGAGGTTGTTTTCCAGCTCCTCCTTCGTCATGCCGATGCCGTTGTCGGAGACGGTGATGAGGCGGTTTTCCTTGTCGACGGTGATGCGGATGCGGAAGTCTCCGCGCTCCATGCCGACGTTCTCGTCCGTGAGCGAGCGGTAGCAGAGCTTGTCGATCGCGTCGGACGCGTTGGAGATGATCTCACGCAGGAAGATCTCCTTGTGCGTGTAGATCGAGTTGATCATCATGTCCAGGAGCTTCTTGGACTCTGTCTTGAACTGTTTCTTTGCCATGTATATGCCTCCAAAATCACTAAATACAATTTAACCAGATTATTATACACCACCACAAATCAATTTTCAACCATGCATTTGGCACAATCTGCTCTTGTCGAATAACAGATTTTAGGGTATAATGGCCTTGCATCAACCATAGAGAGGAATGAGCCCCAATGAACAATTATGACAGACTCATCAACACCCGCCTGTTCCTGCTGGACATGGACGGAACGCTCTATCTCGGGGACGACGTATTTCCCGGCGCGATCGACTTCATCCACTCCATTTCGGAGACGGGCCGCAACTACATCTATCTGACGAACAACTCCTCCCGCGCGGGCGTGGACTACATCACGCGGCTGCGCAGGCTCGGCTTCCCCTGCGAGGCGGAGAACGTGTTCACCTCCGGCATGGCGACCGGTGAATACTTAAACCAGAACCACCCCGGCGCGAAGGTCTATCTCGCCGGCACGAAGGCGTTTTACCGCGAGCTGCAGAGCTATGGCATCGATCTTGTGAACGACGAGAACGGTCACACGGACGTGACGGACGTGGACGTCGTCGTGCAGGGCTTCGACACCGAGCTCGTGTATGAAAAGCTGGATCTGGCGTGCCACTTCCTGCGCCGCGGCGCGACCTTCATCGCCGCGAACCCCGACTGGGTCTGCCCGATGCCGGCGGACGAGGTCCTGCCCGACTGCGGCAGCATCTGCGCCCTGCTGACCGCCGCGAGCGGCGTGAAGCCGAACTACATCGGCAAGCCCAACCGCAACATGATCGACGTCATCAGCAAGATGACCGGCATCCCGAACGAGAACATCTGCGCCGTGGGCGACCGTCTGTACACGGACATCGCGGTCGCGAAGAACGCGGGCAGCGTCTCGGTGTGCGTGCTCTCGGGCGAGAGCAGCGAGGCCGACATCGAGGCCAGCGACGTCAAGCCCGACTACGTCCTGAAGGACGTCGCCGAGATCGCAAAGATCCTCCGCGCGGCACAGAAGTAAAAAACTGAAAAAGAAAAGACCGATCCGGTGCCGCAAGGCTTCGGATCGGTTTTTCCGCGCAAAAAGACCATGCCGAACGGCATGGTCTTTTTTGGATTGAGATGTTTCAGGATATAAAGAACGAATCCGATGTTAGGAAAGAGTTGTAACAATCCAAACCCAGCGCAGAGAGATGCGCATAGTCCCACAAGTCCGGAAACTCTGCGAGATCAGTTTGCAACCACATGCTTTGTGCATCTTCGTTGCAATTCATCCCAAAAATGACGAGTCCATTATAATTTTGTTCTCCACATCCTTGTGCCTGAAAAACAACAGCAACCTGACACGCCGCAATGTGCTCTGCAAGCTTAAATGACTCAGCGTAGAGCGCTGGTTTACGATATTCTTTTTTCATAGATTTCACGCTCCAGTCTTACCAATTGCCGAGACCGCTGAACAGGCTGTTGAGCGCGCTCAAGAGCAGCTTGAAGAGCGTCTTCAGGATGTTCGCCGGGTTGAACGCGTCGTCGTTCCAGGTCGGCTTGTCGGGCGTAGGATCGTCCGGCGTATCCGGCTCATCCGGGGTGTCGGGCTCGTCGGGAACCACCGGCGTGTCGGGATCGACGCCGTTGTTTGCAGCCAGCTTAACCGTATCCATCGTGACCGGCTCAAAAACCAGCGTCATGACATCCGCGAGCGCCATCGGGAGCGCGCCATCGCTGAGAGCGCTGGAGCCGGCGGGCGTTGCACGATAGGCAGTATAGATCGCCTCGCTGCCGGTGAGCTTCAGATTCGTCAGAGAGATCATGGTGTTGCCGACATTCGTGATCGTCACGCTGTTGTCGGTGATCCAGGAACTGTCGATCTCATAATAGAGATCCAGATTCGACGTGATCGGAACATCATGTCCGTTGATTTGTACTCTGGCGTCAAGATCCTCAGCGCTGAAGTCCGTGACTTCCGGAGCGCTCATTCCGATCCAAAGCTTGCAGCCGGCGGCCGTCGTCGTAAGCTGGAAGGTAACAGCCTGGCCATCCTTTGCTGCCTGTGCTTCTACGCCGTTTTCGGAATCCGCCTCTACCGCAGCCTTCGGTCCATCCAGGTAGATCTCATTTTTCGGGCTGTTTGCCTTATAGGCGTCGAACTTGTTTTGATAATAGTTGACCTGCTTGATGGTTGCGCCCTCGGTGTCCTTGTCGACAACATTGCCTTTGGCATCCACATAGATGAAGTTGCCCTCTTCATCGGTCGCATTCACAAGCTGCACCAGCTTGCTGCTGTCGTCCACAAACAGCGCACCAACAACCGCATTCGTCATATCATCATGCGTGAAGGAACTATACGTACTAGCGTCATTCACGAGCGCCTCATGCAGGCTTACGAACGCGGCGTATTTCTCCTTGGTGTTGTTGTATGCAGACTGGTCTTCGACAGCGCTGTAGACGCGCACGCCGTCGAGCTTGTAGCCCGATGTGCTCAGAACATTCAGAAGCAGCGTGTGCTCGCCATAGGCGAGATCGCGATAGCTCACAGTCGGTACATTGTAGCGCGTGGTATTGGACTGGTGGCGGATGGTCTTCAGATTAGCGCCGTCAAGCTTCGCCTGCACATAGCCGCCGGATGCCATGTCATAGGTCGTGCAGTAAACGTCGATACCGGTGCCGATGAACGTGATCGTGTACTGACCCTTGTTCATATCAATCGTTGCGGTCTTGCCGGGCAGGCTGGATGTATCGACGCGGAGCTCGCCTGTCTCGGCGTCCGCAGTCGGTGTCACCGGAGTTGCGTTCTCCTTGCTCAGATCGTCATCAAAATACACGCTGGCAGCGGGAATGACGTTCACCTTGGTCGGTTTGCTCTGGTTGGCTTCCTTGTAATACACACCCGTGTTGACCTCGGCAAAGCCGGTAAAGTTATACAGGTCATCGCTGGTCGGATGATACTGCTTGTTGCGGTTCATGCCGGGTGTGAAGAAGAGGCTGCTGCCGGTCTTCGCAAACTCGCCGCCGGGTGTGTACATCGCCTCAAAGGACTCGACATTGTCCTGTCCCGAGACCAGTGTCTTGGTGTTGTACTCCAACACGATATTGCGCGTCGGGATCTCGACCGGCGCGAACACGGCATAGTAACTGACATCCGCACCGTTGATCGGATCAAGCTGTGTGGTGACGTCAGCGGCTACGTATTCATCGCCGTGCTGCCGGTGCATCGCTTCGGTATACCAGCCGGCAAAGAAGTATGTGTACTGGCTATCCGCTGTCTTGGCCGGCGTGCTGCCGCCGTAGACCGGATAATCTCCGTTGGCGAGGTGATCCTGCTCATAGAGCTTCGTGGAGCCGTTGTACCATGTCGCGGTGTAGAAGTAGCTCGTCTCGGACGAGAAGTGCGCGTAGAAGATGCGGTCGGCAGCTACAATCGCGTATTCTCTGAAGTCGCCGTAGCTCGTGACCACGTCGGTCTCCGCGTCGCGAGTCGCCGCGATCGCAAGAGCGCCGCCCTGCGTCGTGCTCCAGCCGTCGAACTTGTATGTGGTGCGACTGTCGTCGGTCTCCTCCGGCGCCTTGGTCGGCTCTGTGCCGTCATAGACGGGGACCGTCCCCTTCATCAGATCGACATCCTGATCGTACTGCTCAGAGGAGCCGTCCTCGCTGACCCATGTGACCGTGTAGCCGGGCACGTTGATATACGGGCGGTTGAACGCCTCGATCAGGGTGACCTCGCCGGATTCCGGATCCTTATAGTACAGGCCGGACTGAGCGGTATTGGAGTAGAGCTGCTCGCCCACCTTGTTCGGGGTCACGCCGTCGATCACCACGCGGATGCGCGCGGCGTTGCCGAGATTGGACTCACGCACATACTTACGACCGAAGTCAAAGTAGTTGACCTGCACTTTCTTGCCGTTCCAGACGACCTCGACATCGGCGGTGCCCGCAGCGATGTCGGCGGCGCTGCCCTGATCCAGCGGCGTCGTGCTCTCTTCAAAGACGGGGCTGCCGTTGTTCCAGTCGGTCATCAGGTCGGCATAGACCGTGACGTGATTGTTCGTCGCGGAGAGATCGGAGGGCAGATCGAAGTCCGCGCTGATCTCATCCATGACGTACACGGTATCCTCGGTGTAGGCAGAGCCGTTCGTGACCGTGACGTCCTCACTAATGAGAGAACCCGCGATCTTATTGAAGACGCTGTTCAGCTCGGCGGCGTTGGTGGCGGTCATATAATAACTGCCTTCGTTTGCCGTAGCGCCGGAGAGCGTATAGAACTGGTAACGGGACTCACCTGCGCTGGTGGTGCTGCCGTCCTGCAGCGCCGGGTTACGGATGCTGCGGTCGGAGTCGAACCAGCGATACTCATAGACGATCTTGTCGCCGCCCTGCGTGTAGTAGGTCGTGCCGATCTGAACGTCCTCGCCGTTGACGGTGCTGCCGCCGCGTCTGTTATAGAAGGGCGTGGTGCCCGCACCGGTGGAACGCTTCGGGTTCGTGAGGGTGTAGCTCGTGGTATTGCCATTGGCAGAGCCGTTGTAGATCCACCAGCCGAGACTGTTGCCGTCGCCGTACTCGGTGGTCACGGCGTAATATTTTCCAGTGGTCTCGTTGAGGTAATAATAGGTGCTGTTCGGATTCAGCTGACCCAGAGAGTAGTTGTTGTTGTCCTGTCCGCCATAAACCTCGCTGATGTTCATGGTGTACTCGCTGGAGAGCTTCTTCATGAAGTCCGCGACCTGACTGCTGGGCGTGCCCTTGAAGAGGCCGACCGTATAGACGATGGCGCCCTGCTCGGTCTTGGCGAGGTTGCCGGAGACGAGCGCCTCGCCCGCGATGGAGTCCTCATAGCCGCTGGCACCGGGCTCGCCGTCCGTGAAGACGACGATGACACGCTGGCGGCCGACCGTCTCGCCTGCGGAATTGGTGGATTGACGGTCGCTTGTGGGAATGGCCTCAAAGAGCTGCTCGGCCATGGTCATGCCATAGCTGGTGTAGGTGCCGCCGTTCGTCGCGAAACTGTCGATCGCATCCGAGAGCTGGCTGTTGAGCGCGCCGCTCTGATTCACGCTCACGAGCGCGCTCCGGTAATCCGCGGCGGAGAGGCTGGTGCCGTTGCCCTCGTAGACTGCCTTATACCAGTAGGAGCTGTTGTAGGTGGTCGCGGTTCTGGTGCCGTTCACCAGATCATAGCGGTACCATCCGCTGCCGACATACTTCAGCGGCGCTGTGCGGCTATTGTTATAATAGTAATGCCGGTTGATATACTGATCCGAGGTCCGCTCCAGACCGATGATCTTCTCATAGTTCTCAAAACCAGAGGCCTCGAACAGACCGGTGTTGGTGTAATCATAAATGCCGTTGGAGCCAACCGTGACGGCATACTCGCCCATGGAGTAAGACGGGATCTTGTTGCCCGCGAAGCCCGCGAACGCCATGCGGTGGTCGACGTTGTTCGCCGCCGCGTTCTGCTGCACGGTGGTCGCAAACTGTGTGACCGCCGCCTTCAGCGCGTCGACTCGGCTCTGGCTGGTGCCGACATAGAGCGGGCCTTCCTCGTTGTTGTAGACCACGCTGTCGGCAAACGTCGCCTGAACGCCAAGATCATGCCGCGCACCGGCAGCATCGATATAGTAGAGCTGATTTGCAGCCTTCGTGTCGGAGAGCTTATAGAGGTTGGGGATCCTTGCCGAGCTGGTGATCCAGCTGTAGCTCAGGCGGGCTCTGTCGGCGTCGTTGTCCGAGCTGCCGCGCACGGAGCCGTCGTCCGATTCCACATAGGCGATGCGTCCATTGCTAGCAAGCGTGTTCCATGTAGCGTTGTCCCGCAGATCGGAGCCATCCCAAGGATCGAACACCGCGACCCAGTAGTTGTTGCCCTCCCACTTGGAGACCTTCGTGTAGGGATCGTTGTTATTGGTGTAAATGTACGGATAGAGGCCGTAGTTCAGGAACAGACCCGCCGTGATCAGATACAGGCGGTGCGGCATGGGCTGGGTCTCGCCGACTCCCTGATACAGCACATAGTAGTCCGTTTTGATATTATAATAGGTCGGCGCGCCGTTGACGCCGAGGGAGATCGCGTCGTCGCCGTTGTTCAGCAGGTCGCTGGCGCGGGGATTGCTATTGCTGCTCACCGCCTCATAGACGTAGCCGGTCGCGGCCTGCACGGGATAATAGTTCGTGCCGACCTTGACATAGTGCGTCTGACCGCTGGTCGCCTGCTCGACCGTCCATGTGGCCTGATCCACGTCGTCATAGCTGTCGCCCATGTCGCGCGTCGCCATGGAGCCGGACTGGTCGATGACCATGACGATGTCCATGGGGTTCACGGTCTCGGTGATGGTCTGGGTGTCCGTCACGACCTCGTTGCCGGTGGTATACGCCGTCAGCGTGATGTCATAGATGTCATCGCCGTTATCGTCTGTCAGATCCTTGTGCGTATAGACGCCATCGTCGCCGGTCTCCGTGGTGGTGATGATCTCCTCGGAATCGGGCGCGGGCTGCAGCACATGGGTGCTGTAGTAATACAGCGTGCCGCCATAGAGGGTATCGGTGGTCTCCACGGCAATTTTCTCTTGCCCGTTCGTCTGGAGATTCACGCGCGTGCCGTTGACCATGATGTACATCTGGGTCTTCTGCCCGGTGAGGCGCTTATAGAGGTGCCCGGTGTAGGTGTCAGAGTCCTGCGTTCCCGGAGTAGGCCACGCGAGAACCGTGGAGCCCGCCATCAGCTTGTTGGCGTGGCTGGGATTGCCCTGGCGGAAATAGAGATCTTTGTGGCGGTAGTACTCGTCGCCGTCAAAAGTCGTCAAACTTTCGCCGAGCCATGCCCAGGAATAGCCGTCCTGACCATCGCCCAGTTTGGTAATCGTGGCAGTATTATTATATCTGTTCCAGTTGCTGGAGTTGGTCGTGTAAGCGCTGTTGCCGCTGATCAAGTTGCTGGTCGGATAATCGTTGTAATAATAAAGCGTTACAGCATAGTATCCCAGATGCCCAACAGAGTTCGCGTACACAGCATGCCAAGTGTGATCAGAGGCTTTGTAGGCATAATAGGCTCTGTCAAGGCTGTGAGACGGCGAGGATGGTGCATATCTATCCTCCGCATAGCTGATGCCGCCGTAGCCAATGCCCTGATTTAAAACATTGAGGCCAGAATAAGTATTGTGCGTAAAATTACCGTAGACACGGATATCGGAATTGACCAGCGCGTACCATTCCTCACTCGCAGTCGAGGTCGCGGTATAGGTACTGCCGCTCTTGTTATACAGCGTCTGGCCGTAGCTCGCGACGGTATGCGCTTTCCAGTTCGTTCCGGCGTCCTCATACAGATTGCCGGTCGCAAATTGGACAGGGTAGTATTCGCCGTTGTAAAGGGCGTACAGATTGTTGTCCTCGCCGCCGTAGGTCGCTCCGTTGTAGTCATCCCCAGGCGTCCAGTTCGTTTTGGACGTGATCGCCACATAGCCCGGACCGGGGCGGTCGATCGCCAGCGCGCTCGCCGGGAGCAGCGACACGACCATGACGAGAACGAGCAAGAAGCTCAATGCGCGTTTTTTCATTCTCATGCTTCCTTTCCATTGATTGCACGTCCCTGATCCGATCGCCGCACGCATCTTGCCGGCGTGTTTTCCGTCTGTCTTTGCCGAAATCGCTTGCGATCCACAAAGGATCCCTGCGCGCTTTCCGCTTCGACAGGCGAAAAATCCGCTCGGCAATCTGTGCGCTTCGATCTAATCAGGCACATGCTTGTGATCTATTTCAAAAAAATTTTTGCTTGCGGTGTATGGGGAATACGGATTGCCACACCAGTGACGTCGGTCACCGGTTCGCAATGACAGAGAGCAGGTGCGGCGCATGTGCGGCTGCGTACTGCGCGGGCGGATGATATCCGCCCCTACGAGGGGTGGGGAAACGGCGCGGTGTGGGCATAGCTTACGCATGGAACGACCGACCAAATCATATATTTGGGGTCTTTTCACACGCGCCCTGCGCGGGGAACGGGAGGGGCAAGCCCCTCCCCTACGGCATCAGATCGACGCCGGGGGGATCTCGGTGCGTGCCGCATGCGCGGTGCGTGTCGTGCGCAATTCGATTGCATAAAGGCAATTTTTGCGCGCAATTCTTAAGATCTTGAAGAATCTTCTTAAATTTTCGCTGCGCCGCCCGGTTACAAAAACGGCGCAGCGAGGCTTGGCGATGGATCGGCGGCGGTGGTTGCCGGACCGTCGCGGATCCATGGGGGCTTTCGCGCCGTCCGGTTGCTGACAAACAACGCGAAATTGTAATCTCCCGCCGCCCGGTTGCTGACAAACGGCAGAAGATATCCGTCACCGTGTTGGGGAACAAACTATACTTTTTTTCCCATTCTCACAAATATTTCAAGTTGTCCAAATATCAGGTAACTTTTTGCACACCATTTCCAGATCCGTCCCCGTCCGGTTCGTGCAAGGGAACAAAACCTTAAAATTTGCGTCAGATCGCTTGCAATCCAATTGCTTTTATGCTAAGATATGGATGCCATCTATCATTGTGTTTATCGTGGGGAATAAGGTATACCTTTTTCCCCACCTATTTTTATCCAGAAGACCATTCGCCACGCGAATGGTCTTCTGGACAGAAAAAGATCCCCAAAGCCGTGTCAGCTTTGGGGATCTTTGATTTTGATGTTCGATCGCGGGATCACTCCTGATACTCCACGATATACGCGATCCGTCCGCCGTAGAACTGCGGATAGTTCGTGACGGGGTCGTTCATGATGTCGTTATAATACCACGTGCCGTTGACGTTGCGCAGGATCACATAGTCCTCCGGCGCGCCGGTCGCGGCGTCCTGGACGCTGGGCTCGCCCGGCGCCCACTGGTAGAACGGCGTTTCCGTCGGGACGACCCATGAGAGCTCTCCGCCCGTCGGGCGATAGAGACCGAGCCAGACATACTCCACGCCCTGCGCTCCGGCGAGCTGCGCAACCTCCATGAGCTCCTCGGGGCTGTCGATGACGGCGAGGTGTCCGCCGCGGGCCTCCGCCTCCAGCTTCGCCTGCTCCCACGAGACGTTGGAGACAACGACGTCATACGTCGAGCTCGGCACCGGGGTCGGCGTCGGCTCGGGCGTCGGGGTCGGGGTCGGCTCGGGCGTCGGCGTGGGCGTCGGCTCCTCCGTCACGTCCGTGGTGGGCGCCGTGCTCTCGATAACGACCTCAGTATCGCCGCCGCCGAGATGGATATAGCCCAGCTGGTTGAGGATCAGCGCGCCGAGCACCGCCGCCGCCAGCAGCAGGACGACGATCGCCGCGATCTGTCCGCCGTGGCCCTTCTTTTTCTTGTCCTTGCCGAGCCAGCCGAGATCCTCCACGCGGTCGGAGACCTCGCCCGCCTTGCGCTGGCGCTGGCGTTCGACGTCCGAGCGCTGCTCGGGGACCTGCCTGCGCGCGGGCGCGGCGGTCTTCTGCGGTCTGACCGGCTGCGCGGCGGGTCTGGGCTGCGGCTGTACGGGCGCCGATTTGGGCTGCGGCTGCGGCTGCACGGGCGCCGACTTGGGCTGCGCCGCGGGTGCGTCCTCCGGCAGCTCCGCCTTCGGGTGCGGGACGACGATGATCGTCTCCGCCGGCTTCGACTGGCGGCGCTCGATCGCAGCGGCGGCTTCCTCCACTTCAGGAGAAAGTGGCTGCTCCTCCGGCGGCATCTCCACCACTTCAACTTCAATATCCGCCGCTTCGGAGCTCGCCTGCTCCACCGTGGCTGCTTCCTCGACGGGTTCGCCCATATCGACCGCGCGCTCGGCGAGAATGCCCAGCATCATGCGCTCCACGTCCGAGAGCTCCTGCTCGGGCTTGTCGAACATCTCCTTCGCCGTGGGCACGGAGGCGCGCAGATCGGCGCGGTACTGCACCAGCGCGTCACGCAGCTCCGCGGGCGATTCATAACGGTCGGAGGCGCGGAAGGTCGTCGCCTTGCGGATGATCTCGGCGAGCTCCTTTCCGGCGGCGCGCGGCATCGGCAGCGCGTCCCCGTTCATGCGGCGCTTGAGCGCGTCGGCACGGTCTACGGGCGTGGGATCCGCCGGATAGAACGGCAGCAGGCCGTTGGACACGCCGGCGTACAACAGCAGTCCGATGGAATAGACGTCCGCCGCCGGGGACTGCACACCGCTCCAGAACACCTCCGGCGCCATGTACTCCAGCTCCTCGGTGCCATGGTCCTCCCCGCCGGTGCCGGCGGGTCTGCCGAGCGTGACGTTGCCGTCGTCCGAATAGCCGATGTTGTCCGGGCGGATGCCGCCGAAGTACCCGCCGCGCGCGGTCAGCTCGCTGCAGAGCGTCTCGGCAAGCGCGGTGAGCTTCTCCCGGTTGAGCTGAAACAGCCGGGCGCCCAGAACATTTGGGATCTGTGCCATTGATTTGCATCTCCTTTCTGGGAGAACAGTTCCTTCGGAAATTATGTTAACAAAGCTTATCGTATCATATTATAATGAGAAAGTCAACTTTTTGCGGTTTGACGCGGCTGTCCGAGTCTGCTGAACCAACCGAAGGTCATCGGCCAGATCCCGGCGGCGAAGAGCACGGCAAGCCCATAGCGCAGCGCCGTGACGGCGTCGCTGTGGCCGAGCACCTTTTTCAGCCCCTCGGTGATGGCGATCGTGAGCACGAGCCCGACGACGGTCTTGATGATCTGCGCCCACCACTTGGCGCGGATCTCGAAGCGCGTGACCTTCAGATCGAGCGTATAGCCGATCGTGAGACCGACGAGCGCGCCGGCGAGGAGGCTTGCGTTATGCCGCGCCTCGGTGATGTTCACAAAATGCTCCTCGGCATACATCCAGTCCGGGAACGGGCAGAGATAGGAATAGAGCAGGAACGCCAGCAGCAGCACCGCCAGCACGCCGAGAAAGCCGTACATGCGGTTCGGGTGCTCCTCCATCGAGCGGAACACCGGGTACAGCACCAGCAGCAGCACGACGCCCACCGCGCAGGAGACGCCCACGTCCAGCGGCGTGTGCACGCCGAGATACATGCGCGAGAACGCCACCAGCAGGATCATCACGGCGCAGACGACCTTCAGCCACGCCTTCTTTGTCCAGGCGAAGACGCCGCCGAACGTGGCGAAGACATTCTGCGTATGTCCGCTCGGGAAGGAAAAGCCCGTCGCATCGCCGACCGCGGCCTCGACCGGCTGGAATTTCGGGTCGAGCACCCACGGACGCGGGATGCGGAACAGGATCTTCAAAAACTGGTTGACGACCGTGCCGATGAAGCCCAGCGACAGCATGAAATAGCCGCAGCGCTTATCGATGCACCAAAAAACCACGATGCTGAGCACCATGAAGCCGTACAGTCCGCCGAAATACGTCAGATAAGAAAGAACCGTCGTGAGCCAGGGCACACGGAGCTGTTCCAGCGCATACAGAAGCTGCATCATTCAAGACTCCTCTCAAAATCGGGAATATGTTGTCATTATAACAAATCTTGCGCAAAGATACAATTCCGAATTGACGAAATCGGTGCAAAATGCTAGTATATTATCATAAGATCATACGATTTCTTATTGCGCTCGAGTCGGCCACAGAGCCGCTCGATGAGGAGCTGGAACCATGAACAAAACGGAAAAGCAAAGCCCGCTCGCGCAGTTCATCTCCCGCATCAAGTGGGGGTATGTGGTCGTGAGCGTGTTCTTTCTGGTGCTGGGGATCCTGATGGTCGTGCGGCCGGAGTCCTCGCTCACGGTGATCTGCCGGGCTCTCGGCGCCCTGACGGCGCTGTTCGGCGCGGTGCGGATCCTGCAGTACTTTCTGCGCACGCCGGAGTCCGTCGGTCAGCGCTATGATCTGGCGGGCGGGATCTTCTGCCTGCTCGCGGCGGCGCTGTTGGTCTTCCGCGCGGGCGAGATCGCGGCGATCCTGTCCGTGATCGTCGGCATCTTCATCCTGATCGACAGCGTTTTCAAGCTGCAGGTCGCGCTCGACGCGCGGCGCACGGGCGTCGGCGCCTGGATCCCGATGATGATCCTCGCGTGCCTGTCGCTGCTGCTGGGCATCCTGCTCGTGTTCGACACCTTCAAGGGGCAGGCCGTAATCTCCGTCATCATGGGCTGCGCGCTCATCTATGAGGCGCTGGCGGATCTGTTCACCGTATTCTATGTCAGCCGGGCGGTCAAAAATGTGAAGCTTGCCGTGCAGGACGCGATCGACGAAGCAGCCGCCATCGAGACCACCGGAGAGATCATCTCCGACGAATGAGAACAAAGCGCAGCTTTCTGGAGGATACAGCATTGTTGGAAACCAATTTCACCCGTGTATACGACAAGTTCAAGCTTGAGTTTTTCCGCCGCCTGTTCGGTCTGGTGAAGGAGCGCGAGGGCTCGCTGAGCGCGATGGAGGCCTTCTCCGTGGAGATCATCCACCAGATGCAGAGCCCCACGATCAGCCAGTTTGCCGATTTTCTGGGCATCTCGCAGTCCAACGCCACCTATAAGGTGAACAGCCTGATCAAAAAGGGCTATATCGTGAAGGAGAATTCCGACATCGACCGGCGGGAATATCACCTGAAGCTCACGGAGAAGTATTACAATTATAACGGCCTCATGAAGGGCTATGTGGACACCGTGATGCAGCGCATCGACGAGCGGTTCACGCCCGAGGAGGTACAGACCTTCGCGCGGATGCTGGGCGTGATCGCCGACGAGCTCATGCCGGAGACGGAGGTTTCAAATGAAACGCGCTGACGCGCATTCCATTTGAGAAGATTGCACTGCACGGCTTTCTCTTTTCGCGAAAGTGCGACTTTCGCGAAAAGAGAAAGCCGTTTCGTGAAAAGTGTTTTCCACGCCACGGCGAAGCCGCGTCGGGAAAACGGATCAGATTCTATTTGCCGCTGCGGCGGCAAACTCTGCGACTCGCTAAGAGCAGCCTTCTGCGGTTGCTCGCTGTATGGCGTCTGCGGGCGCTCATGCGAGACTTTTTCCTTGATATTTCTTGAAAAAGTGCTTGACTTCCCTGCTCATATTTGTTATATTATTTGAGCGCTCCAAAGACAGCAGGTGGCCGAGCGGTGTAAACCCTGCCGAGGATGCATCAATAGCTTGGTGTTTTTCTGCGATCCCGGAGCATGCTCCGGGGTTTTTTCTTGGGCGTGTGAACCATCAGAATTGTGGAGGTGAAACACACAAATGCCGAACGCAAAAGTCCTCAGCGAGAAGCAGGCCGTCGTCGCGGCGCTCACCGAGCGTCTGCAGAACGCAGCCTCTGGCGTGTTTGTCGATTACAAGGGCATCACCGTCGCCGAAGATACCGCGCTGCGTTCCGAGCTGCGTCAGAACGAGGTCGAATATTCCGTCGTGAAGAACACCCTCGTCCGCTTCGCGCTCGACAAGTGCGGTCTCGAGGAGCTCGATGGTATCCTGAACGGTACCACGTCTCTCGCTACCAGCACGAGCGATCCCATCGTCCCCATCCGTCTCATCCACGAGGCGTCTGAGAAGATGAAGGATAAGTTCACCATCAAGGGCGCGTTCCTGGAGGGCAAGGTGCTCTCCGAGGCCGAGATCGCTGAGATCTCCGCGCTGCCCAACAAGGATGGTCTGCTTGCAAAGGTGCTTGGCACCATGCTCGCTCCCATCACCAGCCTGGCCGTCGTTCTGGGTCAGGTCGTCGAGCAGAAGGGCGGCTCCCTGGAGAGCGCCGAGCCTGCTGCCGAAGAAGCCGCCGCCGAGTAAACCGGCGCACCACTCACATTAAAAAATTAGGAGGAAATTACAAATGGCTAGCGAAAAAGTCACTGCTCTGATCGAAGAGATCAAGGCTATGTCCGTTCTTGAGCTGTCCGCGCTCGTTCACGAAATCGAGGATGTCTTCGGCGTCTCCGCCGCCGCTGCTGTCGCCGCTCCCGCTGCCGGCGCCGGCGCTGCTGCTGCCGCTGAGGAGAAGACCGAGTTTGACGTCGTTCTGACCGGCTTCGGCGATCAGAAGATCAAGGTCATCAAGGAAGTCCGCGGCATCACCGGCCTGGGCCTCGCCGAGGCGAAGGCGAAGGTCGAGGGCGTGCCCGCTGTCCTGAAGGAAGCTGTCTCCAAGGACGAGGCCGAGGAGCTCAAGAAGCAGCTCGAGGCCGTCGGCGCCACCGTCGAGCTCAAGTAAGAACATCTTACACATCAAAACATGGCTGTCCAGCTCGGACAGCCATGTTTTTTTAGTCTCACAGAGTTTGCCGCCGCAGCGGCAAATAAGATCTGATCATTTTTGCCGCGCGGCTTTTGCCGGGCGTGCAAAAATACAACTCACAGGAAGTCCTCTTTGAGGACTTCCTGTGAAGCCGGAAGCTTATCCGCCGCAGTTGCCGATGCCGGCGATGATGAGATCAAAGAGCGCTCTGGTATCGGCCGTCGTCTCGCTGAAGAGACCGCCCATATAGCTCAGATGATCCGTATCCTGCTGCGGGAACACGTTCCACACACCCTTCTGGGCATTGGTCGTGCAGAAGCAGACGTTGACATGGGGGTCGTCCACCCAGACGCCGCTGAGGCTGTAATGTGCCGGCCAGCGGCTGGAAACGGGATTCACAAGCCCCGTGTTCGGCTGCCACTCCACGCCGGTGTACGTGGGCTTGACATTGATCGTCCGCTCATAGCGCCCATAGCCGTACTGGAAGCTGCCCGTGGTCGTGCCGACATACCTGCCCATCTTCGAGCCGAAGTACGCCGCGAGGAACTGCATCCGGTTGGTGGGCACATAGCAGCCCTGATCCGCGTCATAATAGGTGCGGTTGCCGTAGTACGAGAAGTAATAGACGTTCGAGGGCATCGTGATAGACTGGTTGATCCACATGGCGCGGTCGATCGTCAGATCCTGATACGCGCTGTCATGATGCTGCACGAAGTTGGACGTGAGCACACCGTGCAGCGCGCTGACGAGGTCGTCATCGGGAGACGGCTGGATGCCGAACTGCTCGAGCTGGAAGTCATAGATGCCCTTGAACGGCGTCAGGCCCAGCAGCTTCGCCAGATCGCGGGAGAGCCCCTCGAACGAATCGGTGAAGAGCTCGCTGGATTCGATGAACGTGGTGCCGTCGCTCGGCGCGTCCAGCATCGTGACCGAATAGATCCAGTCCGCCTTGCCGCCGGTGAACAGCGGCGAGAGCGCGCCCGTCTCGGGGTGCGCCTTCTGATAGGCCTTCTCCTCCGCGCTGCCGTTGGCGAGCAGCTCCAGCAGCAGACGCGAGCGCACGCCGCCAAAGCTGTGTCCGACCAGATTGATCGGGTGCTGCGCGTCTCACGGCCCGTTCATCAGCTTGGAATACTGCCCTTTGCCGGTGTAGTCGCGGCCATAGCGGTCGTGTCCGTGCTCCAGAGCATGCTTCGCGCCGTAGTCCGTCACCGTGCCGGTGAGCTGCGCATACAGCTCGCACACGCTGTCCCACGCGCTGGACACCGGACCCATCGACGCCTCATAGACCTCGACGCCCTTCTCGCGCAGATACGGTGCGATCGCGCCGGAGGTGAAGCCCCAATACGGGAGGATGCCGTTGATCTGATCATAGGAGCCCCAGCCGAGCAGACCGTGCACCAGCACGACCGGGTACTGCGGGATCTTGTCCATATTGGCGGCGCCCATGAAGCGATACAGGAACGTGATGATCTGCGCACGGGTGCAGGGATCGTTGGGCGAGAACGTGGTCTTGCTCGTGCCGGCGACAACGCCGATCTCCTTGCCCCACACGGTCGCGTCCTTGTAATAGGCGCTCGCCGGGACATCCCGGAACGAGGACGTGCCGTTTGTCGGCGGCGTGCCGCCATAGCGATAGAGCATCGTCACAGCCTGCGCGCGCGTCACGGTGGCGTCGGGCGCAAATTCGGTGGCGGTCACGCCGGTCGTGATGCCCATGGTGGACGCCCACAGGACGGCGTCATAATAATAAGCGCTGCTCGACACATCCCGGAACGGATTTTTCGTGTCGACGCTGTGTGAGCCCGACAGCCGATACAGGAACGTGACCATCTCGGCGCGGGTGCAGGTGTTGTTCGGCGAGAACGTCCGCGCGGAGGTGCCGCTCGTGATCTCCTTGCCGACCGCCCACTCGACCGCGTCGGCATAGTACGCGCTGCCGGGTACATCCGAGAACCGCCCCGCCGCTGCCGCCGTCGGAACCAGCAGGCTGCACGCCAGACACAGCGCCAGGAGCAATCCCAAAAACCGTCTTCTCTTCATGCTTCTCTCCTCCTGTAGAGCAAAAGGTTATTTACACTTTAACACTATTGCGTCCATTTGTCCACATTTTGCAGCAAATATTCAGAGGAATTCGGAAGTTTTTTATCACATGTGTCACAATTTTACAGGTTATTCCATTACGACGTCATATCCGACGCCGTCGCTGTAGTGCCACCACTCGGCGCTGTAGCCGACGAAGCCCTCGGCCTGCATGGCGGACTCCAGAATGGCGACATTGCTCTGCGCCTCGGCGGAGACGTCGCTGTAATTTCGATCCGCGAGCGCGGAGAACTCGTCGAACCCGCTCGGCATGGGGATCTCGGTCCCGTCGGCGCGCACCAGCGTCAGGTCGATCGTGTTGCCGCGGCTGTGGGAGGAGTAGCCGTTGTTGGGATTCGCGACATAGGCGCTGTTCGGGCAGACCTCCCAGAGCCTGAACTGCGCGGACACCGGGCGGTAGGCGTCCCAGATCTTGAGACTGTATCCCTGCGCGAGCAGCGCCTCCTGCACGCGCGCGAGCTTTTTGAGCGTGCCGTAGCGCAGGCGGGCGTCCGTGAAGTCATAGATCCGCTGCCCGGTGAAGTTGTCGGTCGTGGCATAGCGCAGGTCCACATAGATCGTCGGGATCACGTCCTTCACGAGCACGAGATCGCTGTCCGCGGGCTCGGGCGTCGGCTCCGGCGTCGCGGTCGGCTCGGGCGTCTTGTCCGGGTCCGCCGCCGGGATCGGCGCGGCAGAGGACGGCGCCTGCGCCGCTGTGTCCTGTGCCGCCGCGGACGGCTCCGGCGCCCTCTGCGCCGCCGACAGCCGCAGCGCGATGAAGCACCCCAGCCCCAGCAGCACCGCCGCCAGCAGCGCGATCAGGAGGATCAGCCCTGTCCGTTTCTTCATACGTTGTCTCCTCTTCCCTGTCAAAAGCATTGTTGTTCTCATAAGCTATGATGCCACCGCGGCCGCCGCTTTGTCAAGCCTGCTTTACGAGCGACTTCCCCAAGAAGACGACATTGCATCGTTTTTTGCGCAATCATCAAGAATTGTAACACATGTTATACTTTGGGTGATGATTATTCGTGGAATATGGGTTAAAATGTAAAAGATTTGAAGCATTATCACGATTATTGTTGAAACGGAGGATGCGGCCATCATGAAGCGCAATCGGACGAAGCGTGCAATTGCGGATGCTTTTGTTGTACTGCTCAACGAAAACACGATCGACAAGATCACCGTGAAGATGATCACGGACGCTGTCGGCTGCAGCCGGAAAACGTTTTACTATTACTTCACGGACGTCTATGAGCTGACGCGCTATGTCTGCGACAACCATGTGCAGACGTTCATGGGCATCGCCAGCGGCGTCGACGGTGTGCGCGACGCGTTCCTCGCGCTCGTGAATTATCTCAACGAGCACCGCCAGGTCATCCTGAACATGTTCCACGGCTACGGCAAGCAGGAGCTCCAGCGCTTCACGTGGCAGACCACGCAGTTTTACACCAGCCGCTTCATCTCCCATTACACCGAGGGCCGCAGCATCACGGAGGAACAGCTCGAGCCTGTGATCCACATGTATGAGTACATGCTCTTCGGCATGCTGGTCGACTGGCTGGAGCACAGCATGACCCAGATCGATTACCAGCGCACGCTGGACATCGCCCTGTCCGGTCTCCCCTATGTCATCAAGGATCTGGAGAGACGGGAAGCTTAAAAACGAATCTCACACATAAAGGGGCCGTTGCAAAATGCAGATTTTGCAACGGCCCCTTTGTTGTGGAAAAAGCGGTTGAAAGTGTGGATTATGTTAACAAGCGCGTGCGTTTGGCGCTGTTTTACGCCTTCTCGCGCTCGAAGGTGACGACGAATTCGTCCCCATCATATTCCGCGCTCTGCACGATCCAACCCGCCTTGCCCTCTTTGGAGAGCAGCTCGGCGAGCTCCCCCGCGCTGACGGTATTACGGTTGTAGCGTTCGGTTTTGGTTTTCATCATGGTCCATTCCTCCTGGTGGTTCATTTGTTGCTCTTATCATACCGAAAAACGCGGCAAATTGCAAGCGCATTCGTCCGGGTGCCGGATGAGCTCCAGATATGGCAGCTCCTCAAAGCCGGCGGCGGTGTAGACCCGCACAGCAGACGTGTTCTCCCGCTCCGCCTCCAGGCGCAGCACGGCGTCGGGGCGGTTCGCCGCGAGCTGCTGCAGAAAGCGGCTGCCCGCGCCCTGACCGCGCGCCTCCGGGACGAGATACAGATCCTCAAGCCAGAGACACGGACGCCCGAATTCGGTGGAGAAGCTCTCCGCCGTCATAGCATACCCGACGAGGCGCTCCCCCGCCGTGAACACATAGCCTGTGAGCGGCGTCCCGGGCGTGAGGCACGCTTCGATATCCGCGCGGTAGATCGCGTCCGAGCCGTCAGAGAGAACGGCGGGCGAGGTATAAAACGCGCGCATCATAGCGTACACGGTATCAAAGTCCGCGCGGGTCATTTCCCGCCAGGTGATTTCCATAACGATGCTCCTTTAATTTAATGCATCGAGAACGGATCTCGGTGCATTTGAGACTGTAGACAAACCTATGCTGCTGACTTATGAAACAGAGCAGCGGGGAGCTGCGTCCGAATGACTTGCGCAAGTCACCATAAGAGGTAAAACCTCTTATGGATGACGGCGAAAGTCATTCCTCCTTCACCAACATGCACAGGCGTGTGCATGTTGGAAAGGAAGACCGGGGAAGCGGATATGGAGCCGGTGCGCATACGCGCAGCTGCGGAATGGAGCGCGCCCGGTCTGACGTTAAGGCCGCCTCGAATTCAATCCATTGTCGCCGCAATCTGTCTAAAAAAGTTTTTGCTTTTTTAGACAGATTGCTGTTTGCGGAGCAAACATATTGGCGACGTGTCATTGTGTCGACACTTTGACGACACAATGAAATGCACCGAGAACGGATCTCGGTGCATTTTGATTTTGTGTATTCGATTACACGAGCTCGATGACGGCCATCTCGGCAGCATCGCCGCGGCGGGTGCCGATGCGGGTGATGCGGGTGTAGCCGCCGTTGCGCTCGGCATAGCCGGGGGCGACGGTATCAAAGAGCTTCTTGGCAACGTCCTCGCGGGTGATGAAGGTCAGCGCCTGACGGTATGCGCTCAGGCCGCCCTTCTTGCCAAGGGTGATCATTTTCTCGGCCATGGGAGCGATCTCCTTGGCGCGGAAGAGCGTGGTCTCCATGCGGCCGTTGTCGAGCAGGTCGGTCACCTGCTGACGCAGCATCGCTCTGCGCTGATCGCTGGTCTTACCGAGTTTCCTTGTTCCGGGCATATCGGTTTATCCTCCTTGTAGGGTTGGTGTTATTACTGCTGAGAATCGTCGCTCGCGAGGGACAGGCCCATCATGGCGAGCTTGTGTTCGACCTCTTCCAGAGACTTGCGACCGAGGTTGCGCACCTTGATCATCTCTTCCTGCGTCTTGTTGGTGAGATCCTCGACGGTGTTGATGTTCGCGCGCTTCAGGCAGTTGAAGCTGCGGACCGAGAGATCGAGCTCCTCGATGGTCATCTTCATGACCGTGTCGGGACGCTTGACTTCCTTTTCCACCACGGTGCTCCGGCTGCCGATGGAATCGGACAGGTCGGTGAACAGGGTGAAGTGATCGCAGAGGATCTTGGCGCCCAGGGACAGCGCATCCCGCGCGGAGATGGTGTTGTCCGTCCAGACCTCGATCGTCAGCTTGTCGAAGTCGGTCTGGTTGCCGACGCGGGTGTTTTCCACGGCGTAGTTCACCTTCAGGACCGGCGCGTAGATCGAGTCGACGGGAATGGTGCCGATGATCTGCTGTGCGCTTTTGTTCTTGTCGGCGGGAACATAGCCTCTGCCCTTGTCGAGCGTGATCTCCATGGAGAGCGCGCCGTCGGGGCCGAGCGTGGCGATGTGCTTTTCGGGATTCAGGATCTCGACGTCCGCGTCGGGCTTGATGTCCTCAGCGGTGACCTCGCCTTCGCCGGCGGCCTCGATATATACGGTCTTGGGACCGTCGGTGAGAAGGTTGGCGATGATGCCCTTGACGTTCAGAACGATCTCGGTCACATCCTCCTTCACACCGGGGATAGTGGAAAACTCGTGCTGCACTCCGTTGATACGGATGGAGGTCGCAGCGGTGCCGGGGAGAGAAGAGAGCAGAACTCTGCGCAGAGAGTTGCCCAGCGTCGTGCCGTAACCGCGCTCCAGGGGTTCGATCACATACTTGCCGTAAGACGGATCCTCGGGCGTTTCAATGCATTCGATGCGCGGCTTTTCAATTTCAATCATATTCGACTAAACCCTCCTAATTCAGTTGTTGCGTCTTTCGAGACGCGGTGGTTGTCAGCTTACCAATTTGAGGGTCTCTATATTACTTGGAATACAGCTCGACGATGAGGTGTTCCTCGACAGGCAGATCGATGTCCTCGCGCGCGGGAGCGGCGACGACCTTCGCGACCATGTTGTTGGCGTCATACTCGAGCCACTTCGGCGTGGCGCGGTAGGAGCTGCCCTCGACATTGGCCTTGATCTTCTCGAGGTTCTTGCTGGAGTCCTTCAGCGTAATAACC
The DNA here is from genome assembly GCA_017459865.1 of Oscillospiraceae bacterium. Next base: position 77,041 of record JAFUCD010000028.1, read on the forward strand.
ATACCCGGTTTCACGAGGAAGCTGGGGATGTTGACCTTGCGGCCGTTGACGGTGACGTGACCGTGAGAGACAAGCTGGCGTGCCTCGGGACGGGTCATCGCAAAGCCCAGACGATAAACGACGTTGTCGAGACGGCTCTCGAGGATGCTCAGGAGGTTCTCGCCCGTCTTGCCCTGACGGCGCTCGGCCATCTCATAGTAGCCCTTGAACTGACGCTCGAGGACACCATAGACGAACTTGACCTTCTGCTTCTCGTTGAGCTGGCGGCCGTACTCGGACTGCTTGCGGCGAACCTGGCCCTTGGGGTTGCGCTTGGTGGTCTTCTTAGCGTAGCCCAGCTCGGCCGGGGAAATGCCCAGAGCCTTGCAGCGCTTTGCGATCGGCTGAATGTTTCTTGCCATTGTATCTTACCTCCTTCAATCAAACGCGACGGCGCTTCGGGGGACGGCAGCCGTTGTGCGGGATGGGAGTGACGTCCTTGATCATCGTGACCTCGAGACCGGCGGTCTGGAGGGCGCGGATCGCAGCTTCACGTCCCGAGCCGGGACCCTTGACGAAGACTTCGACCGTCTTCAGACCATGCTCCATCGCCGCCTTGGCAGCGGTCTCGGCAGCGGTCTGAGCCGCGAAGGGGGTAGACTTCTTGCTTCCACGGAAGCCCATGCCGCCCGCAGACGCCCAGGAGATGGCGTTGCCCTGCGTATCGGTGATGGTCACCATGGTGTTGTTGAAGGAAGAGCTGATATGAACGGCGCCCTTCTCGATATTTTTGCGCTCTTTGCGGCGCGTTCTAACTTTCTTACCTTTCGGTGCAGCCATGATTCAGTTCCCTCCCTTACTTCTTCTTATTGGCGATGGTGCGTTTCGGGCCCTTGCGGGTGCGTGCGTTGGTCTTGCTGCGCTGGCCGCGGACGGGCAGGCCGCGTCTGTGACGCATGCCGCGATAGCAGCCGATCTCGGTCAGACGCTTGATGTCAAGCGCGACGGAGCGGCGGAGGTCGCCTTCCACGATGAAGTTGTGATCGATGCACTCACGGATCTTGGATTCTTCCTCGTCCGTGAGGTCTTTCACGCGGGTGTCGGGGTTGATACCGGTCATTTCGATGATTTTCTTTGCGCTGGTTCTGCCGATACCGTAAACATAGGTCAGGCCAATTTCAATTCTCTTGTCCTTGGGCAGGTCAACGCCGGCGATACGTGCCATACGAATCAATCATTCCTTTCGATGTTTTTTGATTTGGGACTTATTTCATCTCACGCTTTTTTGGAAAGCTGGCTTACTCCCGCCGGAGGGAGCCGAGGCTTCCGGCGTGGGATCTTAATGTTGTTTGCAAGCAGCGGCCTGCGCATTTTCGCTTACGCGAAAATGCTCAGCCCTGGCGCTGCTTGTGCTTGGGGTTCTCGCAGATAACCATTACTTTGCCCTTGCGCTTGATGATCTTGCATTTCTCGCACATGGGCTTAACGCTCGGTCTGACTTTCATTTGTTTACCTCCTACTTGCTTCTCCAGGTGATGCGTCCGCGGGTCAGGTCGTAGGGCGACATCTGCACCGTAACTTTATCACCGGGGAGGATCCTGATAAAATTCTGCCGGAGCTTGCCGGAAATGTGTGCCAGGATGACATGACCGTTGCCGATGTCGACCCGGAACATGGTGTTGGGCAGGGATTCGACTACCGTGCCCTCAAGCTCGATTACATCGTCTTTTGCCAAGGTATTGAACCTCCTGTGATGTCAAATGTCGTCCGCGATCGTGAGGATCTCGGGATCGCCGTCCGTGATAAGAAGTGAGTTTTCGTAATGGGCGGAAAGGCTTCCGTCCTGTGTGACTACGGTCCAGTCGTTGTCCAGCACGCGGACCGCGACGCCGCCGGCGTTCACCATCGGCTCCACGGCGATCGTCATGCCCGCACGCAGGCGCACGCCGTGACCGGCGCGGCCGTAGTTCGGGATCTCGGGCGATTCATGGAGCTGCGCGCCGACGCCGTGACCGACGTACTCGCGCACGATCGAATAGCCGAAGGATTCGGCGTATTCCTGGATGGCATGACCGATGTCGCCGATGCGCATTCCCTCGCGGGCGAATTTGATGCCCTCGAAGAAGCTCTGTCTCGTGACCTCGATGAGCTTTTTGGCGTCCTCGCTGATCTCCCCGCAGGGGAACGTCCCGGCGCAGTCGCCGTGGAACCCCTTGTACTTCGCGCCGACGTCCACGCTGACGATATCGCCCTCATGGAGCACCCGGGGACCGGGGATCCCGTGGATGATCTCGTCATTGACGGAGACGCATGCGCTGCCGGGGAAACCGCCGTAGCCCAGAAACGAGGGAACGGCGCCGGACTTCTTGATAAAGCGGTGGACTTCCCTGTCGATCTGGAGCGTCGTGATGCCGGGCTCGATCATCTGCCGGGCGATGGTCCTCGCCCCGGCAGTGATCTTGCCGGCCTGACGCATCAGGTCGATCTCACGCGATGATTTGATGATGATCATTCCAGCCCCAGAGCCTTCTTGATCACATCGGTCGTCTCGGCGACGGTCGGCTGACCCTCGACAGAGACGAGCTTGTTGCGTGCGGCGTAAAAGTCCTTCAGGGGTTCGGTCTCCTTGTGATAGGTCGTGAGACGGGCCTGCACGGTCTCGGGCGCGTCATCCTTGCGGATGGTGAGCTCGCCGCCGCAGAAGTCGCACTTGCCCTCCTCCTTCGGAGGATTGGAGACGACGTGGAACGTGGAAGAGCAATCCTTGCAGGTGCGGCGGCCGGACATGCGGTCGACGATCACGGCGTCGGTCACCTCAAGCGAGAGCGCGCAGTCGATATCGATGCCGCACTGCTCGAGCGCCTCCGCCTGCGGGATCGTACGCGGCATACCGTCGAGGATATAGCCGTTCGCGCAGTCGGGCTCGGCCAGACGCTCCTGGACGATGCCGATGATGACCTCGTCGGGAACGAGCTTGCCGCTTTCCACATAGGCCTTGGCCTGCAGTCCAACGGGCGTGCCGTTTTTCATCGCGGCGCGCAGGATGTTACCGGTGGAGATGGTGGGGATATTCAGCGTCCGGCTGAGGATCTCAGCCTGCGTGCCCTTGCCGGCACCGGGCGCACCCAACAATACGAGCTTCATGATATAAGCCTCCTCAGTTCAGGAATCCCTTGTAGTTGCGCATGACCATCTGCGCCTCGAGGGCACGCACGGTCTCAAGCGCAACACCGACAACGATGATGATGGACGTGCCGCCCAGCGACAGACCCGTAAGGAGCGGGATGCTCGAATCTCCGCCGACGGAGAACATGCTGATGATGATCGGGACGACGGCGATGATGCCGAGGTAGATCGCGCCGAAGAGCGTGATCTTGTTGAGCACCTTCTGGATGAAATCGCTGGTGGGCTTGCCGGCGCGGAAGCCGGGGATGAAGCCGCCGTTCTTCTTGAGGTTATTCGCGACCTCGATCGGGTTGAACTGGATCGTGGAGTAGAAATAGCTGAAGAAGATGATCAGCAGCAGATAGATGACCGCGTACGGCCAGGTGTTGGTGTTGAACACATGGGTCATCAGCCAGCTGCTGTTCCATTCCTGCTTGAACATGCAGATCGTCGCCGGGATGGTGGCGATGGACTGCGCGAAGATGATCGGGAGAACGCCCGACATATTCACCTTCATGGGCAGGTGCGTGGACTGACCGCCGTACATCTTGCGGCCGACGACACGCTTGGAATACTGCACCGGGATGCGGCGCTCGGCGTCGTTGACGAGCACGATCAGCATGATCAGCAGCAGGCCGCCGAGATAGACCAGTAACAGCAGCCACCAGGACAGCTGACCGGAGGCGACGTTGCGGATCTGCGTGGCGACGTCGCTCGGGAAGCGGGCGATGATGCTCACGAACAGGATGATCGAGATGCCGTTGCCGATGCCGAACTCGGTGATCTGCTCGCCGAGCCACATGATGAGCGCGGAGCCGGAGGTGAACGTGAGGATGATGACGATCGCGGCCCAGATGTTGGACGTGTACGCCGTGTCCATAAGATTGTAGTTCTTGAGCATCATGTAGTACGCGAAGCCCTGGATCAGACCAATGACGACGGTGCTGTAACGGGTGATGCTGGCGATCTTCTTACGGCCTTCCTCACCGCCCTCCTTCTGCAGACGCTCGAGCGCGGGGATGGCGATGCAGAGGAGCTGGATGATGATGGATGCGTTGATATAGGGCTGAATGCTCAGCGCGAAGATGGTGGCGTGGCTGAACGCGCCGCCGGACATAACGTTGTAGAGACCGAAAACGGTGCCCGCCATGTTGCTCTGCATGAAATACTGCTGCAGCGCATCAACGTTGACGAAAGGTACGGGTACGGCATTGCCGAGACGGTAAAGCAGGACGATGAGAAGCGTGAAGAGGATCTTCTTGCGCAGGTCCTCAATTTTCCATGCATTACGGAGTGTCTGGAGCACCTTACACCACCTCAGCCTTTCCTCCTGCTGCCTCGATCTTCGCCTTGGCGGATTCAGAGAAAGCGGAAGCCTTCACGGTGAGTTTCTTGGTGATCTCGCCGTTGCCGAGGATCTTCACGCCGTAGCGGCACTTGGAGAGCACGCGGGCATTGAGCAGCGCCTGCGCGTCGACGACAGCGCCGTCTTCGAAGCGATCCAGAGCGGAGACGTTCACGGCCTCCAGGGGCTTGGCGAAAATGTTGTTGAAGCCGCGCTTCGGGATGCGGCGCGCCAGAGGCATCTGGCCGCCCTCAAAGCCGATGCGGACGCCGCCGCCGCTGCGGGCCTTCTGGCCCTTGTGACCGCGGCCCGCGGTCTTGCCGTTGCCGGTGGCGTGGCCACGGCCCTTGCGCTTGTCAACATGGGTGGAGCCCTTCACAGGGGACAGTTCGTGGATATACATTGCGGGGCCCTCCTTTATTCAACTTCGGTGACCTGGACGAGATAGCCGATCTTGGCGATCTTGCCGCGGGTCTGCGGGTTGTCGGGCTGCACGGTCTCGTTGCCGATCCTGTGCAGGCCGAGGGACTGGGCGGTGGCGATGTGCTTATCGTGTCTGCCGTTGAGGCTCTTGACGAGCTTGATCTTCAGATTTGCCATTGCTGCGCCCTCCTTAACCCAGAATCTCTTCAGCGGTCTTGCCGCGGTACACGGCGACCTGCTGGGCGTTGCGCAGGCTCTTCAGGCCCTGCATCGTCGCGGCGATGACGTTGGCCGGATTGTTCGAGCGCAGGCACTTCGTACGGATGTCCTTGATGCCGGCAGCCTCGACGACGGCACGGACAGCGCCGCCGGCGATCACGCCGGTACCGGGGGCAGCGGGCTTCATGAGCACGCGGCCGGCGCCGAACGCGCCGATGACCTCGTGCGGGATCGTGGTGCCCTGCAGAGTGATGGTGCAGAGATTCTTCTTGGCATCCTCAAGGCCCTTGCGGATGGCTTCGGAGACCTCAGCCGCCTTGCCGAGACCATAGCCCACGCGGCCCTTGCCGTCGCCGACGACGACCAGCGCGGAGAACTTCATGACACGGCCGCCCTTAACGGTCTTGGAAACGCGGTTCAGGGAGACGACGGTTTCGGTGAACTCCTGGGGCTCCTCGTCGCGATTGCGGCGATCCCGGCGATCATTTCTATCGTTGTTGTAAGCCATAATTCGTTTCCTCCTCCCGTCAGAACTTCAGGCCGCCCTCGCGGGCGCCGTCGGCCAGTGCCTTCACGCGGCCGTGATAGATGTTGCCGCCGCGGTCGAACACGACCTCTTCAATGCCCTTGGCAACGGCGCGCTCGGCGACCATCTTGCCGACCTTGGCAGCCGCCTCGACGTTGCCGCCGGTGCCTTCGAAGCCCTTCTCGACGGAGGAAGCGGAGCAGAGAGTCTTCTGCGCCACGTCGTCGATGACCTGGGCGTAAATGTGGTTTTCGCTGCGGAAAACGCTCAGACGCGGTCTTTCAGCCGTGCCGGAGACCTTCCCGCGGACGCGCTTATGGCGCTGCATGCGCTGCGCTTTCGTGTTGGGTCTTTTAATCATTCAGGCACACCTCCAATTACTTCGCGCCGGTCTTGCCTTCTTTGCGGCGGATATGCTCGTAATCATACTTGATGCCCTTGCCCTTGTACGGCTCGGGAGGACGCTTCATACGAACTTCAGCTGCAAACTGGCCGACCTTCTGCTTGTCGATCCCCTTGATCACGACGGTGTTCGGGTTGGGAACATCGATCTTGATGTCGTCCGTCTCGGCGACAGTGACAGGATGGGAATAACCGAGGTTCATGACAAGGTTGGTGCCTTCCTTCGTCGCTCTGTAGCCGACGCCGTTGATCTCCAGGGTCTTCTGGAAACCATCGGTCACGCCGACGACCATGTTGTGCACCAGCGTGCGGGTCAGGCCGTGCAGAGAGCGATACTTCTTCTCGTCGCAGGGACGGGTCACGTGGACCACATTGCCTTCGACGTTCACGTCGATCTCGGGGACAACGTCCATCTCCAGGACGCCCTTGGGACCCTTGACGGTGACGTGCTTGCCCTCGACCTTGAAATCAACGCCTGCGGGCAGCTCGATGGGAGCTCTACCAATTCTAGACATCTCGTTCCCTCCTTACCACACGAACGCGAGGACTTCGCCGCCGACGTGCGCTGCGCGCGCCTTCTTGTCGGTCATGATGCCCTTGGAGGTGGAGATGATCGCGATGCCGAGACCGCGCAGGACCTGCGGGAGCTCGTCAGCGCCGGCGTAAACACGCAGGCCGGGCTTGGAAACGCGACGGAGGCCCTGGATAGCCTTCTCTTTTCCGGGGAGATACTTGAGCGTGATGCGGATGACGCCCTGCGTGCCATCATCAATCAGCTGGAAGCTCTTGATGTAGCCTTCCTCCAAAAGGATCTCGGCGATCGCCTTTTTCATCTTGGAGCTGGGGACATCCACGGTGTCATGTCTGGCCGAACCGGCGTTGCGGATACGGGTCAACATGTCTGCGATGGGATCAGTGATCTGCATAGTGTGTTCCTCCTTGTTCGAAGTTGCCGGTCGTTCCGGCTTGGGCGGCGAGGTTCCGCATGAATGCCTGATTCCCTGCGGCCTTTCGCCATCCCTGTACTTTCTTGAAAGAAAGTACCAAAGAACTTTGTATGCGTTACGGGGATTGGCGCTTGTCCTGGTGTGGTGGCTCGACCGATGGTGCCTTGCTCCCGGAAGTCCGGTCGCCTCCCGTTCGTGCGTTCTGCCAAAGGCAGCCCGCCCTCAGGTGGATTCGATCGGTTTTTCGGTCCCGCGACAGCTCGGTTTTTGCAGCCGTTTTTACGCGCCTCGGCCGTGAGAGTGCCTCGGCTCGTACACCTTGAAAAGTCCTTGTCCCGCAACGGTCTAAACGCGCAAAAGCGCCCTCCGCAGATCCAGACGGAAAGCAAATTCACGCGGTCAAACCCTGACAGGTCAAACCAATTTATTATAGCACGACAGCTTGTCAATGTCATTTGTGCAAACCGATGAAATTTTAGCACAAATTCCCGGTTTTCATACCGTCTTGCACAAAAAGAGTGCCGTTTGGCGCTAAAATTCAACGGATTCCAAGGACACGTACGCCCGCCGACCATGCAAAACGCACAGACGGCGGGAGTACAGTATGATGTCAGGAAATCCGGCAAGCCGGATTCCTGAGGAAATTTCGTTTCGCTCTATGCGCGTCGCCCGAAGCTGTACAAAGGTACTGCGAGGGCGGCTCGCGACGAGCGGGACGAAATTTACCAGGAAGCCTTGCGGACGCCCGGGATCTGTCCCTTGTACGCCAGCTCTCTGAAGCAGATACGGCAGATACCGTAGTTGCGCAGATAGGCGTGGGGACGACCGCAGATCTTGCAGCGGTTGTAGCGGCGGGTGGAGTACTTCGCAGGGGCCTGCTGCTTGAGAATCATGGATTTCTTAGCCATTGTGTTTCCTCCTCCTTTAAGCGTTGGTCACGAACGGAGCGCCCATGAGGCGGAGCAGCTCGCGCGCTTCCTCATCGGTCTTCGCGGTCGTGATGATGGCGATGTTCATGCCGCGGAGCTTCTCGATCTTGTCATACTCGATCTCGGGGAAGATGATCTGCTCCTTCAGACCGAGGCTGTAGTTGCCGCGGCCGTCGAACGCGTCAGCCGAGATGCCGCGGAAATCGCGGACACGGGGCAGAGCGACGTTGAACAGACGGTCGAGGAACTCCCACATGCGGTCCTGACGCAGCGTGACCTTGACGCCGACGTGCATGCCCTCGCGGAGCTTGAAGTTCGCGACGGACTTCTTGGCAACGGTGGCGACGGCCTTCTGACCGGTGATCGCGGTGATGTCCTTGATGACGGCGTCGAGCGCCTTGGCATTGTCCTTGCAGTCGCCGCAGCCGACGGAGACAACGATCTTGTCGAGCTTCGGGATCTGCATGACGGACTTATACTGGAACTTCTCCATCAGAGCAGGAGCGACTTCCTGCTGATACTTGGTCTTCATAGTAGGCATAGCAGTCTCTCCTTTCCTTAGTCAAACTTGTGGCCGCACTTCTTGCAGACGCGGACCTTGTTGTCGCCGTCGCGCGTAATGCCGAAGCGGACGCCCTTCTTGCAGTCGGGGCAGTACAGCGCGATCTTGCTGGCGTAGATCGGGGTCTCGACCTTGATGATGCCGCCCTCTTCGCCCTGCTTGCGGGGCTTCTGATGCTTGGTGGCGACGTTCACGCCGGAGACAACGAGCTTGCCGTTCTTCGGATCGGCCTTCAGGACGGTGCCCTGCTTGCCCTTATCCTTGCCGGAGAGGACCACTACCTTATCGTCTTTTCTGATATTCATAGATGTGTCCTCCTTAAATAACTTCCGGAGCCAGGGACAGGATCTTGATGAAGTCCGCGTCGCGCAGCTCGCGCGCCACGGGCCCGAAGATGCGGGTGCCCTTGGGGTTCTTGTCCTCGCCGTTGATGATGACAGCGGCGTTGTCGTCGAAGCGCACATAGGTGCCGTCGGCGCGGCGGACGCTCTTCGCGGTGCGGACCACGACGGCCTTCACCACGTCGCCCTTCTTCACAGAGCCGCCGGGCGCGGCCTTGCGGACGGAAGCGACGATCACGTCACCGATGCTGGCATACTTGCGCTTGGATCCGCCCAGAACGCGGATGCACTTGATTTCCTTGGCGCCGGTATTGTCGGCAACCTTCAGAAAAGTCTCTTGCTGGATCATTTAGGTTACCTCCTTACTTGGCCTTCTCAACGATTTCGACCACGCGCCATCTCTTGTCCTTGGACAGGGGGCGGGTCTCCATCACGCGGACGGTATCGCCGACGCCGCACTCGTTGTTTTCGTCGTGCGCCTTGAGCTTATACGTCCGACCGATGATCTTCTTATAGGTCTTGTGCGCGACGTGGTCAGCCACGGCGACAACGACGGTCTTGTCCATCTTGTCGGAAACGACCTTGCCCACGCGGACCTTACGGGAAGTATTTCTAATCTCGTTCATTCTCACTTACCTCCTCAAGCCTCGAGCTCTTTTTCGCGGATCACGGTCTTGACTCGGGCAATGTCGCGACGCACGGCAGAGATCTTAACGGGGTTGTCAAGATGATTGGTGGCGTGCTGCATGCGGAGCATGAACAGATCCTTCTTCAGTTCGACGAGCTTGTTCTGCAGCTCTTCGGCGGACATGGAGCGAATTTCACTTGCCTTCATCTTATTCACCACCATTCTCAGTATCTGCCTTGGAGACGATCTTGGTCTTGCAGGGCAGCTTGTGGCTCGCCAGACGCAGCGCCTCACGCGCCACTTCCTCGGAAACGCCGCCGATCTCGAACATGATACGGCCGGGCTTCACGACGGCGACCCAGTACTCGGGAGAGCCTTTACCGGAGCCCATACGGGTCTCGGCGGGCTTCTGCGTAACGGGCTTGTCGGGGAAGATCTTGATCCAGACCTGACCGCCGCGCTTGGTGTAACGCGTCATGGCGACACGGGCCGCCTCGATCTGGTTGGAGGTGATCCAGCTGGGCTCCGTAGCCTGCAGGCCGAACTCACCGTAGGTGACCTTATTGCCGCGGGTGGCCTTGCCGGTCATACGACCGCGCTGCACTCTGCGGTACTTCACTCTTTTGGGCATCAGCATTAGTTGTTGCCTCCTTCCTTAGCAGCCGGAGCTGCCGGACGCGGGCCACGGTTGTAGCCGCCCTGCGGACGGTTGCCCTGTCCCTGACGGGGCGCGCCCTGGCGGTCGCGGTTGTAGCCGTTCCCCTGACGGTCGCGGTTGTAGCCGCCGCGGCCGCGGCCTCTGCGGTCGCCGTCACGACGGTCGCGGCGACGGTCGTCGCGGCGATTCAGATCCATCGTGCGCGGGGTGGTGCGCAGGGTCTGGGAAAGGATCTCGCCCTTGTAGATCCAAACCTTGACGCCGACGCGGCCATAGGTGGTCGCGGCCTCGGCGAAGCCGTACTCGATGTCGGCGCGGATGGTCTGCAGGGGGATGGTGCCCTCGTGATAGCACTCGGTGCGGGCGATCTCGGCGCCGCCCAGACGGCCGGAGCACATGATCTTGATGCCGCGGGCGCCCATGCGCATGGCGCGGCCCATGGCGTTTTTCATCGCGCGGCGGAAGCCGATGCGCTTCTCGAGCTGCGCGGCGATGTTCTCAGCGACGAGCTGAGCGTTGGTATCGGGCGTGCGGACCTCGACGATGGAGAGGGCGACCGGCTTGCCGATCATCTTCTCGACGGAGAGGCGGATGCGCTCGATCTCCGCGCCGCCCTTGCCGATCACGACGCCGGGGCGGGAGCAGTGGATGAAAATGCGGACCTTCGCGCTGTCGCGCTCGATCTCGATGGTGGGGACGCCTGCGGAATACAGGGTCTTCTTCAGATACTGACGGATGTTGTAATCCTCGACGATCAGATCGCCGACCTTCTCGTCACGGGCGTACCAGCGGGAATCCCAATCCTTGATGACGCCGACGCGCATGCCGTGCGGATGAACTTTCTGTCCCATATATTCTGCCTCCTCCCTCAGTCTTTCTCAGCCACGACGATGGTGATGTGGCTGGTGCGCTTGTTGATGCGGTACATACGACCCTGTGCTCTCGGACGGCCTCTCTTGAGGATCGGGCCGGCGCCGCAGTAAGCCTCGGCGACATAGAGGTTCTCGGGGTCCATCTCAAAGTTGTTCTCGGCGTTCGCGCAGGCGCTCTTGAGCACCTTCAGCATCAGCTCGCAGGCCGCCTTCGGCGTGTGCTGCATATAAGCTTCGGCGAGCTTGACGTCCTTGCCGCGGATCATATCGCAGACGATCTGAACCTTGCGGGGAGCGATGCGGGCATACATCAGCTGTGCCCGTGCAGTTTTCTTTTCTTCCATGGTTCCTCCCCCTTATCTACCGGCGGTCTTGCTGCCGGCGTGACCGCGGAAGGTACGCGTGGGCGCAAACTCACCGAGCTTGTGACCGACCATGTCCTCCGTGATATACACGGGGACGTGACGGCGACCGTCGTGGACAGCGATGGTGTGTCCGACGAAGGACGGGAAAATCGTGCTGGCGCGGCTCCAGGTCTTGATGACCTTCTTGTCGCCGGACTTGTTCATTTCGTCGACGCGCTTGAGAAGCTCGGGCGCGGCGAACGGGCCTTTCTTGATACTTCTGCTCATTTACGTCACCCTCCTTACTTCGCGTTGCGGCGCTTGACAATATACTTGTCGGAAGCGTTCTTCTTCTTGCGGGTCTTGTAACCCATGGCGGGCTTGCCCCAGGGGGTCACAGGACCGGGACGACCGACGGGGCTCTTGCCCTCGCCGCCGCCGTGGGGGTGGTCGTTCGGGTTCATGACAGAGCCGCGGACCGTCGGGCGGATGCCCATGTGGCGCTTGCGGCCGGCCTTACCGATGGAGACGTTGGCGTGGTCGATGTTGCCGACCTGGCCGATCGTGGCGACGCAGTTCATGCGGACCTTGCGGTACTCGCCGGAGGGCAGACGCACGGTCGCCATGCCGTTCTCCTTGGCCATCAGCTGCGCGGCGACGCCGGCGGAGCGGACGAGCTGCGCGCCCTTGCCCGGATAGAGCTCGATGGCGTGGATAACGGTGCCGACGGGGATGTTCGCCAGCGGCAGAGCGTTGCCCGGCTTGATATCGGCGGAGGCGGAGGACACGATCGTGTCGCCGGCCTTCAGACCGACAGGCGCGAGAATGTAGCGGCGCTCGCCGTCTTCATACTCGCACAGAGCGATGAACGCGCTGCGGTTGGGGTCATACTCCAGACGCAGGACGGTGGCGTTCATGTCCACCTTGTTGCGCTTGAAGTCGATGACGCGGTACTTTTTGCGGTTGCCGCCGCCCTGGTGACGGACGGTGATCTTGCCGTAGCTGTTGCGGCCGGCGTGCTTCTTCAGGACCTCGACGAGCTCCTTCTGGGGCTTGGCGTGCTTGTCGACGCCGTCGAAGCCGGAGACCGTCATCTGACGGCGGGCCGGGGTAGTGGGCTTGTAAGTTTTAATAGACATTCTCTTTTACCTCCCTTACACCATGCCCTCGAAGATCTCGATGTTCTTCGAGTCGGCGGAGAGCTTGACCACGGCCTTTTTGCGCTTGGCGGTCATGCCGGAGGGGTTGCCGCCGACGCGCTTCTCTTTCGGATGGATATAGGTGGTGGTCACCTTGATGACCTTGACGTCGAAGATCTCTTCGATCGCCTTCTTGATCTCGATCTTGCCGGCGCTGGGGGCGACTTCAAACACATACTTTTTGATGTCGAGGTCTTCCATGGACTGCTCGGTGATGATCGGACGGAGAATGACGTCGTATGCGGTTTTCATGCGAACACCTCCTCGATTTTCTGGAGCGCAGCCTTGTCAACGACCAGAACGCGGTTGTTCAGGATCGTGTAGGGGCTGAGAATGGTGGCGGTGGTGGTGGTCACGCCGGGGATGTTGCGGGCGGACTTGATGACCTTCTCATCGACGTTCTCGGTGATGACGAGCGCTTTGCCGTCGACGCCGATCTTGTCGAGGAACGCCTTGAAGGGCTTGGTCTTGATCTCGTCGACAGCTAGACCGTCGACGACGAGGATCTTCTCCTCGGCGGCCTTGGCGCTCAGCGCGCTCTTGAGCGCGAGACGCTTGACCTTCTTGTTGAGCGTGTAGCTGTAGTCACGCGGCTTCGGCGCAAACGCGACGCCGCCGTGGGTCCACACCGGGGAGCCCTTGTAACCGGCACGGGCGCGGCCCGTACCCTTCTGGCGCCAGGGCTTGGCGGTGGTGTAGCTGACCTCGCCCTTCGTGAGCGCGCTCTGCGTGCCCTGACGGCAGTTGGCGAGATGATTCTTGACGGAATCGTGCAGCACGGACTTGTTGGGTTCCACCCCGAAAACGGCTTCGGAGAGGGTAACCTCGCCGACGTTCTCGCCGGCCATGTTGAACAGATTTGCTTTCGGCATTTCTTAACTCTCCTTTCCTTACTTTCTGGCGGAAGCCTTCTGCGGGTTGCGGCCGCTGGCCTTCTGCGGGTTGGAGGAGACACCGGCGTCGCCCTTCTTGACGATTTGCTTCTTGACGGTGCTCTTGACATACACGATGCCGCCCTTCGGGCCGGGGATCGCGCCGCGGATGACGATCATGTTGAGCTCGGGATCGACCTTGACCACGTCCAGATTCTGAACGGTGACCTGCTCGACGCCCATGTGACCGGCCTGCTTCTTACCCGGGAAGATACGGGAGGGGTCGGTGCTGGAGCCCATGGAGCCGGCGTGACGGTGCACAGGACCGCCGCCGTGGGTCATGGGGGTACGGCCCTGGCCGAAGCGCTTGACGACGCCGGCGTAGCCCTTACCTTTGCTGATGCCCGTAACGTCGACCTTGTCGCCCTCTTTGAAGGTGTCCGCCTTCAGGACGTCGCCGACATTGATGGATGCGCAATCCTCAAGTCTGAACTCCTTGAGATGCTTCAGGTTGCCGACGCCCGCCTTGGCCAGGTGGCCCTTCTCGGGCTTCGACAGCTTCTTCTCGGCAACTTCCTCGAAGCCGAGCTGGACGGCGTCATAGCCTTCCTTTTCCTTGGTCGCCTTCGCGGTGACCGTGCAGGGGCCGGCTTCGATCACGGTGACCGGAACGACCTTGCCTGCTTCATCGAAGATCTGCGTCATGCCGACCTTTTTGCCGATGATGGCTTTTTTCATGGGATTTCCTCCTTCAGGTTATTGGTCAGACCGCTTAACAAGACCATTGGGTGCCTTGACAGAGGCTTCTGACTTGACCCGCCCACTATCTATTTAATGTGGGTTGGGGTGATTGACTTCGTTTCCACGAAATCCCATCAAAATGGGCTTTCGTGGAGTAGCTTGCGCTACGCTCCGGCGTCTCGGCCTCAAAAGCGGCGCTTTTGAGCGAGAGCCACCTGCGCTTCGCGAGCGGTATTTTTGCACCGAAACGAAGTTCCGGCACAAAAATGATTGGACTTCTTTTGCGGCGTGCGCGCCGCAAACTCTGCCGAGGGCTTGTGATGATCTTAAGCAATTACAGCTTAATATCGATTTCCACGCCGGCGGGCAGCTCGAGGTTCATGAGGGCCTCGACCGTCTTCTGGGTCGGGTTCATGATGTCGATCAGGCGCTTGTGGGTGCGGCGCTCAAACTGCTCACGGCTGTCCTTGTACTTATGAACAGCGCGCAGGATCGTGACGATCTCGGTCTTGGTCGGCAGGGGGATGGGACCGGAGACCTTCGCTTCGGTGCGCTTGGCGGTCTCGACGATCTTCTCGGCGGCCTTGTCGATCAGCTGATGGTCGTAAGCC
>JAFUCD010000029.1 GCA_017459865.1 Oscillospiraceae bacterium
AGATTCAATACGGAATTTTCATGTTTGTCGATTTAAAATATTCATTTAACAAGATATAGAAAGTCGCGATTGGTTGATATTTCATGTGTAAACGAAATGGATCCTGCACAAACTGTTTTCGACGCAGAGAAGACGTGATGAAACGGAAAGTTACAAACAAATCGTTTTTTCCGTATCTTTCACGCAGATCTGCACACAATATGACCGGGAGTGATCCCGAATAGGAAAAGGAGTGAAACAAGATGGCGAAGTCCAGCAACAATCTCGTGAACCCCAATGCTCGCGAGGCGATGAACCGTTTCAAGATGGAGGCCGCTTCCGAGGATGGTGTACCCACTACAACAAAATTTTACACATATTACCATTTAAAACGACTTCCGACTTGTTTCTGCAGGACTTTTTATCGTCTATACCGCTCAATCGACGGGAATCACTTCCCTGCTCGGTTTTATGTACATTTCTTAAGAAGGAGGCACCAACATGGTGAAAGAATACAAGCTTGGCCGCGGGCTCTATCGCGTCGAGCGCACCTTCGTCGGAACGAAGCCGGCGTCCGAACTCATCCGCGAGCGCGTTATCCGCGCAGGCCGAAAAGCCATTGCAGGAACTGCAGCGGTCTTCCCTGCTTATCCGGCAGAGAAAGAAAAGATTTCGTAAGCACACGGATCAGAAAATGATTGCGGGGCATCTTCACCTTTATTAGACGGAGATGCCCCAAAGTATTGACGCAACTGTGTAATAGTCACCATACGACTTGACGCCTTCTGGTATTGATGATATAATGCAACTAAATTAAAATAGTTGCTTTTCCAAAATGCGAGGTGATTCGTCATGAAAACAGATTATCGGCAGCTTTGTATAGAATTGTTTGGAACTGATAACGAGCATGAACTGCGGAAGATCGCACAGCTTGTAGAAAAAAAGAATCCAAGAAACGCCGGAAGGAAGAAAAAGTTTTCGGAAAAAGAGGTAGCTAAAATGCGAAGGTTCCGAGATGAAGGCAAGACGGTACAGGAAATTGCGGATTGCTTTGGAACATCCAGACAAGTCGTTGGGCGATATCTGACTCCGCCGATCCCTCAAGACTGCACAATGCGAATGATTCTTATGTACAAAACACATCCCTGTACTGTGATTGACGTCGATTATCTTCACCAAAAGATCTATATTCAAAACCAGACCGACGATTATTTGCATCGGGCGTTTGGCGTTATTAGCGAGCCTACCTGGCATGACTTTGAGCAGTTTCTCGCCGATCGCTGTTTCCCTGATACGCGAGGAGACAAAAACGAATTATTGCGTGCTTATGGTCTGACAGATTATGATCCATTGCAAATCGTAGAGAAAACAAAAGGGCGCACAGCTGATGATGCGCTCTGGCTAAAGATTCGATATAAGAAGAGAGGCGAAAAGCATGCAAACTATTGATATACGCGGACTCTCAAAAGAGCCGCTCCAAAACCACACTTCCAAAGGGGATCAACCGAAGTGGCGATTGGGAGATGTGTGGTATAAAGCTGATCACATGGGATACGAAGCGCTATCGGAAGTTGTTGTATCCAGGGTACTGGAGTTAAGCAACATAAAAGAATTTGTTCGGTACACTCCTATACAGATCCTTACGGATTCCGGAACGAAAACCGGATGTGCAAGCAACAATTTCAAATCATCCGATGAAATGCTCATCCCACTTGAGCGTCTGCATCGCACATTTTACGGCCAGGGACTCGCAGCATATATTGCACAAATGGAACCAGTGGAGAAAATCGCTTATACAGTTCGTTTCATTGAAGAGACGACCAAGCTTAAAGATGTCGGAGCATATATCACTGCGATACTGGAGCTGGATGCATTTTTTCTGAACGAAGATCGTCATACGAATAACCTTGCCGTTCTTCGCAACGAGAAAACGAAGGAATTTCGGTTATGCCCGCTATTCGACCACGGTCTCTCTCTTCTATCAGATATGAACGACTATCCGCTGACTGAAGATATATACAGCTGCATATCGCGCATTCGCGCGAAGCCATTTTCTGAGGATTTCAATGAGCAGGTTTCCGCAGCAGAGCAGCTATATGGGCAACAGCTCCGACTGCAACTAAGCAGAAACGATCTTTTAAATGTCCTTCGTGAGCTCTCGGACTATTATCCTGCACAATTTCTCACTCGAGTAGAGAATGTACTGTTTGAGCAATACAAAAGGTATCCTATTTTTATCACTCCTTGATACAGATTCCGGAGGTACAGCCTTTCAGCGCAGGCTAAGAAGTGTTGAAGTCTGAAATGCACATGTAAAGCAAAGAACAGATACAATCTAAAAATCTATGTTATACCAATCTTTTGACCAGCGGCAGACTGACAGCACACCTTATGGAGATCGAGCAGACGGCACGTTCCCGGACAGAGCAACTCATAGTGCAGATGGCAAAGTCCGAGGGCATGACGGAGGAACTGAAAGTCACCGATCAGATGAAATGGGTAGGGCTGATGAACAGTATCCGGCAGGCCGAAGAGGAAATTGTGTTGTTGGAACTTGTTTTCAGCTAAGTAAAAATGGCTAAGATCAGAACGGAGCCGTGATGATGCAGGTTGTCACGGCTCTGTTCTCTTGACATTAGGTCGGCGTGCCGATATAATAAAGGCAATCAGAAAAGAGGTGCGCGATATGGATTTACAATCTCTTCTCGACCAGCGACAGATGAGTAAATATCATCTTTCCAAAATCAGCGGTGTGCCGAAAACAACGATCATGGACATCTGCGCCGGCAGGAGCGACATTGAACGCTGCTCCGCGAAGACCGTCCAGCAGCTCGCCAGGGCGCTTAATTGCACAATGGAGGATATGATGGAGCTATCCTCTCCCTACGATCACACGACAGGACTGCCGAAAGATCAAGCCTATCTGGAGTGCGGTCTGCCGCCGTTCCTCGCGGATTCTGTCAGCGTGATGAAGGCGGCATGGGACAAACTTGATCGTGGTGAAAAGTATTTGCGCTGGGACTGCGACTACTGTAATTTGCAAACGGATATCAACAATGCGGAGGTCAATCAGATCATCAGCCCCGAGCAGGCGTGGTATCTTCGCGAAAAGTATTTAAGAATCGAAAGGGCGTGAAGCATTGACCACCATTGATTTTACGGAATTGAAAAAGAAGAATAAAGCCTACGCCGGCGCCAACGGAAACAAAATCTCCGTGATCTATGATGGCGAGCAATATATGCTCAAATTCCCGGCGCAAGCCAAGCGAAACCCGGATATGAGTTACAGCAACAGCTGCTTCTCGGAATATCTCGGCTGTCAGATCTATGAGAGTATTGGTATCCCTGTGCAGAAAACGCTCCTCGGCACCTATACCGTCCGAGGAAAGAAAAAGATCGTCGTGGCCTGCCGCGATTTTACCGAGCCGGGCGTGACCCTGCAGGACTTTGCTTCTCTGAAGAATCAGATGATCGATTCCGAGCGCAACGGTTACGGAACGGAGCTGTCCGATATTCTCTATACCTTTGAGGAACAGACCGCCGTGGACAGCGCGGAGCTGCTGAAACGCTTTTGGGATATGTTCATCGTGGACGCTCTGATCGGAAACTGGGATCGACATAACGGTAACTGGGGCTTTCTCTACAACACCGTGACCGACGAAATGACTCTTGCCCCGGTCTATGACTGCGGCAGCAGCCTCTATCCTCAGGCGGACGAGGACATCATGGAGGCCGTGCTTGCGGATGAGAATGAGCGAAATTTCCGTATCTTTGACATTCCCACCTCCGCCATCACCATGAACGGAAAGAAGATCAAGTATTTTGACTTCATTTCCTCCTTGCAGAACGAGGACTGTAACCGGGCTCTGAAGCGCATCGTTCCCCGGATTAATATGGATAATATCAAAGAGATCATTGACGCCACTCCGTTTATGAGCGACCTCCAAAAGCGGTTTTATCTGACGATGCTGACAGAACGGAAAGCTCGTATTTTGGACTTCTCTCTTGCCAGCCTCGAAAAGAGGGAGTGACACACTCAAGCAAAATTCGCCATATAACAACAGACCGATGAATCTTGAAAAAGAGTCCGTCGGTCTGTTTCTTTTTTTCCATTTGCACAGGAGAATCTATGAAAAAAACACCTTGACAAATAGCGTCTCGAAGCGAGATTTACAAAAATTAACCCCAAACAGCAAAGATACTTCACCCGGATTCGTAGTCTTCTTCACGGATCCGGGTGTTTTTCTTTCTACTTATAGGAATTTTTATGGTCAAAAGTAGTATTTGACTCCAGAATGCTTTGCTTCACATCGTCCTGTGCCAAACGTAAAAACTCCGGCGCGAGCTTTTTTACATTGGTTCAGCCTGCGATATTGTTCTCCCCGGCGTGAAGCGTCCGTCTCGTTCCGTCAGGGGTAATGAACTCCGCCGTCGTGTTGGCCGGGATCGTGACGGTATACTCCACCCTGCCGTTTTCACAGCGCCAACCGCTCTCCACCTGGCCGTAAACACTGTTGTAGCTTGCCTCGGCAAAGGTGAAGTGTCCGCCGGGCTGCGGCGCGATCACAAAATGATTCTCTCCGTCCACGCGGATGCCGCACACGGTCTTGAACAGCCATTCGCAAACTGCACCCTTGGAATAATGGTTCAGGCTGCCGATACCGCCGCTGGTGGAATTCGGTCCCTCCCAAGCTTCCCAAATCGTGGTCGCTCCGGCCTTCGGCATACTCAGCCAGCCGGGGAGTTCTTCATTTTCGAGTAACTGATAGGCCGCTTCTATGTCGATCTCCGAAAGCACGTCCAGAATCAGAGGTGTGGAGAGGAAGCCCGTGCCGAGCCGCCATCCGTAGTGCTCCATGGCCAGAAGCAGACGTTCTTTTGCAAATGCGGTCTGCTCTGCATCCAGCAGATCAAACGCCAGCGGACGCACCAGCTTTGCCTGTCGGTCAGTATCGAGAGAATGCTTTTCCTGCCGCACCAGCTTGCTGTAAGCCTCCCTGCAGCGATTCGACGCTTTCTGAAAGCGGGCTGCGTCGTTTGTCTTGTCAAGCTTCCGTGCGATCTCCGCCATGCACCGGAGCACATAGGCGGTGTAGGCCGTGCTCTCCTCCGGGTGCGGAAGAACAAAGTCCTTCACAGCGAAGGCGCGCACATCCGCGGGCTCTGCCCACTCGCCGTAGCTCTGCCCGCGCCGCACAACGCCGTCGCGGCTGATCCGCCGGATCATGAAGGCGGCATACTTTGCCATGCGGTCATAGTACTCGCGCAGGATCTCCGCATCTCCATACTTCTTCCACATCCGGTATGGCATCAGCACGCCGGCGTCCGCCCAGCCGACAGAGCCGTTCATCGTGTACATGTAAAAGTCCGCGCCGCCGTCTGGGACAATGTGCGGCAGACAGCCGTCTCGCCGCTGCCAGTCATACATGTCGCGGATATACTTTTTGCCGAAAGGCGCATAGCAGAACAGATACGACGCGGTGTTATAAAAGATCTGCGCATCGCCCGTCCAGCCATGGCGCTCGCGCGTTGGGCAGTCGGTGGGCAGGTCGAGGCTGTTGGATTTGGTGGACCAAATCGTGGCGCGATAAAAGCGGTTCAAGAGCTCGTTGGAGCAGGAAAAGGACGACGTCTCCTCCATGTCGGAATACACGGCGACGGCCTCGATCGCCTCCGCATCCAGCTCCACATCGGTCTCCACCTCGGCATACTGGAAGCCGAAAACGGCGAAAGTGGTTTTGTATTCGTTCACGCCCGCGGCGCAGGTGTAATCGATCTGCTGCAGCGGCGTGGTTTTCTTTTTATTGGAGAGCTGGATGTTCTTCAGCGTCAGGTTGCCATCCGCGTCCAGCATCTCGCCGAAGCGCCAAAGCATGCGTTGCCCGGCGTGGGCGTTCACCCGGAAGGCAACATAGCCCGCGAGATTCTGCCCGAAATCCAGAAGCTTTTTCCCGTTGGGCGCTGTAGTGATAACCGGTTGAAAACGCTCATGCTCGGTGACCGGAACGTTATCGGAGGCAGTGGGTGTGACAGAATGGTTCGTTTGCTTTGCCCTGCCGGAGTACGTTGGCGCGCAGCGGGCGTCCACGATCTCGCCGTCCTTGTTATCGGCAAACCGGATCGGCCCGTCGTTCGACCATTCCCAGTTTCCATCAGTACCGATCGTCTCCCTGCTGCCGTCAGAATAGGTGATCTCCAGCTGGGCGAGCAGCTTTGTTTCCGCGCCGTACTGGTTCGTGCGTCCCCACGCGCCGCAGCTGCCGCGGTACCAGCCGTCCGCCAGCTGTACAGTCAGATCATGGCTGCCTTCGGACAGCAGCTCCGTAACGTCGTAGGTCTGATACTGCACACGTTTCCGGTAGTCGGTGATGCCTGGCGCAAGGCAGAAATCGCCGATCCTTTTCCCGTCCAGACGCGCCTCATAAAGGCCGCAGGCCGTGATATACAGCCGCGCGCTGACGACCAGCTGCCGCACCTCCACGGTCCGGCGAAAGCAGTCCACGGGATAACGCTCCGTTCGGTTCACCCGGTAGTTGCCGGTGATCCATTTCGCCTGCCAGTCCGTCGGGTGCAGAAGCCCCATCTCGAAATAGCCCTCCGCGTATTCACCGGGCTCGTCATTTTCATCCCAGAGCCGGATTTTCCAGTTGACACGCTCGCGGCTTTGAAGATCCAATGGATAGCCAGTACGCATGGAGGAGCTCTGGACCTTGCCGCTGTCCCAGCGCTCGGTGACAATCTGGTAGGCAGTCTGCTTCACGCCGCCCTCACAGTTCCACATGAGTCGTGGCTGCTGGATGTCGATCCCCATCGGATTTTTCAAGTATTCGGTTCGCAATCGGACGGCAATCATCTGTTCTCCTCCTGTACATAGAATCGACTGTTTCGATATTCCAGCGGGTAGAACGTAGGATGCTCCCGGCGGAAGGTGTTCGGCTGATGCAGACACATTTGATACTGCCCTGCCTGATCCCGGAAAATCATTCCGTGCCCGCCATTGCGGTCATAGAGCAGCTCCGCATCGGGTGTCCATTTCCCGGTCAGCTCGTCGGTATCGGAATGGGCCATAGCCTGCACATATCCCTTTTTCGTATAGGTGGACCAGAGCAGATGCAGCCGCCCATCGTCCGTGCGGATCAGGAACGGCCCGTCTGTCACGTAGTTTCTAAAAAAGTATGGCTTCACATATGGCTTCGCTTCCGATGCGTGGAACAGGAGGAATGGCTCTCCTTTTGCCTCCCTGAGATCGTCGGAGAGGCGGACGGCGCAGATGCTGCCATCCCGGATCTGCCGCCACTCGTGACAAAACACCATGTACGGTGTTCCATCTGCTGCGATATGCAGCGTTCCGTCGAGGCACCGCCTGGCTTGCGGCGTCACATAACCGTCCGACCAGAGTGAGAAAGGGCCCTCAGGATGATCGGCTGTCAGCACCGCGGTACCAAGGCCTCCGAGTTGATCGGCAAAAGTTGCGAACATATAAAAGCGGTCATGTGCGCACACCACCTCCGGCGCCCAGTAACTCTTTCTGCTCCAGAATCCATCCGGCCTTCGGAAGGCCTCAACAGGCCCCCGCCAGTTTTTCAGATCGTCGCTGATATAGACATCAAATCCATACGCCTGTCCGACAAAAGCTGTTTCGCTCCGCGTGCCGTAAAGATAGTATTTGCCGTTGTAATTCATAACGAAAGGGTCTCGCAGAAAGATCTCTTTACAGGATTTGTATTTCATCGTTTCATTCGCTCTCGATCTTGGTTCTCCGTGCCTGGATCTCGGCCTGCTCCTGGGGCAGATTCTTCTCCACATTCAGGAACCACAAAATAACTGCCAGCGCAGCGCCAGTGAAGACCTCCAGCCCCACGAAGGCGAAGGATATCACCCAGCCCACGGCGGAGGGCTGCTGCATGGCCACGGTCAGTACGCCGTCGGCAGCGGGCTTCAGATTCTCCAGGGCCACTTGGGCGATCAGGCCCTTGTCAGCCAGCCATGCGCTTGCCTCAGCGATCCCGGAGAAGGATTCCGGCGCGATATAGCCGGCCCTGGCCAGCATCCAGTTGAAGACACCGGTCATGATGCCCACCATAGCAACAGCGATAATGTTATAGATGGACATGGCCGCGCCGTCCAGCCGGATATTGGATTTCCACTCCAGATGATCCAGGCAATCGGCGAAGAGCGCCATGAACACGTAGGCGCAGGGCAGACCGCCGATGTTCTTGATAAACTGTCCCACGAGCACGATGGTGAGATTCGTCGGGAACAGCCAGCAGATCAGGCTGCCCACGGCATACAAAATGAAGCCCACCATGGTGACGTTCCGTTTGCCGAAGCGCTTGGCCAGCGGCCACACAGCGAAGATGCCGATGCCCATGGGGATGCCGCCGATCACGGAGACCAGCATCTGGGTGATGCCGTCGTTGTAGGTGCCCAAGACATAGTTGCAGTAATAAACGAGACCGAGGTTTTTCAGCGTTGTGCCGATCGTATAAATGAGGAAATATACATACATGAGCACCATGTACTTGTCCGTGAAGATGAGCTTGAGTTGCTCGCGGAAGGGTGTTTTTTCATCCGGCGCATCCGCTGTCTCTGCGGTAACGCGCTCCTTGGTGAAGAAATACTCCATCAATGTCAGCGGCAGCGCGAGGATCGCGAGAACACTCATCAGCGTGATCCATTTGGACTTGTCCACGCCGATCATCGGCATGATGACCATGGGGAACACCAGCGCCACGAGGATGCCGCTCATCATGATCGTGGTGATCTGGTTGAAAGCAGAGAGGCCGCCGCGCGCCGTGCCGTCGCGGGTGGAGAGCGGCACCATCAGATTGTGGCTCATGTTGAAGATCGTGTAGGCAAAGGAATAGAACAGGTTATACGATACCATGACCCAGATCGCCTTGACCGTGTCGCTGGACTCCGGCACGGTGAAAAGCAGGATCGCCGTGATCGTCACGAGCGGCGCTGACAGCAGCAGCCACGGGCGCGCCTTACCCTCTTTCGTGCGGGTGCGGTCGATGATCTGTCCCATGACGATGTTCGTCACGGCGTCAATGACCTTAGAGACGATGGGAAATACCGTGAGGAACGCACCGCCCCAGAGCGTTGTCAGATTGAGAACATCGGTATAGTAGACGTTCAGATAGGTCGCAAGCACCGCGTTCAGCAGCAGCGCTCCGGCAGGGCCGAGCAGATAGCCCAGCCACTTTTCCTTTTTCGTCACCGCTTCGGACTTGACCTGACTTGCGGGCAGAGATACAAACATCTTCACTTTTTTTCTCCTGTCCTCAATATTTTAATTTCAAGATCAGGTTCAACACATTTCTAGCTGTCCGCTGTAGCTCGCCGCGGGTGATGCCGTCCGGCTGACCGAGCGTTTTCAGCAGGCTGCCGTCGGACTTGTATTTCTTCGCCATGTGGCTCATGTCACCGGGCATCAGCACGTCCACCTGCGCGCGTACCCGATATGCATTGTTTCTGATCTTGGGAAATTCCGGGCTTGCGGATCTCTGCATCCACCAGTCGGTGATGACCGTGCCCGCGAAGCCCCATTCTTTACGCAAAACGGTGGTGACCAGATCATAATTGTAGTGGCTCCAGACGCCATTGACTTTGTTGTAGGAGGTCATGATCGTCAGCGGCTTTGCCTCCTTGACCATGATCTCGAAGTTTCTCAAATAGATCTCCCGAAGGGCCCGCTCGGAAACACGGGAATCGTTGGTATTGCGTTTCGTTTCCTGATTGTTGCAGGTAAAATGCTTTGGGCAGGAGGCGCGTCCGGTGCTCTGCACACCGCGAACAACCGCGGCTGCCATCTTGCCGGACAGCAGCGGATCTTCGGAGAAGTATTCAAAGTTCCGCCCGCAAAGCGGGTTGCGGTGGATGTTCATGCCGGGAGCGAGCTGTACGTCCACTCCGTAGTGGATCATTTCCTCGCCGATCTTCTGATGAATCGCCTCGACCAGTTCGACATTCCATGTGCAGGCAAGCGCCGTGCCGCACGGGATCAGCGCACAGTATTTTTTCAAGCGAAGACCCGCGGGGCCATCCGAGGTGATGATGGGCGAGACCCCCTTCTCTCTCAAGCTTTCGATCACGCCGCCAAAAGCGCCTGCGTTGCCCGCCACACCAAGGGAGCTGCCCATCATGCCGTGGCCTCGCGTGAGGGCTTCCAACTCCTCGTCACCAAGCAGGGCGATAAACGCGTCCAGCGTGAGCTTGCCCGAAGCGACGTCCGCCAGCTTGCCGCCCTTATCGCCCGTAACGGGAATCGCCTGCGGGAGATCTTCCAGGATCCTCTGCCGAAGCGCGGAGCTTTCCAGGCAGATCGCCTCGCACTGTTCGACAAGGACTTCCTGTTCAAGCGTGAAGCTCCCGGCCGCCTGCGTGTTGACGGCAAAGCGGTACTCCCCCGCTTCCAGCACAAAGGCGTGCTTCACCTCGTCGTAGGAGGCAAAGCACCGGTCCCCGCAGGAGAGCGTCAGCGTCTCGCTCTCACCGGGCTTCAGCTCGTTCGTTTTGCCGAAGGCCGCGAGGACGCGCAAGGGCTTATCCAGTCTCCCCTCCGGGGCTGAACACCAGAGCTGAACGACCTCCTTCCCCGCGCGATCGCCAACATTTCGGACGGTGATGTCCACGGCGACACCGGTATCGGAGCGCGTACACACTGCTGAAGAGAGCTCAAACGCGGTATAGCTCAAACCGAAGCCGAAGGGATACAAAAGCTTCTCGGGGTGGCGATCGAAATACCGATAGCCTACGAAGATGCCCTCGGCGTAGTCGTTATATTCCTTGCCGCCGAAGTTCGAGCTGCTGGGGTAATCCTCATAGCGCCGAGCGATCGTATCCGACAACTTGCCACAGGGGCTGACCTTGCCGTACAGCACATCGGCCACGGCGTTCCCGCTCTCCATGCCGCCCTGCCAGACGATCAGGATCGCAGACAGATTGTCTGCGTAATCCTCTGTCCATGCCATATCCATGATGCTGCCGATGTTCAGCACAACGACCGTATGCGAAAAGCGCTGTGTAACCGCATCCAGCATGGCACGCTCTGAATCGGTCAGATAGTAGCTCCCCTTGGTCAAGGTGTTCTCCCGGTCCTCTCCCGCAGCTCGTCCGATGAGCACCAGAGCCGTTTCAGCGCACTTGGCTGCATTCTCCACCAAGGCTGTATCAAGGGGCATTTCCGGGTGGCTGTACGGCCAGTGTCCCCACCAGCCGTGGTCCGCCGCGTTGTCTTCTTCCTGCGTCCAGGCGTAATAACGGTTGAAAAGTTCTGTATCGAACCGCGCTCCCGCATTTTTCAGTCCGTCGATCAGATTCACATAATAGGGCGCGTGGACGTCTCCTCCGCTTCCGTAGCCCACATAGAACCAGTCCAGTTGGCAGCGTCCGAACACAGCGATCTTCTGCTCCGCATGCAGAGGCAGCACGCCGTCATTTTTGAGCAAAACACAGCTCTCGGCAGCGGCCTGACGGATCAGGGCATCGATCCCCGGTGTGACATAGCGCTCACCGCCAGCCGAGGTCTCCTCCTGCATGAGACCGTTGCCCATGGCCATGTCGATGACATGCTGCATCATTTGTCCCATTTTCTTTTTCCATTTTTTCATGTCTTCGCCTCCTGATACGGATCCGGTTTATTCTGATTTTTATTATACCAAAGAAATCCCTGTATAGCTTGCACTTTGGTAAGAAATATCGTAAACTCGTAATAGATTTGGAGGGGCGTTATGAAAAATGTTGACCTGAACTATATCTGCACGATGATCGGCAGCCTGTCCGGCATCCCGATCCGCATATACCGAGGCTCAGAACAGCTTTTCTATTATGATATTGTCGGTCTTCCCAGGGACCCGATGACGGTTTATCGGGATGAGATCTGGGCCATCGGATCGCACGTCGGTTACTTCTCCACGCAGCATTTTAACTACTATGGCGTGATAAATTCCGGAGATCTCAAGATCATCCTTGGCCCGACTCGTCAGATCACGAACAGCGATCAGGAGCTGCATGAGCTGGCTTTTCGCGCCGACGTCGCGCCGGAGGATGTGCCCGCCTTTCTCAACGCCATGAAGAGCATTATCCCCATGCCGTTGGAAAGCGTTCTGCAAATGCTCTGCACCGTCAATTATATCCTCAATGATGAAAAGCTGGAGCTGAAGGACATCGCGATCTATGACGCGGAACAATCATCTCTGAAGGAGACGATGCAGCGTGAAATAGACGCTACGTCTCCGGAAGCTGACGCTGCGCCCCACAACACCTATGAGCTGGAACAGACGATCCTGAATATGATCAGCCATGGGGATACGGCAGCCCTGCATGAATGGAGTTCTGCCGCGCCGGCCGTACGCGGCGGCCTCCTGGCAAAAGATCAGCTGCGGCAGATGAAGAACACCTTTGTGGTCACCGCTACCCTTGCCTCCCGTGCCGCGATCCGGGGCGGCTTGGCGGTCGAGGACGCTTTGAGCCTCAGCGACTCCTTCATTCAGAGCTGCGAAATGCTGACCGCTCCTGATAAAATCATGAACCTTCAATACCATATGATCTTTGAATTTGCCGAGCGCGTGGAGCGTATCCGCATAGGAAAGGCTCCCACAAAGCTGTCGATCGCTGTGGCAAATTATGTCCAGCACCACCTGTCGGAGCCGATCTCCGCAGACGAGATCGCCAGAGAGGTCTATTTGAGCCGCCCGCATCTCTCCACAAAGTTCAAAGCGGAGACCGGACAAACGCTTACCGATTTTATTCTCAATGAAAAGACGGAGGAAGCAAAACGCCTCCTCCGCTATACAGATAAAACCGGGACGGCGATCGCCGCCTATCTGGGCTTCTCCTCGCTGGGTCATTTCTCCCGGGTGTTCAAAAAATATGCCGGAAGAACGCCGACCGAATACAGGGAGAAATATTCTTCATGACCGCTTGAGTCTGCGTCCGATCGGAGTCCACCCGCTTTATCAGTGGGTCGTATATAGAGTCAAACGATCGGTGCGTCAACTTGCACTTCGGGAGATATTCGTTATTACGCAAATGCAGCACCCCTCTGAGCTTCTGAGCAAAAGCAGCAGGATCTCAGAGGGGTTCTGATTATGATGCATTTCCGGAAAGCTTCTGGATCTCCGGAACACGCCGCAGCGCATAGTAAAGCGTCACGCCGCCAATGACACCGACGGCGCCCTGCATGAGGTTTCCGAGGATCTCCACAGCCGCGCCGAGGCCAAAGCCAAGCACCACAGCCTCGTACACAAAGTAAACGGCTGCCATCGCGAGCTCGCCGCAGATCGCGGCAGGGATCGCTTTTTTGGTGCGACGGAACACAAACCCCGTGATCAGAGCCGCCAGGCCCTTTGCGATCAGGGTGCCCGGCGCGTAAGCCGCGTAGCCACCGAGGATGTCCGCCATCATGGAGCCCACGCCTGCGGAAACGCCTCCCCAAACGGGACCGACGACCAAAGCGGCAAAAACAACGATGATATCGCCCGCGTTCAGATAACCGCCGGTCGGTGTGGGAATCGGGATGACCATGGTCGCGACGCAGCATAGTGCCGCCAGCAGCGCGAGAAAGACGATTTTTTTGGTTTTATTTTGCATGATAAGGATTCCTTTCAGGGTTCGGATAATCAAGATCCGGTCAGGTCTGCATACCTTCGGATCATAGTTTCCATGGTTTTGCCGGATTTGAGCGCGTCGCGCAGCTCCTGCGCAGGACTGAGAAGCTGTTCAGCCCTCGGATAGAGCGGCTCTAAAAATCGCGCCTCTCCCCTGCCGCGCCGCTCCAGTCCCGCACGCGCTAGCTCCAGCAGCTCCAGCATTGCGTTCGAGACCGCTTTGCGGTCCGCCCAATCCGGAAGACCGCGGCGGTTGATCTGGTCGCGCAGCTCGGCGGTGGTCCGTCCGTGTCCGTAGAGCGCATGATCGGCGGTTAGAAAATCGCGCACCTGCTCCGGCACCTCCGCGAGCCCGGCGTGGAAGGCCGCCGCGGCCATGACCTGACGCACCGGCTGCTGACAGACGCTGCGGTATTCGATCGTGCCGCGATGGGTCAGATCCTCCAGCTTATAGGAACGCAGATAAGCCAGATCCTCCAGACAGGGATGAAAGATCGTGGTGTGGTAGGCGCCGTTTTCGAAAAACGCACCCTCCATGGCGTCGGTCTCGATGTACTGCTTCAGCGGCGTGGGCGTAAAGTTTAAGTACCGCCCGTCACGCTCTGCGCAGAAGATGCTTGTCTGCTCGATGTAATCCGTGAGTTCCGGGAGCGTCTGGATCGTGTCGTCGTAATAGTCCACATTTTTTCGGTTCAGACCGTGGACGCTCTCGCGCCAAAACCAGTCCCGCACAAGGAGCCATCCGCCGTCCGCATCGAAGAGAGAGTTTGCGAACAGCAGCGATTTATACGGCTCCAGCTTAGAAAACGTGTGCAGCGTCGAGACGATGTCCTTTGTTTCCACGTCGAGCTGCACCTGCGACGCGCAGGCAAAGAGGCCGAAATCCGGATGGCTGTGAAACGGGATCGCGTCGCCGTACGCCGGGTAGCTCGACAGATGGTGCAGCAGCATCCGGTAACGTCCGTTCGGCACAGGCTGGTGCCGGTTCACCCGCCAGCCGGGGTTGATGCCCATGCCGGTGAGCGTATGGTGTTCGCGCAGCAGCCGCTCCTGCAGAAAGCTGTAATAGGTCCGGAAGCGACCGTCGATCACGCCGATGTCCGTTTCCTTTCCGAAGGACAGCTCCAACGTATTGTAGCTGCAGTCAAAGGAGAGACAGTCGCCGGTCTCTTCATCCACAGCTGCGTAGATGTTCCCCTCGTCGTCCAGCTTCTGATCGCCGAAGCCGAAGCGTATGACGAAAGCCTCCGTAACGCGGTGGATCAGCGAAAAGTCCGCCGGACCTCCCGTAAGATTCACCACCGGGAACTCCAGCTCCACACCCACGGCGGGCGTGCGCGGCCGCGCGGTCGGCGCGATATATTTCTGATAAACTGCCTGATCCAATGCGAGATTTGACATGTTCCCCACACCCTTCAGATCACAAAGTCCAGCGGCGAAGACGCCTGCTCGACGCCGGGGATATACTCATTGCCGTGGTTTTGTCCCTCAATCACCGGAACGCCGTTTTCATAGGCGAGCAGCCTGGTCATCGGGACAGCCTCCCACGCGTCGTCTGTCAGCGGCAGCGTTGAAAAGAGCGTTCCCTCCGGCAGACTGCGTGAATGGAGCGTGCCGCGCATGTTCACATGGACGTACAGCAGTTCCCCATCCGTAAAGATCAGATTCAGCTTGTTGCGCCGCGATATCGGTACGATCAGCGCCTCGGAGACGAGAAACCGCTCCTGCGCGGTCAGCGCCGCACCCTTCTGGGCGATGGCGGTGTTCTGCCGCTCTAAAAGATAATAAAACAGCAGCTCGCTGTCCGTGGTGCCGCGCAGACGGTCACGAAAGCCCTGCGTGCTGAGACCGGAAAACACGGTTCCGTTGTGCATCAGCATCCAGCCACGGCCTGAGGCGTCCTGACCGTAGAACGGATGACAGTTTTCCAATCGGATGTCGCCGATAGTCGCCTTGCGGATGTGTGCCAGGAGCAGCGCGCTCGTGACGGGGTTTTCCAAAAGCTCCGAGAGATAGGCGCTCTCGTGGGAAGGCGCCGCCTCGGTCTCCAGCCGGAAGACGCCCCCCGTGCGCTGCGCCATGCCCCAGCCGTTTGGGTTTTGCGCGCCATGGCTGAAAAACACGCGCAGCTCCGGAGCGAGATCGCGCGGTGCGCGTCCAGAGAAGCCAAAGAGCTCACACATGTCCGATCACCTCGTTCATACTCCCGGTGCGGTAACCCCTCAGATCCAGCGACACATAGGCAAAGCCGAAGCCGCGCAGGGCATCGTCGATCTTCGCCCGGTGCTCCAGTACGCGGACAAGCTCCGTCTCGCCCACCTCGATGCGCGCAAGGTCGCCGTGGACGCGCACGCGCACCTGATGAAAGCCGAGGTCCAAGAGAAGCTGCTCGGCGCGGTCCACCATGGAGAGGCGCTCTTCGCTGATCGTCTCGCCGTATGCGAATCGAGACGACAGACACGCAAAGGACTGCTTCTCCGCCGTCGGGAGGCCGAACTCTCTGGAGAGCGCGCGGATGTCCTCCTTGGTAAAGCAGGCGCGGCGCAAGGGGCTTTCGATCTTCAGCTCCTCGACCGCCTGCAGGCCGGGCCGGTAGTCGCCCTCATCGTCGAGGTTGGAGCCCTCCAGAATGGCGGCAAGACCCTCCGCCTGCGCCACCGCCCGGAGCTTGGTGAACAGTTCTCGCTTGCAGAGATAGCATCGATTTTTCGGGTTCTGACGGAAGCCCTCGATCTCCAGCTCCTCCGACTCCACGATGATATGGCGGATGCCGCGCTCTGAGCAGAAGGTCTTCGCCTCCTCCAGCTCCCGCTTCGGCAGCGAATGAGACGCCGCCGTGACGGCGACGCAGTTTTCGCCCAGCACGTCATGGGCCACATAGAGCAGGAAGGTGGAATCCACCCCCGCCGAAAACGCCACCACCGCGCTTCCCAGAGATTTCAGATGGGCGCGAAGGGTCTGATATTTTTGATACAGGGTCAATTGTTTTCCTCCCGTTTTTCGCCTTAAGGCTCCAGCGCCTGCTCCAGATCCGCGATCAGATCCTCGACGTCCTCGATGCCGACGGAGAGCCGGAGCGTGTTTTCATACACCCGCGCTTTGGCGCGCTCTTCGGGAGACTGATGAAAATGCGTAGAGGACGCGGGGTGGACGATGAGTGACTTGGCGTCGCCAACATTCACCATGTAATCAAAGATCCGCACCTTTTCCAGAACCCGAAGTGCGGCCGCTCGTCCGCCTTTGACATTGATGGACAAGATCGCGCCGGGACCTTTGGGGAAATACCGCTCGCTCAGCACGTGATAGGGGTTCCCCTCCAGCGCGGGATAGTTGACGGATTCCACATGGGGATTGCCGCTCAAATACTCTGCGATGCTGCGAGCGTTCGACACATGGCGCTCCATACGCAGAGAGAGCGTCTCCATGCCCTGCAGGAGATAAAACGCGTTCTGCGGGCTCATGTGGGGGCCGAACTCCGTGAGATAGCGGATGCGCAGCCGCTTGGTGAACATCTGCTCCCGCAGGGTCTTCTCCTCGATGGAGCCGGCGTATTCCTCAAAGAACTTTTCAAACTGCGGAAAATTGCCATTCAGCCAGTTGAAGCCGCCCTTTTCCACGACCAGGCCGGCGATGATCGTGCCGTGCCCGGCGAGATACTTGGTGGCGGAGTAGCAGACAATGTCGATGCCGTGCTCAAAGGGACAGAAGAGATAAGGCGTGGCAAAGGTATTGTCGATCACGACAGGGATGCCATGCTCATGGGCAAGGTCGGCGATCGCCTGGAAATCCACAATATTGATGCCGGGATTCCCGAGACATTCGATGTAGATCGCTTTTGTTTTTTCGTTGATGCCGCGGCGATAGGATTCGATGTCGTTTTCGTCCTCCACGAAGCGGCCCGTGATGCCGTAATCCGGCAGCACATCCCGCAGCAGCGTGGTGCTGCCGCCGTAGAGCGTCTGCACGGCGAGGATCTCATCGCCAGCGTTTGCAAGGTTCAGAAGCGTATTCGTGATGGCTGCCATGCCGGAGGCCATCGCCAATGCCGCTGCGCCGCCCTCCAGCGCCGCGATGCGTTTTTCCAGCACATCGTTGGTCGGGTTGGAGAAGCGCACATAGGAATGGCCCTCCTCGGCATACTCAAACAGACGCACGCAACGGTCATAGTCGCCCAGCTCAAAGGCCGCCGTGTGATAGATCGGCACGGCCTTGGAGCGGTAGTGCTCCGCAGGATTATAGCCCGCGTGGAGCTGCTTGGTGGTAAAACCCAGCGTGGGATCTTTATATGCTTCGTAACTCATGCTTCCATACCTGCCTTCTTTTGAATGTGGAGCTCGACGCGTTTTAAGATGCCGTCCGCCAGCAGGGCGATCACGGCACAGAACAGC
Organism: Oscillospiraceae bacterium; assembly: GCA_017459865.1. The sequence continues at coordinate 17,981 of JAFUCD010000029.1, forward strand.
GCGCCCCAGAGGATCTTGTAGGTATTCATGGTGCGCATGCCGTCAAAGAGCAGATTGCCGAGACCGCCGGCGTTGATCGTGGCGGCGATGGTGGCGATGCCGATGGTTGAGATCAGCGCGAGACGAACGCCTGCGATGATCAGCGGCGCGGAGAGCGGCAGCTCGATCCAGCTGAGTACCTGCGCCTCGCTCATGCCCATGCCGTAGGCCGCCTCCACGACGCTTTTGTCCACGCTCTCCAGCCCCGCGAGAAAATTGCGGATGAGCAAAAACTGGTTATAAACCACAAGCACCAGGATCGCCGTTTTTTCGCCCAGCCCGGTGATGGGGATGAGCAGGGCGAACAGCGCAAGACTGGGAATGGAATAGACCGCGCCGAACACCTGCACCACGGCGTTGCTCAGCCGCTCGCTGCGGCGGATCAGCAGCGTGAGGACCGCAGCAAGCGCGATGGAGATCAAAAGCGTGATCAGCACGATCTCCAAATGCTCCAACAGCGCCTGCAGCAGGCGTGGATAATATTTCGCAAAATACTGCAGCATTCAGCCCTCCGCTCCTTCCGACTCCTGCCGCCCGGTGCGGATCAGCGCCTCGACAAAGGCGTTGGCCGGGTGCGCGAGGATCTCCTCGGGCGCGGCGTACTGCTGGATCGCGCCGTGGTCCATGATGAGCACGCGGGTGCCCAGCTTGAGCGCCTCGCCGACATCGTGCGTGACAAAGACAAAAGTCTTGTTCGACTGTCGGTGGATGCGCAGCAGCTCATCCTGCAGATTGGCGCGGTTGATCGCGTCGATGGCACCGAAGGGCTCGTCAAACAGCATCAGCGAGGGATCCGCAGCCAGCGCGCGGATCAGACCCACACGCTGCTGCTGCCCGCCGGAGAGCTGGCGGGGATAGCGGGTTTGAAACTCCTCCGGCGGCAGATCCACCAGCCGGAGCAGCTCCGCCACGCGCGCATCGATCCGGTCCTTGTCCCATTTCAGGATCTTCGGCACCGTGGCAATGTTTTCATAGATCGTCATGTGCGGAAACAAACCGATCTGCTGGATCACATAGCCGATGCCCCGGCGCAGCGTGATGGGATCGATCTGCTGGATGTTCTTACCGCTCAGCAGGATCTCTCCCTCGTCCGGCTCATAGATGCGGTTGATGAGCTTGATGAGCGTGGTCTTGCCGCAGCCGGAGGTGCCGAGCACCGTCACGAGCGCGCCCTCTTCGATCTGAAGATCCACATGGTCCAGCGCGTTATAGCTCGCGCCGGGAAATTTTTTTACGACATTGCGAAACTCCACCGCAGCTGCCATAAGATCGCCTCATTTCTGTTCATTTCGCGGCGCACGCTCCTTCAGCCGAAGCGCCCCGCCGGGGCAGGCCGTGGCGCAGATACCGCAGCCTGCGCATTGCTCTGCATGCAGATGGATCTTTCGGCCCTCGCGTGTCAGCGCACCGAAATGACATCTCCTGGTACATAGACCGCAGCCGATGCAGCGGTCGGCGTCCAGCGCGATGATGCGTTCCGTTTTAGGCCAGACGCCGTGGCTGCCGCGCTCGCGCTGGGCACGGAAGAGATAGCAGCAGTCGCCGCAGCAGCTGCAGATCCCGTTGGGGTTGACCGTGTGCATCAGCCCCGCACGGTCCGCCTGGCGGACGATCTGCTTGGCGCGCTCGGCGTCGATCCGCTCGGAGAGACCCCGGTGGGCAAAGGTGTTCGGCATGCTTTTATAGGTGATGCAGGTCTGTGTGGGCAGACCGCACTCGCCGCGCAGCGAGCGGCAGTCGCAATAGTTCAGATAGACCGGACGGTCCTGCGCGTCGATGAAGCGCAGCACCTCCTCCAGCGGCAGGATCTCGTCTGCCGTTGGCATATCCGAGTCGTCCAGCCCGGCACAGTATTCCGAGAAATACCACGCGTCCAGCTTAAGCCGCACATCCTCCGGCAATGCGCGATACCGCTGCGCCTCCGTGATGGCGAAGATGTCCAGCATGCCGTAAAAATTATTTAAGCGGTAGCGCCGTTCAACCTCATCCGTAAGACTGACAATGCCGCGCCGGTATGCCGAGGCGAGGTAATCCGCCGCCGCAGCGCCGAAGATCTCGGAGAGATCTCCGGCGGTGAAGGACGGTTTTTCCACGGTCGAAATCAGTTTTTGATCTTCTGCCATGAGAAAGGTATCGACCCAGGGCGCCGCCGCCTCCGGCATGCCGAAGCGCTTCCAGACAGAGATGATACAGTCCGCCATTAGAGCTGCCCCTTGATGGAGTCGTAGAACGCCTGCGCCACCTCGTCATACTCCTGCTTTTCCACGTCCACCTGATAGTTCAGCTGGGTGATGGTCTCGGTGTCGATGAGAGCAGAGATCTTGTTGAGCACATCGGCGATCTCCGGGTGCGCCTCGAGCACCTCCGCGCGGATGATCGGCGCGATGTTGTAGGGCGGCCAGACCTGCTTGTCGTCCTCCAGCAGCGTAAACTCATCCTCGATCAGCTGGCCCTCCGTGGTGGCTGCGGGCGCGACGTCCGCCTCGCCGGAGGAGAGGATCTGATAGCGGAGGTTATATTCATAGACCGCGGAGGACTTCCAGTCAAAGGGGCCATAGGTGGCGATCAGCGCCGGGAGACCGTCCTCGCGCTCATCAAACTCGCCCTGAGAGGCAAAGCGCAGCTCGGTCGCGTGCTTCTGCAGGTCGGAAATGGTCTTGATGCCGTATTCCTCGCTGGCGGCAGTCGTGATGACCAGTCCCTGACCGTCGTTGGCCTGGGCGTAATCCAGCCAGACGACGTCAAACTGCTCCTGATACTGCTCCTTGACGATGTCGTAAACCTTCTGCGGATCCGTCTCCACCGGCAGCTTCAGAACGGCAAGAAGTCCCGTGCCGGTATATTCCGGGTAGAGGTCGATCTCCCCGGTGGTGATTGCGGTATGGACAGCGGAGTTCGCGATGCTGAGCTTGCGCTCCACCGGGATGCCGGCGTCCTCCAGCGCGAGGGCGTAGATCTCAGCGAGAATCTGACTCTCGGAAAAGTCCTTGGAGCCGATCACAACAGCGGCCTCACTGCCGCCGCTTTTCGAAGCGCAGCCTGCCAGAGCGCCGGTGAGCAGCACGAGCGTCAGAAGCAAAGACAATACACGGGTAATGGATTTTTTCATAAAAAGCTTCCTTTCTGGATCAAACACGTTGATATCTGGTCATGCGCCGATACAGGACATTCAGCAAAAAGCCGGTGCCGAGGCTCAGCAGCGCCACAGTGACGCCGCCGAGCCACAGCAGATCGTTGCGCATCAGACCGAGTCCTGTGAGGATGATCTCCCCCAGTCCGCCCGCGCCGATGTAGGCGGCGAGCGTCGCGCTCGCGATGACCTCCACGATGGCGGTGCGGATCCCGGTGAAAACGATCGGAAAAGCAAGCGGCGCCTTGATTTTGAAAAACAGCTGTCTTGCGTCCATGCCCATGCCCACGGCAGCCTCGACGATAGGCGCCGGAAGCTGCTTGAATGCCTGGGCGGTGTTGATGAGAATGGGCGGGATCGCGAGGATCGTGAGCGCGACGACCGCCGGGACCACACCGGTCCCGATGACCGGGATGAGCACGATCAAAATCGCGACGCTGGGGATGATGCGCAGCATGCCCCAGAACTTCACGGACGCCTTTTCCAACAGCGGCGAGTGGGTACACAAAATGCCCAGTGGGATCGCAATAAGCATTGCGAGCACCACCGAGAGGGCACTCACCTCCAAATGCCGCCCGATCATGGAAAGAAAATACGTCCAATGCGTGGAGAGATAGGCTTGAAACGTCTGCACGGCATTCATACCAAACTGTGCCCGCGTGCGGGGATCTTCGCTCTGAGATCGCCCAGCCGCTCCAGCGCGGCAACGAGCGTCTCGTCCCTCTTGGCAAAGTGGAAGCGGATCAGGTGGTTCACCGGCTCGCGGAAGAAGCTCGACCCCGGCACGGCGCCGACACCGACGTCCCGGGCCAGCACCTCGCAGAACTCCAGATCACTCTCAAAACCGAACTCGGAAATGTCCATGAGGATGTAATAGGCGCCCTGGGGAACCGTGTGCTCCAGCTTCAGCGTGCGCAGGCCGTCCAGAAACAGATCGCGCTTGCGCGTGTAGGTCGCGAGCAGCTCTTCGTAATAGTCCTCTCCGAAGCGCAGGCCCGGCACCACCGCCTCCTGCAGGGGCGCGGCCGCGCCGACCGTGAGGAAGTCATGCACCTTCTTGATGCGCTCGGTGATCTCCGGCGGCGCGATCGTGTATCCGAGACGCCAGCCTGTGATGGAATAGGTCTTGGAGAGGGACGAACAAGAGATCGTACGCTCATACATGCCGGGGAGACTGCTGAAATAGACGTGCTCGAAGGGCTTGTAGACGATGTGCTCATAGACCTCGTCGGTGATAACGTAGGCGTCATATTTCTGCGCGAGCGTCGCGATGAACTCCAGCTCCGCGCGCGTGAACACCTTGCCGCAGGGATTGGAGGGATTGCACAGCACCAGCGCCTTCACGCCCTGCTTAAAAGCGTCCTCCAGCTCGTCAGGGTCAAAGTTGAATTCCGGCGGGTAGAGCGGCACATAGATCGGCTCCGCGCCGGAGAGGATCGTGTCCGCGCCGTAGTTTTCATAGAAAGGCGAAAAGATCACGACCTTGTCGCCGGGGTTTGCCACCGTCATCATGGCGGCCATCATGGCCTCCGTGCTGCCGCAGGTGACGACGATCTCGGTATCCGGGTCGATTTTGCGGCCCATGTACTTCGTCTGCTTCTCTGCCAGCGCCTGACGCAGATTCTGCGCGCCCCACGTGAGAGAATACTGGTGATAGTCCTCATACGGCACCTGTGACAGGCGATCCAGGATCGCCTTCGGCGGATCGAAATCCGGGAACCCCTGCGAGAGGTTCACCGCGCCGTAACGGTTGGAGATACGGGTCATGCGGCGGATGACCGAATCGGTAAAGTCCGCCGTGCGGATGGACAGTGGCTGCATGTTGATCCCTCCTGTAGATCAGAAAATGGCGACGACCGCACCATTGTAGGTGCTCTCAATATAATCCTTCACCGCGGCGGTCTGCAGCGCCTTCACGAGCGCCTGTGTCTTGGCGGTGTTTTCCTCGCCGCTGCGAACGGCGATGATATTGGCATAGGTCTGCGCCGCCGCGCCGGAGGCGTCCTCCACGGCGAGTGCGTCCGCAATGTCCAGACCGGCAGCCAGCGCGTAGTTGCCGTTGATGACCGCGATCGAGCCCTCGTCCGCGTTTTCCAGCTGCGCGGGAACGGTCTCCGCCGCCACAGGAACGATGTTGTAGCCGCCGTCATCGACAATGTCCAGCGTGGTCACGCCGGCCTCGGCGTCCGCGTCCTCCGGCAGGGTGATGAGTCCCTCCTGCTGGAGCACGAACAGCGCGCGGGTCTCGTTCGAGCCGTCCGCGGGAATGATGATGGTCGCACCCTCAGCCAGATCCTTCAGGTCGGTCACGCCGTTGCCGAACACGCCGAAGGGCTCATAGTGGATCAGCGCCGCGGAGACGAGATCAGTGCCGTTTTCGGCGTTATAGTTGTTCAGATAGGGGGTGTGCTGGAAATAGTTCGCGTCCAGCTCGCCGTCCGCGAGGGCCTTGTTCGGCAGCACATAGTCGTCGAAGACCTTGATCTCCAGCGCGTAGCCTTCCTCGGCAAGGGCGTCCTCGATCTGCTCGAGGATCTCAGCGTGCGGCGTGGCGGAGGCGCCGACGATGATGGTCTCCAGCTCGCCGGGATCTGCAGCGTCAGCGCTGCCGGCCGCTGCGGAATCTTCGGTTTTGCTGCTGCACGCCGCCAGAGACAGCGCCAGCGTCAGAGCAAGGAAAATGGTAATGATCTTTTTCATGATTTGATAACTCCTTTTGTTGAAAATTTCAGGTTGGTTTGCGAATGAAGTATCTTTCACATTCGCCCAAATCTGAAATTCTCCCGAAGGAGTACGGTAAAATAGAAACTCATAATTGGTAAGCACTCCTGATCAATTAACGCGCCGATCGAGCTTGCGCGCGATGCGCATGCCGACGATCTGAATGATCTGGACAATGACGGCGATCAGCGCGACGCACGTCCAGGTGATCAATGGATTGGATCGCTGATGCCCATAGATGATGGCGATCTGCCCCAGTCCCCCGCCGCCGATGGTGGCCGCCATGGCGGAGTAGCCGAGGATCGTGACCGTGGAGATCACGGCGCCGACGATGAGCGCAGGCTTTGCCTCGGGCAGCAGGACCTTCCAAACGATCTGCATGGTGTCCGCTCCCATGGATTGCGCCGCCTCGATGACGCCGGCGTCCACCTCCTTGACGGAGCTTTCCACCATACGCGCCACATAGGGCGCGGCGGCGATCACCAGCGTGACGATGACTGCTTTGTTGCCCAAGCTGGTTCCGACGATGAATTTCGCCACCGGGAGCATGGCGATCATGAGAATGATGAAAGGCATGCTCCGCAGGAAGTTGACGATAACGCCGAGCACGCTGTTGAGCGAACGGACCGGGCGAATGCCCGAGGGATCCGTGACACTAAGCAGGAGTCCCAGCGGGAGTCCGATAAGATAGCTGAAGAAAGTCGCAAGCAGCGTCATATAGATCGTCTCCCAGACGCCGAGCTGCAGCACGCCGTTGTCCCAGAGCTTGATGAGCCATTCGGTTTTCACGCTCCCACCTCCTTTGGATCCAACAGAAGCAGCGCGCGGGCAATGTCCGATTTCGGATGGGCAAAAAGCTCCCGCACCGCGCCGATCTCGGCGATCCGGCTTTGGTCGATGACCGCAACGCGGTCGCAGATCTGCTGCACGACGCGCATCTCATGCGTGATGACGACGATCGTGACGCCGAGCGTCTGATTGATCTCCTTTAGCAGCGCGAGGATCGACTGCGTCGTGGTGGGGTCCAGCGCGCTGGTCGCCTCGTCACACAAGAGATATTTCGGCTTCGTGGCGAGCGCACGCGCAATGGCGACGCGCTGCTTTTGCCCACCGGAAAGCTGTGACGGGTAAGCATCGGCGCGATCGGCGAGGCCGACCAGCTCCAGCAGCTCCAGACTGCGGTCGTTGGCTTCCGCACGATCCCAATGCGCGATCTCCAGCGGGAAGCGCACATTTTTGACCACGGTGCGCTGCTCCAGCAGATTGAAGCTCTGGAAGATCATGCCGATGCTGCGTCGCTGTTCCAGCAGCTGCTTCCTCCCTAAAGCCATTAAGTCTACGCCGTCGATCCGGACAACGCCGGACGTCGGGCGTTCAAGAAGATTGATACATCGTACCAACGTGCTTTTACCGGCGCCAGAGAGCCCGATCACGCCGAAGATCTCGCCGTCGGCAACGGAAAGCGTCACATCCTCCAAGGCGTCGATGGCGCCGTGGGAGGTGGAATAGGTTTTGCTGAGGTGTTCTATTTCAATCATGGATATCCTCTCTATGACATAGAAAGACCGGAAAGCGTGCGCCTTCCGGTCTTGGCTTTGCGAATGACAAAATCAATCAGGAATCAGGCACGAGCCGTATTTGAAAGCATACCAAGGGGTGCACATACACATGGGCATGTACATCGTATTCATCATGGTACGGAAAGTGTACTTCATTGCCGTCTCCTTTAACATACTAACATTGTAGGCAGGTTGGATTATATAACGAACCATTCGAAAAGTCAACCAAAATTTTTATTTCACTCAATTTTTCTTTCAATCGTCGTAAAGGTGCTTGCTGAAATAGCGATCGCCGCGATCCGGCAGGAGCGTGACGATATCGCCGCGCGCACCGAGCTCGATCAGTTTGATCGCTGCAGCCACAGCCGCACCGGAGGAGGTACCGACGATAAGCCCCTCCTTTGCCGCCAACTTCTTCGTCTGCACGAACGCCTCGGCGTCTGTTACCTTGATGACCTGATCGACCAGGGAGAGATCCATCGTATCAGGCACAAAATCGTTGCCGATGCCCTCGATATCATAGTCCGCGTGCTCGCCGCCGCCGATCGTGGAGCCGACGGGATCGGCCAGCACGCCCTGAATGGACGGGTTTTGCTCCTTCAGGTATTTCACAACGCCGGTAAACGTGCCGCCGCTCCCTGCTCCTGCAACGAAGTAGTCGATCTTCCCTTCAAGATCGCTGTAGATCTCCGGCCCAGTCGTCTCATAGTGCGCGAGCGGGTTTGCAGGATTTTTGAATTGCCCCAGCATGACCGCGCCGGGGATGGCGGCGCGCAGCGCCTCCGCTTTCTCCGCCGCGCCCTGCATGCCGCCCTCTCGGGGCGTGTTGATGATCTCCGCGCCCAGGGCGCGCATGAGCGTCTGCTTTTCCTGGGAAAACTTCGTGGGGACGACAAAGATCACACGGTAACCTCGCCCCAGGGCGGCAAAGGCGATGCCGAGACCGGTGTTGCCCGCTGTGGCCTCCAGGATCGTACCTCCGGGCTGCAGCAGGCCGCGCCGCTCCGCGTCCTCGATCATATATTTGCCGACGCGATCCTTCACGCTCCCGGCAGGGTTCATGGTCTCGAGCTTTGCCCAGAGCCGAGCGTCATCCGACAGGCCAAGATTTGTCAGGCGCACGATCGGCGTATTGCCGATCAGTGCCTGCATGGATTCATATTTTGCCATGGTTCACACCTCGCTGTTCTCAATGGCCTGCTTCAGATCGCAGAGCAGGTCGTCAATGTTTTCAATGCCAAGGGAGAGGCGGATCAGCCTGTCCGTGATGCCGATATCGTCCCGAAGCGCCTTTGGAATGGCGGCGTGCGTCATCGTCGCCGGATGACAGACGAGGCTCTCCACCCCGCCGAGACTTTCCGCAAGTGCGATCAGCCGGAGCGCGGAGAAGAATTTCCGCTCATCATACCCCTCTCGCAGTTCAAAAGAGAGCATCGCGCCGCCGTTCTTCGCCTGCCTGCGGTTGATCTCATAGCCCTGCGCGTCAAGCAGACCGGGATAATACACGCGCTTCACCGCCGGGTGCGTCTGCAGGAACGCAGCTGCCCGCTGCGCGTTTTCCACGTGGCGGTCCATACGCACCGCCAGCGTCTTGATGCCGCGGATGAGCAGGAAAGAATCGAACGGGCCCAGCACGCCGCCGGAGGCGTTCTGCAGAAAGGCCAGGCGTTCTCCCAGCGCCGTGTCCTTCACCACGACGAGTCCCGCGATCAGGTCGCTGTGTCCGCCGAGATACTTCGTCGCGCTGTGCACCACGACATCTGCACCGAGGTACAGCGGCTGCTGCAGACACGGCGTCATAAACGTGTTGTCCACCACTGCGAGCGCCCCATTCCGGTGCGCGAGCTCAGAGACTGCGGCAAGGTCCGTGACGCCCAGCAGCGGGTTCGCAGGACTCTCCACAAGGAGCATCTTCACGTCTGGCGTGAACGCACTCTCCAGCGCTGCGAGATTCGTGGTATCCGCAATCGTGTATGCGATCCCGAATTGGCGGAAGACCTGATCAAGGAGACGATAGGTCCCGCCGTAGACGTCCGCAGAGATCACCACACGGTCGCCCTGCCGCAGCAGACTCAGCACCGCCGTGATCGCAGCAAGGCCTGAAGCGAACGCAAAGCCCGCACTACCGCCCTCCAGCTCCGCGATCAGCGCCTCCAGCGCGGCGCGCGTGGGGTTCCCGGTACGGGAATACTCCCAGCCGGTGTTTCGTCCCAGCTCCGGCTGCTCGTAGGTGGACGTCTGATAGATGGGAACATTGACCGCGCCGGTGGTTTTGTCCCCGTAGATGCCGCCGTGGATCACGGCGGATTCGATGCTTTGATACTCTGCCATTGTCATCACTCCCGCGTCAGTTTCGTTTTATCATATTCCGCGAAGAAATCCCGCGTGTCCTTTACCACGATCCCGCCGAACAAGATCAGAGACAGCAGGTTCGGGATCGCCATCAGACCGTTGCAGACGTCAGCCGCATCCCACAGAAGCTGGACGCTGATGAGCGCGCCTGCGGCGCAGATGAGCATGTGCAGCACGCGATAGATCCTCACCCGTCGCGCCCCGAACAGAAACGCAAAAGCGGATTCGCCGTAGGTATACCAGCCCAGCACAGTCGAGAGGCAGAACAGGATCAGGGAAATGACGATCACGATCTGGCCCAAGCCGCCCAAGTTCTGTTGAAAGGCTGTCGACGCCAGCACCGTGCCGTCCGTAACGCCGCTTTTCCATACGCCGCTGACCATGATGATAAGTGCTGTGAAGGTGCAGATCACAAAGGTATCGAAAAAGACCTCGATGATACCATAGAGCGCCTGACGCACGGGCTTGTCCACCTTCGCCGTGGCATGCACCATGGCCGAGGAGCCTGTGCCCGCCTCGTTGGAGAACACGCCGCGCTGCACGCCGCGCCGGATCGCAACGCCCATGGTCGCGCCCGCCACGCCGCCGATCACCGCGTCGCCGGTGAAGGCGGATTTCACGATGAACCAGAGCGCCTGCGGCACGAGCGTGATATTCATGATCAGGATCACAAGACCGAAGCCGAGATAGATCAGCGCCATGATCGGCGTAAGAAACGTCGTAACGTCCGAGATCTTTTTCACGCCGCCGAAGATCACAAGCCCATCGATGAGCAGGATCAGCGCCGCGATCACCCAGGGGATCGCGCTGCTGCCGCCGGTGAGACCGCCAACCGCGCTGTTGATCGTGTTGACCTGCAGCGCGCCGCAGGACACGAACGAAACGAACACCGTGAACACCGCAAACGCGCCGCCGAGGAGCTTCGCAATGGTTTTGTGCTTCATGCCGCGGGTGAGGATGTACATGACGCCGCCGCGAAAATTGCCAGCCTCGTCCTGCACGCGAAAGTGCATGGCGAGCGCGATCTCCGCAAACTTCGTTGCCATGCCGCCCAGCGCCGCGATCCACATCCAGAAGATCGCGCCCGGACCTCCCACGGCAATAGCATAGGCAACGCCGACGATGTTGCCGTTGCCAACGCAGGAGGACAGCGCTGTCGCCAACGCCTTATAGGAGCGGATCTGTCCCACGCCGTCATCCGACTTCTTCCCTACGTTTCCGACGACCTCCCGAAACGCCGTTCCGAATCGCGCGAACTGGATGCCGCGCAGCCGGATCGTGAAGTACAGTCCGACGCCGAAGAACACCGCAAGCATGATCGGGCCAAACAGAAATGTGCCCATATCTCCCAAAATTTTGCCAATAACTGCTTCCATTGCGATCATACTCCTTTACAAAATAGACCGGAGCGCCCGTTTCCGAGCGCCCCGGCTTGCTTTTCGGTCCGTTTGCTTACAAGATCGGATGGGCACAGAAACACGAGCATACTGCAAAATGGGCGCAGCAACACCCGCACATCGCCTTGGCCATGCGCGCAACTGCCCGGTTCTGAATTCCATAGAGATTCATGGTTAGATTCCCAACTTTCCTATTGACTTGATGGGTTATTATTGTTATACTGCGCTTGCAAGAATTTGTCAAGTACAAAATGTCATTTTTCGGAAAGGATGATATCAATATGAATTCCGTTCAACATATCACGCCTGAGGATCTGTTTCATTTGGAGCGCGGCGACGCGGTGCTGCTGGACGTCCGCGAGCCGGATCAGGCGCTGCTGGGCACCATCGACGGCGCGATCAACATCCCCTTTTCCAAGTTGGAGAAGCAGCCGGAGCTCGCGCCGGCGGGCAAACCGATCTACGTTTTCTGTCAGGAGGGCAATGTGAGTCTGGAGGCGTCTGAGCTGCTGCTGGGGCAGGGTCTGGACGTCACCAACGTGGACGGCGGATGGAGCGCATGGCGTACTTATATTGATAACCTCGCCCCTGTCGCGGTCGACGCCAAGGGACTCAAATGCCCGGGGCCGATCGTCCGGGTCGCGGACACGCTCAAAGAGCTCAAAACCGGACAGAAGGTATTCGTCGAGGCCACGGAGGACGCCTTTGCCTCCGACATCGCGGTCTGGTGTGATCGAACGGGAAACAAGCTCCTGAAGCTGGAGGTAAAGCCCGACGTCATAGAGGCGCTTGTGGAAAAGGCGCCGCCTGCCGTGCAGCCGGTCGCCGCCGCGCAGAATGACAAGACCTTTGTGGTCTTCTCCGGTGATCTGGACAAGACCATTGCCGCCTTCATCATGGCAAACGGCGCCGCCGCCATGGGGCGCAAGGTCACCATGTTCTTCACCTTCTGGGGTCTGAACATCCTGCGCCGTCCGAAGCGGGTCTCGGTTGTGAAGACTTTCATCGAGCGCATGTTCGGCTTCATGATGCCCCGGGGCTCAAAGAAGCTCGGACTCAGCCGCATGAACATGGGCGGACTGGGCGCGAAGATGATCCGCTACATCATGAAGAGCAAGGGCGTGAGCTCCTTAGAGGAGCTGATGGACAGCGCACGGGCGCACGGCGTGCGTCTTGTCGCCTGCCAGATGTCCATGGACATTATGGGCATCCGTCAGGAGGAGCTGATCGACGGTGTGGAGCTCGGCGGCGTAGCCACCTTCCTCGGCTCGGGCGAGCAGTCCGACATGAGCCTCTTTATCTAAAAAAGCAGAAAGGATGGCATGAAGCCTTGAGCAGAGAATTGGAACCCTATCAGCGCATCGAGCAAAGCATCCAGAAAAAATACCGCAAAACGATCTGGCGGCCTTTTGTCAACGCGATCAAGCAGTACGAATTGATCGCGGAAGGAGATCGGATCGCCGTCTGCATCTCCGGCGGGAAGGATTCTTTTTTGTGCGCCAAGCTGATGCAGATGCTGCAGCGACACAGCGACGTGCCGTTTGAGCTGGTATTTCTCGTGATGGATCCGGGCTACAACGCATACAATCGCAAAAAGGTCGAGGAAAACGCGGCCCTGCTGCACATCCCGGTCCAGATCTTCGACACGGACATTTTCGACGTGACTGCAAGCGTGGGCGGGTCGCCCTGCTATCTCTGCGCGAGGATGCGCCGGGGCTATCTTTACAGCAAGGCCAAGGAGCTGGGTTGCAGCAAGATCGCGCTGGGGCACCATTTGAACGACGTGATCGAAACCGTGCTGATGAGCATGTTCTATGGCTCTCAGCTGCAGTCGATGGCGCCGAAGCTGCACAGCAGCAACTTTGAAGGTATGACGCTGATCCGTCCGCTCTATGGCGTCCGCGAGGAGGATATTCTCGCCTGGAAGCGATACAACGATCTGGACTTCATCCAATGCGCCTGCCGGTTTACGGAGAATTGCTCGCTGCCGGATGACGACAGCGGCGGCAGCAAGCGCAAGGAAATGAAGATCCTGATCCGAAATCTGAAGAAGACCAACCCCGACATCGAAACGAGTATGTTCAACGCCCTGCACGCAGTCCACATCGACACCTTCCCGGGCTTTAAATCCGGCGGAGAGAAGCACAGCTTTCTGGAAAAGTTCGATCAGGAGGAACATGAAGAAGCAACTTAGGATCCAGGGGATGTACTGCCCCAACTGCGAAAAGCGGATCGAGACCGCGCTCATGAAGTTGGATCGGGTGCGAAGCGTCCATGCGGATTATTCCGCCGGAACGGTCGATCTGGAATGCGACGGCAGTCCGGAGCTTTCGGAGATCGGCTCCGTGGTGGAATCACTCGGGTATACGCTCGCGGACACACGGTCGAACATCACGCGCATCGTCAGCCTGTGGATCATTCTGCTGGGGCTCGCAATCATCTTTGAGCGCCTCGGTCTGCTGAATCGTCTTGTGCCGCGTCAGCTGGGCGAAAACGGCATGAGCTATGGGCTGTTTTTCCTGACAGGCCTTTTGACCTCCGTTCACTGCGCCGCCATGTGCGGCGGGATCGGGATCTCGCAGAGCCTGCCCGGAAAGGGACGCTGGTCCGGTCTGCTATATAATACGGGACGCGTGATCTCCTATACGGTGATCGGCGCGGTGCTCGGTCTCGTCGGCATGCTGGCGGGCGGCGGTCAGGCAGCCTCTCCGCTGCTGCAGGGGATCGTGAAGCTCGCGGCGGGAGCGCTGATGCTGCTTGCCGGTGTGAATCTGCTGGGTCTCATCCCCGCGCTGCGGAAGGTGCGTCTGACGCTGCCGGGGCTGCCGCGACTGGGACGGCGCCCACTCGTGATCGGGCTGCTGAACGGGCTGATGCCCTGCGGGCCGCTGCAGGCGATGCAGCTGGCGGCTCTGGGCTCCGGCGATCCGCTGCATGGCGGTCTGAGCATGCTGTTTTTCAGTCTCGGCACCGTGCCGCTGATGCTGGGGCTCGGCGGGATCGTCGCCGTGCTGGGCAGACGCTTCACCCGCGCGGTCAATCTCGTCGGCGCGGTGCTGGTCGCGGTATTCGGCATCGCGATGCTCTCGCAAGGCGCGGCGCTCTCGGGCATGTTCAGCGTTCGGCAGCTGTGGATCATCCTGCTGGGTCTTGCCGCCTTGGGCTTGGTCAGCCTGATCTCCGATGAACGTCTGCGTGCAGTTTTCAGCGTCACCGCTGTCGCCTCCGCGGTGGTCGCCGTGGTGCTGACCGCGGGCTCCCTGCCGTCAAAACAGCCCGCGACCACGGTCCGCATAGAGAACGGCGTGCAGATCGTCACGAGCACGCTTAAGCCGGGGCAATATCCGGACATCACCGTTCAGGCCGGCGTTCCGGTCCGCTGGACGATCTACGCGGACGAGGAAATGATCAACGGCTGCAATAATAAAATGATGATCCAGCCGCTCGGTCTGGAGCTGAGCTTCGTTCCGGGTGAGAACGTACTGGAGTTTACGCCGACGCAAGCCGGTACCATCCCATACAGCTGCTGGATGGGTATGATCCGCGGAAGCATCACGGTCACGGAATAGGAGGTTCCCATGGCAAAATCAGAAAGCAAAAAGAAACGCTCGTGGCTGCTGCCCGTCGCGGCGGCGGTCGTGCTGCTGGCAGCGTTGTTCGTGCTGCTGCGGCCGTCCGGGACGGAGAATGCAGTCTCGGAAAGACAAAGTCTGACGATCCCCAAAGCAGAGATCACGGAGGTCGCGTCGTTTTATCCCGTCACGATCGACGGCACCGAAATGGAGGTCCTCGCGATCCGTACCGACACGGGTGAGATCCGCACCGCGATGAACACCTGCCAATCCTGCTACGACTCCGGGCGCGGCTATTATGAGGCGGACGGGACGGAGCTGGTCTGCCAAAACTGCGGCTTTCGCTTCACCGCCGACGAGGTCGGCTTGGAGGGCAGCGGCGGCTGCAACCCCTGGCCGATCACCGAGGCACAGCGTACAGACACCGAAGATTCGGTTCAGATCCCTTACGAAACGCTGCTTGCGGCAAAGTCCGCTTTTTCCAATTGGAAGGGATAAGGATTTCAGGCTCGAACGGTAAAATACCTTTCAGAATTTTCGCATTCAAATAGAACGCGCGGATATGCGCCTACGTGTATGCACGAAGACCGGAATCAGGTCCTGTACAGGATCAGATTCCGGTCTTCGTGCGTTTATTGACAGCTGCTTCTCCTTCCTGCAGCGCGGGAGTCAGGATGTGAAGAAATGACGCAGCAACTGTTTTAGTCTCTCGGTACGGGCAGTCCGGCGAGTTCGAAATAGTGTTCGCCCCATTTGCAGAGCGCATCCACGATGGGCACCAGGGTACTGCCGAACTCCGTCAGCGAATACTCTGTCCGGGGCGGCACGACGGGATACAGCTCCCGGTGGAGCACACCGTCTTCCTCCAGCTCCTTCAGCTGCTTAGAAAGCATCCGGGGCGTGGCCTGCGGGATCGCCTTTTGGATCTCATTGTAGCGTTTGGTGCCGTCGATCAGCTCATAGACGATCTGAGCCTTGTATTTCCCGCCGACCACATCCATCGCAGCCTCCACGGGACAGTTGTAGGTCTTGATCTTCTCGATATTCATGGAGAATTCCTCCTTACTATGCTTTTTGATAGTATGTCACAAAAAAGTGCGTTCTTGCTTTTTCGTTTGTATCGTCTATAATTATAGGCATGAAAGGCGAAAAAGTCAATCACAAATTCAACATTGAAAAAGGAGAACCTATCATGGAAAAGATCAAGGTTGCAGATTATGAAGCAGTTCTGGCGACGGTCGCCAAGTACACGGACGCCTGCAAGGAGGGCAAGAGCGAGATCATGAAGCCCGCCTTCACCGACAACGCTCTGATGTACGGCTATCTGAACGGCGAATATTATCACGGCTCCATCGAGGCGCTGTACGGCGCCGTCGATGCCTTTGGCCCTGCGCCGGAGACCAAGACCAGAGTCGACGTCCTCGCCATCGAGGGCACCGCTGCGACGGTCCGCGTGACGCTGGAAGACTGGCACGGTCTGGCCTTCACCGACTTCCACAGCCTGATCAAGGAAGACGGAAGCTGGAAGATCCTTGCCAAGGTGTTCCACCAGTATTAAGAAACGGAGGGCGAGCAGATGGATTTCATGAAGCTTGCCGCAGAATGGTATTCGGTTCGCTCTTATTCTGCCCGCCCGGTCGAGCAGGAGAAGATCGATCAGATCCTGAAAGCGGCGCAGCTGGCGCCCACGGCGGTCAATTTCCAGCCGCAGATGATCTATGTCCTGAAAAGCGACGAGGCCATGGCGAAGATCAACCGCGTCTGCCGATGCATCTACGGCGCGCCGCTGGTGTTCCTCGTATGCAGCGACGAGCGAAAGACTTGGAAAAGTCAGACGGAGCGGGACTACAGCTCCGGCGAGATGGACTGCAGCATCGTCTGCACGCACATGATGCTGGAGGCATGGGAGCAGGGCTTGGGCTCCGTGTGGGTGCGGCTCTTTGATGTCGATGCCGTGGCAAAGGCCTTTGATCTGCCGCATTATATGAAGCCGATCTGCCTGCTGCCGGTGGGCTACGCCTCGGAAGACGCGGTCCCCTATGCCCCGTGGCACGACGTTTACAAGCCGATCGAAGAGATCAGCGCAATATTGTAAAAAAGGAGATTCCCTCTATGGCTAAGAAAATCATCATTCTCAACGGCAGTCCCCGCAAAAACGGGAACACCTCTGCCCTGACCGCAGAATTCAAGCGCGGCGCGGAGGAAGCCGGAAACACCGTCACGGAATTTCATCTCAACAGCATGAAGATCCACGGCTGCCTCGGCTGCTGGCACGGCGGCAAGGACGCCGAATGTCCCTGCGTCCAGAAGGACGAAATGGCGCAGATCTATCCTGTGTACCGGGAGGCGGACGTCGTGGTGCTGGCCTCGCCGCTGTTCTACTGGTTCATCTCCGGCCAACTCAAGACCGCCTTTGACCGGCTCTTCGCCGCGGCGGAGTGTGATCCCAACTACCGCAATCCCGTGAAGGAAAGCGTTCTGATCATGGCGGCCGAGGGTGCGGGCTTTGAAGAGAGCGAGCATTGGTACGACCATCTGGAAAAACACATCGGCTGGAAGAGCCTCGGCAAGGTGCTCTGCGGCTGGGTGACCCAGCCGGGAGACATCCAGGGAAAGCCGGAGCTGCAGCAGGCCTATGAGCTGGGCCGCTCCATTCGATAACGGGAGGAATCTGAAATGAAGAAGATCGTCGTGATCACAGGCAGTCCCCGCAAACAGGGAAACAGCTTTGCCATGACTGATTCGTTCGTCAAGGCCGCAGAGGCAAAGGGACATACGGTAACGCGGTTTGATACCTCGTTTATGAACATTGGCTTCTGCCATGACTGTGAGACCTGCTTCAAGACCGGAAAAGCATGTTCCTTTGACGATGATTTCAATAAAATGGCGCCGTACATTCTGGAGGCGGATGCCATCGTCTTCTCCATGCCGGTCTATTGGTACTCCATCCCCGCACAGATCAAGAGCGTGATCGACAAGCTGTTTGCATTCGTTGTCGGCGGCAAGGACATCGCGGGCAAGGAATGCGCTCTGATCACCTGCTGCGAGGAGAGCGATATGACCGTTATGGACGGCGTGCGCATCCCCATCGAGCGCAGCGCCGCATTGATCCAGTGGAAGATGGTTGGCGAAGTCCTTGTCCCCGGCGTGCTGGAGGCAGGCACGATCAACAACACCGATGGCTGCAAGCAGGCTGCGGCGCTTGCGGAAAAGTTCTGAGCTGATTCATTTTCTCTGTGAACAAAAACACCTGTACCATGCACGGAACGCCCGATGCCGGTACAGGTGTTTTTCTATAGATCTATTTTGGGAGGCTGGTCTAAAATAATAAATCCACGTATTTATGTCTTGCAATCTGCATAACATCGTATTACAATATTCTCGGAAGGTGGTGTTACTATGAAAGACGCAACCGTCAGTGCCCGTGTTGAATATGATGTAAAAACCGAGGCTGAGGATATCCTTCAGAAGCTTGGCGTACCCGTCTCTGTTGTCATTAACTCCTTGTACAGGCAGATTATCTACCGTCGCGGTATCCCATTCTCGCTGGTTGTTCCTGCCGAGCCGAAAACGCTGGAGAGCATGACGAAGGCGGAAATGGATGCGAAGCTGCAACACAGCTATGAACAGTCTCTGAATGGTGAAGGTCGTCCATTTGAAGCAGTATTTGATGACCTTGAAAGAGGTCTCGATTGATGGACCACTACAAAATCATTATTACTCCTGATGCTGAAAACGACCTGGCTGAGCTGATAAACTATATATCAGACGTGCTTCTGGCACGGGATACAGCAAGAAGTTACATCCGGACGATCCGAGAAGCGATCTCAATACTGAATGAAATGCCCGCAAGATATAAAGCGGTCGACAATGAGCCCTGGCATTCAAGAGGAATCCGACGAATCATTGCAAAAAACTTCTATGTATATTACCGCATTGATGAGGAACACAGACGTGTTTTTATTCTGAATATTATCTATGCCAGACGCGATCAGCTGCGAGCTCTGGAGCAAATGAATTCGAACTAAACAACATTCCTGATAAACATGGCAAGGACCGGAGTCAGTTGGCTCCGGTCCTTGCCATGCTAAGTGATACGATCGTCTATCATTTCAATATTAGAGCATTTCCTGGTCCCAAATGCCCCGGATCATACAGCCGCCAAATGCCAGCTACCTCCGGTTGCTTGACAGCGGGATCCGCGTCTCACAGGGGACCTTCGTTTGGCACAGACCGCACCCGTAACGGGGTTTGAGGATCGCACCGGAGATCTTTACCGACCACAGCGCGCACTTCATGTGGTTTTTCCCGCGCTTTAAGTCGATGGCATGGATGGGACAGCGGCGAACACAGGCTCCGCATCTGATGCAGTTGTCGTAGATACCAATATAAGGGCGCGCATCCGCGGGGATCGGCTCGGAAATGAGGATACTGCCGAAACGTCCGCACATGCCTTTCTCCGTGATCATGCCCTTGGACAGACCAAAAGTGCCGAGACCGCATACGTAAGCAGCGTGACGTTCCGACCAGCGGCTGCCAAAGCTGTTTCTCTGTATTTCCGGATAGCCCTCGATCCCCTTCCCGACGGCCAACTGCTGCCACCGGGGATCACCGGAGGGAACGCAGGTATGAAATCCCTGCTGCTGAAACCATGCGGCGATCGCAGCCATATAGGCGTTGATATAACTCTGACCCTCGATTCGGGCATAGGCCCACAGATCTGACGCCCTCCATTTGGCACTGCGATTGCTTTCCCGCACCGCTTTGCTCATGGGGAAAAAGAAGGATACCACAGTTTGCGCATCCGGAAGCCACTCCGCCGGACTCATGTGCCAAGGCCCGATCACCTCGGGTTTTTTATATTCCTCGAAGAGCGGATCATCCGCTGCGCCAACGCCAATGATCGGCATATCATACATCGGTGTTCCGATGTATTCCTTTTTGATATCCATTTCCGCACTGAGGAGATTCCCCGGAAGACCTTCAAAGAGCGCCTCGGCGTATCGACGAATGTCCTGTTTTTCCATTTCGATCACCGTCTTTTCTGAACATTGCAAATGAATTATGTACGAAGCGACAAATAAGCACATAAATCAACAAAGTTATTATACATGATGATTTTGCAATAGAAAAGACCGATTTTGATAAAATCAACAAATCGTTTGATGATCAGTCAAAATCTCATGTCGATCTCTAGACACCACTCCGATTTTGGGTCTGCGTTGTATGATCGAACCGTACGTATTTTGCTTCCCAAATCGGATCTGTATCATCCGGATGCTTTTTCATTTGGCAGTCATTGAACAGATCGTCGGCCAGCTCTGTCAACACATCCTTCAGCTCCAGATGGTCGATGTATTTCTGTGGGATCGAAGCAAGCCCAAGCGCCGCGCCCATGATGTTGCCGGTGATCGCGCCGGTGGAATCGCTGTCGCCGCTGTGATTTACCGCGGCAACGATTGCATCCTCAAAGCTGTCCGCGTGCTTCAACGCACAATAGACCGCGATGGCCAGCGCCTCATCGCCGACCCAGCCTTGTCCGAGCTTGCGGATCGCGTCAAGATCATCCAGCTCGGACTCGGAAAGGGCGACCGCCCGCCGGAGCAGCGTGAGGAAATCATTCAGATGCTTTGTATCCGGAAAGACCTCCGGGAGCGCAGACATAGCGTCCTGCACGGCTGTGATGATCGGCTCGCCTTCGTGCTCGATCAGATAGCGGATGATGTGTACGAGCGCCGCAGCCGGCAGCCATCCGAGGGGATGCCCGTGCGTAATGGCAGCTGCCTCCGCACCGATGCGATCAGACCGCTGCATCGGCATTTGTTTCTCCGCAAAATATAGACCGATCGGCGCCACACGCATCACGCCGCCGCAGCCCTTGCTGTGATTGATCGGGTTTTCGATCGTCGCCTCCATACCGCTCGACAGCGCAGACAGGCAGGTGTTGCCCGGCGCGCGGCGGCTGAACAGCTCCGGAACGTTGACGAGCCAGGAGGAACGATGTCCCTCCGGCAGCGGGAAGCGCTCCGTCTGTGTGCGGTACCAATCCAGATAGCTCAGGCGGATGCAATGCTCGTACGACTCTTCGGATCCACGCAGCATGCCACGTGTCGCGCACAGCAGAAGTCCCGTTGCAGTAAACATGGTCATCTGCGTGTCGTCGGAGATTTGAGCAACGCCGTTATACAGCTCGTATTCCGTGATGCCGCGCTCACCGTATCTCCGGAAAATCTCGCGCTCTTTTGTAAACTCCACTGCATAACCGAGGGCGTCACCCACAGCACCGCCGATCAGACAGCCGCGAAACTCGCTTTGTTTCATCTTCATCAGATCCTTCCCCCGTTGTTCTGTGACTTCTCTTCCAAAAATCGTATGATCTGTTCTGTCGCAAACTGTACGGTTGTCGGCTGCAGGAACAGATGTCTTCCGCCCTCGATCTCGATCATCTCGGCGTTTGGGTATTCCTTGGCTGCTTTGCGGGAATAACAGACGTCCACCATGCCGTCCGCTGTCCCGTGGAGCAGGAGCACCGGGCGCGAGTAGGTGCGGATCTCCGCCCACGGATCCAGCGATCGGGCGTCGGCCACGTAGCGTGCTCCCAGATGGACATAGCCCATCACCGTGAACCGCTCCGGGATATGCTCCGGGTCGATCCTGCTGCCGAGCATGCTGCCGCGCCGCGCGTCGTCTGGGATGCTCAGCGCCGGATAGACGAGGAAAACTGACTCCACCTCGTCGGCACGCTCCGCAGCCAAAAGCGCGGTGACAAGACCGCCCTGAGAGCATCCGCCCAGGATGACGCGTTGGCACCGCTCGCGCGCTTTGACCTCATCGAGCACAAGCGACAGATCCTCCTTTTCCGTCAGGACGCTCATGTCACGGCTGCTTCTGCCCCGGCTGATGCCGGAGCCGGAGCCGCTGAAGTCAAAGACATAGACGCTGAATCCTGCCGCGCAGAGCGGTCGGGCGTACCGCGCGGCAGAAAGCATATTCAGCCCGAACTCATGGCTGAGGATGACCGGCGAACCGAGGCGTCTCTCCGGGATATAATGTTTTCCCTTGATGGTGAGACCATCCTGTTGGATTTCAAATCGTTCTGTTTTCATGACTTCATCATACAAAAACTAAACCGATTATTCAACTGTATTTTTTTATTCCATAAAGCGCGAATCACGTAAAAAACGCGTGACAAGACGCGCAAAAGACGCTATAATGTTGACAATTCTATATCGATGCTTTTCTCTGCCTGCGGAATGCAGCACATGGAATCGGGTGAAAGTCCCGGCGAGTCGGTCACTGTGAAGCTTCCATTGAGAAGATCAGTCAGATACATGAGAGAAAAGCAGTGGTCCTGCCGGAACCGGGATACACGTTTTTTCAGGCGCAGTCTCTGCGCCCGTTTTGGCGTGCCCTTTTTCGGAGGGTACGTCAATTTTTTATTCCGGGAGAATGGTTATGGTTCATTTTGTAGGCGCGGGGCCCGGTGCCCCGGATCTGATCACACTGCGCGGTGCAAAGCTTCTGGAGCAGGCGGACGTTGTGATTTATGCCGGGAGTCTGGTAAATCCGGAGCTTCTCCGGCAGTGTCGTCCGAGTTGCCGGATCTACAACAGCGCAGAGCTCACACTGGAGGAAGTCCTGCAGATCATCGCGGACTCCGACGCGCAGTCGCAGCAGCTTGTGCGTCTGCACACGGGCGATCCCAGCGTTTACGGCGCGATCCGGGAGCAGATGGACGCGCTGGATCGGATGGGTATCCCCTACGACGTCACGCCGGGCGTGTCCAGCTTTTGTGGCGCGGCGGCGGCGGTCCCGGCGGAATACACGCTCCCCGGCGTCAGCCAAACCGTGATCCTGACGCGGATGGAGGGGCGCACAGCTGTACCGGAGCGGGAAAAGCTCGCCGCGCTGGCTGAGCACGGAGCTTCCATGGCGATTTTTCTTTCAGCAGGAATGCTGGACGGTGTGCAGGCGGAGCTTTTGAAAGGCGCCTATACGCCCCAGACGCCCGCCGCCATCGTGTACAAGGCGACCTGGCCGGAGGAGCGGGTGTATCGTTGCTCGGTCGGCAGTCTTGCCGAGACCGGTCGGCAGCATGGTGTAAAAAAAACGGCGCTGGTGCTGGTAGGCGATTTTCTTTCCGGCGAATATGACCGAAGCCGCCTGTATGCGCCGGAGTTCACCACGGCGTATCGCAAGGGAACCGAACAGGAGTGATCCTTCATGAAAATCACATTGATCGGCGCGGGCTGCGGCTCGGCTTCTCTGACAGAGGAGGCACGGCTGGCGCTCCGGGAAACGCAGCTCGTTCTTGGCGCAAGGCGTCTGCTGGATGCGCTTTCCGACGTCTGTCCGCCGGATGTACCACGCATTACCGCCGTTGCCTCCGGGGAGATCATCAGCCAGCTTGAAGCCCACACGGAATGTGCTGATGCGTGCGTTCTCTTGAGCGGAGACAGCGGGTTTTACTCCGGAGCGGGAAAGCTCCTGCCGCTGCTGAGCGCGCATGACGTGCGGGTGCTGCCCGGCATATCGAGCGTGCAGATGCTTGCCGCCCGACTCGGCAGACCGTGGCAGGACTGGAAGCTTTGCTCGGCCCACGGCGTCGATTGCGACGTGCTCGCCGCAGTATGCGCCGGGAAACCGACCTTTTTTCTCACTAGCGGGAGCGCAGCCCCGGCGGAGGTCTGCCGCACCCTCACGCAGGCGGGGCTGGGCGAGCTGACTGTCACAGTCGCTGAGGCGCTGGGCAGCGCAGACGAGCGGATCCTCTCCGCGCCCGCCGAATCGCTGACAGAGCGCAGCTTTTCTGCCCTGAACGTCGTACTCACCGAGGCCGCGCCCCGTTTTGTCGCTCACGCTCCCGGACTGCCGGACGCGCTGTTCAGGCGTGTCGAGCGCGTGCCCATGACGAAGCAGGAGGTGCGCGCAGCGGTGATCTCCAAGCTCGGCGTGACGCCCGAGGACGTATGCTGGGACATCGGCGCGGGAACGGGCAGCGTCAGTGTGGAGCTGGCACTGCACGCGCGTGCCGTGTGGGCAGTCGAGCGCGACGCCGCTGCTCTGGACGCTGCGGAAGCAAATCGAAAACAATTCGGTGCGTGGAATCTGCGCATCGTTCCCGGGGAGGCACCGGAGGCGCTTGCCGCTCTCCCCTCCCCGGACAAGGTGTTCATTGGCGGGACCGGGGGAAAGATGCGACCGGTGCTGCGCGCCATCCACGCAACGAACGCGCAGGCGCGCATCTGCATCTCGGCCATCACGCTGGAGAGTCTCCAACAATCTGTTTCAGAGCTGGAGGCATTGGGTTATGAGACGGAGGTCACACAGATCGCTGTCAGTCGGAGCCGGAGGGTCGGCGAAAGCCATATGATGCTTGCACAGAATCCGGTCTATCTGATCGTGGGGAACCCGGTATGAAGCGGATCATGCTTTCAGCCATGCACAGCGGCGCGGGGAAAACGATAGCCGTCTGTGCCCTGCTCGCGGCGCTGAAGCGCCGGAGCATGGATGTCCGCGCGTTCAAATGCGGGCCGGATTATATCGACCCCATGTTCCACACCCGTGTGCTCGGCATCCCCAGCCGAAACCTTGATCTGTTTTTGCAGGGAGAGGACGGCGTGAAACGGTCGCTTGCAGCCTGCACGGGCGAGATCGCCGTGCTCGAGGGTGCAATGGGCTACTACGACGGCATCGCCGGGACGGAGCAGGCCAGCGCTTGGGCGGTCGCAAAGGCGACCCGCACGCCCGTGATCCTCGTCCTTCGTCCGAAGGGGGTCGGGATCAGTCTCGCGGCGCAGATCCGCGGTATGGTGGAGTTTCGCCCGGAGAGCGGCATCGTCGGTCTTCTGCTCACTGATTGCACGGAACGGCTGGCGGCGTATCTGACGCCGATCTTGCAGCGCGAGACCGGGCTGCCGGTATTGGGCTATCTTCCGCCGATAGAGCAGGCGCGGATCGAGAGCCGCCATCTCGGGCTGCTGACGCCCGAGGAGATCACGGAACTGTCGGCGCGCTTCGACGCCATTGCGGCGCAGATGGAGCAGACGGTGGATCTGGATCGTCTGCTCTCCTTGGCTGCTGATGATGCAGGTTCTACAAGAAAATTCACAGACCGGAACAGCGTCTGCCGGATCGCCGTGGCGCGCGACGAGGCCTTTTGTTTTTACTATGAAGACAGTCTCGACGCTCTGCGTACAAACGGTGCGGAGCTGGTCTTTTTCAGTCCGATCCGAGATCAGACGCTGCCGGAGGACATTGACGGATTATATCTCGGCGGCGGATACCCGGAGCTCTATGCCGAGGCGCTTGCCGATAACCATACGATGCGCGAGGCCGTTCGCGAGGCCGTTCTAAGCGGTCTTCCGACGGTTGCGGAATGCGGCGGCTTTTTATACCTGCAAACAACTCTGGAGGATCCCGAGGGTCAAGCGCACCCCATGTGCGGCGTGTTTCCGGGAGCGGGTGTGCGCACCGGACGGCTTCAGAGATTCGGATACGCGCGGGTGAAGGCGGAATCTGATTCGATGCTGTTCCGTAGAGGCGAGGAAATCCCCGTCCACGAGTTCCACTACTGGGACTGCACGCAAAACGGCACGGATCTGTCTGTGGAAAAGCCGGACGGAAGGGTCTGGCGGTGCGGCCATGTCTCCGACACCATCTACGCCGCTTTCCCGCACCTGCATCTCGGCGGGGCGATCCCGCTGGCGGAACGCTTTGTAAAGGCGTGTGAACGAAAATGACTGAACTGAACCCTTGGATCTCAAGAATCTCGCCGCCCAACGCGTCGGCTGCCCAAGCGGCACGGGCACGGTGGGACGCCATCGCAAAGCCGCTGGGAAGTCTCGGCCTTTTGGAGGACGCGATCACGCAGATCGCCGCTCTGACGGGATCTGCGGAGGTCTGTCTCAAGCCGAGGACGCTTCTGGTGTTTTGCGCGGACAACGGCGTCGTGGCGCAGGGAGTCACACAATGCGGGAGCGACGTGACCGCCTCGGTCGCGCAGGCGCTTGCAGAGGGCCGCAGCACCGTGAACGCCATGGCGCGCATCGCAGGGTGCGATGTATGCGCCGTGGACGTCGGGATCTTGGACGGCACGCCCCCGCATGTGATGAATCGCCGCGTGCGAAACGGCACGGAGGACATCGCGACAGGTCCTGCCATGTCTCGCCGTGACTGTCTCGCCGCCATACACACTGGCGCGATGCTCGCCGAGGAACAGGCACAAAGAGGTGTAAAGCTCCTTGCTGTGGGCGAGATGGGAATCGGAAACACCACCACCGCAGCTGCCGTTGCCTCCGTGCTGCTGGACCGCCCGCCGGAAGAAATTGTCGGGCGCGGCGCGGGTCTTTCTGACGCTGGTCTTTCCCGCAAGCGAGAAGCGGTCCAGACCGCGCTTGCGATCAACCATCCTGACCCCTCGGACGTCGTGGACGTGCTCACGAAAGTGGGCGGGCTGGATCTCGCCGCCATGTGCGGCGCGTTTCTCGGCGCGGCCGCCTGTAGGCTCCCGGTCCTGATCGACGGCATGATCAGTGCCGCGGCAGCGCTCTGCGCAGTGCGGCTCTGTCCGGGTGCGAATAGCGCGATGCTTGCCAGTCACGTCTCCGCCGAGCCCGCGTCCGTGGCGATCCTGCAGGCGCTCGGAAAGCGCCCCTTGATCACGGCGAAGATGCGTCTCGGCGAGGGCGGCGGCGCGGTCTCTGCGATGCCGCTGCTGGACATTGCGCTGGAGGTTTACAACAGCGGCCAGACCTTTGACCGGCTCGGCATCGAATCCTACACAAAACAGAGTTGACAAAGCTATGCTTACCTTGATCATCGGCGGCGCCGCCAGCGGCAAGAGCGCTTTGGCGGAGCGCGTTGCGCAGGCGCTGCCCGGAAATAAGATCTATCTCGCCACTATGGACGCCCGTGACCCGGAGAGTCTGAAACGGATCGAACGCCACCGCCAACTGCGTGCCGGGAAGGGCTTTCAAACCGTAGAGCAGCCGCGCGCGCTGGAACGAGTGACGCTGCCGGAAGAGGCTAACGTGCTGCTGGAGGATCTGTCGAATCTTTTGGCAAATGAGATGTTCTCTCCCTCCGGCGGGGGTGCTGCGGCAGCGCTTTCCGGCATTGAAGCCCTGCGGCGTCAATGCAGCCACCTCACCGTAGTGACGAACGAGATCTTCTCCGGCGGCAGCGACTATGCAGGCGACACACTTCATTATCTCGCGGAGCTTGCGTGGCTGAACCGTACGATCGCATCTTATGCCGATACAGTGGCAGAGGTCGTGTGCGGTCTGCCGAATGTCCTGAAAGGAGCGCTGCCATGGTAGTGCTGGAAACGATCATCGTGGCTTTTTCCATGTTCTCGGCGCTGCCGATGCCGCAGATCGAATGGACAAGCAAAAATATGCGCTACAGCCTCCTTGCCTTCCCGCTCGTCGGCTTGGCGGTCGGCGGCGTGTGCTGGCTCTGGACGTTCCTGTGCGGTCTGCTGGGCTTGCCCGCGATCCTGCGCGGTGCGGGGATGTGCGTGCTGCCGGTGCTGCTCACAGGCGGCATCCATCTGGACGGTTACGCTGACACCTGGGACGCGCTGGCGAGCCATGCAGCGCCCGAAAAAAAGCGGCAGATCCTGCACGATCCGCATTTGGGCGCTTTCGCCGCGATCCATCTGTGCGTCTATTTTGTGATCAGCCTCGCGCTGTGGACGGCGCTGCCGGTTTTTCGCGGGTGGAGCGTTCTGTGCATCTTCTGCCTGTCCCGCGCGCTTTCGGCGCTGGCACTGACCATGTTCCCCCTTGCGGAGGGAAGCGGGCTTGCCCGCAGCTTTGCCGAGGCGGCGGACCGGAAACGCGTGCGCGGGGTGCTGCTGGTTTACACCGCGCTGCTCTGCCTCGCGTTGGTACTGCTTGGAGACGTGCTGTCAGTTCTCGCAGCAGCGGTCGTGTTCCTTGCTTCTCGGCATATCACACGCAAACAGTTTGAAGGGCTCTCCGGGGATCTCTCCGGCTGGTTTTTACAGACTGCGGAGCTCTGGATGCTCGGGGCGCTGTGCCTCACGGAATATTTGGAGAAGCTGTTATGATTTTGATCACCGGCCCGCTCTATGGTGGGAAACGCGCTTACATCCTCGACGCGATGGGGCTGTCTGAAGAAGAACTTTCCAGGCGGGCTGTCTGGGACGTGCAGGAGCGCGTTGACGACGTAGCGCCCGAGGCGCTGGCAGACGCCCTGTCCTCACATGACATCGTGATCATCACGGAGGTCGGCGGCGGTGTTGTGCCCACAGATCCGCGGCAACGCGCCCGTCGAGAGGCTGCGGGGAGACTTGCGTGCCTGCTGGCCGCACGGGCGGACACCGTGATCCGCGTCTGCTGCGGTCTGCCGCAGCTGTTGAAGGGAGACTGGCCATGCGCATCCTTCTGATCCGCCATGGGATGACGCTGCTCGGGGAGCAGAAGCGCTATCAGGGCAGCACGGACACGCCACTGTCGGAAAGCGGGCGTGATGCCCTCCGACGCGTCGACGACGCAGATCATGTGTACCACTCCCCCCTGCTCCGTGCGTCGGAGACCGCGCAGATACTCTTTCCCCATGCCGGGAAAAGCGCCGTTTCGGATTTGCGGGAAATGCACTTCGGCGTCTTCGAAGGACGCGGCTGGTGGGAGATGGAGCAGGATCCGGATTACCGTCATTGGGTCGAGGGCGGATGTCTCGGGCAATGTCCGGGCGGCGAGGACAAAGCGGCATTTTCCGCGCGGACCTGTGCGGCGTTCGAGCGTATCGTGTTGCAGGCACAAGCCCGACAACAGCAAAAGATCGCCGTCGTTGCCCATGGCGGGACACAGATGGCGGTGCTGGAGCGCTGGGGCGAGCCGAAACAGGCGTATTTTCGCTGGCAGACCCCTTGCGGCGCCGGGTACGAGCTGGATGACCGCGACTGGCCGCATCGGCTTGAGATCATACGAGAGGTTTGTTATACCGAATGAATACTGCATCCGCCGCGCTCTGCGGCTATGGACTGGATCTTCTGCTGGGCGACCCGGCGGCGCTCACCCGTCTGCACCCGGTCGTACACATGGGGCGCGCCATTCGTTTCTTGGAACCCCGTCTCCGAAGCGCCTTTCCCAAAACGGAACGCGGAGAACTGGCAGCCGGAACTGCATTGGCGCTTAGCATGCCGATCGGCACCTATTTGACCAGCCGTGGTCTATTGCGATTTGTGCGAAACCGTGCTCCGCTTGCAACCTTCGCGCTGGAAACTATTTGGAGCTGGCAGGTGCTTGCGGCGAAAAATCTGCGGGATGAAGCCGAGAACGTGCGCTCCAAGCTCGAGCACGATACCATCGAGTCTGCGCGCGAAGCCGTCGGACGAATCGTCGGCAGAGACACCGAAGACCTGTCCGCGCCGGAGATTGCCCGCGCCGCGGTGGAAACTGTGGCGGAAAACTTCTCTGACGGCGTCGTTGCGCCGATGTTCTATCTTGCGTTGGGCGGCGCGCCGCTTGCGCTGACTTACAAAGCGATCAACACCATGGACAGCATGGTCGGCTATAAAAACAAGCAGTATCTTTTCTTCGGACGGGCGGGTGCGCGGCTGGATGACGCTGCAAATTATTTGCCCGCGCGGCTTTCTGCGCTGCTGCTGATCGCGTCTGCGGCGCTGACCGGCGCGGACGCCAAAAACGCATGGCGCATCTGGCGAAGAGACAGGCGCGCGCACGCGAGCCCGAATGCCGGGCAATGCGAAGCCGCGGCCGCCGGGGCGCTGCATCTCAGGCTGTGCGGCCCCGCGCGTTATTTCGGAGCCGTGTACGACAAGCCCTATATCGGGGATGACGATCGACCCATCTCCCTGGCAGACATCGACCGCATCTGCCGCTTGGAACATGTGGGAAGCGCGCTTGCGCTCGCGCTGCTGCTTATGGCACGGCGGCTCCTGTTACGGTGAATAAACTATGAAGCAAAACCATGGCGGCGACTGGTTCGCCTATGAAACGGAATATGGCGCGCCGCCGCTGGATTTCTCGGCGAGCATCAGTCCGCTGGGTCTGCCGGAAGGCGCGCGCGCTGCCGCGATCGCGTCTTTAGAGCAGGCGGATCGCTACCCCGACCCCCAGTGTCGGGCGCTGCGCGCCGCACTCGCGGAACACCACGGCGTTCCGGCTGATCGGATCGTCTGCGGCGCCGGGGCGGCGGATCTGATCTATCGTCTTGTACACTCGCTGCGTCCCCGGCACGCGCTGATCCCGATCCCGACCTTTACGGAATATGAACGCGCTCTCCGGGAAGCGGACTGCACGATCCGACACTTCCCACTCTCGGAAGCGGAGGATTTCAAGCTCCCGGATTCGTTTCCGGACGCGATCGTGTCCGGTACAGAGCTTGTGTACCTTTGTCAGCCGAACAATCCGACAGGATCGCTTGCAGATCTCGCACTCATGCGGCGCATTCTGCAGCGGTGTGCAGACATCGGCGCGGTGATGGTCGTGGACGAGTGCTTTCTGGATCTCACCGATGCGCCGGAGGCTTATACGATCACAAATGCGCTTGCGGACTTTAAGAATCTCGTAATCCTCAAGGCGTTTACGAAAACTTACGCCATGGCGGGGCTTCGACTGGGCTACGCGCTGTGCGGTGACGCGGTCCTCGCGCAGCGGCTGGACGCACAGGGGCAGCCGTGGGCGGTGTCCTCCCCTGCTGAGGCTGCCGGACGCGCGGCGCTTTCGGATCCAGATTATCTTTTGCGTCTGCGGGAGCTGATCCAGCACGAACGACCGCGCATGGAGCATGCCCTCACCGACATGGGATACAGGGTGCTGCATGGGAGCGCGAACTTTCTGCTGTTTTACAGCGCAGACGAGGCACTCGGCTTAAAGCTGCGCGAACGCGGCATTCTGATCCGCGATTGTAGTGATTTTTCAGGACTCAAGGCAGGCTGGTATCGGATCGCGATTCGTACAGCCGCGGAAAACGACGCCCTGCTTCGGGCGCTGCGGGAGGTGTGAACCATTGGCAAAGTGCATCATGGTACAGGGCACCATGTCCGGCGCCGGAAAAAGTCTGCTGGTCACGGCCCTCTGCCGCATTTTTTTGCAGGACGGATACCGCGTCGCACCCTTTAAAAGCCAAAACATGGCGCTCAACAGCTATGTGACCCCGGACGGGCTAGAGCTGGGCCGCGCGCAGGCGGTGCAAGCGGAGGCCGCCGGGCTGGAGTGCGACGTGCGCATGAACCCCATTCTGCTCAAGCCCTCCAGCGACACCGGCAGCCAACTGATCATAAACGGCGAGGTGCGCGGGCATTACAGCGCGGCGGACTATTTCAAGATGAAAAAGGGGCTCATCCCGGAGATCCTCGCGGCATACAAGAGTCTCGCCGAAGAAAACGACATCATCGTGATCGAGGGCGCGGGCTCCCCCGCGGAGATCAACCTCCGGGAGGACGACATCGTGAACATGGGGCTTGCCGAGCTGGTCGACGCGCCTGTGATCCTCGCCGGAGACATTGACCGTGGGGGCGTGTTCGCCCAGCTATACGGCACTATCGCGCTGCTGCGCCTGGAGGAACGTCGGCGCGTGATCGGAACCGTCATCAATAAGTTTCGCGGCGATCCCGCGCTGCTGGACTCCGGTCTGCGGCAGCTGGAGACGTTGACCGGCGTTCCGGTGCTCGGCGTTGTGCCGTATTTGCACGTGGACATTGACGACGAAGACAGTCTCTCCCCCAGACTGCGGCAGGATCGGGCCTCGCGCGCGCTGGACGTGGCGGTCGTGCGGCTGCCGCACATCTCGAATTTCACGGATTTTTCACCGCTGGAGGACCACCCCGCCATCGGTGAACGATATGTTTCCGATGTTGAAAAGCTTGGTACGCCGGATCTTCTGATCCTGCCAGGCAGCAAAAGCACAATGCAGGATCTGAGATGGCTGCATGAGACCGGACTGGCTGCGGCGATCCGATCCCTTGCAGCGGCAGATACGCCGATCATGGGGATCTGCGGCGGATTTCAAATGCTCGGAACGAAGCTGCGCGACCCCACGGGCGTGGAGTGTGCCGGGACAGCGGAGGGACTCAGTCTTCTCCCCTGCGAGACGGTCTTTTCCGGGGAAAAGCGCCGCACGCGCAGAGAGGCCGTGACGCTTGCAGCACCTTTTGCCGGGGCGCGGCTGGAGGGATATGAGATCCACAACGGACGCACAACGCTGCACGGCACGGAGCCCTTCTGCCGATTCTCGGACGGCGGCACGGACGGTGCGGTGCTGGGCAATGTCTTCGGCACCTATCTGCACGGACTATTTGACACCGGTGCATTGACCGCCGCGCTGGCGGACTGGCTGGCCGCGCGACGGGGCATCACGATCCCGCACACGCAGCCGCAGCCGCGAGCAGCCTTTCGCCAGCGGCAGTATGACCTTCTGGCAGAGCAGGTGCGCAATAGTCTGGATGTGGATCGGATCTACAAAGCGATGGAGGCGTATGACTATGATCACACACCGTCTGCCCGGTGACATCGAGCGCAGCAGCATGGCGATCATCCAGCAGGAGCTGGACGCGCGCGGCGTCACGCTCCCGGAGGAAAACCGCGCCGTGATCCTGCGCGTGATCCACGCCACGGCGGATTTTGACTATGCCGAGACCCTGCACATTTCCCCGAACGCGGTACAACTCGCCGCCGATGCGCTGCGCCGCGGCGTCCCCATCGTGACTGACACCAACATGGCACGCGCGGGCGTCAGCCGTCCCGGACTGGAGCGGCTCGGCGGCTCGGTACATTGCTTCATGGCAGAGCCCGCGATTGCGCGGCGCGCCAAGGAAAACGGCACGACCCGCGCCGTTGCCGCCATGCAGTACGCAGCAGAGCAATATCCCGGAGCGGTGCTGGCGGTGGGAAACGCGCCGACCGCGCTGCTGCAGATCGCGGATGAGATCGAAAACGGACTGTGCCCGGCGCTGGTGGTTGCCGTTCCGGTAGGCTTTGTAAACGTTGTGGAGAGCAAGGAGCGGATCGTCTCCGTTTGTGAGGCAAACGGCGTTCCGGTGATCGCCGCCATGGGACGAAAAGGCGGCAGCAGCGTGGCTGCAGCCATTGTGAACGCGCTGCTCTATACCGCAGCCAACATGCTGGACCCCGCCGCAAGAGGCTGGGTCTGAGGAAACACAAAATGAGCGAAAATCACTTTTCCTTTTTTCAGCACCGCGCATGCGAATACTTCCCCTGCCACAAGGGCGTTCCGGAGGAAGACTTCAACTGTCTGTTCTGCTATTGTCCGCTTTATGCGCTGGGCGAAAAATGCGGCGGAAACTGCACCTATCTGGCGGACGGCGTGAAAAGCTGCGTCAACTGCGCCTTTCCGCACCACCGCAAAAATTACGCTGCCGTGACCGCGCGCTTTCGCGAGCTTGCTGCGCTGGCAGCCCAAAAGGAGGATGACCGTGTCGTTTGAACACTATGTGCGAAGCGGGAATCGACAGCTTCGGTGCGGCTTTACCACGGGCACCTGCGCCGCCCTCGCGACGGCGGGCGCGGCAGAGCTGCTCCTGACCGGGAAAGCACCGGAAACGCTCTCCCTTCGGACGCCGAAGGGACTATGCGTTGAGGTCGCGCCGGAGGTCTGCGAAATGCAGGACGCCTCGGCAGTCTGTGCCGTGCGCAAGGACGCCGGAGACGACCCGGACGTGACAGACGGGATCCTGATCTATGCAACGGTGCAAAAGCAGCCGCAGGGCGTTTCCGTTGACGGCGGCGGCGGCGTCGGACGCGTCACCAAGCCAGGGCTTAACCAGCCTGTCGGCGCAGCCGCGATCAACTCCGTACCGCGGAGAATGATCCGCGCCGCGGCAGAGGCCGTCTGTGCCGAGGCGGGCTATCCCGGCGGATTGGAGATCCGCATTTCCGTCCCGGAGGGAGAGACCATCGCAAAAAAAACCTTCAATCCCATGCTGGGCGTTGAGGGCGGAATCTCCATCCTCGGCACCTCCGGCATCGTGGAGCCGATGAGCGAGCAGGCGATCGTGGATACCATCGCGCTGGAGCTCCGACAGGCTGCCGCTGCGGGCGCAAAGCATCTGGTCCTCACGCCGGGCAACTACGGGATGGATTTCATCACGGCGCAGTTCCCCGGTCTGCTGGAGGCGCCTGTGGTCAAGTGCTCCAACTTTATCGGAGACGCGATCGATATCGCCGCTATCGAGGGCTTTCGATCGGTTCTGCTCGTAGGTCACATCGGAAAGCTCGTGAAGCTTGCAGGCGGCATCATGAACACACACTCCAAGATTGCCGACTGCCGAACGGAGCTGTTTTGCGCTCACGCCGCCCTATGCGGCGCGACCAACGCGCTATGTCAAAGACTGATGGAGCAGATCACCACGGACGGCTGTCTTGCCATTCTGGACGAGGCGGGCATTTGCGAACGTGTGATCGCCTCTCTCTTGGCCGCAATGCAGCTGCATCTGGACCACCGCGCGGACGGCGCCTTCCCCATCGGCGCAGTGACGTTTTCCAATCAATACGGTCTGCTGGGCATGACGGATACCGCGGAGCAATTGCGCAGCGCATGGAGGCATCAGACATGAGACATGGTATCGCCATCGCGGCATTCACGGATCGCGGCATGGCGCTGGCGGAAACGCTCGTCGAACTTTTGGACGCAAGCGCGGCGCGCGTATCAAATCTCAGCGCGTGGACAGCTGAAAAGTTCCCCGCACGGGAGGCGCTGATCTTCGTCGGCGCAGCGGGGATCGCGGTGCGCGCTGTTGCGCCGCATCTGAAAAGCAAGGCGGACGACCCCGCCGTGGTAGTCGTGGATGAAACGGGGCGGTTTGTGATCCCGCTCGTGTCCGGGCACCTCGGCGGCGCCAACGCCCTCTCCAAACGCATTGCTGACCACCTGCACGCCACAGCCATCATTACCACGGCGACGGACCTAAACGGCGTGTTTGCAGTAGATCTCTGGGCAAAGCGCCAGGGCTTGACCGTGCGGCAGCCGGAGCGGATCAAGACCGTTTCCTCCAGACTGCTGGCGGGGGGATCAATCCGCATCTCCTGCCCGTGGCCCATCAAGGGCGAAGCGCCGGACGGCGTCTGTCAGGCAGCAGACGGCGAAGTGATCGTCGACGTCTACGCCAAAGAACGCGACGCGCTCCAGCTTGTGCCGCGCGCACTCACGCTCGGGATCGGCTGCAGACGCGGCACGAGCGAGGAGCAGATCGAGGCGGTCTTCCAACACTTTTGTAAGGCGCGGGGCGTTCTCCCGGATGCGATCTGCGCGGCGGCGTCCATTGATTTGAAGCGGGATGAAGCCGGTCTGCTCACATTCTGCCAAAAGCAAGGCTGGCTCGTCCGGTTTTTCCCGGCTGCTGCGCTGGAAAGTGTCGCCGGAAGCTTCACGGCATCTGATTTTGTGCGCCAGACCGTCGGCGTGGACAATGTGTGCGAGCGCAGTGCCGTTCTCGGCGCAGAGGGTGTGCTTCTGGAGAAAAAATACGCATCGGACGGCGTGACACTGGCGTTGGCGCTCACGCCGCCGCAACTGGACTGGAGGTGGTAAGCATGGGAACGCTCTATGTTGTGGGGCTCGGCCCCGGAGATCCGGCGTATCTGACGGACGCTGCCAAGGCAGCGCTGTCCAAAGCGGAGGTAATCTGCGGCTACACGCTGTACGTGGAGCTGATCCGGCCGCTGTACCCGGAAAAAGAGGTGTTCACCACAGCCATGACCGGTGAGATCGAGCGCTGCCGACACGCGCTTGCGCTCTCCGAAGCAGGACGCGATGTTGCCATGGTCTGCAGCGGCGACGCGGGCGTCTACGGGATGGCCGCCCCGGTGCTCACGCTGAAGCCGGACTACCCGAACGTCACGGTGGAGATCATCCCCGGCGTGACGGCGGCCCTCTCCGGCGCGGCGCTCCTTGGGGCGCCGTTGGGGCATGATTTTTGCGTCATTTCCCTGTCCGACCGACTGACGGACTGGGCTGTCATTCAGCGGCGGCTGGAGTGCGCCGCGGCAGGCGACTTTGCCGTCTGCCTGTACAATCCCGCTTCCCGCCACAGACAGGAGCATCTGCGCCGCGCCTGTGAGATCCTGCTGCAAAGCAAGTCGCCGGACACGGTCTGCGGCATGGTGCAAAACATCGGCCGCACGGGAGAAAGCGTGCGTGTGCTCACGCTCTCGGAGCTCTGCGATGCGGAGGCAGACATGTTCACAACGGTATTCATCGGCTCGTCGAGGACGCAGAAGATCGGCTCTCACATTGTCACCCCTCGGGGGTATCGCCTATGAAGCTCGTCATTTTCAGCGGAACGACCGAGGGGCGCACGCTCTCGGTCCGCATGGCACAGGCGGGCGCGGAGGTCACGGTCTGCGTCGCGTCGGAATATGGGCTTGAGGAGCAGCCGGAGCTGCCCGGCATCCGCACGCTTGTGGGTCCGCTCACCAACGAGGAAAAGCGCGCGCTTTTATCCGGCGCCGCCCTGTGTGTGGACGCAACACACCCCTATGCAACCCACGTGACGGCATCTGTGCTGGCAGCCTGCGGTGAAGCCGGGGTCCCCTATCACCGCCTGCTCCGCCCGCCCAGCAAGGTCGATGACGCATACATCGCCGCAAGCGCGTCGGAGGCGGCGGCATATCTCGCCGGTGAAGCGGGAAACATCCTGCTTACCACGGGAACGAAGGATCTAGACGCATTTTCCGTGCTGGATCCGACTCGGCTATATCCGCGCACACTCCCATCTCACGCGGCGCTCGACGCCTGCGAGGCGGCGGGGATCCCACACCGCAACATCATCGCCATGCAGGGCCCGTTCAGCCGGGAGCTGAACGAAGCGCTGCTGCGGCAATATCAAATCGCATTTCTCGTCACCAAGGACGGCGGCGCCGCGGGCGGCTTTCCCGAAAAGGCCGACGCGGCCAGAGCAGTCGGCGCAAAGCTGATCGTGATCCGCCGCCCGGAGGAGACGGGTCACAGCTTCGAGCAGATCGAGCGGATCTGTCTGGAAGCGCTTGAACATACCGGCAATTAAATTTTATATATTTTTGGAGGTACAAAAATGAAACGATTGCTTGCAAACATCCTGATGGTCACCATGCTGCTGGCCCTTTGCTCCGGCTGCGGAAGCAGTACGGCTCCTCAGGACGAGGAATCTCCCGCCCCGGTGGAAGAAGTCGCAGAAGAGGTCGACGCGGAAGAGGAAAACTACGACACCGGCGACGCCTCTTTGGACGATCCCCGCAATCAGGACGACATCGGCGAGCAGGAACTGCTGGTCGTCAGCTTCGGCACCAGCTTCAACGACAGCCGCAGACTGACCATCGGCGGCATCGAGCAGAGTCTCGCTGACGCGTTCTCCGATTGGAGCGTACGCCGCGGCTTCACCAGCCAGATCATCATCGACCACGTGAAATCCCGCGACGGCGTGCAGATCGACAACGTGACCGCCGCACTCGACCGCGCCGTGGACAACGGCGTGAAGACGCTCGTTGTGCAGCCCACGCACCTGATGCACGGCTTTGAGTATAACGATCTGGCGGAGGAGCTGAGCACCTATGCCGACGCCTTTGATCAGATCGTGATGGGCGAGCCGCTACTCACCAGCGACGAGGACTTCGCGGCGGTGGCGGACATCATCGTGAAGGCCACCGAGCAGTATGACGACGGCGAGACCGCCATCTGCTTCATGGGGCACGGCACCGAGGCAGAATCCAACGAGGTCTATGCCAGAATGCAGCAGGTGCTCATCGACGCCGGTCACGAAAATTATTTCATCGGCACCGTCGAGGCAGAGCCCTCTGTTGATGACGTGCTGGCCATGGTTCAGGCGGGCGATTACACCAAGGTCGTGCTCCGTCCGCTGATGATCGTCGCGGGCGACCACGCCAACAACGACATGGCCGGTGACGACGAGGATTCCTGGAAGAGCATCTTTGAGGCAGCGGGCTATGACGTCACCTGCGTTCTGGAGGGTCTCGGCCAGCTTCCGGAGATCCAGGCGATCTTCGTGCAGCACGCAAAGGCTGCCATGGAAAATTTGAAGTAAGGTGGACCAAATGAAAAAAACTCTGTCTCTGTTCCTCTGTTTTGTACTTTTACTGGGTCTTCTGGCGGGCTGCGCGCAGAACACCGAAGCGCCGGATGTATCCGAAGCCCCGGAAAGCGCTGAGCCGCTGCCCGTGGCGGACGCCTCCCAGATGACCGAAGTTGAGGACGTGGTGCAGCCCGGTATGACGCCGATCTACGCAGACAGTCTTGTGGACGGCGTTTACCCTGTGAACGTGGACTGCAGCTCGTCCATGTTCCGCATCGACGCCTGTGAGCTCACGGTGAAGGGCGGAAAAATGGAAGCCGCCATCAAGATGGACAGCAGCAGCTATCTGTACGTCTATCCCGGTACGGCGAAGGAAGCCGCCCAAGCCGACAGCGCCGACTATGTCGAGCCCGTCATCGACGACGCGGGTCTGCATGTGTTCACCATCCCGGTGGAGGCGCTGGACGCCGGCGTAGCCTGCGCTGCCTACAGCAAGAACAAGGAGCTGTGGTATGACCGCACGCTCTGCTTCCGCGCCGACTCGCTCCCGCTGGATGCTTTCCAGCCGGGTGTGCTCGTAACGCCCGAGAGCCTCGCCCTCAAAGACGGCATCTATACCGTCGACGTCACGCTCAACGGCGGCAGCGGCAAGGCGAACATTTCTTCCCCTGCGAAGCTGACAGTCGCGGGCGGCGTCTGCACCGCGGAGATCGAATGGAGCAGCTCCAACTATGATTATATGAAGATCGGCGATACGCAGT
Source organism: Oscillospiraceae bacterium (assembly GCA_017459865.1). The sequence continues at coordinate 56,529 of JAFUCD010000029.1, forward strand.
ATCTGCCGGTCAATACGGAGGGCAATTCCGTCTTCCAGATCCCGGTGACGGTGTTTGACCGTCCCATGTCGGTCATCGCCGACACGGTAGCTATGAGCGAGCCGCACGAGATCGCGTATACGCTCACATTCGCATCCGGCAGCATCGAGGCCGCCGCGTGAAACGCCGAATTTGGATCCCGACGATCCTGATCCTGGCGCTGCTGTTCTCCGGCTGCGGGCTTCCCACGCAAAGCACGTCCGCGCCGGAGCCCAGCGGGCATCTGGAGCTAAAGTATGCGGAGAACTTCTCTGTAGACTATTATGACGCAGGGGCGGCGCTGCTCACCATCGCGGGAAGCGACCGGTATCTCCTTCTGCCGCAGGACGCTTCTGCGCCGAAGGGACTGGAGACGCTGCCTGTGATCCGGTATCCGGTAGAGCAGGTCTATCTCGCCAGCTCCTCCGTGGCGGATCTGTTTGTCCAGCTGGGAGAGCTGGATCGCGTGCTGTTTACCAGCACGAAATCGGCCGACTGGCGGCTGCCCGCCGTGCAGGAGGCCATGGACGCGGGAACGCTGCTCTACGCGGGCAAATACAGCGCGCCGGACTATGAGCTGCTTCTGGAGAAAGGCAGCGATCTGGTTGTGGAAAACACGATGATCCTTCACAAGCCGGAGACGAAGGAAAAGCTCGAAGAACTCGGTTTTTCGGTTCTGCTGGAGTATTCCAGCTACGAGCCGCACCCCTTGGGGCGCGTTGAGTGGATCAAGCTCTATGGTTTGCTGACCGGTCGGCTGCCCGAAGCAGAGGCGTTTTTCGAGCAGCAGGTCGAATCCGTAAAGGCCGTGTCAGACACCGCGTCGACCGACAAGACCGTCGCATTTTTCTATTTCACGCCCAGCGGAGGCGTAGTCGTGCGCAAAAACGCGGATTACGTCACGCGCATGATCGAGCTTGCCGGCGGCTCAACCGCATTCACGGAACTCCCGGAGGATGAGAGCGCACTTTCCAGCATAACGATCCAGATGGAATCCTTCTATGCGCAGGCAAAGGACGCGGATGTACTGATCTACAACAGCACCGTGTCCGGCGACCTGACGACGCTGGACGAGCTGCTCGCGCAATATCCGCTGCTGGCGGATTTCAGCGCCGTGCAGTCCGGATCGGTATGGTGCACTGAGCAAAGCATGTTTCAGCAGACCTCCGCCGCGGCGGGCATGATCCTGGACATCCACCAAATACTCAACGGCGAGGCAGAGCAAGCTGACCAGCTGCAATTTCTGCATCGGCTGAAGTGAGGACAGACCATGGAGCGAACCAAACGATTTATCATCAGCTACCTGCTGCTTGCGGCGCTGCTTTTCGCGCTGCTTCTGGTGAACCTTCTCTCTGGCAGCACAAGCATCCCCGCCGGAGAGGCGCTGAACGCGCTCTTTCATCCAGAGACACAGAGCACGGCCGGCAGCATCCTCTGGAGCATCCGAATGCCGCGGCTGCTGGCAGCTGCCATATTGGGCGGCGCGCTTTCGATCTCGGGCTTTTTGCTTCAAACCTTCTTCGGCAATCCGATCGCCGGACCTTATGTGCTTGGCGTATCATCGGGCGCAAAGCTCGTGGTCGCCCTCGCGCTGATCGCCTGCCTGAGCAAAGGCGTTGCGATCTCCTCTTTGACGCTGATCGCAGCCGCCTTTCTCGGCGCCATGGCCTCCATGGGCTTTATCCTGCTGGCGTCACGGCGGCTGCACAGCATGGCGCTGCTGATCGTCTGCGGCGTCATGATCGGATATATCTGCTCTGCCGTCACGGAATTTGTCATCACCTTCGCCGACGATTCGAACATCGTGAATCTGCACAATTGGTCGATGGGCAGCTTTTCCGGCATCGGATGGCGTGACGTCGCTGTGTCCGGCATCGTCGTCTGCGCCGCCGTGCTCTGTGCCGTGCTGCTTTCCAAGCCCATGGGGGCTTATCAGCTCGGCGAGGCTTATGCCCAGAGCATGGGCGTGAACGTGCGCCGTTTTCGCGTGGCGCTGATTTTGCTTTCCAGTATACTATCCGCGTGCGTCACGGCGTTCGCAGGTCCCATCTCCTTTGTCGGCATCGCGGTGCCGCATCTGATGAAAAGTCTCTTTCGCACCGCGCGTCCGCTGGTCATGGTGCCCGCGTGTTTTCTCGGCGGCAGCGTGTTCTGCCTGTTTTGTGATCTCGTGGCGCGTACCTTGTTTGCGCCCACGGAGCTGAGCATCAGCTCTGTCACGGCGCTCTTTGGCGCGCCCGTGGTGATATGGATGCTGCTGAACAGAAAGCGGGGTGCGGACGCATGAGCGCTGAACTTCTGCGCACGGACCGGCTCAGGGTCGGCTATGGCGCGAAAACCGTGGTGGAGGACGTTTCCCTCCTGGCGTGCCCGGGGCAGATCCTCACGCTGATCGGTCCCAACGGTGCCGGGAAATCCACGATTCTGAAAACGCTGATGCGGCAGCTCAGTCCCCTTGGCGGCGCGATCTTCCTCTCCGGGAAAACGCTTGAGACATTCCCGCAGGCGCAGCTTGCAAAGGTGAGCGCTGCTGTGTTTACCGGCAGACCGCGCCCGGAGCTTATGCGCTGCGTGGATGTGGTCTCCGCCGGGCGCTACCCATATACCGGGAGACTGGGGATCCTCTCTGAGAGAGATCATGAGGTGATCCGCGAAACCATGCGCCTCGTCGGCATTGCAGACATCGCCGCGGAGGATTTCGACCGGATCAGCGACGGACAGCGTCAGCGGGTCCTGCTCGCCAGAGCTATCTGTCAGGAGCCGAAGCTGCTGATCCTGGACGAGCCGACTTCTTTTCTCGATATCCGCAACAAGCTCGAATTTTTGCATCTGCTGCGGCAGCTGGTTCGCGAAAAACAGATCTCCGTTGTCATGTCCATGCACGAACTGGATCTGGCACAGAAGTTTTCCGATCAGGTCGCCTGTGTGAAGGACGGAAAAATCGACCGGATCGGCACGCCGGAGGAGATCTTCGCCGGGAACTATATCGGTGTGCTTTACGGTGTGGAGCACGGCAGCTTCGAGCCGCTGTTCGGTTCCGCCGAGCCGGAGGGCAACGGCGCGGCGCCGGAGGTTTTTGTGATCGGGGGCGGGGGCAGCGGGATCCCGGTCTATCGCAGGCTGCAGCGGATGGGTATCCCCTTTGCCGTCGGCGTTCTGCACGAAAATGATCTGGATCTCCCCGCAGCACGGGCGCTTGCGTCGCGTGTGATCATAGAACAGGCCTTTTCGCCCATTAGCCATGAAAAGCAAGCCGAGGCGCTGGGGCAGCTCCTGCAGTGCCGCTATACGCTCTGTCCGCTTGAAATCTTCGGCCCGATGAACAGCGCAAATGCAGCGCTGCGCGATCAGGCAGAAGCGCGGAATCTTCTTGTGACGATAGACGCGCTGGAGCCGTGAGCGCTCTGGTCATTCACGCAACTTAAAAGCTACAACGAAGCAAGGGCGGATCTCACGCATGAACACGTGAGATCCGCCCTATCATAGACGCCGCGCTTTATCGGAACAGGCTTGCGCCAAGCTCGAACGCTTTCCGGCATTCCTGCGGAAAGATGGTCTCATGCCGGCGCTGCTTGGCCTCCGGGTCGAAGATCGACCACTCCCAGTCCAGCTTGCCGTAATCCTTCACCTGCAGCGTGTCGCCGCTGACGAAGACCTCCGTCGGCCCGACCAGACGACTCAGCGTCTGCTGGTAGCCGTGCAGAAGCTCGCTGAAGTACCCCTCCGGCACGTTGCTGGTCATGATGAGCAGCACAGGGATCGGGTTTTGGTTGCAGCAGTAATTCTCCCGGTTGTAGGTGAGATTCTGGAACACCAGCCGCTCATACAGCGCCCGGAAGGACGCCGTAAGCTCCCCGAGATAATTGGGCGAGCCGATGATCAGGCCGTCGGATCCCCGGATCGCGTCCAACACCGGGGTCAGTCCGTCCCGGCAGATGCAATGTCCCTTGAAGCGTTCCCGCTTGCAGCCGAAGCAGGAGATGCAGCCGGTGTATTTCTCAAGCCGGAAGAGGTCGAACCGCTCCACCGCCGCGCCGACAGACTCCGCGCCCTTTGACGCCTCGGTGATCAGCGTGTCGGTGTTCCAGCCCTTGCGCGGTCCGGCGTTCACCGCAATGATTCGTTTGCTCATGGTTCTTTCCTTTACGCCTTGTTGAACTTCTCCTTGCCCTGCTTGCAGCGGGGGCACTTCCAGTCGTCGGGAAGGTCGGCAAAGGCCGTGCCGTCGTGCTCCGCGGGATCGTAGACGTAGCCGCAGATCGAGCAGACATACTTGCCGGTTGCCTCCTGCGCGGAGAAATCGACCTCGGCATACACCGTCGGAACCGGATTATCCAGATCCATCACGCGCTTGGCCTCCAGGTTCTCATAGCCCTGCGGCGTGTGCGTGCCCATATAGACCGTCGGATGATTGCGGATGAATTCAATGATCCGATCCTGCGTCACGCGGGCGGCAGCAAGATCGTCGAACACGACGGAGAGCTTGTTTTCATAGAGCGCCTCATCCACATAGGTGATATCGCCGTGGAACATGTAGAACAGACCGTCGTGCTCCGCAATGATGATGCTGTTGCCGTTGGTGTGGCCCTTGGCCTTGATCATGCGGATGCCGGGGGCGATGATCTGGCTCTCCGGGAAGTTATGATAGGCGCCGTCCGTGAATTTCACGGGCACGATGTTCCCGATCCCCTGCAGCTCCGCCGCACTCAGCTCCTCTTCATTCACAAAAATCTGCGCGTTCGGGAAGGAACGCAGCTCGCCGGAGTGATCGCCGTGCTTATGGGTCAGGAGGATCTTCGTCACCTGCTCGGGCTTGTAGCCCAGAGCCGCAAAGGCCTCCATGTAGCTGCTGATATCCTTACCTGTGTACAGGACACTCTTTTCGTCCGGCACCTCCTCCGGCGTTCCGGCAGGCAGACCAGTATCCACCAGGATCACTTCGTCCCCGGTGTCGATCAGATAATTCTGCAGACTGCCCCGATAGCGCACATTGTGGTCGAATTTGTCCATCCCTTCCTCGCCGCCGAAGACGAAGGGCTGGGTGTAGAATCCGTTCGTTCTGAATTTGACTGCTTTGATTTCCATGGTGTTTCCTCCTAAAAGAAATAGTATTACGACAACGCTTCCAGCATCTGATTGGCGTTTTCCTTCGGTTTGACAGCGACAAACGCCCGAACGGCGATCCATTCGTCATAGAGCAGATCGGTTCCGATCTCCAGCATGTCAAATCGCTCCTTCCGTTCTTCTGTCCATCCTCGCGAGGGCGCGCTGCAGAAGATCCCGGAGCTGCAGCAGCTCCTCCTGGGTGAGCGGGATGCAGCCCTGCATGGCGGAGGGCACCGCCTTCGCCCGTTCCTTCAGCGCCTCGCCCTGCTCCGTGAGCGAGAGAAACAGCTTCCGCTCATCGCCGACCGGGCGGACGCGGGTGATGTACCCCGCCTTTTCCAGCCGTTTCAGCAGCGGCGCAAGGGTTCCGGAGTCCAGATGCACCCGTTTTCCGAGCTCGCCCTCCGTCATCCCGCCGTGCTCCCACAATACCATCATAACCAAATATTGCGTATAAGTCAAACGCAGTTTATCCAGCGGCTCCCTGTATTGCCGGACGACCTCCTTGGCACAGGCATACAGAGGAAAGCAGAGCTGATCTTCCAGCCGCGGAGGCGCTTCCTGTGTTTGCATCATAGTGAGATACCATCTCCTTCGGAAAAGAGGCTGGCGCGCATCCTGCCGCGTCAGCCTCTTTGTCTATGCATGAAAGGTTGCTTCGATTTGTCAGCTTCTTCTGTTCTTGACCCAGAAATGCCACTTCGGCGCGGGCGGTAAAGGCTCGCCCTTGATGACCGCCTTGATGACTCTGCGGTGGGTGTACAGGCAACACAGCGTCAGCGCGCCGCAGGCGGCGCCGGCGACGGTCTTCTTGTTCATGGGATAACGCCTCCGATCCTTACAGCTGCCGGATGAGCCAGTTCTGCACGCCGATGCACGCGATGAGATCGAGCTGCTGCTCGCCCCAGTACATGTCCTCTTCCTCATCCTGATAATACTTCTTCAGGATATCAAAGGTGGTGTAGTCCGCGCGGGCCTCTTCGACCAGACCAGCGAGCCACGCGAGACCGTCTCTCGAAACCTGCAGATCGTACTTGACCCATTCAACGGGATCCTTGAGCACGGGGCCTGCCTTCTTGGCCTCAAGCTTCACCTCGCCGCCCAGATCGAGGATGCGGTCGATGCACTGCTGCACATAGCCGCGCTCCTCCTCGGCGTGCTCGGCATACTTGTCCGCGAGCTTCGTGAAGCCCTCAGACGCGAACACGCGGGACTGGAGCTGATGGCCGTCCGCCTGCTGGGCGAGATCGGTGACGATGATCTGCAGACCTTCCAGAATCTTTTCCTTCGACATGGTGATGACCTCCGTTTACATATTTTCAGTTGTGCGCGTTCTAGTTGTGCGCAATCTTTATTTTGATTATACTGAAATTCGGATGCCAATCAATTCAGAATCCGGGCCAAATCTCTCATTGTGAGACATTCAGCCCGGATCCTCTCATTTTTCGTATCAATACAGGTATTGCCGCAGCGCCTCCGGCAGGGCCAATTCATAGACCTCCGCCAATCGCTCCGGGCTCGCCTCGTATCGCCCGACGATCCACTCACACGTCAGCTGGACCGTGCCGAATACATAGAGGCGGATCAGCATTTCGGTTTTTTCGTCCGTCTCCGACACCTCTGCGGATCTTCGCACCGCCTGCCGCAGACTTTGGTAATTGATCTCCGTCATATTCCGCACGAATGCGTCATAGCCGGTGGTATGCAGCAGGAGATTTGCCAGATACTCCTTATGCGCGGAATAATAGCGAGCCGCGTCGATCAGCGTCTGCCTCCACGAGGTCTCGTCATAGGCGATCTGCTCCATGATCCGCTCCAGATCCCGGCTGTACGCCCAGGCAATCAGATCGTATTTATCCCGGAACTGCCGATAGAACGTGGCGGAGGAATAGCCGCAGTTGTCCGTGATGTCCCTGATCGTGATCTTGTCGATGGCTTTTGTTTCCGCGAGCTCGCGGAACGATTCGGCAAGGAGCTCTTTGGCTGTTTTTCTCTTCACAGTTCCGATCCACTTCCCTCTCATCTGATTCCGTCAAAACGATAAAATGTTGTTATTATTTCAAACACTTCTGATCCCATATTTTACGCTGTTTCATCGCATATCGCAACAGGTCATATCGCTCAAAAACAGATTCAAGCAGATCACGCGGCGCGTTCTGTGCCCGCTTGCCGCTCAGTCTTCCGTCTCCCGGAAGCGTACCTCGATGATTTTGACCATCCCGAGGCGTATGCCCATCGACAGGATCAGCTTCCACTTTGTCGGGATCTCTTTGCTCTTTTTGACATAGTCCGGCAGCGGGTGCTCAATGACCTCCGAAAAGACGCTGCCCCATGACGCGAACAGCTTCTGTGCGTTTTCGATCGGAAAATGGATCTCCGTGCCGTTGCCCGTTTTCCGCACGATTTTGTTGGATTTCTTCACGCCCTGCTCGTTTTCACCGTCGAAGCAGATCCCGCCGCCCGGAAAAGCATTGGCAAGCGCGAGGAAAAACCGCTGCATCTGCTCGGTGTGGAAATACATGAGCACGCCGCCGGAAATGACGAAGACCCCCTCGCTGACGTTCGCGTTATATGGCGCCTGACGGATGCGATCCATCCATGTGAAGTCCATCAGATCAGCGCCGAGGTTCCACTCCCGCTCCCGGCACGAAACGATCTTTTCCCGCGCCTCGATCACATCCGGCAGATCCAAATTGATGAACCTGCACGTCCCGTTGTCGATCTCCTCAAAGGACAGATCGAGACCACAGCCGAGATTGATGATTGCGGCATAGGGATGCTCCGCCAGATACGCCTTTGCGGCGTCCTGCAGCATCCTCGCGCGCAGTCCCCAGGTCACCATGTTCAGCTCCGAGCCCTCCGCTTTGCTGAAATCATAGTCCACCCGCTGCGCCGTCTCCTTTGCCGCGCGGTTGGGAAGCGTGTTCGGGAAATGGTCCTCGCAGTAGACTCTGCCGTTGAGCGGCAGCATGAGCGTTTCCTGTACCGTTCCTGGTTCGACCTTAAACTTTTCCATGTGTGCTTTCTCCCTTCGAGTTACCGGTCTTTCATGCATCTGTCTTTTGATAGCCGTGATAGAGAAGCCCCGCGAATACGCCGCAGAGGACTGCGCCGAGAAGCATCAGCCAGCCGCATTGGTGCGTGACAAGCCCGATCGCGGCGACGACCGCGCCGAGGATTCCGCCCAGCGTCAAAGCGCCGAAGCCCAGCAGAAGACGCTTGCGCGGAAGGATCCGATCCAGCTTGGCAATGCGCTCGCTGATCAGCTCCGCGATCCCCACCAGCATCAGCACCGCCGGAACGACCGACACAGCGGCAAACAGCCCGAGCCCCTGACGCAGCAGTTGAACGACGCGCACGAGATATACGATCCAGCCGACATTTCCCGGGACATCATACGCATACCATCTGGCGTCTGAGATCTTCGTTTCATACCGTTCGTTCATTCCTGATCCTCCGTGAATGCCATACGCGTTGTCATATCATGGTCGAACTTCCAAGTTTGCTCGCATGAACGCGAATTCGTAATTACTCTGCAGACATGTATGTGTTAGCCGTTGCTAACGCCATTGTAGCATAGACTCTTAAAAAAAGAAAGCACAGAATGGACAAAAACAACGCATGCGGAAGCGATCCCGCATGCGTTATTTATCGTTGGCGATCATCCCTCAAATTCCTGCGCTACCTGCTCCAGCAGCTTGCGGATCGGCAGGTGCTGGGGACAGATCCTCTCGCATTTTCCGCATTTAAGACAGTCAGACGCCTTGCCGTGATCGCGGGTCAGGATGTTTTTATAGTAATAGTCCTGATTCCAGCTGTGGAAGGTGGTCTTCAGATTGTAGCAGGAAAACAACTCCGGGATCTGGATCTGCTTTGGGCAGTCGTTGTCCAGTACGCAGTAGCGACACGCCGTGCAGGGGATCATCTGCAGCGAAGAGAACACCTCCCGCACGCGGTCGATCGCATCCAGTTCCGCTGCGTTCAGCGGCTGCGGCTCCGCCATGAAACCAACGTTCTCCCGCAGCTGCTCCAAGGTAGACATGCCGGAAAGCACCATCATCATGTTCTCGAAGCCCGCCGCGAAGCGCAGCGCGTAGCTGGCGTTGCTGCCGCCGTGGAGGGCGTCGAACGCCTTCTGCGCCTCCTCCGGAAGATTGACGAGACTGCCGCCCTTGACCGGTTCCATGACGATCACAGGCTTGCCGTGCCTTGCCGCCGTCTCATAGACCTTGCGGCTCTCAACGGACGGATCCTCGTAATCGAGGTAATTGAACTGGATCTGCACCGCCTCGATCTGCGGGTATTCCGTGAGGATGCGGTCGAGCACGTCCGCCTTGTCATGGAAGGAGATCCCGACATGCCGCACCTTTCCCTCGGCCTTGAGCTGAAAGGCGATCTCATAGGCATGACATTGCTTATATTTCTCAAAGATTGCGCCGTCCTGCGCGTGCATCAGATAAAAATCGAAGTAGTCCACGCCGCACGCCTGCAGCTGCTGTTCAAACAGCGGGCGGATCTGATCCTCACGGGTGAAGAAATGCGTCGAGAGCTTATTGGTCAGAATGTATCGGTCTCGCGGATAGCGGCTTGTGAGTGCCTCGCGCAGCGCAGTCTCGCTTTTGCCGCCGAGATAGCCGTGCGCCGTGTCAAAATAGTTGAGGCCGGAGGCGAGAAAGGCGTCCACCATCTCGCAAAAACGCTTGTGATCCACCTCGCCATCCTGCATCGGCAGACGCATGCAGCCAAAGCCGAATTTTCCGTGGATCTCGGGAAAGAATTTATTGGTCATGAGCATCTCTCCTGTTCGTTTTCTGCCGCTCGTCCATCAGACGCTCTTTTTCGCCCACGCGGCAACCTTCGCCTCGGACTGTGCAGCCTCCGCGCCGTGGATGGCAATGCCCTTGCCCACGGCCGCACCCTTGCAGATCTGGCGGAGCGTCTTTTCGCTGCTGCCCTGTCCGCTGCCCTCGTGCGTCATGACGGCGAAGACCTTCTTGCCGGTGAAGTCCAGCCGCTCCAGCTGCGTGAGCACCGCCATCGGGAACGTGCCCCACCAGCAGGGACCGCAGACGAAAACGTTGTCGTATTCGCTGATATCATCAAGATAACGCTTCAGCTCCGGGCGCGCCTTCTTGCGCAGCTCGTCCTGTGCGACCTCGGTGGTCTGCATATAGTCGACGGGGTAATCCTTGACGGTCTCGATCTGGAACAGGTCGCCGCCAACGGCCTTCTGTATGAACTCCGCCACGATCTCGGTGTTGCCCTTTTTCAGCTCCTTGACGCTGCCGTTGACGTAGTTCTGGCCCTTGCGGGAATAGTAGATGATGAGATTCTTTGCCATATTCCTTTCCTCCATTATTCAAACTGTTTTGCCGCGTTGTTGACGCAGGTATGCGCGTTGAGACTTCTCGGATAGCCGATGTACGGCAGGCATTGGGAGACGACCGCAATCAAAAAAGACTTGTTGTCCAGACCGACGCCCGGCGTGTTGTTGATCTCGCCGAAGGCGAAGTTATCGTATCGCTCGATAAATTCCGGGTCGGTCTCCGAAGACGAAGAAACATAGACTGGAAACATTTTCTCATGATAGGCTGTGGAAAATTACGATTTTGCCACAGCACTTTGCTCCTCTATTTGTTTCTGACACCAGTATATATAAGAATGCTCTGAGAATCAATTCAAATTTCGCAGCATTTTTGATTACTATAACTTATCTGAAACGTCAAAACAAACGTATTGGGCCGGAAAAACGTAACTGATATCCTACAACCAGGAAGCAAATGTCGATCGATATAGACAGTCGATCAAGAATTGCCTGCAAAAAACGACGCCCGACCGAGCGGTCGAGCGTCGTTTTTAAAAGGTCATGCGGTTTATCACCGTGTCACAGGCCGGCGGCCTCCATGGCCTGCCGGAGATCAGCGATGACATCGGCTGCGTCCTCCAGCCCGATGCTGAAGCGGAAAAAGCCTTCGCGGTAGATTTCCGGGTAGTGCGGCAGCTTGTCGCTGGTCTTGTCATAGTAGACGATGAGACTCTCCACATCGCCGAGGGAGACGGCGTGGGTCACGAGCGTGAGCGCGTTCAAAAACTTCTGGTGTGTCGACTCGTCGCCCAGGATGTCAAACGCGATCATGCCGGAATACCGCCCGTTCATGTACCGCTTCGCCAAATCATGCTGCGGATGGCTCTCCAGTCCGGGATACCACACGAAGCGCACGGCGGGACAGGCCTCCAGCCAGCGGGCGACGGCAAGCGCAGTTTCGCTGTGCTGACGCATGCGCACCGGCGCCGTGACAAGACCGCGGGCAACCAGCCACGCGTTGAAGGGACTCAGGATGCCGCCATAGTTCACCATGGCGAGCTCCTTGACCTCATCGATCAGCGCTTTGGCGCCCAGCACACAGCCGCCCAGAGAGTCGCCGTGTCCGTTGATGTATTTCGTCATGCTGTGGATCTCCAGATCCGCGCCGTGACGCAGCGGGTACAGACAGATCGGGCCGGCGAAGGTAGCGTCCACGCTCATGCGCGCCCCGGCGGCATGAGCGATCTCGGCAATAGCGTCCAGATCGCTGATGCCGGTGGTGGGGTTGCCCGGCGTCTCGACATGGATCAGCTTCGTGTTCGGGCGCACGGCGGCGCGGACCGCCTCGGTGTCGGTGGTGTCGAGCAGCGTGACCTCGATGTTGTACTTCTCCGGCAAGTACTTGCGGAAAAGGAGATTCGTGGCGCTGTAGCAGACCTCGGAGACGATGGCGTGATCGCCGGAGTTCAGGAACGTGGTGAACACCGCGGACAGCGCCGCCACGCCGCTTGCAAAAACAGCGCAGTCCTCCGCGCCGGTCATGGCGCAGAGCTTGTCCTGCAGGACCATCTGGTTGACATTGCGGTTGCGCTGGTAGATGTTGCTGTTCGTGCCGCTCCAATCCACGGGCGTGCCGTCCGTAGGGATGCGGTAGTTGGAGGTCATGTAGATGGGCTCGTTGATGGCGCCGAAGGCGTCGTCCTTCCGTGCGCCGCCGTGGACGGCGACGGTGGTATCGTGGAGATTCTGATGCATGGTGCTCCCTCCTGTATGGTTTGAAATGAAGTGTCTTTCCGGTTCTGCATACAGGATAGCACGGTTTTAACGATTTGAAAAACAAATAGCTTTGATGAAAATGATCGGTATTAACGATTGATTTTTCGGCAGATCTGCGATACACTCCATGTGGGAGATGATCGCATGGAGATCCGAAATCTGAAAACCTTTCTGAAGGTGGCGGCGATGCAGAATTTCACCCGCGCCGCAAAGGCGTTGGGCTATTCTCAGTCCAACGTGAGCGCACAGATCGCGCAGCTGGAGGAGGAGATCGGCGCGCCGCTGTTCAACCGCATCGGGCGGCAGATCTCGCTGACCCAGTTCGGTGAGGCGCTGCTGCCGTATGCGCAGGAGCTGTGCGCCATCGCAGCCAAAATGGAAAACTTCATCGGGTCGGAGGAATTTCTCGCCGGGACGGTGCTCATCGGTCTCACAGATTCCATTTCGGAGCTGCTGCTGGAGGACGCGTTTCTGGCCTATCATCAGCGCTTTCCGCATGTGCAGCTGGAGATCTCGCTGGACACCACGGAGATGCTGCTGGAGCGACTGAGAAGAGGCGAGCTGGACGCCGCCTGCGTGATCAGCGACCCGCTGCCGCCTACAGAGTGGGTGATCCGGGCGGAGCGCCCGGTCCCGATCGTCATCGCAGCAAACCCGGCGCTGCTTCTCTGCAACAAAGACGCGGTCGATTTTCAGGAGCTGTCCGAACAGAAGCTGGTGCTCATGGAAGCCGCCGCGCCCTACAGCCTGCAGTTTGAAAAAGCGCTTGCAAAGCGCCATCTGGAATGCAGCCCGGTGATCCGGCTCCAGAGCGCGCACACGGCGCTGCGCATGATCCAGCGAGAGCAGTTTGTGACCGTCCTGCCCCTGTATGCGGTGCGGGAAGCGGTCGTGGAGGGCAGCGTGAAGCTGCTGCGGGTCCCGGGCTGGGATCAGACGCAGGCAGTCCAGACGGTCCTGCATCGAAGCCGGGCGCTGACGCCGCAGATCATTGGGTTTTTGGAAGCGCTCGATCTGCTTCTGGCTCGGCTGCTGGAGGAAGACGGCTGATACAAAGCTGAAACACATTCCTTTCTTGCCATGGATATAAACGACGCCCGACCGATGCGGTCGAGCGTCGTTTTGCGATTTCACGGCGAAGAATGCCCTTCACGCTTTCATCTGATCCTCCGCCCAGTTGTAAACGGATTCCAGCGCCGGGATCAGCGTTTTTCCCCGTTCGGCAAGGGCGTATTCCACGGTCGGCGGGATCGTGGGGTATTGCGTTCGCGTGATGAACTGATCCTGCTCCAGCTCCCGCAGGCATTTCGTGAGCATCGTTGGCGTGATGCCGACGACCTTGCGCTCCAGCTCCCGGTAACGCAGCGTCTGGTTTTCCGCATCCGCGATGTACCACAGGATCGGCAGCTTCCACTTTTGACCGATCAGCTCCATGGCATACAGGATCGGGCATTCCGTTTCATAGATGTTTTCTTCCTTGGGTAAGGGCTTTTTGCTCATGTCGATCTCCAATACTATATTTTTTATAGTGGCAAAGAAAATTCTGCCTTCTTGTTTTTCTGTTGTGTCGGATTATAATACGCATCAGAAGAAAAGTAAAGGAGTTTTTGCAATGAAACAGGTATTTGAAAATGTTTCGCTCGGTACGCTGGCGCTGAAAAACCGCCTTGTCCGCTCCGCAACGTGGGAGGGCATCGCCAATCCCGACGGCAGCGTGACAGAAGGAGCCTACAAAATCTACACTGAGCTTGCCAAGGGCGGCGTCGGCGCCATCATCACGGGCTTTACCAGCGTGGCGCTGCACGACTACTATTTCGGCGGGATGATGCGCCTTTACGATGACGCGCTGATCCCGCAGTATCGGAAGCTGACAGATCGCATCCACGCGGAGGGCGTCCCGGTCATCACGCAACTGGCGCTTGGGGCGTATTACCGGGAGGACAACGGGCGCTGGCGGCAGACAGAGCCGGACGACATGACGGCCGACGAGATCCGGTTCGTCATTCGCCAGTTCGTTGAAGCTGCCGTGCGCGCAGAACAGGCGGGATTCGACGGCGTGCAGATCCACGCGGCGCATTTCTTTTTCCTGAGCCGCTTCATCTCCCCGGCGGTCAATCACCGAACGGACGCCTACGGCGGCTCTGTGGAAAACCGCGCCCGCATCCTGCTGGAGATCCTGGACGGGATCCGCAAGGCCGTGCCGGGGCTTCACATCACCACGAAAATCAACTGCAGCGACTTCACACGCGGCGGACTGGACGAGGCGGAATGCCTCGCGATCTGCAAGCTGCTGGATGGCGCCGGGATCGACTCCATCGAGGTCAGCGGCAACGGTACCTCCGTCGGCGGCATCCGCGCGCACGTCAACGAGGCGTACTTCCTGCCTCCGGCGGCAAAGATCGCGGAGGCGGTCTCCTGCCCGGTGATCGTCGTCGGCGGCTTTCGCAGTCTCGACACGATGGAGGCAGCTTTGAACGAGACGAAGATCGCGCTGATCTCCCTCTCCCGTCCCCTGCTGCGCGAGCCGGACTGGCCGAACACGCTGCAGCGTGACCCGGGCGCGGTGTCGAAATGCGTCTCCTGCAACCGCTGCTATTCCTCGCCGTCCCACAAGTGCATCTTCCGCGGGAGGGATCGGGCATGATGTTTCGTCTGGATGTGCCGACGGAGCACGGCGTGGTCTTGAACGGCGTGCTCTTTCGCCCGGAAAAGGAGAAGACCGCGGACACGGTGATGATCGCCATCACCGGCATCCACGGAAACTTTTACTCCAATCCGTTCTATTACAACATCGGCGATACGCTGAACGCAGGCGGGATCGATTTCATTTACGCCCAGACGAATGACGCGTTCGGGCGGATCGAGACCGTCAATGTGCACACCGGAAAAAAGGAAACCATCGGCTCCTGGAACGAGCGGTTTTCCTGCACCGACGAGGACATCGACGCCTACCTGACCTTTGCCGAAACGGAAGGCTACCGGCACATCATCCTCGCGGGCCATTCCCTCGGCGCGAACAAGGTGATCTACTACCTCTCCCGCCATCACGACCCGCGGGTGGAGCGCTTCTTCCTGCTCTCCCCGGCGAATCTGACCTACATGATGTCCGGCGTGACGGAGCGGCAGAAGCTGATGATCCGCGCGCAGGTCGAGCGCGGCGACGGGGACAAGATGCTGCCGTTCCCCTTCATGGGCTGGGTGGAGTGCATCGCCCACACTGCGTGGGACTGGCAGTTCTCTGGGCTGCTGAACAACGTGCATACCGCCAAGGATGGCGATTTTTCGCAGGCGGCGCATATCACCCACACCGGCGCGCTGCTGGTGGGGACCTACGACAACTTCACCGACGGCGACCCCTCCGAGTTTTTGCGGAACCTGAACGCCCACATGCCGAGCGCTTCGGATAACAGGCTGATCTTCATTGAAAAGACCGGACACACCTATCAGATGAAGCACCAGGAGGTCGCAAACGAGATCCTCAAGCAGCTTAAGGAATGGAGGGACGCGTGATGCCGTTTCTCAAGGTCAAAGTGAGCTGTCCGATCTCCGCCGAACAGGAAGCGGCAATCAAGGCCCGCATCGGGAAAGCGATCGAGCTGGTTCCCGGCAAGAGCGAGGCGTATCTGCTGCTCGCGTTTGCGGACAACGCGCACCTGTGGCTGCGCGGAGAACATGCCGAACCGATTGCATATATCGAAGCGGCGGTCTTCGGAAACGAAAGCCACGCCGGTTATCCGGCCTTCTCCGCGGAGCTTGCGCGGATCTTTCAGGATGTGCTGGGCATAGCGCCGGAAAACCTGTATATCAAGTACGAGGACATCTCCGCATGGAGTGTCAGCGGTCAGTATATCGACCGCAGCATGTTTCGGTGAGCGCCATGGAAGATAAGATCATTTTGACGGTTTTTACCGACCCCATGATGGGACTCAGCTATGAAAGCGAGCCGATCCTCGACCGGCTGCAGAAGGAATATGCCGATCGGATCGAGATCCGGTATGTCATGAGTCTGCTGGTCCGGGACGTGTCTGATTTTATGCTGCCGGAGGAGCGGGCGATGGAGCCCGAGGCGGGCATCCGCCGCTACTGCAGACGGCTGGCGGAGATCTACAAAAGCGAGGAATCGATCGGCGGGCTGCCCATCAACATGGAGGGGTTTCGCCTGTTCGACGCAGAGCACCGCAGCTCAGAGCCGCTCTGTCTTGCGTACAAGGCCGCACAATTGGCAGAACCGAAGAAAGCCGACGCGTTTCTCACTGCGCTGCGCCATGCGACGGTGTGCCGCTGCCGCCCGACCACACACGACGATGAGATCATGAAGGTCGTCCGGGAGATTGGGATCGACGAGAAGCTTTTCAAATCGCACTGTCAGGACGGAAGCGCCAAAGCCGCGCTGGAACAGGACCAGTCCTTCACGCGCAGCATGGGCGTCCAATCTCTGCCCGCCTATCTGATCCGGTGCGGGGAGCACGCGCTGTTGATGCAGAGCTTCCGCTATCAGGATTTCATCACTGCGATCTCCAGAGTGACAGGGTCGGCATAGCATCCTGCGGCGCACCGAACCGAAACAGAAAACGCCCCTCCGGCAAGCCTGTCTTTTCGGCTTGCATTCTTCGGGGCGCTGTGCTATGATGCATGCGAATCCATATCAATGCCTGCTGCCACCGGGTAGCAGGGGAAGCGTCGTTTCTTTATCGTTAGGTCTGAGAAGATAAAGAAGCGGCGCAAATTTTTTAAGGAGGCACAAATATGAAATGGATCATGTTGTTTTTGGCGGGCGTTTTTGAAGTCACATGGGCGTGCGCGATGAAGGTTTCAGAGGGCTTTACCCGGCTGGTGCCCAGCGCGGTCACCGTCATCGGCTATATCGCAAGCGCGGTCTTTCTCTCTCTGGCGCTGAAGGAGCTGCCGCTGGGTACTGCCTACGCCATGTGGACGGGCTTCGGGATCGTCGGGACGACACTGCTCGGCGTGCTGCTGTTTCAGGAGCAGCTGTCCCTCCCGCAGGCGTTGTGCGTGCTGGCGATCGTCGGCGGGATCGTCGGGCTCAAGCTTCTCTCCGCGGAGGCTTGATGATCTGCCGATCGCTTCAGGAACAGTCGCCGTCCCATTAATAACAAAAAGTTGTAAAAAAATTGTTGACATCTTAGTTGTAATATGATATATTACAACCATCAGCTGATATTTACACTCAGGAGGTACACCATGCAGATCGGAAGCAAATTCACCATCGGCGTCCACATCATCACGGCCATTGACTATTTTAAGGACATGGAGCGTGTAAACAGCGAGTTTCTCGCCGGGAGCATCGGTGTGAATCCTGTCATCGTCCGCACCGT
Source organism: Oscillospiraceae bacterium (assembly GCA_017459865.1). The sequence continues at coordinate 74,070 of JAFUCD010000029.1, forward strand.
CATCTCCCAGCTTCGGGCAGCCGGGCTCGTGCAGACACAGCGCGGCAGCAGCGGCGCGGCGCTGACCAGAAGGCTTGACGAGATCACGTTATATGACATCTACAAAGCCGTCGGCAGCGTGGACGCGGAGGAAGGACTCTTCCATTTCCACGAGCAGCCGAATCCGGACTGCCCGGTGGGAAGAAACATCCACAGGGTTCTTGACCGGCGTCTTGCCGACGCCCAGAGCGCCATGGAAGCGAGCCTGAGATCCGTGACCCTCGCGGAGATCGCAGAGGATACGAGACAGGCGATCCATCAGGCGTCATGATGAGGGGAGAAAACCATGCGTGAGAAATGGACACAGGAACAGCGCCTTGACTATCTTGTGGAAACATTCAAGGCGGATTCTGTCGAATACATTAATCTGAAAACACCAAAAGACACGGCGGGAAAGCAGCGCATCCTCCGTTCGCTGATGAACATCCGGATGCCGAAGCCGCTGCCGGAGGAAGCGCTGGAGGTCCAGGACGCGTATCTGGCTGGCAGAGCTGAGGAAAAGGGCGTCGTACAGCTTTCGGACATCCCGGAGGTCCGGGACGGGCTCTCTATCTGGCAGGGCGACATCACGCGGCTGGCGGCGGACGCCATCGTAAACGCTGCAAATTCGCAGATGCTGGGCTGCTTTCAGCCCATGCACACCTGCATCGACAACTGTATCCACACTTATGCCGGCGTGCAGCTCCGGGCGGCGTGCAGTCGGCAGATGCGGCAGCTGCGGGAGCGCTATGGACAGGATTATGAGCAGCCCACGGCGGTGCCGATGCTGACAGAGGGCTACAACCTCCCGGCGAAACACGTGATCCACATCGTCGGTCCCATCGTTTATGACCGCCTGACGCCGGAGCTGGAACAGGATCTGGCGGACTGCTACAGCCGGACGCTGGAGCTATGCGCGGATAACAACCTGAAAAGCGTGGCTTTCTGCTGCATCTCCACGGGCGTCTTCCGGTTCCCCGCCCGGCGGGCGGCAGAGATCGCAGTCAAAACGGTGACCGAATGGATGGACGCCCATCCGGGCAAGGTAGAGCGGGTGATTTTCAATGTTTTTAAGGAAGAGGACAAGGAATATTATGAACAGGAACTACAATGAACGAGCTAACGGCTATGTGACGTCTATCCAAAAAGGGATCGCCGCGGTGCGGCAGTTTCGCGGCAGCCTCTCCCGCGGCACAGGCAGCCGGGAGGAAAAACTCCTGCGCCTGAAGCATGAGATCGAAACGGCGGACGCCATCGTCATCGGCGCCGGTGCAGGACTCTCCACCTCGGCGGGACTGACCTACAGCGGAGAGCGCTTTCAGCGGTATTTCTTCGACTTCGCGGAGCGATTCGGCATTCGGGACATGTATTCCGGCGGCTTCTACCCCTTCCCTGACCCGGAGACCCGCTGGGCCTGGTGGGCGCGGCTCATCTACTTCAACCGCTATATCGCCCCGCCGAAGCCGGTGTATGAGGATCTGCTGAAGCTGTTGGACGGGAAGGATTATTTCGTGATCACCACGAACGTGGACCATCAGTTCCAGAGAGCGGGCTTCGACAAAAAGCGGCTGTTCTACACGCAGGGAGACTACGGTCTGTTCCAGAGCATGAACCGCCTGGACCGCAAGACCTACGACAACGAAGACTGGGTCTTGCAGGCCTTGGAGGCCCAGGGCTTTGTGCGGGACGAGGCCGGGATCTTCTGCGTTCCGGAGGGAAAGCAGATCTCCATGACGATCCCCACGGCGCTGATCCCGAAGTGCCCCGTGGACGGCAGCGACGTGACTATGAACCTCCGCACGGACGATACCTTCGTAGAGGACGAGGGGTGGCACAATGCCTCCGCCGCTTACGCGGATTTCCTACGGCGACACGCGGGACTGCACGTCCTCTATCTGGAGCTCGGCGTCGGCTCAAACACCCCGGTCATCATCAAGTATCCGTTTTGGGCAATGACGCATGAAAATCCCAAGGCTGTCTTCGCCTGCCTGAACTTCGACGAATCGGAGTGCCCGAAGGAGTTCGAGTCGCGTTCGATCTGCATCGACGGAGACGCCGGGGAGCTGCTCAAATCCATCTTACCGTAAATCAAAACCACGCGTAAAATAAAACGCGTGGTTTTGATTCTGCGTGTCAAAAAAGCCCTTGGCGGGCATTTTTGACACGCTGCGCGTATCGCCATAACTTTTGCTTCGCAAAAGAAAAATTCACTGAAAGCCCTTGGCTTTCAGTGAATTTTTGGCGATTCTGTATTTGACTCGAGGCGGGCCTTGCCCCCTCGAGCTCCCCCGCTGCTCACTTTCGGGAGCCTAAAGCATAGTTTTTTGACAGTCTCAATCAAAACCACGCGTAAAATAAAACGCGTGGTTTTGATTTTCATTTTGCATCACAGCATGGAATACCGATACAGGAACATGACGGCCTGCGCTCTCGTGCAGGGCTGCAGCGGGGCAAAAAGCACGGTGGTGACGCCCTTTGTGATGCCATTTTGTACCGCCCATGCCACGGGTGCGCCGTAGTAAGCAGCAAGACTCACATCACGGAAGCTCGCCGTCGCCGTGCCGGACTTGGCGTCGGGGTTGAACTTCTGATCGTAGCGATAGAGGAACGTCACGATCTGCGCGCGGGTGCAGGTGGCGTCCGGGCTGAATTTCCCGTTCCCGGTGCCGGTGGTGATGCCGTTCTCGGCTGCCCAGGCGACGGATTTGGCATACCAATCCTTTGTGAGATCATCAAAATCGGCAGTCTGCGTCGGCTCCGGCTCGCCCGCCATGCGCCAGAGGAACGTGACGATCTGCGCGCGGGTGCAGGTCTCATTCGGGGTGAAGGTCGTGGCGGAGGTGCCTTCCGTCACGCCGGTCTGCACCGCCCAATTGACGGCGGTCTTGAACTCATCGGAGAGCGAAGCTATGTCCGTGAAGCTCGTCTGCGTTTTGAGCGTCGAGACAATGCGGTCCGCCATTTTCTGATACATCGGCGTTGGGGGATGGAGCGTGCTGTCGATCTGGATGTCCGTCATCCCCACGAAGGTGCAGTTGTATTTCGCGCAGGTAGCCGCCATGAAGAGATTCATGGGTGTGACGATGGCGTCCAGTCCGTCGACTGCGCTGAGCAGGTCGTTCTTCATCAGGGCGACAACGGGGTTGAACATGCCCAGCACCACGATCTGCGCGTTCGGATTCAGTTCCCGGATGGCGGCAAGGGCGGCCGGGAAATTCTGCTTGAACGCCTGATAGCCCAGAATGCAGAGCGGGATCAGCTTCTGGACAAACTTCCGGAGCATATTTGCGGATTTGAGCGCATTCGTCACGCCGGAGAGCGCGTCTTCCACGTTCTCCGCCTGCTCGACAGCCTGGGCCGCCTCGGCTGCCTGCTGCTGTTCGGAAGCGTTCTGTGCCTCCTCCGCCAACTGCAGCACCACCGCCGCCACGAGCGGCATGGTGAAAACATCGTTCTCGCCCACGTTCAGCGTGATGAGATCCGCCTCGCGCACATCCTGTGCGATCTGCTCGCGCAGCTCGCCGTAACCATAGGCGGCAGCGGCCTCGGTGGCGCCTTCGCCCGCGGCAAAGTCCGCGTCAAACATATAGCGGATATCGCCGGAGCGCAGACCGGTGTGGGCATAGGAAACATAGCTTTCACCATAGGTCAGGCCGAGCGCTGCGGCAACATCGTCAGTATAGCCGATGCCGTTGGAGCCGATGATCTCGCCCAGAACCGGTTCACCGTTTTCATCCACTTCCCCGGTGGGCTCCTTCAGCGGGCCTTTCTCTTCGTTCATGCCGGTGGCAATGCTGTCGCCAAGGGCGACATACTTGTGAATGCTGTAGGGGTTTGCTGCCAGCGCCGGGACGCAGGCGACGGTCAGAATCATCGTCAGCACCAGCAGCAGGGACAGCGCACTTTTCCAGAATTTCATTCTGATGACTCCTTTCAGAGCAGACTGGAACAAATGTACCACAGAGAAAAAAGCGCTGTCAATGCGACCGGGCGCGGGTGGTACAAACCGGTGTGTTTTGCTCCAGCTTACGCCCCGCAATGCGCCAGGATCCAAGCGCCGATCACGTCTTCCGCCGCTCTTGCCATCGTCTCCTGCGCAGACGACCTCGAAGTGGTTTTCAGCACAGCATATTCCGGGTTGTTCTCTTCAATGAAGCCGTACAGCGCTCCGTCGTATGTTTGCACCTCGGTCTTCACGCCGTTTTCCTCGAGCGACTGCCGGTACAGGAGCGACCCCTCGCTGATCGGGTCGTTGTCCGCCAGAATGAACAGCGCCGGCGCAATGGATCGCCGCACGGTCTCGTCGAGCGCGAGATACGTCTCGTTGATCTCCTTGATGAAGCCGTAGCAGATGATCTGTCCCGCAACGTCGATCCCCTCCCGGTGCAGCGCCAGTACGGACGCCATGGCATGGTAGCCTCCGGCGGAGTAGCCCAGCACAAAAATGCGATCCGGCTCGATCCCGTATTCCGCTGCGTTTTGCCGGAAGTACTTTACGACGTCCACAACCTCCTGCGTTCCGTAGGCAATGTCATAGCCGTCGACCGCGAGATGATAATTGACCGTCGCCACATGGACGTTCCACGCCTTTGAGATGCGGTCGCTCTGTGTATCGAGCGTGTCCGCGTCTCCGGCGATGAACGCGCCGCCATGCAGGTTGATGACCAACGGGTGCGCCGCCCCGTCCTGAACCGAATAGAAGTTCACATCCACATCCTCACCGCCCTCGCGCGGAAGATAGAGGTGCTCGCCGATCAGCTCCGCATCCGACTTGACCATCAGCGCCTGCTGCGCTTTTCGTTCCCTGCTGCTCAGAATCAGGCTCAAGGCCAGAATAATGACCCCGACGAGGAGCAAAATCCCGATGATCCTCAGTACCCGATGCTTTTTCTTTCCTTCCGTTTTCACGCGTGCCATCCCGTTTCCTCCCTGCCCGTTGACACGGGCGCGTTCGTTGTGGTACATTTGTACCAAATAAGCGCGAAGCGTCCAGCGTCAGAACCGGCGCTGGTACAAAAGGAGGTCTATTGTGCCATGAATCCACCCAAAAACAGCAACGAGGTCGTCATCGAGAGCATCACGCAGGCCATGGTTGCGCTGATGGCGGAAAAGCGCTTCGAGAACATCACCATTACGGAGCTGGTGCACCGCGCGGGTGTGAGCCGCAATTCCTTTTACCGCAACTTCAAGGACATGGACGACGTGCTGCGGCGGTTCCTCGAGGGCGAGACGGAGGAATGGATGACCGTGAATGGCTGGGTCCACACAGTGGATCCCATTTCGCAGGAGCTGCGCATGGAGAAGCTGCTGGAGCACATGTATGACTACCGGGCATTCATCTCCACGCTCCTGCGGGACGGCAAGATGTATCTGCTGGAGGCGGAGTTTGACCGTGTGATGCACATCAGCCTCACGCAGCACTACGATCCATGGAAGCTGGCGTTTCTGATCGGCGGGGTCTATAAGCTCTATTATCATTGGGTGGAGACGGACTACGCCCAGACGCCGAAGGAGGTCGCGGACTATTTCAGCTCGTTTAAGCTGTGATCTCAAGCTTCCATTTCTCAAGAACATCCTGAAAACAGCTGTTGTATTTCGTAGTCAGCATCATACCACGCGATAAACGCCCTTCTTTTCGTGGACCAGTATGCCTTCCTCGCAGAGCTCCTTGAGCACACGAAGAAGCTGCCGGGTGCTGACGTTGAGATACTTGGCCAGCGTCCCGATGTCGGAGACCGTCTTGCCCGACTCCAGACGCGACACAGACAGACGCACCCGCTCTGACAGCGATGGAGGCGTGCTGGCCTTGACGGCGCCGTTGAGCTTTTCCGCCAGCTCGACGCACATATAGCGCAGGAACGCCGGGTCATTCAGCAGCGCCTGCTGATACGGCGCAATGTGCAGCGCGACCGTATACACGTCCGTGCGCGCCTCCACGAAAAAAGGCGTGAACGCGGCGTCGAGAAGCTCCATCTCGCCGAGCATCTTCAGCTCATGAAAATTCGTCTCCAGCGTGACGGTGGAGACCTCATTTGCCATGTCATACAGCAGCAGATCGCCCTTCACAATGAACTGCAGATATTGGCTGGGCGTGAACGGGGACGTCAAAAGATCCCCCGGGGAATAATGGAACAGCATGAGCCGCGGCGAACAGGTGCTGAACAGCTTGTCGATCCCGCGCTCGGTGATATAGCGCTCCAGCAGGGCATGATCCTGAACAGTTTCCACGTTATTCAACTCCTTGTCCAGTTTATACAAGAAATCCCTTGATAATTGTTTGACAAATGCGCTAATTGAACAAATACAGAGGCAGATCTTCTTTTTAGAAAGTGACACATGTCATGACGGAAGATCTGCCTCTTTTATATACTTGTATCATAGAGAAGTCAAGCAAGAACCGAATAATATATATGAAAAGGAGACAATGACATGGCAGAGAAACAATTGGGCTATGGCGTCATCGGCACCGGCGTCTACTGCGACCACTACTTCGGCACGCTGGGTCCTGTGTTCAAAAACCTGCGTCCGGTCGGCTGCTCAGATCTGAACACCGAGGCCGCCAAGGCGGCTGCGGCGCGCTGGAATGTGCCCAAGGTCTACACCACGGAGGAGATGCTGGCAGATCCCGAGGTGGATATCGTCATCATCCTCACCAACCCCGCCTCCCACTACAGCCTGACGATGGCCGCCCTGAAGGCCGGCAAGCACGTCTACTGCGAAAAGCCGCTGGCAGACAGTCTGGAGCAGGCAAACGAAATCGTGGAGTTCGCGGCGAAGCAGGGCCTCTTCGTGGGCGCGGCGCCGGACACCTTCCTGACCCCAGAGTTCCAGACCGTGCGCAAGCTCATCGACGAGGGCGCGATCGGCAAGATCATCAACGTGAGCGCAAACTACGTCGGCCCCGGCGCGGATCTGTGGCACCCCAACGCGGGCTACCTGTACAAAAAGGGCGTCGGCCCGGCGCTGGACATGGGCCCCTACTTCCTGACCTCGCTGGTCACGCTGCTCGGCCCCATCGACAGCCTCTTCTGCTACGCCAACCGCGGCTGGGACGTGCGCAGGATCTGGGACAAGGACGTGGAGGTCGAGGTCAACACCAACTACTGCGCCGTTCTGAAGTTCAAAAGCGGCGCCGTCGGCAACCTGAACCTGACCTATGACGAATGGAAATCCAGCCTGCCCGGTCTGGAGCTCTACGGCACGGACGGCGTGCTCTTCGCACCCGACCCCAACGCCATGCAGGGCCCCATCAAGCTCCTGAAGGCCGAAGACTTCAAGGCGCTCGTCAACTCCAAGGACGACAATGTCGGCGCGAGACTCGGCGCCATCTACGGGCCGGAGACCATGAGCCTCTTCCGGGAGATCGAAACGGTCGCGCCTCGGGTCGGCAACCAGCGCGGCGCCGGCGTGTCCGACATGGCGCAGGCCATCGTCGAAGGCCGCAAGCCAAGAGTCAGCGCGGAGCTCTGCCGCCACGTGACCGAGGGCATCAACGCTTTCAACGTCAGCGTCGAGACCGGCCTGCCCTACAAGATGACCACCACCTTTGAGATCCCCGCTGCGCTGCAGTGGTAATCAAATAGAAATAGAATAGGAGGAACCTGAAATGCAAGACAAAAAGCTCGCTTCCAAAGCAGCCGTGATCTGCTACAGCTTCGGCGACATCGCGTCCCAGTTCGTCTGGACCTTCGTCGGCTCTTACCTCACGATCTTCTACACGGACGTGGTCGGTCTGCTTCCCGCCGCCGTCTCCGTCATCATGCTCGTCGCCCGCATTTGGGACGCCGTAAATGACCCGATGATGGGCGCCATCGCCGAGCGCACCCGCTCCAAGTGGGGCCGCTTCCGCCCGTGGATCGCCTTCGGCTGCCCGATCCTCGCGATCTTCGGCGTGCTGACCTTCACGAATCCCTTCTCCGGCACCTCCACGGCAGGCGTCATCTGGGCAGCTGCCACCTACATCATCGCCGGCATGGTCTACACCGCCACCAACATCCCCTACAGCGCTCTGGCCGCCGTCATGACCGAGGACGCCGACCAGCGCAACAAGATCACCACCTCCCGCAACATCGGCATGAACATCGGCATGACCATCGTGCAGTTCTGCTCTCCGATCCTGCTGCTGGCCTTCTCCGCCAAGGGTGCGGAGGTCGCCGACGCCCGCGGCTATATGTGGACCGCGATCCTCTACGGCGCGATCGCCATCCCGCTGTTCCTCGGCGTGTTCTTCACCTCCAAGGAAAACGTCATGCCTGTCGGCAAGCCGCAGAAGTTCTCCTTCTCCGAGACCATCAAGAATCTCGTCCAGAACAAGTACCTCATGATCATCAGCCTCGTCATGGCCGTTCAGATGACCGCCTTCATGGGCCGCATCGCCGTGTGTGCATACTGGGTCATCTACTGCCTGGGCTCCTTCAAGATGATCTCCATCATCATGACGCTGCCGACCCTGCTCGGCATCGTGGGCTCCTTCTTTGTCCCGGCGGCTGCCCGCCGCTTCGGCAAGCGCAACGTGCTCATGGCCTCCATGGTCGTGCAGGCCATCGGTCTTCTCGTGATGTACCTCGCCCCGTTTGACAACATGACCATCGTGATGATCGGCAACGTGATCTTCGGTCTGTTCAACATCGGCATGCCGATGACCCTCTCCATGGTCGCCGACTCTATCGACTACATGGAGCTCAAGTCCGGCGTCCGCACCGACGGCACCGCCTACGCCACCTACGGTCTCGCCACCAAGCTCGGAAACGCCCTCGGCGGCGCTCTGGGCGTCCTGATCATGGCCGGCTTCGGCTACGTCGCCAATGCCCAGCAGACTCCGCAGGCGCTGCGCGGCATCAACATCACCGTGAACCTCATCCCCGCCGTTCTCTATATCGTCGCCACCGCCTGCTGCCTGCTCTGGAACATGAGCGACAAGGACGCCGATGACATCCGCGCCAAGCTCCACGCCCGCCACACCGAGGGCTGATCTGACAGGAGGAAACGATTATGTACAGAAACACCCAGCAAGGTCCGAAACGCGGCGTCGCCCTCTACAGCTACTCCGCCGAGTTCGGGTTTGAAAAGACCCTCGAGGATTGCTTCGAGGAGATCAAGGACATGGGCGCCCACGGCGTGGAGATCCTCGCCAATACCCACATCGAGAACTATCCTTATCCCACCGACGAATGGGTGGACTACTGGTTCTCTCTCTGCGACAAGTACGAGGTGGAGCCCGTGGAGTACGGCCACTGGATCGACTGCCGCGTGCTTCAGGACCGCATGCTCTCCACCGAGGAGGCCGTCAAGCGTCTGGAGCAGGATCTGCGTCTTGCGCATCGGCTGGGCTTCAAAGTGCTGCGCACGAAGATGAGCGTCATCGACGACGCGCTCAACCCTGTCGAGAACTGGCGCGAGATCATCAAGGGCGCACTGCCGCTGGCCGAGCGGCTGGGTCTGCAGATGTGCCCCGAGATCCACATTCCCACGAACCTCAAGAGCCAGATGATCCAGGACTATATCGACTTCATCAAGGAGACCGGCACGAAGAGCTTCGGCCTGAACATCGACTTCTCCGTTTTCCGCCACAAGTTCGACGAGGGCGAGCACGTGGACCCGAGCTTCGTGCCCAACGAGCCGGAGGACATCATCCCTCTGCTGCCCTATATCTACTGCTGCCACGCGAAGTTCATCCACATGAACGACGACTTTGAGGAGACCACCATCCCCTACAAAGAGGTGCTCACCGTCCTCAAGGAGCACGGCTGGAACGGCTATCTCCTCAGCGAGTACGAGGGCGCGGACAAGTACGACCAAGGCTACGAGGTTGGTCAGACGCTCCGCCGCCACCACATCATGATGAAAAACATCCTGGGCTATTAAGGAGGCGCTGAAATGGATAAACAGGTCATTCAATCGGTTGGTTTCCGCAACATCGAGGAAAACGGCGAGATCGTCGGCTTCCAGTTCAAGGTCCGCCTGCCGTATTACCGCGGCGTCTATCTCAGCCAGATCCGCCCCGGCCACCTGATCGTGGACGGCGAGACCTTCGGCGCGGACGAGATCATGTGGCGCGTCAACGGCGAGGACTACACCTATGCCGACATGCGCGCCGACTGCGGCACCCACTGGCATCCCCTGGAGCCCGCCACGCTGATCGTGAAAAAGCCCGGCGGCCTGAAGCAGGGCTTCCACGATCTGAAATACGGCTTCTGCTGCACGCATTCCTACATGCCGCCCTTCATGGAGGCGCTGGAGGATCCGGATAAGCCCGCGGTGATCTACTTCCGCGAGTTCGGGCAGAACGTCCACGAGCGTCGGCTGCTCATCGTGTAAGGAGGAACAACTATGCTGAAAATCGGAATCCTGGGCTGCGGCAAGATCGCGCAGGTGCGCCACATCCCAGAGTATCACGACAATCCCGACTGTGAGCTGAAGGGCTTTTATAACCCCACGAAATCCCGCGCCGAGGACATGGCAGCGAAATACGGCGGCGTGGCCTATGACACGGCGGAGGAGCTGCTCGCCGATCCTGAGATCGACGCAGTCTCCGTCTGCGCCGCGAACTACGCCCACGCGGAGCTCACCATCAAGGCCCTCAAGGCAGGAAAGCACGTTCTGTGCGAAAAGCCCATGGCCATCTCGCTTGCCGACTGCGAGGAAATGGTGCAGGTCGCCAAAGCCGAAGGCAAGCTCCTCATGATCGGCCAGAACCAGCGCCTGACCAAGGCACACCAGCTCGCCCGCAAGCTTATCGCCGAGGGCGCGATCGGCAAGGTCATCACCTTCCGCACCAGCTTCGGTCACGGCGGCCCCGAAACCTGGAGCATCACGCCGGGCAAGAACACCTGGTTCTTCGACAAATCCAAGGCCGCCATGGGCGCCATGGCCGACCTCGGTATTCACAAGACCGACCTGATCCAGTTCCTGCTCGGGCAGAAGGTCGTGCGCACGACCGCGAAGCTCACCACGCTCGATAAGCGCGGCGCGGACGGCACGCTCATCGGCGTGGACGACAACGCCATCTGCATCTACGAGATGGCGGACGGCGTCATCGGCACCATGACCGCGAGCTGGACCTACTACGCCGCCGAGGACAACTCGACCGTGATCTACGGCACCGAGGGCGAGATGCGCATTTACGACGATCCGGCCCACTCCATCGTGCTGAAAAAGACCGACGAGGCGCCGCAGTATTTCGACGTCGAGCAGATCCAGACCAACGACAACCAGACGAAGAGCGGCATCATCGATCTGTGGGTCGACTGCCTGAAGGAAAACCGCAAGCCTGAGATTTCCGGCGAGAGCGTGCTGAGCGCCATGCGCGCGGTGTTCGCCTCTATGCAGAGCAGCGAAACCGGCGCTGCCGTCGAGATCCCCGAAAACCGTTAAGGAGGAAGCGAAATGTTTAGCTTTGGTTTGCTCACCGCCATTCTGGACGGCTGGAGCTTTGAAGAGGCCGTGGATGTGGCCGCAGGGATGGGCTTTCAGTGCCTCGAGGTCGCCTGCTGGCCCGCGGGCAAGGCCGAGCGCCGCTACGCCGGCGTGAGCCACATTGACGCCGAGCGCGTCGTGGCGGACGATGCATATGCCAAGTATGTGAACGACTATGTTGCGTCCAAGGGCATACACATCTCGTCTCTGGCCTACTATCCCAACACGATGGACCCGGATCTGACTAAGCGTCAGGCTGCTGTCGACCATCTGATGGCCCTCATCCGCGCCAGCGCAAAGCTCGGCGTGAACATGGTCACCACCTTCATCGGCCGCGACCAGCACAAGACCGTGGAGGAGAACCTCGACCTCGTCAAGGAGATCTGGCCCCCCATCATCCGGCTTGCCGAGGAGCTCGGCGTGAAGATCGGCATCGAGAACTGCCCCATGCTTTTCGGCCCCGACCAATGGCCCGGCGGACAGAATCTCATGTGCACGCCCGCGCTCTACCGCAAGGTGTTCGAGGCGCTGCCGAGCGAGAATCTGGGGCTCAACTTCGATCCCAGCCACTATGTCTGGCAGGGACTCGACTACCTCCAGACCGTGTATGAGTTCAAGGATAAGCTCTTCCACGTTCACTTCAAGGACATCAAGCTCTATCCCGAGAAGCTCAAGCAGTGCGGTGTGCTCGCGTATCCGCTCGACTACATGAGCCCGAAGCTGCCCGGCCTTGGCGACGTCGACTGGGGTGCCTTCGTCTCCGCGCTCAACGATATCCGCTACAACGGCGACGCCGTGATCGAGGTGGAGGACAAGGCCTTTGAAAGCTGCAAGGAGGACGTGCTGAAATCCGTGCGCCTGTCCAAGCGCTATCTCGACCAGTTCATCATCTGAGCACCCGAAACAGCAAAACAGCATGGAGCGAATCACTCCATGCTGTTTGTCTTTATAATGCGATAAACGCCCTTTTTGCTGCGCTCCAGGATCCCTTCCTCACAGAGGGCTTTCAACGTCCGCGCGAGCTGACGGGTGCTGACGTGCAGCAGATGGGACAGATGCGCAAGATCCCGCAGCTCGCCGCCCGCGCCCGCGGCAGTGATATACCGCATCAGCTGCTCGCGCAACGGGAGCCTCCGGGCGGTAGCGGTGGCGTCGCCCAGCTTTTCCGAGAGCATCCGGCAGACATATCGAAGGAAGGTGTTGTCCTCCAGCAGACGTTCGCGGTATTCCGAAAACGGGAGCGCGAGGGTGTATACCTCCGTTTTCGCCTCCACAAAGAAGGTCTGGAAGCCGGAATGGATCAGCTCCGCCTCCCCGATGAGACTCGCGCGGTAAAACGGAGAATCGACGCCTGCAACAGAATCCTCTGTGGGCATGTCGTAGAGGATCACGTCTCCCTCCACGATGAACTGCAGCGCGGTCGTCTCCTGAAAGGGGCTGGCGAGCAGCTCTCCCGGCAGATAGCGCCGCAGCGTGAACGCCGGCTTGCAGCTGAAATGCTCCAGAATTTGAAATTGCTCCAGATAGCGATCGACCCGTTTCGGATCGGAAATCGTCGTCATGGCGGACACCTCCAATCTGAGCTTATTTTATCACATTTGACAAGAAAGCGAAACCCGTTTTTATCATCCAAAACGGACACGTGTCCTGTTCGGCGCGAGCGTATTTCAGTATACTGGACGCAGAAAACAAAAAGGAGTGAAATCCCGTATGAGCACCATCAAGACCTGCGTTTCCCTTTACAGCCTGCAGAGCGAATATATGCACAAGCGGATGACCCTGGAGGACATGTTCGCCTTCCTGCATGAAAACCATGTGGACGGGGTGGAATTCCTGCCGGATCAGATGATGCACGGCGCGCCCGAACCGAGCGAGGAGACCCTCGCCGAGTGGGACCGCCTGTGCGAGACCTATCAGATCAAGCCCGTCATCGCCGATGTGTTTCTGAACACCAACCTGTATGAAAACCGCACCCTCACCAAAAAGGAGTGCGTGGAGCTGCTCGTCAAGGAGATCAAGCTCGCCCACCGACTGGGCATGAAGCTGATCCGCCTCGTTTCCTTCACGCCGGCCTTTGTGCTGGAGCCGCTGCTGCCCTACTGCGAGAAGTACGATGTGAAGCTCGCGCTGGAGATCCACGCGGGGCTGAGCTTCGATAAGCAGAAGACAAAGGATTTCATCGCCGAGATGAAGCGGCTGAACAGCCCCTACATCGGTCTCGTGATAGATACGGGCATCTTCTGCAAGCGCGAGCCACGCGTGATGGAGGCATACTGCCGCGCGCTCGGCACCGGCGAGGCGCCGATCCAGGTGGTGCAGAGCCTCTATGCCAAGGGCGGAGACGGCCGCAGTGTCTACGGCCCGGACGGTGACTTTATCCCCGAGCTGAAGGCAACGCTGCAGACCGGCGCGGATCACATGTACGCCCACTTTGCCGACGGATATGAAAACGAGCCGCTCTCGATCCTCGACGAATACATGCCGTATATCTTCCACGTCCATTTCAAGCTCTTTGAGATGACGGAAGACGGCGAGTACTCTATGGATTACAGGGAGATCCTGCAGTATCTGCACGACCACGACTACGACGGCTATGTCTCCACCGAATATGAGGGCAACCGCTGGACGCTGCCCGGCATGCCCACCGTGGAAAAGGAGCAGGTGCTTCTGCACCAGCGCTATATCCGCAAATGCCTGAATGAGATCCAGGGCTGAGGAGGGAAACAAGATGTTTGACAACAATGTTTTTATCGAAGGAACCTGCAAAAACGTCATCGAAGAAAACGAGACCATCGGCTATGAGCTGCAGACATACATCACTTATTACCGTGGGATCCCGCTGTCCATGGTGAACAACATCCGCGTGACCACAGACGGCGTCGAAGTGCCGCGCGAATGCCTCCGCTGCACGGTGGACGGCGGCGAATATTGGTTCACGCTCGACGAGATGAAAACCGTGACGGCGCACAAGTGGGAGTTCGGAGAGCCGATGACCGTCCGCGTGCTCTGCCCCGGCGGACTCAGCAAGGGAACGCACGAGGTCGATCTGAACGTCATCGTCCGCACCGCCTACATCCCGGTCCCGCTGGATGGACACAAGACACGGCAAGTCGAGATCTCGTAAGATCCCGTGAGACAGCGTGTCCGAAGGAACGCCTGATCTGACAGATCGGTTTAAGCGGTAAGACGCATGTCGAGCCAAAACATGAAGATGCGCCGAAACAATTCAAGAGCATGGTATTGCTTATAATGATTGAAACACACGAGGGTTCGCTTTTAGAGCAGCGAACCCTCGTGTGTTTGTTGCAAAGTATGATCGATCTGATGTTAAACCAGACGCAGCCCGGCGATCCAGTCCCTGAGCTCCTGCTCGGAGGCGCGGGCGGAGAAGCGCTTGGCGGTCAGGACCTTCGCGCCCCTGGCGAGCTGCTCGATGCGCCCCTGCCCTTCTCCGAGCGGGCTGCCGCCGGAGGTGAAAAACGGCACGATCGTCTTGCCGCTGAGATCATAGGCGTCCAGAAAGCTGTCGATGATACTTGGCTCGCGGTACCACCAGATCGGGAAGCCGAGGAAGATCACGTCCGCGTCTGCCACCGGCGCGGCGGTATCCGCCATCTCGACTCGGAAGCTCGGATCCGCCATCTCCACGGTGCTGCGGGCTTTTTTATCCATCCAGTTCAGATCCTTCCTCTCATACGGCACGGCGGGACGGATCGCATAGACGTCCGCACCTGCAGCGGCGGCGAGGGTCTGCGCCAGGCGGGACGTGCTGCCGCTGGCGGAAAAGTATGCGACTAATTTTTTGCTCATGTTTGTTCTCCTTGATTATTTGCGTTTGTTGCGTCCCCAGAAGACGTTGTAGCGATCGGGCTTCCAGCCGGGCTTGACGTCCTTCACGGCCTCGGCGGCGGTGATGACAGCGTCGTCATTGTCGATGTCGATCAGCGTATAACGATCATTGCCCATGCCGAGCTCCTTCATATAGCTCAGCTGGCGCAGACCGTGACGGGTCTCCACGCGCTCGACAAGCGCCTTGCCTGCGCCGTCCGGAAGATTGTAGATCAGATCCATGCAGGCATTATCGACGGAAAGGATGTCAAGAGACGCGAGAATGCCCACGTCCGGGGTGACGACCGGTTCCGCCTCAGGTCCGGCGCAGTCGCAGTCCACGGACATATTGCGCATCGTATTGATATAGCAGACATGGGGCGCGAAATGGTCGATGGTCGCCTTGGTGCTCTCGGAGATGCGCTCCATCAGCTCTTCCTCGGCAATGCTCCACATATCAGCGCCGGGATAGGTGTGGATGTCGCGCTTGCCGATGCGTCCGTCCGCGCAGCCGATGCCGATGTTCTTGTTCGAGCCGCCGAAGCCGCCCATCACGTGACCCTTGAAGTGCGTCAGAACCAGCAGAGAGTCATAGTTCAGCATGGACTTGCCGACGTGCATCTCCGTAAACCACTTGCCGCCCTTGACCGGAAGCGCGGCAACGCCCTCGGCGTCCGTGATGTCCACAGGGCAGAACGTCCAGCCGTTGATCTCCAGCGTCTTGCGATGCTCTTCGGTGGTATAGCGGCTGCCCTCATAGTACGTGTTGGTCTCGATGATCGTCGCGTCCGGCAGACGGGATTCGATCAGCTCTCTGACCCATGGTCTGGGGATGATATTGGGGCCCTCCGCCTCGCCGGTGTGCAGCTTGATCGCCACCTTGCCGGTCAGCACAGAGGAAACCTTGTCATAGATCTTCTGCAGACCCGCTTCGGAAAGATCGCGGGTGAAGAACACCACGGAACTCTCGCCCGTGCGATCCTCAAAAGGTACATACTTGTTGCCGTCCTTGCCGGGAACCGGTTTGTTGCTCATATGTTGTGCCCTCCTTCAATAGATGTGTGAATACGTATCGCTGCTTTAATTTTGTCCTTTAGAAGCTGTTCTCCGTCAGCCATGCCACGGCCTTCTCTACCATCTCTGTAAGATCTTTGCCGTCCGCGGTGATCACGGTCTGATTTGCAAGTCCGTTGTGGAAATCGACATGCTCCGCTTCCGCGATGGCATTTTTCAGATAGTTGTTATCGTCAGAAAAGCCGGGATCCGGCTGGATCTGGCAGATGCTGTACGCCTGCAGGATCGCGCTGACAGGAACGCCATGGTACATGAGATCCCGATACTGCTCGATCTCGCTCTGCTTGATGGGAGCGCTCTCCCGATAGATGCGCATCGCCTCGGCCAGCACTTTATGATCTTCCTCGGTCAGTTTCTCCGCTTTGTTGCTGGTCGCTGTATTATCCAGAACCTGTTCGAGTGTGCTCATGCCGGAGAGGACCGCGATCACGTCTTCCTTCTCGAGGCAGAAACGAACCGACCACGAGGCGATACTCCAATCGGGGTGTGCCGCCTTCAGCAGCGCCTCCGCTTCCTCGGGGAGCTTTGCCAGACCACCGCCCTTGACCGCCTCCATGATCACGACTTTTCTGCCGTGCTTGCGGATCACATCGTAGCAGGGACCGGCCTGCACCAGCTCGCTGTCCCAGTCGATCGGGTTCAATGCGATCTGCACGAATTCGATCTCCGGGTGCTCTGCCAGTACGCGGTCCAGCAGCTTTGCGGAGGAGTGGAACGAGATGCCCAGATGCCGGATCTTGCCGTCTTCCTTCCATTTCTTCGCGTGGTCGAACAGGTGCGTCGTCTTCACGATGCCGCCCTTGCCGTCGTAGCCGTCATAGTAGACATTCTGGATGTTGTGCAGCAGATAGTAGTCGATATACTCCACGCCCAGCTTGTCCAGCTGGCTCTGGAACACACCCTCTATCTCATCCTCCGGAACAAGGTTGAAGGTCGGGAATTTCGTTGCCACGGTGAAGCTGCCTCGCGGATGACGCTCGACCAGAGCCTTGCGCACAGCCGTTTCGCTCTCTCCGTTGTGATAGACGAAGCTGGTATCAAAGTAGGTGTAGCCCGCTTCCAAGAAAGCATCGACCATTGCGTTGACCTGGTCATAGTCAAAATCCGTCGGGCCGGTCTTCACCGGCAGTCTCATCATACCAAAGCCTAAGTTTTTCATAACAGTCTCCTTATCTAAGTGCGTTAAAGTCTTCTTCTGCAACAGGCTCCAGCCACTCTGTTTTGCTGTCTTCACCGGGAATCTCCAGAGCCAGATGTGAGAACCACGAATCGGAAGCGGCGCCGTGCCAATGCTTTACGCCTGTCGGGATATTGATGACTGTGCCAGGCGTCATTTCCACAGGCTCCTTGCCCCACGCTTGATACCAACCTTGTCCACCGACGCAGATCAGCATCTGTCCGCCGCCGGAGGTCGCGTGATGGATGTGCCAGTTGTTGCGGCAGCCGGGTTCGAACGTAACGTTGAAGACCGGAACCTGCTCGGTGGACACGGGCGCAAGATAGCTCTGTCCGACAAAGAAATGCCCGTAAGGGTTTTTCTCCCCGATTGGGAAAAAGATCGTGTTCTGGTAGGCGTCCTTCTCGCTCTGCGCGGGCGCTTCCTCGTTCCAGATCTCCTTCGCCTGACGGAACACCGCCCAGCCCTTGGGCCATCCAACGTACATGGTGGCGTGGGTGATGATGGCGGCGATCTCTTCCTTCGTCACGCCGTTGTTCTTCGCGTTCAAAAGATGATAGCCCAGTGAAGAATCCGTGATCCCTGACGCCATCAGGGACACGACCGTGATGATACACTTGGTCTTGACATCAATTGCTTTCTCATTCCAGACCTCGCCAAACAGCACATCGTCATTCAGGTGCGCGAACATCGGCGCAAAGGTTCCCAGCTGCTGTCGTCCCGCTGTCTGTGTGATTTTCTTGCTCATGATCGCTACTCCCTTTTCGTTTCGTATAGTTCAAACTTCAAGATTGCAGTCCTGCCAGCACCGTACGGATAAAAGTATACGCCATCTCATAGGTACTCTTTTTGACATAGGGGATCCCGGCCTGCTGCATGGCCTCGCGCTGTTTGTCGGTCACGACCGTATACGGATACAGACCGAAGACGAACGGAAGAAACGCGTACAGGAAAGACTGCCGGTTCTGTTCCGTGATGTTCGGAACAAACTGTTTCAAGACTCGATCTATCGCGTCGATGGATCTCCCGTAGGCAGTCTTGAACTCGACCAGTCGCTCCAACCGCGAATTGGCTTCCATGTCATAGAGATTCATGCTTAGGAGCTTCAGCATCAGCGGGCGGCGCTCCAGCGCATGGGCAAGCTCGGAAGCGAGCGCATCCGGAGTAAGCTTCTCTTCCCGTTCACAGATGCTCTCAAGGTCATCGGCGAAGTATTCATACTCCTGCCCGAAAAGCGCAAGGAAGATCTCCTCCTTGGTCTCGAAATAATTATAGATCGAGGTTCGCGTGAACGAAGTTAAAGCACCGATCTCCTTGATCGTGATCTCCCGGAAGCTCATGGTCTCATACAGCTTCCGGCAGGCAGCGATGATCTCGTCCTTCCGCGCCTTGGTCAGTTCGGCAGATCCTTTCGGCAAGTGCTGCCCCTCCCCTCTTAATGATTGACCCGATTGAGAAAATATAAAATGACACGATGTCAGAACATAGTATAACATCGTTCTGACATCGTGTCAATATGAAGAAGATGCATTGTTGGAAAAAGGTCTTCCAAAAACAAATGTAACTGAATCAACGGAAATATGTACATTTGACATTACGGGAACGAAAAAGGGATTACACTTCTTCCGCTCCGGACAAAAGTCTCAATATTGCTTTTTTCGACCAATGCTCGTTAGGCCAAAGCTGTGCCATGTGGTTCTCTACTTCACAGATCAAGCTTGGTATGTCGCCCGAGTTATCTATGATTCGGACTCGATCTGCAATGTTGACGATTTTGGAAACACGTGCAAGAGATCTCGCGAAACGAACCCGAACCTTCTCCTCCGGAACATCATGTCCACCAGCGGCAGCTCGCGCCTTGACACGGCGGACATTGATTTCCGGATCATGCGTCAAGACAAAGATGACATGGATCTCGTATCCCGCTTCCTTGGCACGGTTCAAAAGATCTACATTCCGATCAGTCGATAGAACCGTTTCAAAGGTAAAATCTCTTCCTTTGTCAATCATTTTATTTCGGAGTGCTTCCGCCTCGATGGCCGCTTCCATGTCTGTGCAGCCCGATACGCGTTTGATATCATCTGCGTTAATATAGAGTCCAACCGTCTTGAGGTTCTGCGTGACAGTGCTCTTGCCGGAGCCGTTTGGACCGGCAAATACCAACAAACGCGGATGCCTTTTTTCAGTCGAGGACATATTCCACCCGCCCGTCTGAAAATACCTTCATGATATTTCCTGTTTCAGGGTCAAGCCGTGTGACATACGCAGGCATTGGAGCGTCATCGCGGTTTAAAACAGCGTCACGGCAAGCTTCTTCAAACTCTTTGGATTGCATGTCGAAAACAGTGCAATTAGTCTTTTTTACTTGAAGAATTCGGTCTTTGACATCCACGTCAACAACGTCACCGGGAGACAAATCCAGCGTTTTTGCGATACCGGCAGGGATCCGAAGCCCGAGAGAGTTTCCCCACTTGGAGAGTGTGATTGTTGTATCCATGACATCAACCTCCTTGATATACATTGTATATCCAAATTCGTGGATTGTCAACCAAGTATTCTAATCCCCACTTTATACAAACCGGGCGATAAGCATGCGGCTACTGCCGTATTCATCCTCGAAGGCCAGCTCTTTGGATATCCGTGTCCCCTGTTCATCATACCATCCCAGGAATGAAGCGCCGGGCTCGGGATAGGCGAAATAGGTCTGCTTCCATTCGCCGGTCTCCTTCCACTGGGCGTTATAGACCGGGTTGAATTTCAGTCCGACTTTGCCAGGACCCTCGGCTGTGAGCGAGAGCGGAAGAGCTTCATCTTGCTGCGGGGCGAGCGCGCGGATGCGCTTCATCGGGTTTCCCGTCGCGTCCAGATGGCGCAGGAGCGGGTTTGCCGTGGTGTCCAGATCCGTGATGCGGTTGTTGTGACAATAGAAGTATTTGAGCTTCGGGTTGCGGCTCAGGTCGATAGCGGTAAAAGCATTGTCGTTGATATACAACTCCACCAGCTCACCATTCTTCGATACATCCAGCTCGGAGAGCCGGTTCTTGCCCGCGTCGATACCCTGGCAGCGCTTCAGATCGCGCACATCCAGCTCCCGGATCAAGTTGTCCTGCAGGCCGAGGATGCGCAGTTCTCCGTCTCCAGACACGTCGATGCCCTCGATCGCGTTATGATAGAGATCCACAAACAGCAGATCACCGCAGCCGGAGAGATCGACCGGACCGCCAAGGCCGCAGCTGCGGAAATAGATCTCGAAGCTCTGCAGCGGGTAAATATCCTCATTGAAGATGTGGATGCCGAAACCGATCAGCCTGCCGTCCTGCAGGACGACGCCCGCGGGGAATAAACCGTCAGACGCGGCGTCCTCTGCGTCCTCATAGCTCTTGCTCTTGTCCGTCGTGGCGACCCTGCGGATCACGTGCTGGTGTTTTTGCAGCTTCTCACGGTTGCTCACGCCTTCCTCATCGCGCCGATCCAGGAACGCTGCGATCTGCCGCGTCGGAAAGCGGCTCGGCTTGTACCAGTTCGCGCCGAAAAACACCTCATGGAAGAAACGACGGGTATTCTCCGCGCCGAGCGCCGCGGTGAAAAGATCCGTGGAGACGCCGCCGGCGTCGATCAGCTGATCGGCATAGGCCTTGTTTTTCTTCCACTTCTCCATCCGTTCATCGTCGGAGAGCGGCTGCGCGGCCTGGTCCATCTCGATAAACAGCTTGAGAAACTGCAGGAAACGTTCCAGCGCGAAGTTATCCTGCTCCGGCCCGTAGGTCTTTGCCCAGCAGACCGGACGGATGCTGTCGTACCACGCGGGTCTTGTGGGGAAATCCTGCAGCGCTGTCAGCGTATCGCCAAACGCTCGGAAGGCTTCGATCCCCGCAGCGAAATCCGCGTCCTGCCGCACGGAGAGGTCATAGATCTCCAGCAGGAAGAAGCGCTTCTCCCCTGCGTATACGTAGTCCGTTGAGAACAGCGGGAGATTTTTGGCATACGGCATGAGAACGAAGGAGCTGAGCTGATTGGTCTCCGCCTCCTTCACCGTCATGACGAGCAGATTACCGACGCCCGCAATATTATAACGCTGCGCATGGTGCGGTCTGCCGCCGATCAGCGGGTCCGCGAGCGCGGGATCCACCGGGCAGGCCTCCACGCGATAGTTTTTCCGCAGCAGCTCCAGCCCGGCCTTAAGCCGTTCATCGATGCGTTGCTGATTGGTCTCCAATATGTTCTCCATTTCAGGTGGTCTCCTTTGCGCTGTGGATCCGTTCAGGTCCGTGAGACTGATCCTTTGCTTGAGCAGCGGGATCATTCATACGGTCATCATGTCTTGATAGTCTGAAAGCGGCTGGCGATCTCGCGCTCGCAGTCTTGAAGAATGCGCTCCGTCGGTGCGCCCACGATGTCCAGACCCGTCGCCCGGATCAGAGCGACGTCCGGAATCCCGTAAAAGGTTTTCGAGAGCGCCTCTACGTAGCCGAATCCGAATTCCTCCGGGCAGAAATCGCCTCCCGCTGTTGTGACATAAATCAGTCTTTTTGCCCGGCAGAGTCCCTCCGGAACGCCCTCCGGCGTATAACGGAAAGTCACACCTACCACATTGATTTGCTCCAGATACGATTTCAGCGCTGCAGGGAACGACAGATCCCAGTAGGGAGCCGCGATGACGATCTCGTCCGCCGCGGCAAACTGACGCGCGAGAGAAAACATGGGATGGTCATAGTTCCGCGCCTCCAGCTGCCTGTCGCGTTGCCGCAAATATTCGGCGTCGACGACCGGAAAGTCGATCTCTGCAAGGCGAAGCTCCGTCACCGGCGCGCCAATTGTGGAGAGCAGGCAGTCTGCCAGCCGTGCAGTCCGGGAATCGGCGCGGACACAGGAATTGAGATATAACAGCATGGCTCGATCTCCTTGAATGAGTTTTTCGTTTCAGGTCACCCGAAACTGTGTCTGGAAGAATATGCCCGGTAGGATGCTTTGATAGAGCGCGGTATAGATCGACCGCAGTTCCTCAGTCGTATGCTCCATTGCCGTCGGCACCTCGAGGATGCGATAATCCGCGCCGAACACTCTGGATGTCAGAGTGGTCTGCCGATACCCGTTGCGCAGGTAAAACCGCAGCCGCCGCTCCCGCAGCGAGCGGGTTTCGTCATCCTTAGCCTGCTCCGGGTCCTCCACCTCTCCGACCACGCAGTCCGCGTCCGCGAGCTTCAAGGCCAACGCACGCAGGAACCACGAGCCCAGCCCCTCGTCGCGATGTCCTTCCGCAATGGCAAAATAGTCGAAGAGATAGTGCTTTCCAAGTCGAACAAAAAACGCATAGCCGAGAAGCGCTTCCCCGGCAAAGAGACCGTAGCATTCGTAGGCATCGTTTTCCCATGAGCGCCGCATGGAAGACAGCGGTCGGAGCTCATTGCGCACAAAGTCCTTCTTTAGTCGGAACTTATAGAGTTTTTCGATTTGGGAAAAATCGGTCAGCTGTCTGACCGACAGGCGTTCAGAATGATCCATTTCGTCGCTCAAAGCTTCAGCTCGACCCGGATCTCCGGATCTGTCAGGGACGCAAAGGTATCAGCGTCTGTAACACTGCCGACGATGCTGCCGTAGTGGATCGGGATCACGACCGTGGGCTTGATCGTGTTCACCAGCTCTGCCGCCTGTTTTGCGGTCATGGTGTACGTCCCACCGATCGGTACCATGGCGATGTCACATTGCACCGCCTTGCTCTCCTTCGTCACGTCCGTATCACCCGCGGCGTAGAGTCTCACGTTATCTAGGATCAGAATGTATCCGACCCAGCCGGCGGAACGGGGATGAAACGGCTTGAGCAGGTTATACGCCGAAACCGTTTCAAGCTCCAGCCCCCGGACAGACACGCGCGCTCCGGGCTGCACCGCTTCGATGCTTCCGACAGCGCTTTTCAGCTCCTGCGCCTGTGCCTCCATCCTCTGCGGAACGATCAGCACGGTCTGCGGATTGGCAATCTTCCGAATATCCGCGACGGAATAATGATCGCCGTGATTATGCGTGATCAGAATAAAATCCGCGTCATGCGGCTCTCCCGCGATCTGGAGCGGGTCCAGATAGATCGTGCTGCCCGGGCGCGCGATGCGGATGCTGCTCTGTGTGTTCACGGTGATGCTTTGCAGAATGGTTTGGATATCCATGATCATCGCTCCTTTCGTGAAATGAGACTGATAACTTTTTTATCAGATTCGGTTTTCAAATGTATAGAAGCTTCTGCTTATTCCGCAGGTTTCCATTCCGTCGGAATGCCGAGCTGCCCGTCTTCGCATGAGACGGTGTAGATGGCGCAGTTCCCGATATATTTTGACCAATAGCGTCCCTCCGACTGCGGCGTCAGATATTCCAGAAGGCCCTTCATCGCAATGGCGTGTGTGGAGATGAGGATGTTTCCGGGCAGGTCTCGAAGCTCCTCCACGAACGCGCCCGTGCGGGAAACGACCGATCGCAGCGGCTCCATCCCGTCCGGCGCTGGCTCATGCACGAAGTCGCTGAAAAAGCGCTTCAGCTCGTCCGGCAGCGCCGTGAGATCCGTCCCCTCATAGGGCCCGTAGTCCATTTCGATCAGCCGATCGTCGATCACGATCTCCTGATCCGGCGCAATGATCCGCGCGGTCTGCACAGCACGCTGCAGCGGGCTTGAAAACACATGCGTGAATGTGACGCCGCGCAGCGCTTCCGCCGCGGCACGCGCCTGCGCGACCCCCTCCTCATTCAGCGGATGATCGCGGTGCCCCTGCAGGATATGCGCTCGGTTCCATTCCGTTTTTCCGTGTCGAATGATATACAGCATTTCAAAATCACCTGTTGTCTTGTTCTATGGTTCCTTACGAATTCTTCCCGGTTTTGCTCTCCGGGCAGGCGCGGCTCTCCTCCGGTGTGCCGGTGGCAACGATCCTGCCGCCCTCCGTGCCGCCGCCGGGCTCCATGTCGATCACAAAGTCCGCGTTTCGGATCACATCGAGGTCATGCTCGATCACGATCACGGTCGCGCCAGCACACCAAAGGGCATGATTTCTTTCATGGTCAAAGCTGCTTCGCTTCTGCCATTGTTATCAGTATAGCATGTGCGCTGGTGAAAGGAAAGCGAACGGATCCAAAAAAAGATCGATCAATCTCAAAAAAGAGACAAATATTGGACCTTCGATTCATCTGCAGATGTTATAATTACAATGAAATCATCGCAAGGAGCTGAATCACCATGATCTCGATCTATCCCTATGTGCTGTATACGATCCTCTGTTATCCCGCCATTTCGCCCGAGGCATTGCTGATGCTGCATGATCGGGAAGCGACCGTCTACAGCGCTGTCAGAAAGGGTCTGTCGTGCGGACACATCGCGGAACACAAACTGAAGAATGGTCAGTATACTACGAGATCGCTTCTCATTACGCCGGGAGGCGTACATTATCTGATAAACGATCTCTATAAACGCGGTGTGGCGCGAACGCCCGAAGCACCGTTTTTTAAGCGCGGCTACCCTGAGAGCTGGGGGTGGTTGTTATACATGAATCTGCGCGGTCCCGATCCGCTCAGGTTTCGTGTTCCGGGCGTGGGAACAGAATCCTTATTGCGAGTCTGTGGATGCTCGAACGCAAATCTGTTTTTTGCCTTAACAATTTTGTGAAAAGTATTGTTTCGAAAAAGCTTGTATTTACGAGTAAGATATGCTATATTGTAGTCACACTAAAGAAGCTACTTAGATGATGATACTATCCCATCATTGTCTTTACCAAGATACCAGGCGCGACCCCATGATTTAATCTGATGGGGGCGCGCTTTTTTGTCGAGAGGTTGCTTCACTAATTCCCAGCAGCCGCGTGGCTGAACACAATTAAATCAAAATATGTTAGCCGCAATCGATCATTACCGATTGCGGCTATTTTGTCGCTGAGGAATTGAATAACGCATTCAGGACCTCCAGCCGCAACCGGTCATCTGATCGTTGCAGACAGGAGGACAAAATGCTGACACATACTCAATTCCACGATACTCTTGCACACATCGAACTTCGAAATCCTCGCGAATTCATGCAGACTGTTTTTCAAAATCTGCACTGGAAGCGGCTCAGAGAAGGGTACACCAGGAAAGATCTCGCTTCTTTTATTAAAGTCGATCCTAAGGAAATCGCTAGAGTTGAACTCAAACCCCATCAGAATCTCCCCAAAAATCGTAAGTGTAACACACTTTACGTGACTGCTGCACTTGCTTATTTTGAGCGATACGATCTTAACGAGCTGGTTTATGGTGCGCTGGTTGAAAACTACGACCCCGGTTGGATCGACAAAAAGAACCGTTAAATCTTAACCTAACAGCAGCCATCTCGAAAAAATGCAAAACCGGACAAATCTGTCCATCACAAATGGAGAAAATCGGTTACATTTGAAGTAACGCAATCCTGTGCCGCCGTGCGGTAGTCCGGGCGGCGGCACGTATTAAAGTAGCATCGATCCGGAAACAATCCAAAATAGGAGGTGAGCACCATGCCCGAACGAAAGGTTGGTAACGTCAAGTATAAGGTTCAGCGCAGCTTCTGCGGCGAGCGTACTGCCGCGGACCTGATCAAGGCACGCATGGTCGCTGCCGCCGCGAAAAAATACCCCCAAGACGCGTTGACCGACTCCTCCGCTCAATGGTATAATGACAGCGGAAACAAGTCGGATCACACGAGTGACAAGGAGGCATTCTAAATTGAGATCCGACAAACATAAATTAGCTTACACCTATATCCGACTCTCCTCCGAGGACACGAACGAGGGCGAGTCCGCAAGTATCAGCAATCAGCGCAATATCATCCAGAGCTACTGTGAACGCGAGGGCATCACGATCCTGCATGAATATGTAGACGATGGGTGGAGCGGCTCCAACTTCGAGCGCCCCGGGTTTCAGCAAATGATCAGGGATCTGGAACGCGGGAACGCGAACATGGTCATCACGAAAGACCTATCCCGTCTCGGGCGCGATATGGCGGAATCCAGCTACTACGCCGAGACCTACTTCCCGGAACGCGGGATCGAGTATGTGACCGTGACGGATCCCTTCGATCCGAACGGGACGCTCAACCCCGTCATCTTCGCGATCAATGAGATCTATCTGCGTGACGGGTCGAAGAAGGTCAAGACGGTGCTCAAGGACAAGCGGGAGCGCGGCGAATACTGCGCCTGTCCCCCCTACGGCTACTGCAAGGACCCGGACGATCACACGCGGCTCATCCCGGATGAGCAGACAGCGCCGGTCGTACAGCGCATCTTCCGCCAGGCCGCTGCCGGAGACTCCTCCCGCACGATTGCGATGGAGCTGACGCGCGACGGCATCCTTCCCCCGCTGAAATATCGCGTACTCTACCGAGACAACTTCAGCGCCGAGGGCGCGGCACGGAGCGCGGACGCGTGGAACTACACCACGGTCAAGCGCATCCTGAAAAACGAGGTCTATCTCGGACACACCATCCTCGGCAAGACGCGCAAGGCCAGCATCAAGTCCAAGGTCAAGCGCAAGGTCCCGCGCGAGGAGTGGGCCGTCACGAAGAACACGCACGAGGCGCTGATCGACGAAGCCACCTTTCTCGCGGCGCAACGGAACATGGGCCGCGGAAGACGTCTGCATGAGGCCAACACGCCGGTTCGCAAAAGCATCTTCGGCGGTGTCGCCTACTGCGCGCTGTGCGGACACGCACTCTGTTCCTGCGGGACGGTGTACAAGGGTGAACGGGAGAAATACTGGTATCTCTCCTGCACCCACCAGCGCGGCGATCTGCAGGATCCCTGCTCCGGCGTCCGCATCCGGTATGCCGACCTCTGCGAGGTCGTGCGGCAGGAGCTGAACGAGCTCATCGCCATGACGGACGAGGAGATCGACCGACTTGTGGAAAGCGTCGTCGCGGAGGAAAACGCCGAGCACACGATGAAGGCGCGAAAGCTGCGGCTGGACAAAATCGCCGCTCGGCTCTCGCAGATCGACTCCATCATCCGAAAGCTCTATCAGGACAACGCTGCGGGTTCCCTCTCCGACGACCGGTTGAGGACCATGGTCATGGACCTCGAGCTGGAGTCGCGAAGGCTGAAGCAGGAGCGGAGCGAGCTCGACATACCCGACCCCGGTCTGGAGCGCGAGCGCGCCTACCGCCGCTTCTTCGCCCTTGCGCAGGCGTACTCCTATATCGAGGAACTCGACTGGGAGACCGTGCACACCTTCATCGACCGGATCGAGGTCGGGCCGAAGATCCTCCCGGAAGGCGTCAAAGCCATCACGCACGACAGCCAGTCCTACACGCAGGAGATCCACATCTACTACAGATTCATCGGCGACATGACAGACGCGCCCGGTGCGCTCCGGCTGCTCCCGCCGCTCGAAACGGACGCCATCGAAAGCCCTGTTTGATCAGAGCCATGACAAGCGCTGCTTCATGTTGACACCAACCCTACATCAAACAGCGGTTTTGAAAAGTCGTTGAATTTCAACGGTTTTTGAAAATCTGCTTGATGTTGCGGGTACACCGGCCGAGGTTGGCGTCAACCTGAAGCAGGGTTACAACGGTGATCTGACCTCTCGTCAGGCCGGCAGCGTCGGCGGTCAGATGGTCAAGAAGATGATCCAGGCTTACGAGAACGGCATGCAGTAATCTGCTCTGCCGAAACGAAAAACGGGAGCGACCAACGCTCCCGTTTTTTGTCATATAAGATTTCGAACGACTCCGAACGCCAACAGAACAACGATCGAAAACCCCGACACGACGTCTGTCACAGTCGATCGCGAAACGCCGCGGTGAATGTAGAGCCAGATCTGCCGCAGCGCTGTGAACGCCAAAAGCGGCAGCAGACACAGGATCGCAGCGTTCGCCGCAAAGGCGCCGCGCAGATCCAAATGCAGCAGAGACATGCACATGTGCGTCACACCGCAGCCGGGACACCGAAGTCCCGTGACCAGACGGAACGGACACGGAATGCCCCAGCCTGTAAGCTGGACAAAGCCGGCATACAGCGCCCCGACAACTGCGATCGCAAGCGCATGCTGAAGGACCTGTTTCCGACGGCGTGCGACCTCGGGATCCCCATGGGTGATTTCTGTTCGCGCAATGTTCATAGCAGAGCGGTCTTAATGCTGATCAGGCAGCAGGCGCACCATGGAACGCGGCGATCTTGTTCAGCTCGCTCTGGATCAGTCCGTACGCAACGATACCGAGACCAAAGAAAGACAGCAGCAGATACATCACGCCGGAATTGCTGTCGACCGGAAGCCCGCGATTGCCCTTGGCGACATTGATCTGCTCGCCGGCTTTGTACATCCAGATCAGCGCGTAGATGCCGCAGGTGACGAGCCCGAGCAGGAACACCGTACCGCCGCTCTTCGCGGTCGGATCGCCAGCAGCCTCGTTCAGGTCGTTGACCATATTGATGAACCAAACGATCGCGTAAATGCCGCAGGTCACGATCGACAGCAGGATGCAGATCGCGATATTTCTCTGCGGGAAGCTGACCGGAGCCGCGCCGCCGCGCGTCGGCATACCGCCGGGAACACCGTATCCGGGCGCAGCGCCGTAATTGGGCGCAGCACCATAGTTGGGCGCAGCACCATAGTTGGGCGCAGCACCGTAATTCGGGGCAGCGTCGTAGTTATAGGTCGAGCCGACATTCGGCGCGCCCTCCAGAGGCACATCCGAGACCGGAGCTGAAACTTGTGCGCCGCAGGACGCGCAGAACTTCTGTCCGTCCTTCATCGGAGCGCCGCAGCTTTGACAATAGTTCATTGGATTCCTTCCTTCCTCTGTATTGATTCACAAATACTAATTTAACACAATACCGCAAAAAAATCAACATGATTGTAGAAACCGGTCAAAAAATGTTTCCAGCATGCTGCGATCCGCTTTGCATGAGCCCTGGATCATGGTGGGCTTCCCGCCTCCGCGTCCGCCCAAAGCGTCATTTATGGTCTTTGCATAAGTCCTGAGATCGACGGTTTTGCTGCCGATGATATACCGATAACCGTCGGAATCGTTTCCGGAAAAGGCGGCGCACACGCCTGACGCCCGCTCCATGCCGACATTCACAAGCGCGCGCATCGCATCCGGATCATCAAATTCATCCACGATCAGAAGATTGACGCCCGCCGCGGGAAGCGCCTTGATCCTGAGCTCGTTCAGCTTCGCCTCTCTCCCTGCCAGCGCGAGCTCCAGCGCATCGCGCTCGTCAAAGAGCCGATCCACCGCCGGGACGAGCTGATCCTTCGGCACATTCAGACGTCTGGAGAGCTCGGCAGCCTCTTCAAACAGCAGCTGATACTGCCGCAGCGCATCCGAGCCGCATAGGATCGTCAGCCGCACGCCGCCGCGGTGCCGCATGCTGTCGACGATCTTGATCGCGCCGATCTCGCCGGTCCGGGAGACGTGCGGCGCGCAGCAGGCGCAGACGTCATAGCCCTCGACGGTGACGATCCGCACGTTCTCCGTCAGCTCCAGCTTGCTGCGGTATTCCATCGTCCGAAGGACGTCCTCTGGCGGATATTCCGCTGTGATCGGAACGTTTTTCCAGACCGCCTCGTTGGCGAGCCGCTCAAGCTCAGAAAGCTGCTCCGGTGAGAGCTCGCCGTCATAGTCCATCGTGACGGTCTCGTCCCCGAGATGGAAGCCGACGTTCCGATACCCATAGAGCTTATGCACCAGACCGGAAATGATATGCTCGCCGCTGTGCTCCTGCATCCGGCGAAAGCGCTGCTCAAAGTCCAGCCTTCCGTGCACGACGCTGCCCGGCGCGAGCGGTCCATCGGTAAAATGCATGATTTGCCCGTCAGCTTCCTGCACATCCTCCACCCGGACATCCTGCAGAAAACCGGTATCCGCGCCCTGTCCCCCGCCCTCGGGGAAAAAGGCAGTCTGATCCAGCACGACGCGGTATCGTTCTCCGTCCGGTTCACAGGTCAGCACAACGGCGTCAAACGCTGCCAGATGGCTGTCTTCGTCATACAATTTTCGCGTCATAAACAAAACCTCGCAGTTGTTGGTCGCTGTTACAAATTCGTACAATATCCACAATCATTTTCCTCATACTATCAAAAAAGACGGCAGAATACAAGCTTGACTTCCCTATTCCATATTGTTATAGTGGGTTCGCAAATGCAGGAAAGGTTGTGATCTGCATGCACCGAAAAGAAAAGCTCCTGGTCTATCTCGCCCTCCTGACAGCGCTTTGTACGGTCGCGACGATGGCGATCCCGATCCCGACGCCGACCGGCGGTTATCTGAACGCTGGCGACATCGTCGTGGTGCTTTCCGCGCTGCTCGCGGGTCCGATCTACGGCGGTATCACAGCCGCGCTCGGCTCCGCGATGGCGGATCTCTTTGCCGGATATGCGATCTACGCGCCGGGCACCCTGCTTGCAAAGGGGCTATCAGCCATGCTGATCGGCTTGATCTTTCGGTCGGTCCGCAGAAAAAACGCATTCACCGCAACAGTCGCCGCGGTCAGCGGAGAGCTGGTGATGGCGCTCGTGTACTTCGGGTATGAGGCGCTGTTGCTCGGCTTCGGTCTCGGCGCCGCGGTCGAGATCCCCGGCAACCTGCTGCAGGGGGCGGCAGGCGTCGTCGGAGGAACGCTGCTGTATCACGCGCTGATCCGCATCCCCGAGATACGCGAATTCACGGAGCTCGCCGCGCAGAAAAAACAGAAGTAGAAAAAGCGAGACCACGCTTTCAGCACGGTCTCGCTTTTGCATGTCCGGGATCAGACGACACGGACGCGAATGACCTCCGGGATCGCCTGCAGGCGGGTGATCTGGTCGGAGGTGAGCTGCCCGCTCAGATCGATCAGCGCATAAGCATAAGCGCCGTACGCCTTGTTGATCATATTATCGACGTTCAGGCCCGTCGAGCAGGCGATGTCGAGGAAACGATTGAGCATCTTGGGCTTGTTTTCATGCAGGATGCACAGGCGGCAGACGCCGGCACGCTCGAGCGTCGCATCCGGGAAATTCACGGAGTTTTTGATATTGCCGTTCACGAGATAGTCATAGAGCTCGTGCGCCGCCATCACGGAGGATTTTTCCTCGCTCTCGGGCGTGCAGGCGCCGAGATGCGGCATGCAGATCACGTTTTCCACGCCGATGAGCTGCTTGTTCGGAAAATCGGTCACATACTTGCCGACCTTGCCGGACGCCAGCGCATCGAGCATCGCGTCGTCATCCACGATCTCCGCGCGGGACTCGTTGATGATGCGCACGCCCTGCTTCATTTTGGAAAACGCGGATTTGCCGAGCATCTTCTTCGTAGAATCGGTGAAGGGAACGTTCACGCTGATGTAGTCGGATTTATAGTAGATCTCATCCACATCGACCGCGTGCTTGACGCTGCGGGACAGACGCCACGCGGCATCCACGGAGAGATACGGATCGAAGCCGATGACGTTCATGCCGAGCTTGACGGCGATATTTGCGATCAGAGATCCTACCGCACCGAGCCCGATCACGCCGAGGGTCTTGCCCGTCAGCTCAGGGCCGGAGAACGCGGCCTTCCCCTGCTCGACGAGCGCGGGGATCTTGTCGCCCTCGGGCTTGAGGCTCTTGACCCAGTCGATGCTGCCCAGCACGTTGCGCGACGACATGACGAGCGAGCACAAGATGAGTTCCTTGACCGCCTCGGCATTCGCGCCGGGTGAATTGAAGACGACGATGCCCTGCTCGCAGCACTTTTCAAGCGGGATGTTGTTCGTCCCGGCACCGGAGCGTCCGATCGCGACGAGAGACTCGCCGAATTCATAATGGTGCAGGTCCGCGCTGCGCAGCAGGATCGCGTGCGGATCCTCCACGTCCTCGCTGACCGTGCAGCCCTGCTCGCGCAGCAGATCGATGCCGCGCACGGCGATATGGTTCATCGTCTGAATGCGAAATTTCTCAGCCATGATATTCTACCTCGAATCGTTTCATGTAATTGAGCAGCGCGTCCACGCCCTCCATCGGCATGGCGTTATAGATCGACGCGCGCATGCCGCCGGTGACGCGGTGGCCCTTCAGGTTCAGCAGTCCCTGCTCCGCGGCGCCCTTGACGAAGGCGGCGTCCGCAGCCTCGTCTCCGGTGCGGAACGTCACGTTCATATCGGAACGCGAGCCGGGCGCGGCGTTTGCGTGGAACAGGCGACTGTTGTCCAGATGATCATAGAGCTTTTTCGCGCGGGCGGATTTGAGTTGCTCCATCCCGGCGACGCCGCCCTGCTCGGCCAGCCAGTCCAGCACGAGCCCGAGCATATAGATACACCAGCACGGCGGGGTGTTGAACATGGAATCCTTTTCGATCATGCGCTGATAGCTCAGCATGAGCGGCGTATCGGCGCGCTCATGTCCGGCAAGACGTTTGTCCACGATCACAACGGTGAGTCCGGCGGGCGCCATGTTTTTCTGCGCGCCGGCATAGATCAGACCATAGTCGGAGACGTTGATCGGACGGGAAAGAATATCGGAGGACATGTCGCACACGAGCGGCGCGGACGTCTTCGGGACATACTGCCATTCGGTGCCGTAGATCGTATTGTTCGCACAATAGTGGAAATACGCTGCGCCATCGGTGAAGCGCAGCTCCTCCTGTGTCGGGATCCGGGTATGATGCACGTCCGAGGTATCCGCCGCAAATGCGATACTGCCGTACTTTTTTGCCTCCTTCGCGGCGTTGGCGGAAAAATGCCCCGTGACCGCGTAATCGGCGCAGCCGACTTCGGGCAGCAGGTTCAGCGGGATCATGGAAAACTGCGTGGACGCGCCGCCCTGCAAAAACAGCACCGCGTGCGTATCCGGCACATCCAGCGCGCGGATCAGCTTCTCCTTCGTCTGATCAAAGATCGCAGCATACTGCTTGCTGCGGTGGCTCATCTCCATCACGGACATGCCGGAGCCGCCGTGGTTCATAAGCTCCTGCTGCGCGCGGCGCAGGACCGATTCCGCCATGACCGAGGGTCCGGCGGAGAAATTATAGACTTCGTTTCTGTTCATGGATCAGACCTCCGGGCTTTCTGCGCCGCGCAAATACTGCAGCACAGGAAAGCGATAAACCAACACGCCAGAATCTTAACACTATTTTGAGGTTTCGTCAAACGATAATCCCAACAAGCGTTTCCCCGTCAACCGTCGTAATTTGGACATTTCGCACAACACTGTGAAGCGCCTCTCCCGTCGTCGCGACCATGCAGTAATTTTCGGCGTGTCCCGTCCATACCCCGCCGCGCTCGGTCTCGAACTGCACGGAGAGCACACGCCCGACCTGCGCGCGCAGATAGACCTGACGCGTCTCATCGGCAACGGTCTGCGCCTCGTGCGCGCGGGCGTTTTTGACAGCGTGGGAAAGCTGCTCCGGCATCGCGTCCGCCTTGGTCCCCGGGCGGCGGGAATATGGAAAGACATGTACCTGTGAAAAGCCGATCTCCCGCAGGAACGCGAGCGTCTCGGCGTGATCCGCCTCGGTCTCGCCGGGAAAACCCGTGATGAGATCCGCCGTGAGCGCGCAGCCCGGGAACGCGCGGCGCAGGCGCGCACAGACCTCCCGGAAGAACGCCGTGTCATACTTTCGATTCATGCGCTGCAGCGTGCGGTCACAGCCGCTCTGCAGCGAGAGATGAAAGTGGTCGCATACCGCGCCGCACGCGGCGATGCGTCGGCAGAAATCCTCCGTCACAACAGTCGGCTCCAGAGAGCCGAGCCGCAGCCGCAGCTCCGGTCCGCCCGCGTGCGCGGCGAGGACCGCGTCGGCGAGGTCCGGTTTTTCGGGCAGGTCCACACCATAGGACGCGATCTCGATGCCTGTGAGGACGAGCTCTCGAAAGCCCTCCTGCGCAAGCTTTGCCGCCTCAGTCGTGATCGCATCGAGCGGCAGGCTGCGCAGTCTGCCGCGCGTATATGGAATGACGCAATACGTGCAGAAGTTCAGGCAGCCGTCCTGGATCTTCAGCATGGCGCGGGTCCTGCCGTCCACGGCGCCGGAGGGCAGCGGCTCGAAGGATCGCCGATGAAACGGATCGTCGATGAAGGTCTTCCGGTCACGCTCCCGCAGCGCGGCGACGATATCCTCGACAAAGGCGTGCTTGTCGCCGCTGCCATGAATGACGTCCGCACCGAGTGCGGCGGCATCCTCCGGCGAGAGCTGCGACCAGCAGCCGCACACCGCCGTGACGGCGTCGGGATACTTCTGCTGCAGTCTGCGGATCGTCTGGCGGGATTTGCGTCCGCCCTCCGCCGTGACGGCGCAGGTATTCACGATCACGACGTCCGCCGCACCGCCCGGTTCGGCGGGCTCCAGGCCGCGCTCTCTGAGCAGGGATTCCACAGCCTGCGCTTCATACTGGTTGACCTTGCAGCCCAGGGCGGTTATAATGTAACGCATGAAAACAACTCCAGTTACAGGATAGAAGGGGATCGAAATGGAACTCTATTTTGACAATGCAGCAACGACGCGCGTCTGCCCGGAGGCGGCCGAAGCGGCGCTGAAGATGATGACGGAGGAATACGGCAACCCGAGCGCGACCTATACGCTCGGACGCAGCGCCAAGGCCTGTGTAGACCACGCCAGAAAGCAGATCGCCGATGCGCTCGGCTGCAGACCGGAGGAGCTGTATTTTACCTCTTGCGGCTCGGAGGGCGACAACTGGGCGCTGCTCTCCGGCGCGCGCATGATGCGGCGCAAGGGGATGCACATCATCAGCTCGCAGGTCGAGCACGACGCGGTGCGCCGCTCGCTGGACGCGCTGGAAAAGGAGGGCTATAAGATCACGCGCCTCGCCCCAAACACACAGGGCGGGATCGACCCGGAGCAGGTCGCGCAGGCGCTGCGCGCGGATACCATCCTTGTGAGTCTGATGATGGTGAACAACGAGACCGGCGCCGTGACGGACATCGCCGCCGTCGCGCGTATGCTGAAGAAGGCGGGCAGTCAGGCGCTGCTGCACACCGACGCGGTGCAGGCGTTTTTGAAGGTGCCGTTTCGCGCGGACAGACTGGGCGCCGATCTGATCACGATCAGCGGACACAAGATCCACGCGCCGAAGGGCATCGGCGCGCTATATATCCGCAGCGGTCTGAAGCTGCCGCCCTATATCCTCGGCGGCGGTCAGGAGCGCGGCATGCGCGCCGGGACCGAGGCCACGCCGCAGATCGCCGCCTTCGGCGCGGCGGCTGAGATCGGCAAAGCGCGGATGGCTGACGCCCAGGCACACATGGCGCAGCTGCGCAAGCGTGCCGTGGCGCAGCTTTCCGCCTCGATCGACGATATCGTCTTCATTGGGGGCGGCGCGCCGCACATTCTGAGTCTCTCGCTGCCGGGATATCGGAGCGAGGTGCTGATGAACGACCTTGAATCCAGACAGATCTACACATCAAAAAGCTCCGCCTGCAAAAAGGGCGGACGGAGCCATGTGCTGGAGGCGATGGGTCTGCCGGCGCGCGTCATCGACGGGGCGCTGCGCATCAGCTTCTCCCGCGACACCACGCAGGAGGAGGTCGACGCGCTGTGCGCGGCGCTTGCCGACGCGCACGAGAGACTATTTCCCGCTCTCCGCTGAGGGCGGAGCGGCTTCCGCCGGAGTGGGATGCGCCGGGATCGGCTCCAGCGTTTCCGGATCGATCCCAAGAATATCGACATAATCCGCGGTCTCGGTTGCGAGGCCGCGTTTTTTCAGCCGTCGGTCCACCAGCAGTCCGATGCCGGAGTACAGCACGGCGAACAGCGGCACCGCGAGGACCATGCCGATCACGCCGAACAGACCGCCGCCGAGCAAAATCGCGAACATGATCCAGAAGCCGTTGATGCCGATCGAGCTGCCGAGGATCTTCGGCCCGATGATGTTGCCGTCGATCTGCTGCAGGATGATGATGAAGATCACATAAATCAGCGCCTTGGTCGGAGAGACCAGAAGGATGATCAGCGCCGTCGGGATGCCGCCGATAAAGGGACCGAAGACCGGGATGATATTCGTCACGCCGACCACAACGCTCACGAGCACGGTATACGGCATGTTCAGAATGCTGCACACGACATAGCACAGCACGCCGATGATCGCCGAATCGATGATCTTGCCGTTGATAAAGCCATTGAAGGCGCGGTCGGTAAAGCGCACGGCTGCGAGGATATTGTCCGTGCTCTTGACGGAGAACACGCTGTACAGGATCTTCTTGCACTTGGCGGAAAAGATCTCGATGTTGCCCAGGACATAGCACGCCACGACGAAGCCGACCAGGATGTTCAAAATCGCGCGCAGCACGGAATAAAGGCCCGTGGACAGACTCGTGATGATCTTGCTCAGGTACGGCAGCACCGCGTTTCGCGCAAAATCCGCCAGATTCTGCGACGCGTTGCCGGTGGCCTCCAGCAGGATCTGCTCAGCCTGCGGATAGTCCTTGAGGAAATTCGTGATCCAGTCGCTCACGGTCTGGTAATACTGCGGCGAATTCGTCACGATGCTCTCGACGCTGTCATAGAGCTGCGGGACGACGAGATACACAAGCATGGCGACCAGCAGCAGCGCGACGACGATCGCGATCAGGATCGACAGCGCTCGGGCAAGCCTGTGCAGGTCGCGCTTCGGAAAAAGCTTCTTCAGCAGCGGCCCCAGCGCCTTCTTCTGCAGGATCTTCACGCTCGGCCAGAGCAGATACGCGATCACGAGTCCCCAGATGATCGGGCTGAGGATGCCGGTGATTGTGCGGACTGTGGCGACGAATGCCTGCCCGTTCGTCAGCAGCATATAGAACGCCAACGACGCCGCGATCACGAGGAACGCGGTGACGCCCCACTTAAAATATTCACTCTTGGAGAAAAAGCGTTTCATAGCAGCTCCCAGGATTCAGAATGCTTCGGATCATTTCTGTTAGTATTGTCTTATTGTACTCTTTTCAACCGTGACACGTCAACCGAAACCGACATATTTTTGCACGTTCTTTTCCGAAAAACACGGCTATCACACCCGGCGCCGTCATATCTTTTTATAAAGCTTGCTTGAAAGGATGACGATAGCATGAAACAAATTTTGTCGATCGGGCTGGCGGTGCTGCTGCTTCTGACACCGGTCATGGCCGTGGACGAACCGCAGCAGGACTCGATGCAGCTATCCTCTGACGCCGCGATCCTCATGGAACAGCAGACCGGGACCGTCCTATATGAGAAAAACGCGCACGAACACCTCTCCCCGGCGAGCGTGACAAAGGTCATGACCATCCTGCTCATCGCAGAGCAGATCGACAGCGGCGCGCTGCAGCGCTCCGATCCCGTGACAGCCAGCGCGACGGCGGCGGCGATGGGCGGCAGCCAGATCTATCTGGAGGCGGGCGAGAGCATGACCGTGGATGAGATGCTCAAGTGCATCGTGGTCGCCTCGGCAAACGACTGCGCCGTCGCCATGGCGGAGCATCTCTCCGGCACGGAGAGCGCCTTCGTCGAGCGCATGAACGCGCGCGCCGCCGAGCTGGGGCTGCAGGACACGCACTTCGTCAACTGCACGGGACTGACCGACGACGACGCGCACTATACATCCGCTTATGACATCGCGGTCATGACCCGGGAGGTCATGCGTCACGAATGGCTGCAGGACTTTACCACGATCTGGACCGACACCATCCGCGGCGGGGAATTCGGTCTGACGAACACCAACAAGCTCGTGCGCAGCTTCGACGGCACGATCGGACTCAAGACCGGCTTCACGCAAAAGGCCATGTACTGTCTCTCGGCCGTAGCCGAGCGGGGCGGCGACCGGTTCATCGCCGTCGTGCTGCACGCGCCGGACTCCAAGCAGCGCTTTGCCGACGCGCAGGCGATGCTGAGCTATGCCTTCGCGGGATACACCGTCTATGATCCCGCCGCGGACACCCTGCTCCCACCCGTTCGGATCACGCTCGGCACCGCAGAGTGCATCCAGCCCGTGACAGCGGAGCAGACCGCCCGCGTCACGCCGAAGGACCAGACGCTCACCAGCCGCTGCGCGCTGCCGGAGTCGATCCGCGCGCCGATCGCGGCGGGCCAGCAGATCGGCACGCTGGAGCTTTGCAGCGGCGACGAGGTCATCGAGCAGATCCCGATCCTCTCGCCGGAGGATGTGCCGCAGATCACGCGCATCGCGCTGTGGAAAAACCTGCTCGGCAGTCTCTGAGCGCGGGAAAATTCCGCTGATATGCAAAATATGGTTGCGAAAATCCCGGATTGATGTATACTGTAATCAGATAGATATTGGATATATCTGTACGGGCAACGACCGTTGCTCCGAATTCACAAATGAGAGAGGGTATACAATATGTTGAAAGTTGATCTTTCCGGCGCTTCTTCCTTCTTCGACGCTGCCGGTCCCGACTTCGCGGCTGCAGCCTCGGCGCACCGCACGCTGGCCGAGCGCTCCGGCGCAGGCTCTGATTTCACCGGCTGGCTCGACCTGCCGCAGAAGGTAAAAGCCGGCGAGCTCCGTCAGGTGCTGTCCGCCGCCTCCCATATCCGCGGTCGCTCCGAGACGCTGGTCGTCGTCGGTATCGGCGGCTCCTATCTCGGCGCCAAGGGCGCGATCGAGCTGCTGCGTCCCCGTCCGCAGAGCGGCGACCCCAAGATCATTTTTGCCGGCAACTCCATGTCCCCCGATTCCCTGATGGGATTGCTCGAGGAGCTGGGTGAGACGGATTTCGATATCAACGTCATCTCCAAGTCCGGCACCACGCTGGAGCCGGCGCTGGCGTTCCGGATGTTCCGCGGTCTGCTCGAGGCGAAGTACGGTCCCGAAAAGGCGAAAAAGCGCATCATCGCCACGACCGACGCCAGACGCGGCGTGCTCAAGACGATGGCGGACGAAGAGGGCTGGGAGACCTTCGTTGTCCCCGACGACGTCGGCGGGCGCTACAGCGTGCTCTCCCCCGTCGGCCTTCTGCCGATGGCGGCCGCGGGCATCGACGTCTCGGTCGTGATCAACGCGGCGATCGAGGCCTTTGCGGCGATGGATCAGCGCTCCCCCGAGAACCCCGCCTGGCAGTACGCCGCCGCGCGTCAGCACCTGTATCGTCTCGGCAAGTCCATCGAGATCCTCGCCTGCTACGAGCCCTCCTTCCGCTTCATGGCGGAGTGGTGGAAGCAGCTCTACGGCGAGAGCGAGGGCAAGAACGGCATCGGCATCTACCCCGCCAGCGTGGAATATAACGCCGACCTCCACTCCATGGGTCAGTATGTGCAGGACGGTCCGCGCACGCTGATGGAGACGGTCGTCACCTTCGAAAACCCGCTCAACGAATTCACGGTCCCCTTCGCGATGGGCGATCCCGATCAGCTCAACTACCTCGCCGGGCGCAAGCTCAGCGACATCAGCCGCGTTGCGCAGGAGGCTGTCAAGGCCGCGCATATCTCCGGCGGCGTACCGAATCTGGAGGTCAAGGTCGAAAAGCGCGATGAGGTCGGCTTTGCGCAGCTGGTCGCGTTCTTCGAGCTTGCCTGCGGCATCTCCGGCTACATGTCCGGCGTCAACCCGTTTGACCAGCCCGGCGTCGAAGCCTACAAGAAGAACATGTTCCGTCTGCTGGAGAAGCCCGGCGCCGTCTGATCCGGTCCTCTTTTCAGACTGCTCCGCCGCGATTTGTCTGTAAAAAATTCTTTTGGAGTTGCGCCGCGGCGAAAAACGTGGTAATCTAATGATGGGCATCCGCCCAACCATTTACCAAGGAGTGTGAACAACAAATGGTTCAAGTCATCATGGGTCTCAAAGGTTCCGGCAAGACCAAGCGTCTTGTGGAAATGGTCTCCAGCGCCCTCGAAACCGAGTCCGGTTCCATCGTCTGCATCGAAAAGGATAAGAAGCTCACCTACGATATCCCCTATCAGGCGCGCCTGATCTACGCCAGCGACTATTCGATCGGTACTGTTGAATTCTTCAAAGGTCTGCTCAGCGGACTCCACGCCGGAAACTATGATATCACCCATGTGTTCATTGACAACTTCGTCAAGATGGTCAAGAATATTTCCGAAGCGGAGATCGCCGAATTCCTTGCCTGGCTGAACGCCTTCTCTCAGAAAGAAAACGTCACCTTCACGGTCAGCATGACGCTCGACCCCAAAACCGCCTGCGAGGAGATCAAGCAGTACGCGATCTGAAGCAAGCACGGATCAACACAGCCACCCGTTCATTTCGGGTGGCTGTTTTTCATAAGCTCATTTCTATTTTTTTAAATTCTTTCGTGAAATATGCACAAAATTTGGGCAATATTTTTTCGTGCACAGGAGATCGATTTTAAGACCATTCAGAATCATTCTGTTGTATAATACAATATTGAGGGGTCTCCCCTCGCAAAACTAACTACATGGAGGGATATCATGAAGCACACGAAAAAACTGCTGGCGGTTCTGCTGGTGCTGTGCATGGTCTTTGCGCTGACCTGTACTGCATTCGCAGACGGCGAAAAGGACATGGCCGGCAAGATCGTGATCCTGCATTCCAATGACGTCCACGGCGCGCTGGAAGGCTATGCAAAGATCGCGGGCTTGCGTGACGAATACGTCGCCAGAGGCGCCGAAGTCCTCTTGGTCGACGCCGGCGACTATATCCAGGGCACGCCCTATGTGAGCGTCTCCAAGGGGCAGACCGCCATTCAGATGATGAACGCCGCGGGATATGACTATGCCACGGTCGGCAACCATGAATTCGACTTCGGCTATGAAAACCTCGTCAGCATCCTGAAGGACGCCAATTTCAAGCTCCTCTGCAGCGACGTCATGAAGGACGGCAAGAGTGCGTTCGACAGTACCGCGATCGTCGAAAAGGGCGGCGTGAAGATCGGCCTGTTCGGTCTGGAGACGCCGGAGACCTACACGAAGGTCAACCCCGCGCTCATTCAGGGTATCAGCTTCCCGCAGGGCGATGAGCTGTATGCCAACGCCCAGGCGCAGATAGACGCGCTCAAGGCGCAGGGCGCCGACGTGATCATCTGCCTGAGCCATCTCGGCGTGGACGCGGAGAGCGAGCCGAACCGCTCTGTCGACGTCTTTGCCAAGACCACCGGCATCGACATGATGCTCGACGGTCACTCCCACACCGTTATGACTGCCGGTGAGGGCGGCGAGCCCATCCAGTCCACCGGCACGAAGTTTGCCAACGTCGGCGTTGTCGTCATCGACGGCTCCACCAAGAAGATCGTGGAGAACAAGCTCGTCGCGGCGGAAGACATCACCGACAGCGAAGAAGTGCTCGCCGAGGCCAAGAAGATCGAGGCCGAGGTCGACGCGCAGTATGGCTCCACGTTTGCCAAGAGTGAAGTTGAGCTCAACGGCGAGAAGGCGCCCGGCAACCGCAACATGGAGACCAACCTCGGCGACCTGATCACGGACTCCATGGTCTGGAGCGTTATCGGCGCCGGCAGCATTGCCGTTCCGGATGAAAACGTCGTTGCCATCACGAACGGCGGCGGCATCCGCGCCTGGATCCACGCGGGCGACATCTCGATGAAGGACGTCAACACCGTTCTCCCATTCGGCAACACGATTGCGGTCGTCTATGTCAAGGGCACCGAGCTGCTCGAAGCACTCGAGGCATCGACCTATTCCACGCCGGGCGCTGTGGGCGGCTTCCCGCAGATCTCCGGCATGAGCATCACGATCAACACCGACAACGCGTATGATCAGGGCGAGCAGTATCCGGATTCCACATATTATGGTCCCAAGAGCATCACGCGCGTGACCATTGACGACATCAACGGCAGAGCGTATGATCCCGACGCGACCTACGCGGTCATAACGAACAACTTCTGCGCCGCCGGCGGCGACACGTATTATGCGTTCAAGGCCGCGAGCGACCAGTTCGACACCAACATCCCGCTCGATGAGGCGCTGATGCAGTACATCAAGGAAGAGCTCAACGCCGTGATCGGCGAGGAATACGCTGAGCCGCAGGGCCGCATCTTCATCGGCAGCGCCGAAGAGATTGCCGACCGCGACGCAAACGCGCTCTACGAGGCCGCCAAAGATCTGCGTGACGCCAAGGACGCGCTGACCGAGGAGTCCTTCAAGGCGCTGGACGACGCGCTCAAGGAGTTCGAGGACGCGGAGACGGCTGCCGACCGTATCGCCGCCGCGGAGAAGATCAAGGACGCGCTGCGCGGTCTTGAATTCGTTCCCAACGACTTCACCGACGTCCCCGAGGACGCCTGGTACGCGCCCGCCGTCGACTATGTCGAGGCCACCGGTCTGATGGCCGGCATCGGCGACAACAAGTTCGATCCGCAGGGCAAGATGACCCGCGGCATGCTCGTGACCGTGCTCTATCGCATGGAGGGTGAGCCGGACGTCAGCGGCATCGAGACCACCTTCACCGACGTTCCCGCTGACAAGTGGTACGCCGACGCCGTCGCCTGGGCATTCGACAACGGCATCGTCAAGGGCATGGATGAGAAGACCTTCGCGCCCGACAACCCCGTGACCCGCGAGCAGATGGCTGCGATCCTCATGCGCTACTACGGCGTGAACACCGACGTGAGCGATGAGATGCTGCCAGATCTGAAGGC
The DNA here is from genome assembly GCA_017459865.1 of Oscillospiraceae bacterium. The sequence goes on from JAFUCD010000029.1 coordinate 117,076, forward strand.
TGCTCTCGCCGAGGTCTTTACCGACGCCGACAGCGTCAGCAACTGGGCGACACTCGCCGTTTGCGCCTGTGTCGAATCCGGGCTGATGAAGGGCGACGCCGCCGGAACGTTCCGTCCGACCGACACGATGTCCCGCGCCGAGTGTGCACAGATCCTGAAGAACATGTTCGACGTGGCGATCGACCAGTTGGCCGGTCCGGCTCCGGAGACCCCTGCGCAGGTCCCTGAAGCCGCATAAGCAGAGAACCCATATCATCAAAAAGAGACCGCCTCGGCGGTCTCTTTTTGGGTTATGACAGCTCCTTATACAGCGCGGCTGCGGCGTCCTTTTTGACGGTCTCCTCGACCGCGAGCACCTGCACGCGCACGGTGCGCTGCCCGAAGGCGATGGCGATCTCGTCGCCGACCTTCACATCATACGACGCCTTGGCGGTCTTGCCGTTTACGGTGATCCGCCCGCCGCCACAGGCCTCGTTGGCGACCGTGCGGCGCTTGATGAGGCGTGACACTTTGAGATATTTATCCAGTCGCATACGATCATTCCTTTCACAAAAAACCGGGTGCCTTGCACCCGGTTTTGATGTTTCCGAAACTGGATTACTTCGCGACGGTGTCCTTCAGAGCCTTGCCGGCCTTGAACAGGGGAACGCGGGTCGCGGGGATCTCGACCTCTTCCTTGGTGCGGGGGTTGCGGCCCATGCGGGCAGCGCGCTCTTTGACGTCAAAAGCGCCGAAGCCAACCAGAGAGACCTTCTCGCCGGCCTCGAGAGCGGCGGTGATAGTGTCAAACGTGGCATTGACGGCCTTCTCGGCGTCCTTCTTGGACAGCCCGGCGACCTCAGCGACAGTCGCGATCAGTTCGGTTTTATTCATGGTTTATTCCTCCTAAAGTGTTTGGCATTTGCCTCTTTATATAGAATCTGTGCAAATGGATCGGCACAGACTTCCATGCGGATCGTTATACGTTCTCCCGTGACTTGACGGATCGATACAGCGTGAGCATCTCGTCATAAGTCAGGTCGGAGATCTCCATGCCGTTCGCGGCGGCAGCGGCCTCTACGGCGGAGAAACGGGAAATGAATTTTTCACAGGAGCGGTGCAGCGCCTGCTCGGGATCAACACCCTGAAACCGGGCCACCTTGACCACGGCGAACAGCAGATCGCCAAGCTCCTCCTCCACGGCGTTCGCATCGCCGGAGCGGATCGCCTCGCGCAGCTCCTCGGTTTCCTCCGGGATCTTGCAAAAGGCCTCTTCCCCGCTGCGCCACTCAAAGCCAGCCTTCGCGGCCTTGGACTGCAGCTTTTCGGCCCGCCAGAGGGACGGCAGCGCCTTGGAGACGCCCTCCATCGTCTGTGTGACGGTGGTCTGACCGCGCTCTCGCCGCTTTTCCGCGTCCCAGTCAAAGCCGGCGGCGCGCTGCTCGGGCGTACCGAAGACGTGGGGATGGCGTCCGACCAGCTTTTTGCACGCCGCGTCCGCCACATCGTCGATATCGAAGAAGCCAGCCTCACGCTCGATATCTGTGTGAAACAGCACCTGCATCAGCACGTCGCCGAGCTCCTCGCAGATATGCGCTTTGTCGTCGGCGTCCAAAGCCTCGCAGGCCTCATAGACTTCCTCGATAAAATTCCGCCGGATGCTCTCATGCGTCTGCACCCGATCCCACGGGCAGCCCTGCTCGGAGCGCAGGTAGGAAATGAGGCGCACAAAATCCTCCAAGCGGTATTGGTCTTGGCATTGAAAATCTAGCATATTTTTCACGTTCCATCAAGGGTTTTTCTCAAAAAACTTTGATTTTTCAATCTTTTTGGCAATATTCACACACGGCACCATTTCGCATCTTCGATTTTTATTGAATATGAAGCAGTTTCGCGATCTTGTCTCCGCGCGGGATCCTTGCCAGGTCCGCAGCCGTGATCGCGCGCGTGCGCACGACCGCATAGAGATAGACCAGCACGCCGATGATGACGGCGAGGATCGTGATAAGGGCATTCAGCTTCCAGCCTGCCGCGCCGTCAAAAAGCGCAGCAGCGCCATGGTATGCCGCCCAGACGACCGCGCCCATGATCACCGCGCTGAGCGCCGGGCGCAGCAGCACGCTGCCGACGCGCGGCGGATTTTTCAGATGGCGTCGGATGAAGCGGCGGTTCATCAGGCACATGGCGATGTAACAGACCAGCGTTCCGATGGGCGCGCCATAGATATTCACGCGCGGATTGCCGACGAGCAGCCAGTTCACGGCGACCTTCACCACGCCGCCCACAAGCATGGACAGCACCGGATACAGCTCGCGCTGTGACGCCTGCAGGACCGCCGTCGTGATCGAAGCGAGGCAGACGAAGAACGCCGCGCCGCCCAGCAGCGTGAGCAGCATCGCGCCGGAGGCATGCCCCGTCGGATAAAGGATGCCCATGATCGGCTTGGAGAGCACCGCCATGCCGACGCCCATGGGCAGCGAGATCACGCCAGCGATGCGGATCGCAGATTCCGCTACCTCCCCCGCCGCCTCGTGCTTTTTCTGCACGACGAACGCCGTGATAGCCGGGATGATGCTGATCGTGAGCGGAACAACGAACGCCGCCGGAAGGTTATACAGCGTCTGCGCCTTTCCGTAGATGCCATAGAGGATCTTGGCGTCGTGATAGCTGAAGCCCGCAGCCGTCTGCAGACGGTTCAGGACCAGCTTTGCGTCGATGAGGTTGATGAGACTCAGCACCGAGGACCCCAGCGTGATCGGAATGCCGATGCGCAGCAGATCCTTGATGATCGCGCCGAAGCCGCTCGGCACATCGGGATCGGTCACAGCGCGGTCCGGATAGTGCCGGCGCTTGTATATGACGATATAGAAAAAGGCGATGATGCTCCCCGCGGTCACGCCGAAGATAGCGCCGCCGGCGGCGATCGGCAGTCCCTTTCCCAGCCTGGAAAGATACCACGCCAGACCGAGACCGACGATGGTCTTTATGAGCATCTCAAGCACCTGAGACACCGTCGTGGGGGTCATGTTGCTCTGCCCCTGTGCGTAGCCCTTATACGCCGCCGTCAGACACACAAATATCATCGAAGGCGCGATCGCCCAGATACATTGCGCGGCCTCGACATCGTCCATCAGGATGGCGAGCTCTGTCGGGAACAGATACATGATCAGGCTCGACAAGATCCCGATCACCGCAAAGCAGATCAGCGCCACATGGAAGGTCCGGCGCATCTGCATGGGTCTGCGCAGCGTGTCCGCCTCGCTGATCAGCCGCGAAAGCGCGACCGGAAAGCCCGCCGTGGAGAGCGTGAAGAACACATTATAGAGATTGTACGCGACCATGAAATGCGCGTAGCCCTCGTCGCCGAGGATGTTGCCCAGCGGGATCTTATAGATCGCGCCGAGGATCTTCGTGATGATGACGCCCACGGTCAGGATCGCAGCGCCATGCAGATAGTTCTGTCGTTTCGTCTCCCGCAAACGTCTCACCTCCGATCATCAAGCGGTCTTCAAGCCCCTACTCTACACGATAAACATGGAAAAATCAAGGGAACGGCGGTACACGCGGCTCGGCGGCAGGGCTGCTCCCTGCCGCCGAGGCTCTGTGCGCAAAGCATCAATCAGAGACCGCCGCAAGGATCTCGCGCACGAGGATGTCGCGTCCGGTCCCCTTTTCCGCCGAGAACGGCAGCACCAGCGTGTCATCCGAAAGGCGCAGCGTCTCGCGGATGCGCTGCATATTGGGCTCGACCTCGGATTTTTTCAGCTTATCGAGCTTATTTGCCACCACGATCAGCGGACAGCCGGTGGAGTGAAACCACTCCGCCATCGTCTCATCGTCCTTGGTCGGCTTATGGCGCGCGTCGACGATCATCACGCCCAGCGACACGCGTCCGGGCTCGGCAAAGAAGCGCTCCATCATCCTGCCCCAGCGCTCTCGCTCGCTCTTGGCGACGCTGGCATAGCCATAGCCGGGCAGATCGATGAAATAGATCTGTTTGTCGATGCAAAAATAGTTGATGTGGATGGTCTTGCCGGGATGCGCGCCGACGCGGGCGAAGTTTTTGCGGTTCAGGATCCGGTTGATGACCGAGGATTTTCCGACGTTGGACTTGCCGGAAAAGATCACGCACGGCTCCTGCAGGTTCAGAAAGCCCGCGGGCGTCGCGGCGGATTTGATGAATTCCGCGTTGTTCAGATTGATTGATCTCATACTGCCCTCACTGCCGCAGCTCGGTGGTGTGCTCAGCGGCATGCTCCTTTTTCGGCGCGCGTCTGAGCTTCAGACGGCGCTGGAACGCCACGTCGAGGATGCGGTCCACATGATCCGCCGTGACGAAATTCAGCGCATTGCGAACCGTCTGGTCGATCTCCTCCAGATCCTTTTCATTCTCAGCCGGGATGATCACGGTCGTGATGCCGGTACGCAGCGCCGCCATGGTCTTTTCCTTCAGCCCGCCGATCGGCAGGATGCGGCCGCGCAGCGTGATCTCACCCGTCATGGCGAGGTCGCGGCGCACCGGGATCTCCGTGAGAGCGGAGATGACCGCGATGCAGATCGTGATGCCCGCGCTGGGGCCGTCCTTCGGAACGGCGCCCTCGGGGAAATGGATGTGGATGTCGCGGTTTTTATAAAACATCGGATCGATGCCGAGCAACTCCGCGCGGCTGCGGATATAGGTGACAGCCGCCCTTGCGGACTCCTTCATCACATCGCCGAGGTTGCCCGTCAGCTCCAGACGTCCGGCACCCTCGACCACGCCGACCTCGACATCGAGCACCTCACCGCCGACGCTCGTCCACGCGAGGCCGCGCACGAGACCGACCTCATCATGCGCATAGACCTGCTCACGCTGGAACCGCGGCGCGCCGAGGTATTCCTCCAGCCCGCCCGCGCGCACAGACACCGCCTTGCATTCGGCAAGCGAGATGCGCTTGGCAGTCTTCCGGCAGATCGCGGCGATCTCGCGCTCGAGCCGCCGCACGCCGGATTCGCGCGTATACAGGGAGATGATCTCCCGCAGCGCAGCGTCGCTGATGCGCAGCTGCGTGCCGGTGAGCCCGTGCTTTTTGCGCTGCTTCGGGACGAGATGGCGTTTTGCGATCTGCAGCTTTTCTTCATCGGTATAGCTCGTCAGCTCGATGACCTCCATGCGGTCGAGGAGCGGGCGCGGGATCGTCGCCGTCGAGTTTGCGGTGGTGATGAAAAAGATATCCGAAAAATCGATCGGGATCTCCAGGAAATTATCCCGGAAGTGGCTGTTCTGCTCAGCGTCCAGCACCTCGAGCAGCGCGGCGGAGGGATCTCCGCGATAGTCGCTGCCGAGCTTATCGATCTCGTCAAGCACCATGACGGGGTTCATGCTCTTGGCGGAGATGAGACCCGAGACGATGCGTCCGGGCATGGAGCCGACGTAAGTGCGGCGATGACCGCGGATCTCCGCCTCATCATGCACGCCGCCGAGTGACAGGCGCGCGAGCTTTCGGTTGAGCGCATGGGCGATGCTCATCGCGATGCTCGTTTTGCCGGTGCCCGGAGGGCCGACGAGACAGAGCACCATGCCCTTCGCCTCGGGCGCGAGCTGGCGCACGGCAAGTGACTCGGTGATGCGCTCCTTGACCTTCTCCAGACCATAGTGATCGGCGTCCAGCGTCTTCTGCGCCTGCCGGATATCCAGCGTCTCCTTCGTGGTGACGTTCCACGGGATGTCCAGACAGACATCCAGATAATTGCGGATCACAGACGCCTCGGACGAGCCGAAGGGCTGCTTTTTCAGCCGCGCGACCTCCTTGAGCAGATGCTGCTCAGAGTCCTCGGGCAGACCGAGGGCGCGGATCTTTTCTGAATATTCATCCGACTCCTGTATGGGATCGTCCGATTCGCCGAGCTCCGCCTGCAGGATCTTCATCTGCTCGCGCAGCAGATAGTCCTGCTGCGCCTGATTGACGCGCTCCTGCGCCTGCTCCTCCAGCTCATGCTGGACATGCAGGACCTCCAGCTCGTGCTCCAGATCATGGCTGAGCTGCATCAGGCGGCGGCTGGGGCGCGTCTCCTCCAGCAGCTCCTGCTTGACCTCAGGGCGCAGGAACACATGCTGCGCGATGAAATCGGACACGAACGCGGGATTCGTGCTGCCGAGGATGGAAATGATCGCGTCGGGCGTCATGTGGCTGGACGCGTGGATATAGTCGTCGAACAGATCGCAGCAGCGGCGGATCAGCGCGTCGACGCGGGGCGTCAGACGCTCATACTCATCCGGCGTCGGCGCCACATCTGCCTCGATGCCCTCTGCGGTCTTACGCACGTTCACGATCGAGGCGCGCTCGATGCCCTCGACCATCACGCGCACCAGCTTCGTGCCCGGCTGCTTCATCATCTGCTTGATGCGGCAGACCGTGCCGACGCTGTAGAGCTCGTCGGCGGAGGGGACGTCGATCGCGATGTCACGCTGTCCGACGAGAAAGATCATCTGATCATCGCGCATGGCGCGGTTGAGCGCGGCGATGGACGCGCTGCGTTCCACATCGAAATTCAGGATCATCTCCGGGAAGACCGTGATCCCGCGCAGCGCCATCAGCGGCAGCGCGCGCTGGTCCCGGAAGGATGTGTATTTGGGTTCCATATCGTTCTCCTTTCGCTGAAAAACGAAAGCGTCAGTTTGCTTTTTCCAGTCGGTGCAGGACCGTGGGCTCCGCATCGCCGGTGACACAGTCCTTCGTGATGACGACCTTCTCGATCGTGGGATCGGAGGGGACGGAATACATGATATCCGTCATGACACGCTCCATCACGCTGCGCAGACCGCGCGCGCCGATCTCCATCTCGATCGCCTTGTCAGCGATGGCGGCAAGCGCATCGGGCTCAAACTCCAGCTCGACGTTGTCATAGCCAAGCAAAGCGCGATACTGCTTCGTCATGGCGTTCTTCGGCTCGGTCAGGATGCGGATCAGATCCTCGCGGCTCAGCGAGGCGAGGCTCGTGAGCACGGGCATGCGTCCGATCAGCTCCGGAATGATGCCGAACTTGAGCAGGTCGTGCTGCTCGACGTTTTGCATGATCTCGGAGAGGTTGCGCTCCTTGGCGCTCTGAATCTCGGCGCCGAAGCCCATGGAGCGCTTGTCCATGCGGCGCTCGATGATCTTATCGATGCCGTCGAACGCGCCGCCGCAGATGAAGAGGATGTTCGTGGTGTCCACGTGGATGAACTCCTGATGCGGGTGCTTGCGTCCGCCCTGCGGCGGGACGTTCGCGACGGTGCCCTCCAGGAGCTTCAGCAGCGCCTGCTGCACGCCCTCGCCGGAGACGTCGCGCGTGATGGACGTGTTCTCGCTCTTGCGGGCGATCTTGTCGATCTCATCGACATAGATGATGCCGCGCTCAGCGCGCTCGACGTCGAAATCCGCCGCCTGCAGGAGCTTTAAGAGAATGTTCTCCACGTCCTCGCCGACATAGCCCGCCTCGGTTAGCGTCGTGGCGTCGGCGATGGCAAACGGCACATCGAGCATCTTCGCGAGAGTCTGGGCAAAGAGCGTTTTGCCGCTGCCGGTGGGACCGATGAGCAGGATGTTGCTCTTCTGCAGCTCCACCTCGGACGTATCGCCATGGAGGATGCGCTTATAGTGGTTATAGACCGCGACGGAGAGCGCGATCTTCGCGCGCTCCTGCCCGATGATATATTCATCCAGCTTCGCGCGGATCTCCTGCGGCTTCGGAACATCCGCCGCCTTGATGCCGAGATCCGTTTTTGTTTTTCCGTCAGCAACGAACTCCTCGTCGAGTATATTCATGCACAGACGGATGCATTCATCACAAATATAGGAACCGTTGCCCGCGATCAGCCGATCGACCAGCGACTGCGGCTTGCCGCAAAATGAGCAGCGGACATTTTTCTTGTCGTCATTTCGAGCCATATTTGAACCTCATTTTACTGGGATTTAAAATCGAAAACCGGGGAGGGAGCGTTTGCCCCCTCCCCTCTGTGGTCAGCGTTTGTGGATGATCTTATCGATCAGACCGTACTCCTGTGCCTCCTCGGCGGACATGAAATAGTCACGCTCGCAGTCGGCCGCGATGGTCTCCAGAGGTTTCCCGGTGTTTTCCGAGAGAATGTGATTTAATTTGTCCTTGATGCGCAGGATGTGCGCCGCCTGGATCTGGATGTCCGTCGCCTGCCCCTGGCTGCCGCCGGAGGGCTGATGGATCATGATCTCGGCGTTCGGCAGCGCGATGCGCTTCCCCTTCGTGCCGGAGGAGAGCAGGAACGCGCCCATGCTCGCCGCCATGCCGATGCAGATCGTGGAGACGTCCGCCTTGATATACTGCATCGTATCGTAGATCGCGAGGCCGGCAGAAACGCTGCCGCCGGGGCTGTTGATATAGAACTGGATGTCCTTGTCGGGATCCTGCGCTTCCAGATAGAGCAGCTGCGCCACGATCAGACTGGCGGAGGTGTCGTTCACCTCTTCACACAACATCACGATGCGGTCGTTCAGAAGACGGGAAAAAATGTCGTAGGAACGCTCGCCGCGCGAGGTCTGCTCAACTACATACGGAACCAAACTCATAATATTATTATGCTCCTTTCCTGTTCGCTTACCCAAGAGAGCATATCCGAAAACTCGGTGATCTAAACCCGATTATTCCGCAGCCGGCGCTTCCTCGGCAGCGGGAGCTTCCTCGGCGGGCGCTTCCTCAGCGGCCTCGGGCTCCTTATCGACGGCGGTGGTGCGGATGAGCTCTCCGGCCTTGCGGCGGGCAAGATCGAGACGCATGTTGTCCTCGTTCAGATATCCTCTGATCTTGTCGACCTCCATGCCGTACTCCTCGGCCATGTCGGCGACGGCGCTCTCGAACTCCTCATCGGAGATCTCGATGCCCTCGGCCTTCACGATGGCGTCGAGCAGCAGCTCGGTGTTGACCTCAAACTCGGCCTGCGGACGCATGACGCGCTGGAAGGTCTTCTCGTCGATGCCCATGGCGGCAAGCACCTCGTCACGGTCGGCGTCCTGATTCATGCCCATCGTGCGGGTGTAGTTGTCCAGCTGCTCTTCGAGCTTGGCCTGCACCATCGTCTCGGGAACGTCGACGTTCATGTTCTCGATCGCAGCCTGCATGAGCTTGGTCGCATAAGCGGAGTCCTGCTCCTCTTCGAACTTCTTCTTCAGGTCCTCGCGGACATGATCGACATACTCTTCCATCGTATCGAAGTCGGAGATATCCTTTGCAAGCTCATCGTCCATCTCGGGCAGCTCGGGCTCACGAACGGCCTTGACAGCGCACTTGAACACGGCGTCCTTGCCGGCGAGCTCGGGGACATAGTCCTCGGGGAAGGTGACGTTCACGTCGCGCTCCTCGCCCGCGACAGCGCCGACAAGCTGATCCTCAAAGCCGGGGATGAAGCTGCCGGAGCCAAGCTCGAGCTCATAGTTGTCGGCCTGACCGCCGTCAAAGCGCTCGCCGTCGACATAGCCGTCGAAGTCCAGCGTGACCATGTCGCCGTTCTGCGCCGGACGCTCCACGTCGATGAGGCGGGCGTTGCGCTTGCGGATCTCCTGAAGCTCCTTCTCGACCTCGGTCTCATCAAACTCGGAGTGATCCATCGCGATCTCGAGCGCCTTGTACTGGCCGAGCTCGACCTCGGGATACATGCCGACCTCGAAGGTGTAGGTCAGCTCTTTGTTCTCATTGACGTCGAAGCCCTTCAGGCTCGGACGGCCGACGATGCGGAAATCAACGTTTTCAACGCCGAACGCATAAGCCGTGTCGGCATAGCCCTCGATCGCCTCTTCATAGAAGATATCCTTGCCATACATACCCTCGATGACGGCGCGGGGCGCTTTGCCCTTGCGGAAGCCGGGAATGTAAAGCTGCTTTTTATTGCGGAGATAGACCTTGTTGACCTCGGCGTCGAATGCAGCGGCGTCAACAAGCACCTCGAAGGTCGCTACATTGTGCTCTTTTTTCTCGATGTTCTGAACATTCATTGACTGGTTCCTCCTAAATCATTGATCCACAAGGGATTTATGCTACAAAATCACATGCTGTTTTACTATAACAGATTGCTTCGACAAAATCAACACAATATTTTTAAAGGGACAAAATCCAGATAGTCCGCCGAAACCATTTTGAACATAGTCCCGTCATACTGTCCCTGAAAAGCGCTCGCGCAGCCCTTTCCGTGGATGTGTCCGTAGCAGCAGAGCGAGACCTGGTGCTCGCGCAGCAGCGTGAGGGTCTCCTCGCACGCATAGCCCTGATACTTCGGCGGATAGTGCAGAAACACCAGCTTCTCGCGCTCCCCCGCCGCCTTGAGCGAGGTCTCGAGTCTGCCGATCTCGCGCAGCATGATCTTTTTGTCGTGCTCGCCGCCGCGCTCCTCCTCATAAAACCAGCCGCGCGTGCCGCACAGGGCATAGTCTTCATAGAGGATGCAGTTGTTGTTCAGGATCTCAAAGCCCCGCAGCTCGTGCTGCTCAAAAAAGCGATAAGCCTTCGCCGCCGTGGACCACCAATAGTCATGGTTCCCCTTCAGGATGATCTTCTTTCCCGGCAGACGCGCGAGAAAGCGAAAATCCTCCAGCGCGTCGTCAAGACTCATGCCCCACGTCAGATCGCCGCAGAGCACGCACACATCCTCGTCTGTCAGGGCGGAAAAGCCGCGTTCGATTTTGCTGATATAGTCCAGCCAGCGACCGCCGAACACCTCCATGGACTTTTTGCCGTCCAGAGACAGATGCAGATCGCCGATTGCATAAAGCGCCATTTGCAAAACTCATTTCCGGATTACATATTTCCGCATCGGGCGCACATGCTAATCATACCGGTCTGACCGGAATCCAGCTTACGGAGGAAGCACCATGCGGGAAAACAATTGTGAAAAGCTCGACCACGTCGGCTGCAGCGTGGAAAGCTGCACCTACAACAGCGAGGGCAGGCACTGCACCGCCGACCACATCCATGTGCTGAACGATCAGGCGCACAAGATGGATGAGACGTTCTGCGGTACGTTCACCAAGCGTGAGATGTGCTGAAAACCCGGGTGTGCAGTATTTTGCACACCCTTTTCTAATCTCAGTCAGCGCAGGAACGCCTCGACCGCAGCGCGCATCGCCTGCTTTTCCACGCAGTCGGTGAAGCGGATCTCCCGCTCGCCGAGACCGGCGAGGGGCTTCGGCGCGTTAACGCCGGTCGTCTCCTGCAGACGGTCGATGAGCTGCACGCCGGGTGCGTCGGCATTGCCGCCGACCGCCGTGAGCACATGATCGCAGAACTTATAGGGACTTGCGGTGGACACCACGACGGCGGGCGTGTCGTCCCCCGTCTCGGCGCGATAGGTCTGCAGAACATAGTAAGCAACAGCCGTGTGCGTGTCCATGAGATAATGATGCCTGCGCCAGACCTCGCCGATCGCGGCGCGGGTCTGTGCGTCATCGCAGAAGCCGCAGGAAAACTCCGCCTGCAGCTTCTCCAGAAGCGCCGGAGAAACGGTATACTGTCCATCCTCCCGCAGCGCGCGCATGTATTCCGCCGTCTCTTCCCCGCTGCCGGAGAGAGCGCGCAGCAGCCGCTCCAGATTGCTGGACACGAGGATGTCCATGGAGGGCGACGCCGTGAGATAGAACGGACGGTTTTTATTATATGTACCCGTCCGGATAAAATCCGTAAGGACATTGTTCTCATTCGAGGCGCAGATCATCCTGCCGACCGGCAGACCCATCTGCTTGGCGTACCACCCGGCGAGGATGTTGCCAAAGTTGCCGGTGGGCACGACGAAGTTCAGCTTCTCGCCCAGCGCGACGCGTCCCGCCGTGACCTCGTCGAGATATGCGGAAACATAATAGACGATCTGCGGCAGCAGCCGTCCCCAGTTGATGGAGTTGGCGGAGGACAAGAACCATCCGCGCTCGGAGAGCATCTCCGCCAGCGCCGCGTCCCCGAAGATCTGCTTGACGCCGGTCTGGGCGTCATCGAAGTTCCCCTTCACGGCGCAGACGCCCACATTGTCGCCGGTCTGCGTGACCATCTGCAGACGCTGTACATCCGAGACGCCGCCGTCGGGATAGAACACAAGGATCTTCGTGTCCGGCACGTCGGCAAAGCCCTGCAGCGCCGCCTTTCCGGTGTCGCCGGAGGTGGCGACGAGGATGCAGACCCGGCGCTCCTCCCCGCACTTTTTCAGCGAGGCCGTAAGCAGATGCGGCAGCATCTGCAGCGCCATGTCCTTGAACGCGCAGGTGGGACCGTGCCAGAGCTCGAGAAAGCTCGTGGTATCATCCAGAACGTGCACGGGCGCGATACGCGGATCATCGAAGTTCTCGCCATAAGCCGCGCAGGCGAAGCGCTCCAGCTCCTCATCCGAAAACTCCGGCAGGAACATGCCCATGATCTCGGCGGCTCTGCCGCGATAATTCATCTGCTCCAGAACCATAAGCTTACCCATGGTCAGCTCAGGAAGCGTATCGGGTACATAGAGCCCACCATTCGGCGCAAGCCCCTTGGCAATTGCCTCGGAAGCCGTTGCTTCAAAGCCGGTGCGCGTGCTGTAATATTTCATTGCTGCATCCCTCATTCAAACGCATTTTCATAGTGGTGGATCTGCAGGCTGCGATATGCCATGCCGGGCTCCCCATAGATTTCGATCACATCAAAGCGCGGCTGCAGGTCCGTTTCGTTTTCCGCGAGCCACAGCGACGCCGCGCTGCGCAGGCGCTCCTGCTTGCGCGCATCGACAAATTCCCGTGCCGCGGCAAAGCGGTCGGAGCGGCGGAGCTTGACCTCCACAAAGGCGAGATACCCGCGCCTGCAGGCAATGACGTCGACCTCCCCGAACCGACAGGAATAGTTTCTTCCGATGATCCGGTAGCCATGGCGGCGCAGATACTCGCACGCCTGGTCCTCGCCCCATTGCCCGATCAGTTTTTTGGATTCAGACAGCTTCGCCATATCAGTGCATCTTTTTCAAAAACGACGGGCGGTGGATCTCGCACGGCCCGTACGCCCGGATCGCGGCATAGTGTGCCGCCGTGCCGTAGCCCTTGTGCTTTTCAAAGCCGTACATCGGATAGCGCTCCGCCATCTCGAGCATGTACCGGTCACGCGTGACCTTCGCGAGGATCGACGCCGCGGCGATGTCCGCGCAGGTCGCGTCGCCCTTGATCACGCAGCGCGTGGGCACGCCGAGGCTCGGATCGCGATTGCCGTCGACGAGGGCGAGATCCGGCGTCACGCCGAGCTGTGCGTATGCTCTGCGCATGGCGAGAAACGTCGCGCCGAGGATATTGTGTGCTTCGATCTCCTCGACCGTTGCAAAGGCGACGCCATAGTGCAGAGCCGCATCGACGATCTCGTCATAGAGCGTCTCTCGCTTTTTTTCCGAGAGCTTTTTGGAGTCGTTCAGTCCCGGGAGCACCAGCCCCGGCGGCAGCATGACCGCCGCGGCGCACACGGGGCCCGCGAGCGGACCGCGCCCCGCCTCGTCTATGCCGCACAGGACGGGATAGCCGGAGCCCATCAGCTCCGTTTCCATGCTCCAAAGATCCGTCGTGCTCATGATCCCTCCTCCGGAAGCTCCAGCGTGAGTCTGCCGAGCTTGCCGCCGCGGTATTCGTCCAGCAGCACCGCCGCCATGCGCTCGGTGTCGTATTCGCCGCCGGAAATGAGAAAGCCGCGCTTTTTCGCCGCCTGCTCCAACAGCGCATAGCCGCCGAGCGTCGGGTCGGGGCGGAATTTATACCGCTGCTCCACCGCGTCCGGCGCGACCTGCGCCAGACGGAGCAGAAAATTCGCGCTGAGCGTCTCGCGGTCGAGCACCTCGGCTTTGATCGCGCCCGTGATGGCCAGCAGCTCGCCGACCTCCTGACTGTCGAAGCGCGGCCAGAGGATGCCCGGCGTGTCGAGCAGCTCAAGCCCCTTGTCCACCGTGATCCATTGCTTACCGCGCGTGACGCCCGGACGGTCTCCGGCGGCAGCGGCCTTGCGCCGCGCCACCTGATTGATGAACGTGGATTTGCCGACGTTCGGGATGCCGACGACCATGACGCGCATGGGTCTGCCGACCTGTCCCTTGGCGGCGTAGGCCTCGATGGTATCCTTCAGTACGCTGCGCACCGCGCCGGAAAAGCCCTTGACCCCCTTGCCGGTGCGGCTGTCGGTCTCGAGGACCGCCATGTTCCGTGCCCTGAACCACGCGCGCCAGCGCGCCGTGGCGTTGGGATCGGCAAGATCCGTACGGTTGAGCACCACGATGCGCGGCTTGCTCCCGGCGAGTCTGTCCACATCGGGATTGCGGCTCGCCATCGGGATGCGGGCGTCCAGGATCTCGCAGACGGCGTCCACCTGCTTCATCTGATCCTCGATCATCCGCTGCGCCTTCGTCATGTGCCCCGGAAACCATTGGATGTTCAGTTTTTCAAATTCCTGTGTCATGCAAACGACCCTTCATGCTTTGCTTCCCAGCCGAAGTTTTTCAGCGGGAAGACCGTGACGTACACGCGCCCCTGGATCAGACGCGTATCGACACAGCCCAGCACGCTGTACCGGCTGTCGGTGGAGCCGTTGCGGTTGTCGCCCATGACGAACACGCAGCCCTCCGGCACCGTGATCGGACCGGAAAAGTCCAGCTGTGCGTAGGTCGGCTCCTTGATATACGGCTCGTCCAACGCGACATTGTCCACATAGACGGTGCCGGTGTTGAAATCAATATCGAGCGTCTGCCCCTCGACAGCGATCACGCGCTTGACGATCGGCTCATAGAGGAACGACTCCTTACGCAGGACAACGATGTCGCCCTGCTTCGGCGTATAGAAAAGATTGGAGATGATCACGCGATCGCCGTTTTCCAGCGTCGGCTCCATCGAGCCGCCGTCCACATTCACCATGCGAACGCCAAACACGAACACCAGCACGCAAACGATGAGCGCCGCCAGAATGCTCTGGATCCAATCATATACCTCGGCTCTCGCCTTGGTCTTCGGTTCTTTTGCCTGATGATCCATATCTCATAACCTCGATGCTTTGATAAACTGCTCTTTGTCGGTCCTTTTCAGGACATTATATTATTATACACGAAAACACAGGGCGCACGCAACTAAAAAATGCATGATTTCAGACCTTCGGGCAAACAAAAAGGAGACCTCCCGGTCTCCTTTTTGATTCGTCAGATGAGCTCCTTGACCTTGGCCTTCTTACCGACGCGATCACGCAGGTAATACAGCTTCGCACGGCGAACCTTGCCGCGGCGAACCGTCTCGACAGAGACGATGGTGGGAGAGTGCACGGGGAAAACCTTCTCGCAGCCGACACCGTAGGAAATGCGGCGCACGGTGATGGTCTCGTTGATGCCGCCGTGCTTCTTGGCGATGATGGTGCCCTCGAACGCCTGATTGCGCTCGCGGTTGCCCTCCTTTACGCGGACCGTGACACGGACGGTGTCGCCGATACGCATGGCCGGCAGTTCGGGCTTCATGTACTGCTCGGTCAGGGTTTTGATGAGATCCATAGTAAAACCTTCCTTTAACAGACGTTCTTACCGGAGGACTTCGCCAAATCGCGGCAGCGGACCGTCTTGAATCTGCCTGCGCACTCCCGCGCAAGCCATAATATATTAGCACAAGGTTTTTGAGATTGCAAGTACTTTTTTGACTTTTTTATCCTCTGGAGACGATCGTCTCTCCGACGTTCTCAAGGGTGTTCAGATCGATCACGTTCACGCGGTCGGAGCCGCAGACATAGAAGTAGTCTCCGATCACGACGCCGCGGTTGTTCCAGTCCCACTCGCTCACGGCGACCTCGGCCTTAAGCGTGAAGCCGTCCTCGGGCGTGTAGCCGTAGATGAGATAGCTGCTCTCAGCCGGGAACGCGATCAGATTTCGCGCGGGGTCGACCAGGATCGCCTTGTGGTTGGTCAGCGCCTCGCTGTAATCCGCGTTCACGCTCAGCATGCCCGCCTCGGTGAGATTCGCCGGATCGGCCTTGTTGATCATGACCATCTTCATGCCGTCCAGCGTGGCCGTCACGCCGTTTTCATCGGCGATCTCCTGCGTCTCCATGCCGAGACCGAACAGCAGCTCGTCGTTCCAGACGTGCAGATAATCCGAATAGCCGGTGAGCTTCACCTCGCCGGTGACCTTGGGCGCGGCGGGATCAGAGAGATCCACGGCGAAGATCGGATCGGTCTCCCGATAGGTGCACAGATAGCCCCAGTCGCCCTGGAAGCGCACAGCATAGACCCGCTCCCCTTCCGCGATGCCGGTGACGCTGCCGACGGTCTTCAGGTCGGCGTCCAGCACGAAGAGATCGTTGGCGGTCTCCGTGCCGGAGAACTTCGTGTTCTCAAAGTCGTTGGTCGCGTCCACATACACGCTGAAGCTGCTGCGGTCCTCGGTCGTGACGACGCGGAGGTTCCCGTCCTTCTCGTCGAGCGAGAACTGGTTCAGCAGACCGCCCGCAACGGAGCCGGACGCGCCGTAGGTGAGCTTTTTATCCGCCACATCATAACGCGTGATCACGGTGTCGACCGACTGGGTATGCGCCGTGACGGTATAGGGATCCTCCTGCTTGGTCTCTGTCACGGTATCGGAATACACCAGACGCGCCAGATACAGGTTCGCCGCGTTCATATAGACCGTGTCGCCGCCGCCCAGAATGGACTGCGAGCTGATCAGCCCGGCGTCGGGGATGCTGTAGGAGCAGAGAACGGCGAACGTCATAGTGTCGTCATTCGGGATCATACCGATCGAGCCGCACTCGATCGGCGCGCGCTCGCCGCCGGTGTACAGGCAGGGCGCGAACGTGTCCTCCTGATCGGCAACGGGCTCGTTCGGGTAATAGGACGTGACGAGATACAGCGTATCGTCGATCATGCGCGACGCAACAGTGTAGCCGTCCTGCCCCAGCGAAGCGATGAGCGCGGGCGCGGCGCGATCCGTGATATCAAAGATATCGACAGCGGTGAAGTTCTTCGCGCTGGAGGTGCCGTCCGGCATCTCATAATAATCATAATACGTTGAGACAACGACCGCCCGGTCGCCGCAGAGATACAGCTCCTGCGGGTTTTTCTCGCTGTTGAGGAACGCGCCGTTCTCCTGCTCCTCGTTATCGACCATCGCGCCGACCATGTTGATCGAGGTCTCGGAGACCTCCGCGCCGTTGACCTGCATGATGATCAGCTCATACTCGCGAAGAATGTAGAGATAGGTCCCGTCGGTCTTGACGATATCGCCCTCATCGACGCCCTCCACCTGCACGTTCGTACCGGAATAATAAAGAGAACCCTCGGTGTCAGCCGCGGCGATCTCAGCGTCCTCTACCATGTCGTCGCCGGTCCTGAAGGACAGATCTCTGCCCATGTTCTCCTTCGCGGTCTCCAGCGCCTGGTAGACCTCCTCATAGGAGGAGGCAAAACGCACCAGCACATCCTCATCCGCGATCGCGCTGCCGCCCATCGGCGGCGTGGAGGCGGTCGGCTCCGCCTGATAGCTGCACGCGGCAAGCAGCCCGACCAGCAGGCAGCAGCAGAGCAGCAGGGAAAGCTTCCGTTTCATAAAAACACCTCTGTTTCTGAGTGTAACGTCCGGGAACGGTCCGGACAGCTTATCATTAGGGACGCAGCCGCACCGGAATATGTTCCCGAAAAGTGCAATAACGCAGCAGGCGTTAAAAAAGAGCCTGTCCATTTGGACAGGCTCTTGGCAGCGGAAGAAGGATTCGAACCCTCACAAACGGAGTCAGAGTCCGGTGTGCTACCATTACACAATTCCGCTACGCGCAAAAGCTATTATATCCAAATTTGCAGATTTGTCAAGTGGAAATTTAGAAAAATCAGATTCTTTTCGCAAAACGCCTTGTTTTCAAAAACTTCCCTCACCCGCCGGGGCGGGTGAGGGACGGAAAAACGCTGATCAGCAGCAGATCTCCTTCGTATCGCGCGCGATGACGAGCTCCTCGTTCGTCGGGATGACGAAGACCTTGACCTTGGAGTCGGGCGTGGAGATCATGATATCCTCGCCGCGCTTGGAGTTGGCCTCGGGATCGATCGTCACGCCGAGATAGCCGAAGTACTCCGCGATGGCGGCGCGGGAGGACTTGCTGTTCTCGCCGACGCCGGCGGTGAAGATGATGGCGTCGACGCCGTTCATCGCCGCGACATAGGAGCCCGCGACCTTCGCGACCCAGTAATGGAACATGTCGAGCGCGAGCTGCGCGCGGTCGTTGCCCTCGGCAGCGGCGGCGTCGAGATCGCGGAAGTCGGAGCTGACGCCGGAGACGCCCAGCACGCCGGACTTCTTGTTGAGCACATTCAGCATCTCGTCGATGTTCAAGCCGTACTTGTTCATGATGAACTGCAGCACGCCGCTGTCGAGATCGCCGCAGCGGGTGCCCATCGGCAGACCGACCAGAGGCGTAAAGCCCATGGAGGTGTCGACGCACTTGCCGCCGTCGATCGCGGCGATGGAGCTGCCGTTGCCCATGTGGCAGGAGATGATCTTCAGATCCTCGATGGGCTTGCCCATGAGCTCGGCGCAGCGGGCGGAGACATAGCGGTGGCTCGTGCCGTGGAAGCCGTAGCGGCGGATGCCGTCGTTCTGGTAATATTCATAAGGAATCGCGTACATATAGGCCTTGCCGGGCATGGTCTGGTGGAAGGCGGTGTCAAACACGGCGACCATCGGCACATCGTCGCCCATGACCTTGCGGCAGGCGTCGATGCCGGTGATGTTGGCGGGATTGTGCAGCGGGGCAAACGGGATGCACTCCTCGAGCGCTGCCATGACGTCGTCGTCGATCTTCACCGAGCAGGCAAACTTCTCGCCGCCGTGGACGACGCGGTGACCGACAGCGTCGATCTCGTTCATGGAGGCGACAACGCCGTACTCGGGGCTGGTGAGCTTCTCGATGACAGCCGCGATCGCTTCAGAGTGTGTGGGCATGGCGACGTCCTCGTTGAAGACGGGCTTATCGCCGCAGAGCGGGGTGTGCTTCAGATGACCGTCGATGCCGATGCGCTCGCACAGACCCTTGGCGAGGACTTCCTCGGTCTCCATGTCGATCAGCTGATACTTCAGAGAAGAGCTGCCCGCATTGATAACAAGAATTTTCATGATGCAGATTCCTTTCCTTATTGTAAAATATACAAATCAGCGTTATGATAAGGGCATATCATAACGATTCTATTTTAATCGCTTTTTACAAAAAGGCAAGGCTTTTTTCAGAAAGAGAGGGTAAATATGCAGAATATCGTGGGGATCGTGGCGGAATATAACCCGTTTCACAACGGGCACGCCTTTCATGTGGAGGAGACGCGCGCGCGCCTCGGTGAAGCCTGCGGCGTGGTCGCGGTCATGTCCGGAGACTTCGTTCAGCGCGGTGAGAGCGCGATCTATTCCAAGTTTGCCCGCGCGGAGGCGGCGGTGAAGTGCGGCTGTGATCTCGTGCTCGAGCTCCCCCTCCCCTGGTCGGTCGCCTCGGCGGAGGGCTTTGCGCGCGGCGCGGTGGGACTGCTCGGCGCACTCGGTGTGGTCACTTATCTGAGCTTCGGCAGCGAGAGCGGCTCGCTCCCCGACCTGCACACGCTGACGCTGCAGCTGATGGACCCGACGTTTTCCGAGGATCTGAAGGCGGAGCTGCAGCACGGTCTCTCCTTCGCCGCGGCTAGGCAACGGGCAATGGAAAAGCGCGTCGGGGCGCAGGCAAAGCTGCTGGAGACGCCGAACAATATCCTTGCCGTGGAGTATCTCAAGGCGCTGTATACGCTGCGCATCCCGATCCGGCCCATAACGGTCCAGCGGAAAGGCGCGCAGCACGACGGGCACGGCGGCGACACGATCCTGTCGGCCTCCGAGCTCCGCACCCGCATCGAGGACGGGCAGGATGTATCGGCGTGGCTCCCGGAGGCGGCGGCAGAGATCTTCCGGCGCGAGGCTGAGCTCGGGCGCGGCCCGATCACGCCCGCCATGCTGGAGACCGCGATCCTCTCCCGCCTGCGCATGCTGGGACCGGACGTCTATGCCGCCCTGCCCGGCGCGGAGGAGGGACTCGGCAACGCGCTCTGCAGAGCGGCAAACGAAGAGCCGACGCTCGACGGTGTGATCACCGCGGCGAAGTCCAAGCGCTATGCCCTGTCACGCATCCGGCGCATGGCGATGTGTGCCGCGCTGGGCGTGAAAAAGGGCATGGCGGACGGCACGCCGCCCTATATCCGCGTGCTCGCGGCAAATGAGCGCGGGCGCGAGATCCTGCGGCTCGCGGGAGAAAAGGCAAGCGTGCCCATCATCACGAAGCCCGCCGCCGGGCGCGGCGCCTCGCCGGAGATCGAGCGGCTGATGGCGCTGACCGCGGAGAGCCACGATCTGTACGTCCTCGGCTCCCCCGTCGCGGAGGAGCGCCGCGCCGGAAACGACTGGCGCCACAGCCCGATCATGATTTAAGCATCAAAAAAACCGCTGTTTCGTTCACTCGATCGAAACAGCGGTGTTTTTTTGTTGTTCAATCCTTCAGCAAACCCAGAACGATGTCGCCGTGACGGACCTCGTCGTCCTGAACAGACTTGACGTCTTCAAACTTGTCGACGAGCTTCTCATATTTCTTGGCGGCGGCGTACTCCTGCTTGGCAATGATCGGATAGAGCCGCTTTCTGCCGATGACCTTATACATCAGCGGAACGGCGATCGCCTTGGTATTCTTCGGTTTGAGCACCTGCTTCGTGTAGGCGTGGAACACGGAAGCGTGTCTCCCCTCCTCAGACGCGAGCTGCTTGAACGCCTCGGCGTCCTTGGCGCTCTTGACTTTTTTTGCAAGCGCGTTGTACATCGCGACGGCGTCCAGCTCGCCCTGCTGGGCATAGAGCAGCTCGTCCATGTATTGTTCAGTAAGTGTCATATCTGACATCCTTTCCCCGGAGCGAGTCTGCCCGGATAGATTTTACACGATTATATCGCACAAAATCTAATAAAGCAAGCTTTTTCTGCAAAAGCTTCACATTTCGGGCTTGCGCAGAAGCGCCTCCGGGATCCTGCGCTCACGGAAGAAGAACGCCCGGTCCCGCTCCCCGATCTCACGCAGCACGCGGCAGGGGTTGCCGACCGCGACGACGTTCGCCGGGACGTCGCGCGTGACGACGCTGCCCGCGCCGATGACGGTATTGTCCCCCACCGTGACGCCCGGCAGCAGGATCGCGCCCGCGCCGATCCAGCAGTTTTTACCAATGGAAACCGGCGCGTTATACTGATACCCCTCTTCCCGAAGCTCCGGCAGGATCGGATGACCGGCGGTGCAGACCGTGACATTCGGTCCGAACATCGTGCAGTCGCCGACATAAATATGTGTGTCGTCCACAAGCGTAAGATTGAAATTGGCATAGATGTACGAGCCGAAATGCACGTTTCTTCCGCCCCAGTTGGTGCGCAGCGGCGGCTCGATGTAGCAGTCCTCTCCGATCTCGGCAAACATCGCGCGCAGCAGTTCGGCGCGCCTGTCCTGCTCCGTGGGGCGCGTTGCGTTGAAATCATACAGCCGCTCCAAACAGCGCAGCTGCTCGGTCAGGATCTCCTCCCCGCCGGGAAGATACAGCGCGTCTCCATGCAGGATCGCGTCCAGCTCATGCAGCTCCATCGGCATCACCGCAGATGCATCGCATCCAGAACGGTATAGCGGTCCATCTGGACGTGCTTGGTAAGCTGCAGCGCCTCCTCGATGGGCAGGGCCTTGAGATCGCCCATGTGCGTGCCGATAACGGTGTTGAAGTTGCCCTCCGCAAGCGCCTTGACCGCGGCGTAGCCCATGCGGCTGGCGGTCTCACGGTCACGCGCCGTCGGCGTGCCGCCGCGCTGGATATGTCCGAGGACGGTCACACGCGGATCTAGCCCCAGCGTCTGGCGGATCTGCTCGCCGATGTCCAGCGCGCTGCCGACGCCCTCTGCGACGACGATCATGAAGTGCGTGCTGCCCTTGATGCGGGCGCTCTGGATAGGCTCGACGACGTCGCGCTGGAAGTCCAGCTCGCGCTCCGGGATCAGGACCGCCGTCGCGCCGACAGCGATGCCGACATACAGCGCGAGGAAGCCGGCGTGCCGCCCCATGACCTCCACGACGGAGCAGCGCTCATGGCTCTGCATCGTATCGCGGAGCTTATCGATGCAGGAGATCGCCGTGTTGCAGGCGGTATCGAAGCCGATCGTATAATTCGAGCAGCCCACGTCATTGTCGATCGTCGCGGGGATGCCCACAACGGGCACGCCCATTCGGGACAGATCGAGCGCGCCGCGGAACGTGCCGTCGCCGCCGATGGCGACCACCGCGTCGATGCCGAGCAGCTTGCACATGGCGACCGCCTTCTCCTGCCCCTCCTTCGTCATGAATTCATCGCAGCGCGCGGTATACAGCATCGTGCCGCCCAGCGAGAGGATGTGGCTTACGTCCGAACCCTTGAGCTCCACGAAATCCCCAGAGATCAGGCCGTGATAGCCGCGGCGGATACCGATGCACTCGATGCCGAAGTTCTGTGCGCTGCGCACGACCGCACGCACGGCCGCGTTCATGCCGGGCGCGTCACCGCCGCTGGTGAGAACGCCGATTCTTTTGACCGCAGTTGTCATTTTTTCATCCCATTCCTTTTCAGATAGTCCGCTTATTGTCTTTTTCCCATACGGTTCACGACTGCCTGCGCAGCGAAGCCGGTAAACAGTCCCGTAATGATGCCGGAGATGAGCAGCACCGGCAGATAGGACACGATCGAGGGCGTGCCGGTCACGACGACGGCGACGAGGATCTGTCCGATATTGTGCGCGATCGCGCCCATGACGCCCGCGACCCAGATCTGCTTCCAGGCGAGGACCTTGCGCAGCAGCAGCGTCACGAGCAGGCACAGCAGCCCGCCGGCAAGGCTGTACATCAGCGACATCACGCCGCCGCCAAACATGCTGCCGAGCAGGATGCGCGCGATCAGGATCATCGCGGCGGGCACGCCGCCCATCGCAAAGGCGGCATAGACCGTGATGATGTTCGCGAGCCCCAGCTTCACGCCCGGGATCGCCACGAGCGGCGGGATCTGCGCCTCCGCCACGTGGATCGCGAGCGCGATCGCCGTCAGAAGCGCCATGGTCGTGAGCTGCTTTGTTGAAAACCGCATCACGTCACCCCGTCGATCTGCGGATCGTTCTCCGACCCGCTCTGCAGCTGGATCACGACCTTGTTCGGCAGACAGACGATCGGCGACGGATGCTCGACCGAGAGCCATCCCATCTGGATACAGACATGGTCCGGGCACTCCGCCTGCGTGACGCATACGCGTCCCGGCTCCACGCGGATCGTGTTGGTGCCGATCGCGCCCGAAACCTCGAATTCCTCCGGCTCCGTGACCGCCGCCAGATCGATCGTTCGGACGCATTCGCCCTCGACATAGATTTCGGCGATCACGGGCGTCTGCCGTTCCGCCACGCGTTTTGCGGCGATATGCTGCCAAACGAGAGCGCCCGCGGACGCCGCCGCTACAAGCGCGATGATCACGATCCAGAAACGTGTGTTTTTCACTTTCGGATCACCTCGACTGCGGCGTCAGCATAGTCCTCCGCCGCGGTAAAGCGTTCATACAATCCATCGGAGATCACAAGCGAGCCGTCCTCCAGCACCAGCAGAAAATCAAACCCTTCATGTGACTGCCAAAATTCCGCCGCGCGTTCGGGACCCATGACGAACAGCGCCGTGGACAGCGCATCGCACATCGTGCCCGAGGAGCCGACGATGGTCGCGGACACGACACCGCTGTGCGCGGGTCTGCCGGTCGCGGGATCGAGGATGTGCCAATAGACCTCGCCGTTCTGCTCAAAATAGCGCTCGTAACCGCCGGAGGTAATGACCGCCTGGTCGACCACCTCGATCACGCCGACGTAGCCCTCGCCGTTCGGATCCTGCACGGCGATGCGCCAGGGCGAGCCGTCCTCCTTCGTGCCGAGCACCTGCACGTTTCCGCCAAGACTGATCATGCCGGAGGTCACGCCGGCATCCCGAAACGCCTGCATCACCTGATCGCCGGTGTAGCCCTTGGCGACGCTGCCGAGATCGATCTCCATCCCCTCCGGGAGCGTCACAGTCCCCGCAGCGTCGTCCAGCTCCACGCGGGCATAGTCCACATGCTCCAGCAGCGCGGCGATCGACGCGTCGTCCGGTACCTGATATTCCCCCGTCGTGAAGCCCCAGGTGCGCAGCACGGGATAGACGGAGATATCGAGCGCCCCGTCCGTCTCAGCGCAGAATTCCAGCGCCTGCCGCAGCAGCGTCTGTGTGTCCTGTGAAAGCGGCACGGCCCCGCCCTGCGCGTGGTTCACGGCATAGATCTCGCTCTCGGGATCCGTCACGGACAGTAGTCCCTCAAGCTCGATGATCCGTGCCACCGCCGCGTCGCAGGCCGCCTTGCCGTTCTCCCCCTTGGGGGTGAGCTCCATGACCGTGTCCATGGCAAAAACCGTGCGCGAGGCACCCGACGCGACGGGCTCCGTCTGCTCCGGAACCACGATCCCGCGGTCGCAGCCGCCCAGGCAAAGAAGCAGGATCAGCGTCAAAATCATCCAGTTTTTTCTGCGCAGAAAACGCATACTCATACCCATACCTTTCATTTTGTTTTATTATTTTAACACACAATTCCGTAGCCTTGCAAGCCAAAGCGACACAATTCATTCAGCGTTGTTCACAAATTTGCCGGGATCGAATTTGCAAAATATTCACAATTCTCGAATTGACCGAGACTGTGATCCGTGTTATATTACTCGCGTTAATATTTAACATCGTTAAGCTTTGAGGTGATAACATGAATCCATCCTCAACACAGGCCGCTTTGATGACCTGTATGGACCGCATGCATAAGATCCGCTTTTGGCAGACGCCCGAGGGCATGACGCCCGGAGAATGCAAGATACTGAATCTGATCTGCCATCTGGAGCGTGAAAACGGCTGTGCGGCTGTCTCCGAGCTGAGCAAGGTGACGGGGCTGAAGAGCGCCTCGATCTCCCGCACGATGAACGCGCTGGAGGAAAAAGGCATGATCACGCGCTCGATCGACCCGAAGCACCGCAGGAACGTGCTCGTGTGCGCGACCGAATCCGGTCGTGCGGCGGATCAGAAGCAGCAGGACGCGGTCTGCGCCTATTGGGACGCGGTATTCGCGCGCCTCCCGGACGCGGACGTATCCGAGCTGCTCCGGATCTGGAACGAGGTCATCGACGCGATGGAGACCGTTCTGGAAGCGCAGCGCTCTGCCCCCGAGGAGGACGCCACATGAAGAATCTGTTTCGATTTTTGTCCCACTCGCTCTGGGCGGTCGGGCTGGTCGTGATCCTGCTCATCGTGCAGGCCTATTGCGATCTGTCTCTGCCGAACTACACGAGCGATCTGCTGAACGTCGGTCTGCAGCAGGGCGGCATCGCTGACGCCGTGCCGGAAACGATCCGGGCAGCGTCGCTGTCTGATTTGGAGCTGCTCATGCCAGACGAAGACGCCGCCGTCGTGGAGGCCGCTTACGGAGCGGCGGACGCGGACGGCGTGCGCGCGCTGAACGCCGACGCCGACCGCGAGCAGCTCAGCATCCTGCTCGGTATCCCCGAGAGCATGGTGCTGCAGATGCAGACCGATCCCGAGGCGGTGATGGATCTTGACCAGCTGCGCGCCGCGCTGGCAAGCGGCATGGTCACAAAGGAGCAACTGCTTGCGCAGATGACGGAGCCGATGGAGCAGCTCTCCGAGCTCACAGACACGTATGTCAAGCAGATCGCCGTGCAGTATGTCACGGCGGAATACGAGGCGCAGGGCGTCGAACTGACGAAGGTGCGCAATGACTATCTCTGGTCCGTCGGCGGCAGGATGATCCTCATGAGCCTGATGATGGCGATCGCCTCGATCGCGGTCGGCTACATCGCCTCGCGCGTCTCCGCCGGCGTCGGACGGGATCTGCGCGAGCAGATGTATCGGCGCATCCTCTCATTTTCCAGCGCGGAGATGGAGCGGTTTTCCACCGCCTCGCTCATCACGCGCGCCACGAACGACATCCAGCAGATCCAGATGGTGTCGGTCATGATGCTGCGCATGGTGCTCTATGCCCCGATCCTCGCGATCGGCGGCATCATCAACGTGGTCCGGACCGGCTCCGGCATGGGCTGGATCATCATCCTCGCCGTTGTGATCCTCTCGGCGCTGGTCGGCATCCTGATGGCAGTCGCGATGCCGAAGTTCAAGCAGATGCAAAAGCTGATCGACCGGCTGAATCTCGTCGCACGCGAGATCCTCTCGGGCGTTATGCCGATCCGCGCGTTCCACCGCGAGCAGCACGAGGAGGCGCGCTTTGACAGGGCGAACACGGATCTGTATTCCACCCAGCTGTTCACCAACCGCGCCATGACCTTCATGATGCCGATCATGATGCTCGTGATGAACGGCATCTCCGTGCTGATCGTCTGGGTCGGCGGGCACCGTGTGGACGCGGGCGTGATCCAGGTCGGCGACCTGACGGCGTTCATCACCTATTCGATGGTCATCGTAATGGGCTTTTTGATGCTCTCGATGATCTCGATCCTGCTGCCGCGCGCCGGCGTCGCCGCAGACCGCATCCAGGAGGTGCTCGTTACCGAGCCGCGGCTGCGCGATCCCGACGAGGCGCGCGACCGCATGGTGCAGCATCCGCGCGGCATCGTTTGCTTCACGGACGTAAGCTTTGCCTACCCCGGCGCGGAGGATCCGGCGCTGAGCCATATCAGCTTTGTGGCAAGGCCCGGCGAGACCACCGCGATCATCGGCTCCACGGGCTGTGGCAAGTCTACGCTTCTGAATCTCATCCCCCGCTTCTACGACGTGACGAGCGGGTCGGTGACGATCGACGGCGTGGATGTGCGCAGGCTGACGCAGCACCGGCTGCACGACCTGATCGGCTATGTGCCGCAAAAGGGCATGCTGTTTTCCGGAACGGTGGAGTCAAACCTCAAGTTTGCCGGCGACACCGTCACCGACGCCGACATGACCCGCGCCGCCGAGATCGCGCAGGCCTCGGGCTTCATCGCCGAGCGCGCCGACGGCTATCAGTCGGAGATCAGCCAGTCCGGCACGAACGTCTCGGGCGGGCAGCGGCAGCGTCTGAGCATCGCGCGCGCCATCGCCAAGAACCCGAAGATCTATCTCTTCGACGATTCGTTCTCGGCGCTCGATTACCGCACGGATCTGGCGCTTCGCAAGGCGCTGAGTGAACAAACCGGTGACAGCACCGTGATCATCGTCGCGCAGCGCATCTCGACCGTGCTGCACGCGGACCAGATCCTCGTCATGGAGGACGGACGCATCGTTGGCCGCGGCAGGCACGAGGAGCTGCTGCAGTCCTGCAGGACCTATCGCGAGATTGCCGAGAGCCAGCTCTCTGAAGCGGAGCTCTCCGGCGCGCAGAAAGGAGGCGATGTCTGATGGCACCCAGAAGAGGACCCCACCGCGGTCCCGGCGCCCCGGTGGAAAAGCCGAAGGATTTCAAAGGCACCATCCGCAAGCTCATCCGATACATGGGCGCATATCGCATCGCCCTGATCGCCGTGATCATCTTCGCCATCGGCTCGACGGTCTTCAACGTCATCGGCCCGAAGATCCTCGGCAACGCGACGACCGAGCTCTTTGAAGGTCTGATCCGCAAGCTCACCGGGCAGGGCGAGATCGACTTCGGCAGGATCGGCGCGATCCTGCTGGGACTCATGGGACTCTATGCGCTGAGCGCGCTTTTGAGCTTCGCGCAGGGCTGGATCATGACCGGCATTTCCCAGAAAATGAGCTATCGCATGCGCCGCGATATCAGCGAGAAGATCGACCGCATGCCGCTCGGCTATTTCGAATCGAACAAGACCGGCGACGTGCTTTCGCGCATCACGAACGACGTCGACACGCTCGGGCAGTCCCTGAACCAGAGCATCACGCAGCTCATCACCTCCGTCTGCACGCTCATCGGCACGGTCGTGATGATGCTCACGATCTCCCCGCTGATGACGCTCATCACGCTCATAATCCTGCCGGTCTCCGTCGCGCTGGTCGCGATCGTCGTGAAGATCTCGCAGAAGCACTTCTACGCCCAGCAGCATCACCTCGGCGAGATCGACGGGCAGATCGAGGAGACCTTCACCGGGCACAACATCGTCAAGGCCTTCAACCGCGAGGAGCGGGAACTGGAGGAATTTCGCCGGACGAACGACAAGCTCTACACCTCCGCGTGGAAAAGCCAGTTCCTCTCCGGTCTGATGATGCCGATCATGAATTTTGTCTCGAACCTCGGCTATGTCGCCGTCGCAGTCGCGGGTGCGATGCTCGCGGCGAAGGGCACCATCACGATCGGCGATATCACGGCCTTTATCCAGTATGTCAAGCGCTTTACACAGCCGATCACGCAGCTCGCGCAGGTGTCTAACATGCTGCAGTCCATGGCTGCCGCGGCGGAGCGCATCTTCCTCTTCCTCGACGAACCCGAGGAGATCCCGGAGACGGTCTCCCCCGTGCCCGCAAGCGTTGTGGACGGGCGCATCTCGTTTGACCATGTGCGCTTCGGCTATGACAGCGAGAAGCCCGTCATCCACGACTTCAGCTGCGAGGTGCAGCCCGGGCAGATGGTCGCGATCGTCGGTCCGACCGGCGCGGGCAAGACCACGATGGTGAAGCTGCTCATGCGCTTTTATGACACCGACTCCGGCGACATCCGCCTGAACGGACACAGCGTGCGCGACTTTGCACGCGGCGATCTCCGGCAGAGCTTCGGCATGGTGCTGCAGGACACATGGCTGTTCCACGGCACGATCATGGAGAACATCCGCTACGGCAGACTCGACGCGACCGACGCCGAGGTCATCGCCGCTGCCAAGGCCGCGCGGGCGCACCGCTTCATCCGCTCTCTCCCCGGCGGCTATCAGATGGAGCTGAACGAGGACGCGACGAACATCTCGCAGGGACAGAAGCAGCTGCTGACCATAGCCCGCGCGATCCTCGCGAACAACCCGGTGCTGATCCTCGACGAGGCGACCTCCAGCGTCGACACGCGCACGGAGCGGCTCATTCAGGCGGGGATGGCGAATTTGATGAAGGGACGCACCACCTTTGTGATCGCGCACAGGCTCTCCACGATCCGCGACGCGGATCTGATCCTCGTCATGCGCGACGGCGATATCGTCGAGCAGGGCGACCATGAGACGCTGCTGCGGCAAAACGGCTTTTACGCCGAGCTTTATAATTCTCAGTTTGAGGACGTCGGATAACACGATCAACAGGCTGTACAGTAATGAAGCTGTACAGCCTGTTGAGACTGTCAAAAAACTATGCTGCTGGTTCCCGAAACAGAGCAGCGGGGGAGCTGCGTCGGAATGACTTGCGCAAGTCACCATAAGAGGCAGAACCTCTTATGGATGACGGCGAAAGTCATTCCTCCTTCACCAACATGCACAGGCGTGTGCATGTTGGAAAGGAAGACCGGGGAAGCGTGTGAAAAGACCCCAAATCTTTGATTTGGTCGGTCGTTCCATGCGTAAGCTGATATGGAGCCGGTGCGCGCAAGCGCAGCTGCGGAATGGAGCGCGCCCGGTCTGACGTTAAGGCCCGCCTCGAGTCAAATCCGGTCGTCGCCGCAAATCGCTTGAAAACCATGGGGTTTTCAAGCGATTTGCTGTTTGCACAGCAAACATATCCGCGACTGCGAAGCTTGTCAAAAATGTCCGTCAAGGACTGTTTTGACAAGCTGTACAGCCTGTTTTATTGCCGCGGGCATCCGAAAGCACAAAGGATGCCGTGCCGAACGGTCGATGTTTTGTCCAACATTCCTTATTGTAAACAGGCCCTATATCGTGTATAATATGACAGATTACGGCGTCGAAAACCGCAAGCGCTTGTTTGCGGCGCTGCGACGTCAGGAATGGAGCAGCGAGTATGGACGAAACTTCCAGAAATTTTATCGAAGCTTTCATTGAAGAGGACATCGCGCCCGGCGGTCGATTTGCCGGCCAGACCGTGCACACACGCTTCCCGCCCGAGCCGAACGGCTATCTGCACATCGGGCATTGCAAGGCGCTGTGCATCGACTTCGGCACGGCCGAGCGCTTCGGCGGTCTGTGCAACCTGCGCATGGACGACACGAACCCCTCCAAGGAGGACAACGAGTTCGTCGAGGCCATCCAGGAGGACATCCATTGGCTGGGCTTTGACTGGGGCGACCGGTTCTTCTTCGGCTCGGATTACTTTGAGCAGGACTACGAATACGCCGTCGAGCTCATCCAGAAGGGGCTTGCCTACGTCTGCGAGCTGACGCCGGAGCAGTTCAAAGAATACCGCGGCGACACGAACACGCCCGCGCGCAGTCCATGGCGCGACAGACCGATCGAGGAGAGTCTCGATCTCTTCCGCCGCATGCGCGAAGGCGAGTTCCCGGAGGGCAAATACACCCTGCGCGCGAAGATCGACCTCGCGAGCGGCAACTTCAACATGCGCGATCCGGTGCTCTACCGCATCCGCTATATCGAGCACCACCGCCAGGGCACGAAGTGGTGCATCTATCCGATGTATGACTTCGCGCACCCGATCCAGGACGCGCTGGAGGGCATCACGCACAGCCTCTGCTCTCTGGAGTATGAGGACCACAGGCCGCTGTATGACTGGGTCGTGGACAACGTGTCCGTGCCCTGCAAGCCGCGCCAGATCGAGTTTTCGCGTCTCGGCATCAACTACACGGTCATGTCCAAGCGCAAGCTGCGCCGTCTTGTCGAGGAGGGCTTCGTCTCCGGCTGGGACGACCCGCGTATGCCGACGCTCTGCGGTCTTCGCCGCCGCGGCTACACGCCTGCTTCGATCCGCAATTTCACCGACCGCATCGGCGTGAGCAAGGTGCCGAGCACGGTGGACTACGGTTTTCTGGAGCATTGCCTGCGCGAGGACCTGAACGACCACGCGCAGCGCGTGATGGCGGTGCTGCACCCGGTGAAGCTCATCATCACGAACTATCCCGAGGGGCAGTCTGAGACCGTCGCGGTCGAAAACAACCCCAACGATCCCGAGGCGGGAACGCGCGCGGTCACATTCAGCCGTGAGCTCTGGATCGAAGTGGAGGACTTCCTCCCCGCCCCGGTGCCGAAATACAAGCGGCTCTATCCCGAGGGACCCGAGTGCCGTCTCAAGGGCGCGTACCTGATCCGATGCACGGGCTGCAAGACCGATGAAGAAGGAAACGTCGTCGAGGTCTATGCCGAGTACGATCCCGAAAGCCGCGGCGGCAACCCCGCCGACGGCCGCAAGGTCAAGGGCGCGACGATCCATTGGGTCGACGCGGAAAACTGCGCGGACGCCGAGGTGCGCCTGTACTCCAACCTCTTTGCTGACGAGGATCCCGAGGGCGAGGGCAAGGATTATATCGAGTGCATGAACCCGAACAGTCTGGAGGTCCTCACCGGCTGCAAGGTGGAAAAAATGCTGGAGCAGGTCGAGGCGCCCGCCTCCTATCAGTTCCTGCGCCAGGGCTATTTCGCTGTGGACAACAAGGACTCCGCACCCGGACGCCTCGTGTTCAACCGCGCCGTGGCGCTCAAGGACAGCTTTAAAAAGTAACATACGGCGGACTCCGCCGATACAAATGAGGAGGAAAATGATATGAGTGACAAAACGATTGGGCAGCAGCCCGTGTACGACGCACGGAAGCTCGGCGCGCCGCG
Organism: Oscillospiraceae bacterium; assembly: GCA_017459865.1. The sequence continues at coordinate 148,740 of JAFUCD010000029.1, forward strand.
TATGCTGGTGCTGGGCCTGCAGCACATGTTCGCCATGTTCGGCGCAACGGTGCTCGTGCCGATCCTCACGGGTCTTGACATCGCCACCACCCTGCTCTTCGCCGGTCTCGGCACGCTGCTGTTCCATGTGCTGACGAAGTTCAAGGTCCCCGCATTCCTCGGCAGCTCCTTCGCGTTCCTCGGCGGATACGCCGCCGTCGCGCCGCTGATCGACGGCGCTCCGAACACCGAAATGCTCCCCTACGCCTGCTTCGGCGTCGCCTGCGCAGGTCTGATGTATGTGATCCTCTCCGCGCTGTTCAAGATCTTCGGCGTGAAGAAGGTCATGCGCTACTTCCCGCCCATCGTCACGGGTCCGATCATCATCGCGATCGGTCTCACACTCTCCTCCTCCGCGATAAACAACTGCAACGCCAACTGGCTCATCGCCGTCGTTGCGATCCTCACGGTCATCGGCTTCAACATGTGGGGCAAGGGCATGACGAAGATCATCCCGATCCTGCTCGGCGTCCTTGTGAGCTACATCCTCGCCGTGATCATCGATCCCGCCACGCGCACAAACGTCGCGACCTCCGTCGCGGAAGCCAAGTGGTTCGCCCTCCCCATCGTGTGGGAAAACAGCGTGTTCCATATCTTTAAGACCGGCGTGAACAGCGGCCTGCTTGTGACCGCGATCTTCACGATCATGCCGCTGAGCCTCGCTACGATGGTCGAGCACATCGGCGACATCTGCGCGATCAGCTCCACCACCGAGCAGAACTTCATGGTCGACCCCGGCTTCCACCGCACGCTCCTGGGCGACGGTCTGGCAACGACGCTCGCCTCCCTGTTCGGTGCCCCGGCGAACACCACCTACGGCGAGAACACCGGCGTGCTCGCGCTCAGCCGCGTGTATGATCCCCGCGTGATCCGCATCGCCGCCTGCTTCGCGATCATCGTCTCCTTCTGCCCGAAGTTCGCGGCGCTCATCTCCGCGATGCCCACCGCCACGATCGGCGGCGTCAGCCTTGTGCTGTACGGCATGATCTCCGCCGTCGGCGTCCGCAACGTGGTCGAGAACAAGGTCGACTTCACTAACACCCGCAACGTCATCATCGCGGCGCTGATCCTCGTGCTCTCCATCGGCATCAACTACTCCGTCGGCAACATCCAGATCTCGGAGCACATCAGCCTCTCGGGTCTCGCGGTCGCGTCTCTCGTCGGCATCCTGCTCAACGCGATCCTGCCCGGCAAGGACTATGAGTTCGTGCAGGAAGAGCAGGGCTCTACCTCGGTCGACTTCAAGGTCTGATCCGGAACCGAACATCGAAGGATTTTCGCCCGTCTCAGTTTTTTGAGACGGGCGTTTATCATTTCATTTTTTTATGAGAACATTTCCTATTTTCTAATTGAAAGATCCGCTCCAATCGGGTAAGATAGCTTCAGGAGCCGGTCCGCCGGAGAGAAACGGATCGGAGAAATGGAGGGAAAAACCATGAAATTTTCCAGCAAGATCGAGCGCTGCGGGCTGTCCCCGATGCGCAAGTTTGCCCCCTACGCCGTCGAGGCGGAGAAGGCCGGAAAGAAGATCTATCATCTGAACATCGGTCAGCCGGATATCGAGACGCCGCCTGTTTACTTTGAGACCGCGCGGGAGTTCAGCCAGAAGGTGCTGGCCTACGCGCCGAGCGCCGGTGTGCCAGAGCTGATCGACGCGATCTGCACCTACTACGGCAAGATCGGCGCGCCGCTGACCGACAAGAACGTCCTGATCGCCACCGGCGGCAGCGAGGCGCTGCAGATGGTGCTCAGCAGCATTCTCGACGACGGCGACGAGATCATCGTCCCCGAGCCGTTCTACCCCAACTACACCACGTTCGTGACGCTCACGGGCGCGAAGATCCGTCCGCTCACGACGCGTCCCGAGGAGGGCTATTGCTTCGCGTTCCGCGACCGCATCGAGGCGCTGATCAACGAGCACACCCGCGCGATCCTCTTCACGAATCCCGGAAACCCCACCGGCGCGATCCTGACGCGCGAGCAGATGCAGATGATCGCCGACGTTGCAAAGGAGCACGACCTGTTCGTGATCGGCGACGAGGTGTACCGCGAGTTCGTCTATGGCGGCGAACCGCTCATGAGTCTGCTGCAGCTCGAGGGCTATGACGAGAACGTGGTCGTCATCGACTCCGTGTCCAAGCGCTTTTCCGCTTGCGGCGCGCGCATCGGCTGCATGATCACGCGCAACGCTGAGCTTTACAACCAGGCGATGAAATATTGCCAGGGACGTCTGTGCGCCTCCACGATCGATCAGGTCGCCGCAGCCGCGCTCTACACCGTCGGACCGGATTACTTCGCCGCCGTCCGCGAGGAGTACAAGGCACGCCGTGACGCGCTGGTGGCAAAGCTCCGGGAGATCCCCGGCGTGGTCTATTCCGAGCCGAAGGGCGCGTTCTATGTCATGGCGGCGCTGCCGGTCGACGACGCGGACAAGTTCCAGAAGTGGCTGCTGCAGCACTTTGAGGACAACGGCGAGACCGTGATGTTCGCGCCCGGCGAGCCCTTCTACGGCACGCCGAACACCGGACGCAATGAGATCCGCATGGCTTATGTTCTGAAAAAGGAAGACCTTGAGCGCGCCATCGAGCTGCTCAAGCTCGGCATCGAGGCCTATAACAAGGAAAACGGATAAGACAGTCTGAAAAGGCGCTGTGCACGAGATTTGCACAGCGCCTTTTCTTTGAGGCAGATCAGCTTTTCGCCGCCTGCTTTTGTTGTTTCTTGCGCGAATCCGGGAACAGCACCGGCTCCAGCCGCTTATACAGCAGATACGTCAGCAGAGAGTCGACGACGCCCTTCAGGATGTTGAACGGAACGACCGCATACAGCACCAGCGTGCCGAGGCTTGTGATCGCGCCATTGACCGCTGTGCCCATCCCAACGATGGCTTCCAGCGGCATGCCGAAGAGCTGGGAGAACTTCGGGATCAGATAGTAGGCGTTGAACGCGCTGCCGAACACGGTCATGCACAGCGTGCCGATGATCATGCCGATGATGGCGGTCTTGCGGGTCTTGTTTCTATGATAGATCACCGACGCGGGGAGCACGAACGCGCAGCCCACCACAAAGTTTGCGAAATCGCCGACAAACGCCGTTGACGTTCCCTTCAACAGCAGCTTCAGCATGACCTTGAGAAATTCCGTCACGACGCCGGCGACCGGTCCGAGATAGAACGCGCTCATCAAAACCGGCAGCTCGCCAAGGTCCATCTTATAAAAGCCGGGCGCGAAGAACAGCGGGATCTCGAGCAGCATCAGAACGCCGCCGAGCGCGGAAAACATCGCGATATACGTGATGTAGCGCGCGCCGGTCACGCGGCGAAAGCTTTTGCAGACGAACTTCTCGCACACCTTTGCGGCGAGGAACAGCGCCGCCGCCACAAGCACGCACACAATGACAAAGGATAGGTTTTCTTTCAGCATGGGTATGACCTCCAGTAAAAAAATATGCACCCAAAGGACGAACCTTCAGGCGCTCATACGGGAGAGACTCCCCTACGAACATCTTCTTCCATCCAGACTATACTGTCGGTATCGGAATCACACCGATTCAACCCATACGGGCTCGCGGACTTTACCGCCGGTCGGGAATTTCACCCTGCCCCGAAGATCGTTCATTTGGTTTTCTGCAATTTATTATAGCACGCTTTGTTGAAAATGCAACCCCTTTTCTTCTGTTTTTTCCGACAGCATTCGCGTTTGACATTCCGGCATGGCTACGGTACAATGAATCCACCCGATCACGCATCAGGAGGTGTGTCCGTGGAGAAGATCCTGAATACCTGCTGCTTCACCGGACACCGGGAGGCAAAGCTGCCATGGGGCGAAAACGAGCATGACGCGCGCTGTCTGGAGCTGAAGGCGAACATCGCCAAGGCGGTGTGCAGCGCCTATGACGAGGGGATCCGGCGTTTTATATGCGGCATGGCAAACGGGTGCGACCTGTATTTCGCCGAGGCGGTGATCCAGCTGCGTGCCCTGCACCCGGAGATCACGCTGGAGGCCGCCGTGCCCTGCCCCACGCAGGCGGACGGCTGGCGCAAGGACCTCCGGCAGCGGTATCGGGAGCTGCTTTTGCTTTGCGACACGCGCACGCTGATCTCGGAAACCTATGACCGCGGATGTATGATGCGCCGCAACCGCTATATGGTCGACGCCTCACGTATGCTCATTGCCGCCTCCAACGGTCAGCCCGGCGGCGCGGAAAACACGATCCGGTACGCGAAAAGCAAGGGACTCGAGGTCGTCCGCATCCCGCTGTATTGAACATTCAGCGCAAAAACGCCCTTCTCCGTTCAGGAGAAAGGCGTTTTGTGCTGTTTCATTTTTCAGCCGTCTCAGCGGCGTCCTCGGGCTTGGTCTCCGGAGCGTCGGCAAACATGTCCGCCGCCGTATAGGTGTGCTCGATGGGCTTCCATGTCGGACGCGCGAACATCGCGTGGAACGTGATCGGCAGATACGTGAACATGAACAGCGGGAATGTAAAGAGCGCGAGGATCTTTTTCGACGTGGTGGTATGGATGTTGTCCCACTCGGTGATCGTGGTGATCAGACCGATGATGAACAGCAGTCCGAATACGCCGATCAGGAGCTTTCCGACAGAGAGCCAGAACTCGCCCAAACCGAGGCCTGCGATGACACAGACAAAGAACTTGACCAGCTCAAGGATGATCATCGCGGCGCTGAGAATAAAGGCCGGCATGATATTCAGGCTCATATCCAGCGCCGAGAAGCTGCCGTGCGCCGCCTTGCCGATCAGCTTTGCGCCATAATGGCGCATGACCTGAAAATACCCCTTCGCCCAGCGGGAGCGCTGCCGCCACGACTGACGGAACGTGACCGGCTGCTCATCGAACAGCTCCGCCTTTTCGCAATAGCCGATCTTATAGCCGTGCAGGATCGAAGAGATGGAAAACTGGATGTCCTCCACCAGCAGAAAGAACGGCCAGCCGTCATTTTCCTCCATGACCTTGTTACTGAACAGAAAGCCCGTGCCGGAGACGGCGCAGCTTGTGCCCAGCTTCATGCGCGCGCCGTTGAGATACTGCGACTCGCGCAGGAACCAGAGCGCGTATCCGGCGGAGATCCAGTTTGCCCCGTAGTTTTTGGAGTTGCGGTAGCTGGTCGTGATCTCATAGCCGGAGGAGAACGTTTCGTTCATGCGCTCGATATAATCCGGGCGCAGGATGTTATCCGCGTCAAAGACGAAGTAGCCGTCAAATTCGCCGGGGTAGTCCCTGCGGAGGTGTCCCAACAGCTCGTTGAGCGCATAGCCCTTGCCGACCAACTGGTCATTGAAGCGGGTATAGACGGTCGCGCCATGCTCGCGCGCGATGTCGGCGGTATCGTCGGTGCAGTTGTCTGCGATGACGAAGGTGTGGATCAGCTCCTGCGGATAGGTCTGTCCACGGATGCTGTCGAGCAGGTCTCCGATGACGACAGACTCGTTGCGCGCGCTGATGAGCACCGCGAAGCGGTGCGGCGTCACGTTTTTGATGGGCTTGCTTTTTTTAAGAATCGAGACCGGGATATAAATGATTTGATACGAATAGCAGAAAAAGAAGATCAGCGATATGATAACGGGAATCTTCAACAGAAGAGCCATAGTCCTGAATCCTCCGAGTGTTGAAAATATGTGCGTGGATCAGTTGCGCCGGTTCGAGAAGATCAACACGAGACGCAAAAGCTGCATCAGCGACGTGAGCAGCGCCGCTACATAGGTCAGCGCGGCAGCTGTGAGGACCTTCTTCGCGCCCTGATACTCCTCAGCAGAAAGGATGTTCCATTGATCGATCGCCTGCAGCGCGCGGGAGGAGGCGTTGAACTCCACCGGCAGCGTGAGCAGCTGAAACAGCACCACAAGCGAAAACAGCGCAATGCCCGCCCAGATCAGCGACTGGCTGCTGAAGATCATACCGATGAGCAGCAGCGGCCATGACGCGTAGGAACCGATCCTCGTCGCGGGGATGATCGCCGCGCGCAGCTTGATCGGCGCATAGCCGAAGGCATACTGCAGCGCGTGACCGGTCTCGTGCGCGGCAACGCCGACCGCAGCGACAGACGTCGCGTTGTAAACGCCGTCGGACAGGCGGATCACATTGTCCGTCGGGTCATAATGATCCGTCAGATTGCCGGCGATATGCTCGATGCGGACCCCGGTGACGCCGTAGGTGCGCAGAATATATTCCGACGCCTGCGCGCCCGTAAGACCGCGCGCGTTGAGGACCTTGGAGTATTTCGAATAGGCGCTGCTGACCTTGAACTGTGCCCAGATAGAGATCAGCATCGCAGGAATGATGAAAACGATATAAGTCCAATCGATCCCGTAGCCGTAATACAATCCGGGTCCCTCCTTTCCCCATGCAGAGAATCATTTTACCTCTTTTTCGTCTGCGCGTCAACCGCCCGGATATGAAATCGGGCCATTGTTTCTAAAAATTTCAAAAAGGGATTGACGCTTTTCGAAAAATCATCTATGATATTTTTTAATACATCCCAGCGCGCTCACCGCGGATCCGAAAGCAAAGGAGACACTATGGAACTCAGAATTCTCAACACTTTTCTCAAAGTCGCCCAATTGCAAAGCTTCTCCAAGGCGGCAGAATCGTTGGGTTACTCGCAATCGGCGATCACCGTTCAGGTGCAGCAGCTGGAAAACGAGTTGGGCGTGCGCCTGTTTGACCGGATTGGCAAGAACGTGACCATTACCCATTATGGACAAACCTTTATCCCCTATGCGCGGGACGTGATCTCGGCAGCCACACGCGCGGCGAACTTCGCCGTGGATGACCGCGATCTCACCGGCACGCTGCGCGTCGGCACGCTGGAATCGCTGATGATCTCGCGCTTCGGAGAGATCATTCCGAAGTTCCACGACCGGTGTCCGAATATCTGCACGCAGTTATACTCGGGCGGCACGGAGGAGCTGCAGCGCATGCTGATCCACAACGAGCTCGATCTGATCTACACGCTGGATGATCACGAATACGATCCCCAACTCATCAAGCTCTTTGAGCGGCCGGAAGAGGTCGTCGTCATGGCGGGCATGCAGCATCCGCTCGCACAGGCGGAGTCGCTGGAGCTGAAGGACATCGTCAGCGAGCCGTTCATTCTTATGCCGCGCACCAGCAACTACCGTCACCTGTTCGACAAGGAACTCGCCCGGCTGCATCTGGAGGTCACGCCCTTCCTGGAGCTGGACGACACCGGGATGGCGATCCGCATGATCGCGGAAAACAACTATCTGACCGTGCTGCCGCAGTTCGCCGCGCAGCGCAAGGCCGGCGAGCGCAAGATCGTCGCCCTGCCCCTCGCGGACTGCCGCATGGAGCAATGGAGTCAGCTGATCCATCATCGCGACAAGGTCCTCACACCGCAGATCCGCGCGATGGCACAGGTGATCGCGCAGGCCGTCGGCGCAGAGCTGCGTCTTGAAAATGTATGATCGAAATGCATATACCTTTGCCCCTCGATTCCCTAGACGGAATTGAGGGGCAAAGCTTGTCAAAAAAGTCCTTGACGGACATTTTTGACAAGCTGCGCAGTCACCGATATGTTTGCTGCGCAAACAGCAAATCGCTTGAAAACCCCTTGGTTTTCAAGCGATTTGCGGCGACGATGGATCTAACTCGAGGCGGGCCTTGCCCCCTCGAGCTCCCCCGCTGCTCTGTTTCATAAGTCAGAAGCATAGCTTTTTGACAGTCTCACCCCTCAATTCCTTTGACGGAATTGAGGGGCATTCGTTTCATTTTTCGCTTGTTTCATCCCGCTGTCTGATTCCGTGAAAAACCAGGATCGCGCCGACCGCGATCGTGATCTGCACGCCAAGGGCGATCCAGAACGACGGATCCGAGTGATCCGCAGCGCCGACGCCCATCACCATGAAACACACCATCGTCGGAAGGAAACCCAGCATAGAGCCGAACGTGTATTTCCGGTGGTCATAATCCGCCGCGCCCATGTAGACGCCGAGCACGTTCAGCGGTACGCCCAGCATCCGTGTCAGCATGGAGAAGATCACGACATGGTCCTTCAGATATCGTTCCGCCTCCAACAGGCGCGGAAAGCGATCCCAGATACGCATCGCCCGTGACCGTCCAACCAGCCGTCCGGCGGCGTAGGGCAACTCGATCATGATCACGGTACCGATCAGGTTCATCAGCACCGCTCCCCACTTCGGCAAAATCAGCGTCACCGAAGCATATATTAGCCCCACATGGACGACGAAATCGATGCATTTGAAAATATAAAGCCCCACCGCGATCAGGCAAGACAACCACACGCTTTTCGTTTTCAGCTCCGTAAGAAGCTCGACGGGGGCATGCTGCGCTGCAAAGACGATCAGCCAGACCGTAAACGCAAACGCGCAGACGCCGACGACGATGCTCCGGATCTGCCGCAGACGCCCCGTCTGTTTCATAGCTGCATCTGCAGAAACCCCGGCACAGCGGAGATCTCCGCCTCCGTGATCGCGCCGGAGGACTCCCCGTCCAGGGACCAGACGGCCGGCTCCGGAGTGGACGCACGGATCTGCCGCCCCTGGGTTAGCGTGATGAGCGGAGAATCGAACGAGCCTGTGACCAAGCTGCGCACGATGCTCTCCAGCTCCGGGAGGCTGCGCGGGAAGCGGACCAGAAAAACCTCCAGTCGTCCGTCGCATGTGTCCACGAAGCCTTCCGGCAGCTCCACGATGCCGAGCACCGACGTGCAGTTGCACACGGCGCCGACGAGATAATCGTCCTCATACACGACGCCGTCGACCTCGAGGTGCATAAAGCGCGGCTTGAGCCGCGGCAGTTCCTTTGCCGCGTCGAGCACATAGGCTGTGAGCCCCAGCAGATTTTTTCGCGTTTGATCCGTCGTGTACGCCATCCACGAGAAGGCGCCGAACGCCGCGGTATTGAGAAAATGCGTATCACCGAAGCGCCCCACGTCATAGCTGCGCGCGCTGCCGATAACGGCGCGCTCGATCGCCTCCGGGATCAGGACCGGCAGACCGTGCGTCACCGCAAAGTCATTCGTGCTGCCGCACGGGATGTAGCCGACCGGTGTGCTGCGTCCCGCTGCGAGCAGGCCGCCCACCGTCTCATGCAACGTGCCGTCTCCACCGGCGCAGACGATCAGATCAAAGGGACCGAGGTCACGGGCAAACGCAGAGGCATCTCCGCGCGCGCCCGTGACCGTCGTCGTTACCAGATAGCCCTCGTCCATGAGACGGCGCACGATCTTTGCGACAAAGCGCAGCACGAGCCGCCTGCCGGACACGGGATTGATGATCAACAGCGCACGTCTGGGCAGCATACCGCATACATCGCGCTGCAAGATCGAATTGTTCATGAAGGATCAGACTCCCAGACCTGCGATGCGCAGGAAGAAATACGCCGTCGGGATCGCAAACAGCAGGCTGTCCACTCGATCCAGCGCGCCGCCGTGACCAGGGATCAGGTTGCTGGAATCCTTTACTCCGATCATGCGCTTGAAGAGCGACTCGGCAAGATCGCCAATCTGACCGAGGCTGGAGGCGACCAGCGCGGCAAGGATGATCAGCCACCAGGCGGCGCCCTTGTACCAGGGCAGCAGACAGAGGATGACGCCGACGATGACCGCGGAGGCGGCGCCGCACAGCGAGCCCTCCCACGTCTTTTTCGGCGAGACCTTCGGCGCGAGCTTGTGCTTGCCGAAGCGGCTGCCGCCGAAGAGCGCACAGCTGTCGCACACCCAGGTGGAAATGCAGCCCAGCGCGAAGGTCTGCAGCCAGATCTTGCTGACCGAGACGGCGAAGATCGCGGCAAAGAGGATGCCGAGATACGCCACACCCGCTGCCGTAAACATCGCGCCGAATCCGGACACGCGCTGCTGGATCACGCCGGCAGCCATGCTGAGCATCACGGCGCTCACCAGAACAGCCGCATACCAGAACGCGCCGCCGTGCAGCACCGTGACGACCGTGAGCGCGGCGAACAGATAATACAACACCCAATCGGCACAATGGACCTCGCGGACACGAAGGTTCTTGCACCATTCATACGCGCAGACCAGCCCGATGATGCCGAAAAACACCACACGGCTCACTTCAGAGAGCAGCACGCAGATAAAGGTGACTGCCAACATGACAACTGCAGATATCACTCGTTTTTTCATGTTTCTTCTCCTTCCGGTCTCCGCCTCGCGGCAGAGAGACCGTATTTCATAGCTTTCAGTATATCACGTTTGTCAACAACAAACCATGGAAAGTCGACTCGCAGTGGCGAAAAATCGATCATTTTCGAAAAATTGTCAATATGACAGCTGCTCCTCCGAGACCTGACAGGCGCACAGGCGGAGCTGCCTGGCAAACCAATCGACGCTCTTATCGATATCATCCGTCATGCGGTTTTGCAGAAACTGAATAAAAAAGCCCAAAAACGCATAGCGCATCAGCTTGCTAAGCGCCTGCCGTGCCGCCTCGGAAAGCCGCATGTCACGGATCAGGTCCTCGACGCAATCGAAGATATGGCGGCTGCTCGTGGAAAAGACATAATCCTCCAGCTGCGCCCGACCGTTGGAGTCAGAGATGTGAAAGATCAGGAGCTCGCTCTCCTTGCAGCGGCGAAAGACATATTTCACGCGCTCTGTCCAGCTGAACGATTCGGGGATCTCCGCCAGCCCGGCGTCGACCTTGGCTCGGAGCCAGAACGCCAGCAGATCGTTCAGATCCCGATAGTGATAGTAAAACGTGTTGGGGCTGATATCACACCGTCTGGAGAGCGCGGAGACCGTGATCTGGTCAAACGGCATCTCCAGCAGCATTTCCTCAAACACCGTCAGAATGATATGCTCGGTAAATCGTGCCAAACTTGCATCTCCTCTCCTGTCAGCTGCGTCATGGCTCAGCGGCGTCGTAGCCGAGCAGGCCGCGCACGGAAACCTCGCCGCCCGAAAGTGACTCGGTCGTGCCGTCGGGATAGCGAACAAAAAGCGAAAAATCATCCAGGATCGATTCGGCAAAGGCAACGCGCTGCGTATCGCCGCGCAGCACGCGGACCTCCTTCCCGGTCGTGAGACAAAGCGCGCGGTACGCATCCAGATACGCATGCGGATCCGACGACCAGACGCGCGTCATCTCGTCGAGCTGCGTCACCAGCGCCGCCGCAAGCCTAGCGCGCTCACACGTTCTGCCGGTCGCGCTGAATATCGACCCCGCGACGGTGCGCAGCTCTGGCGGGAACGACTCGGGCCGGTTATTGACATTCACGCCGATCCCGATCACCACCGAGTCGACTGCCCTGCTCTCCCCTTCGAGCGTCAGCTCCGTCAGGATCCCGCAGACCTTGCGTCCGCCGAGCAGGATGTCGTTGGTCCATTTGATCCCGGGCGAGACGCCGCAGACGGCTTCGATGGCGCGGCACACCGCGACGGCGGCGTGCGATGTGAGCGTGGCGCAGTCCGCAGGCGCGCATTTCGGGCGCAGCAGCAGCGAAAGATAGACGCCGCAGTCGGGCGCGGAGAGAAACGCGCGCCCCACCCTGCCCCTGCCGGCAGTCTGCTCATTGGCGATGGCGATCAGGCCGCTCGGCGCGCCAGCCATCGCCTCACGCTTCAGATATGTATTCGTGGAATCGATCGTCGAAAAAACGCGCACGGTCTCTCTGCGCGCCTCCGGCAGCAGCCCCAGCACATCGCCGGGCCGCAGCGTGTCCGGCTGATCTTCCAGACAGTAGCCGCGATTCGTGGCGGAGGCGATGCGATAGCCCTGCTCCCGCAGCGCGCGCACCGCATTGCTCACCGCCATGCGTGTGACGCCGAGATTTCTGCTCATCTCCGCACCGGAGACATAAGCGCCGCGCGCCTCGGTCAGCATGGTGAGCACCCGATCCTGAAGCACATCGATCCCTCCTGTCGTTTCCTGTAAAAGTATTATAGCCTATGGACAATCGCTTGTAAAGCTACGAAGATTATTTGTTGACAAGATGGCGCGGGTGTGCTATGCTCTCGATTGTAAAGTTTTATTAACTTTCAATTTACAATCAGGAGCGTATTTATGAAGCTGAAAACGATCGATCTGACTCTGTGCGGCATCTTCGCCGCGGTATTGGCGATATGCTCGTGGATCCAGATTCCGGGCGCCGTGCCCTTCACGCTGCAGACCTTCGGTGTGTTTGCGGCGCTTGGGCTGCTCGGCGGCAAGCGCGGGACGATCTCGATCGGCGTGTTTTTGCTGCTGGGCGCGATCGGCCTGCCGGTGTTTGCCGGGTTCAAGGGCGGCGTCGGCGCGCTGTTCGGCGCGACGGGCGGCTACCTGCTGGGCTTTCTGCTCTCGGGTCTGTGCGTGTGGTTCGCCGAGACGCGCTTCGGGGACTCCCTTCCGGTTTTCATCGCATCGATGATCGTGGGGCTGCTGCTGTGCTATGCCTTCGGCACGGTCTGGTTCATCGCGATCTACACACGCGCGAACGGAGCGATCTCGATCGGTAAGGCGCTGATGCTGTGCGTCATTCCGTTCCTGCCCTTCGACGCGGTGAAGCTGGCGCTCGCCGTAGCGGTCCGACAGACGCTGCGGCGGTATGTTCCGGCGTAAGTCACCAGCAACAAAAAAACAGGCTTGAGGCGCTCCGGTGCGCTCCAAGCCTGTTTTTTTCATCGCTTTTATTTGACGCTGAACAGGATCTCGCCATAGGACGGGAACGGCCAGAAATCGACCGGCGTCATGGTCTCGAGCTGGTCGACCGTGATGCGCAGCTCCTTCATGGCGGTGAGCACGCGGTCACGATAAAAATCGGCGTGCGCCTGACTGCCCGTCACGGACTTGGCGTCGAACAGCGCCGCGTCCAGATTTTTCGTCTTCCGAAACGCGTCCGAAAGGAGTCCGGACATCTCCGCGACCTGCTCGGACTCGTACGTATGGACAGCCGCGGTCGTGAGCGCCTGCACCGAATGTGCCGTGTCGCTGAGCTCATGGATGTACCGGCTCACGGCGGGCATGATATCGCGCCGCGCCATCTCCAGCATCGTGAGCGCCTCGATGTTCAGCACCTTGCAGTAATGCTCCAGATGGATCTCGTAGCGGGCCTCCATCTCCGTACGGGTATAGACCTTGTGGCGCTCGAAGAGCTCCACGTTTTTCTCCGCGATATAATACGGCAGCGCGTCCGGCGTGGTCGGCAGATTCAGCAGTCCGCGTCTTTCCGCCTCGGCGATCCACGCCTCATCATACCCGTTGCCGTTGAAGATGATGCGCTTGTGCTCGCGGATCACGCGGCGGATGAGCTCCTGCAGATCGGTTTCAAAGTCGCTGCTGTTCTCCAGAAAATCGGCATACTGGCGCAGGCTCTCCGCGACCGCCGTGTTCAGCACGACGTTGACGCCGGAGATCGACGCGCTGGAGCCGGGGGCGCGGAACTCAAACTTGTTGCCCGTGAACGCGAACGGCGACGTGCGGTTGCGGTCCGTGGTGTCCTTCGGAAACCGCGGCAGGACGTGCACGCCGATCTTGAGCTGCTCGCGCTCCTTGCCGACATAAGCCGAGCCGGACTTGATCGCATCGAGGATCTCCTCGAGCTCCGTGCCGATGAAGACCGAGACGATCGCCGGCGGCGCCTCATTCGCGCCGAGACGATGGTCGTTGCCGGCGGAGGCCACGCTGATGCGCAGCATGTCCTGATAGTCGTCCACCGCCTGGATCACGGCGCAGAGGCTGAGCAGGAACAGCGCGTTCTGCGCGGGCGTGTCGCCCGGATCGAGCAGATTCACGCCGGTATCGGTGCACATGGCCCAGTTGTTGTGCTTGCCGCTGCCGTTGACGCCGGCAAACGGCTTTTCGTGCAGCAGGCAGACCATACCGTGACGGGCTGCCACGCGCTGCATGGTCTCCATGGTGAGCTGGTTGTGGTCGGCGGCGAGGTTTCCGGTCGTGAAGATGGGCGCGAGCTCGTGCTGCGCCGGGGCGACCTCGTTGTGCTCGGTCTTGGCGAGCACGCCGACCTTCCACAGCTCCTCGTCCAGATCGGTCATGAACGTCTGCACGCGCGGCTTGATGATGCCGAAATAGTGATCATCCAGCTCCTGCCCCTTCGGCGGTTTGGCGCCGAAGAGCGTGCGGCCGGTATAGATGATGTCCTTGCGCTTTTCATAGACCTTGCGGTCGATCAGAAAATACTCCTGCTCGGGACCGACGGTCGTGTTGACGCGCTTGACGTCGTCCATGCCGAAGAGCTTCACGATGCGCTTGCCCTCGCGGTTCAGCGCGTCCATGCTGCGCAGGAGCGGGGTCTTTTTGTCCAGCGCCTCGCCGCCGTAGGAGCAGAACGCCGTCGGGATGCAGAGCACGTTTTCCTTGATGAAGGCATAGCTCGTCGGGTCCCAGGCGGTGTAGCCGCGCGCCTCGAACGTGGCGCGCAGACCGCCAGAGGGGAAGCTGGACGCGTCCGGCTCGCCGCGCACGAGCTCCTTGCCGGAAAACTCCATGATGACGCCGCCGTTGTCCGTCGGCGAGATGAAGCTGTCGTGCTTTTCCGCCGTGACGCCGGTCATGGGCTGGAACCAGTGCGTGAAGTGCGTTGCGCCCTTCTCGATCGCCCAGTCCTTCATCGCGTTCGCCACGATCCGGGCGGCCTCGTCGTCCAGACGCTTGCCGGTCTGGATCGTGCGCTGCACCTGCTTGTAGGTCTCTTTCGGCAGCCGCTCCTTCATCACGGCGTCGCTGAAGACATTGGATCCGAAAATTTCTGAGATTTTTGCCATTTTGGGTCTCCCCTCTGCCAGAGTAAAACGATGGTCGTAAACGAAATTCGGTCAGCTGCCGCGGTTGCGAAGCTTCAGGATCACGCCGGAGAACACGCTGCAGCCGAACGCGACGCCGATGTTCGCGCTCCAGGCCTTCACGAGCGTCTTGACCGTGTGCTCATAGGTCTCCGGCGGATCGCCGGTGGTGATGTCCATGCCCTGCGGCAGGAATTCCTTGATCTTGAGCGGATAGAGCTCGCGGTTGTTCAGATCGCTGATGCTGCCGAAGGCGGACATGCCCCACTTGGTGAACGTGATGTTCGAAAGCTTATCGGCAAAGCCGGAGAGCTCGAAGAGCGTGCCCGCGAGGATGAGCTGGAAGATCAGGATAAAGGGCATGATGACCATCGCCATGTTCTGGTCCTTCGCGATCGCCGAGACCATGATGCCCATGCAGTCAGAGCAGAAGATCAGCAGCAGGACCGTGATGAAATATTCCAGCCCCGCGCTGCCGAACAGCAGCCCCTCGGTCGTATAGTCGATGAACAGTCTGGAGATAAAATAGATCACGAGCGCCTCCATGAAGCAGAGGATGAACTGCCACAGAAGGCTGGAGATGACGTACGAGGAGATGTGCATGCCGGAGCGGCAGTCCGCGTGGATGATCTCGTGCTCGCGGCAGACGATCTGGATGGAGTTGAAGATGCCGACCCAGACGCACGCCGAGCAGATCGTGAAGAAGCCGGACTGCGTGTTCTCGAAGGTCTGGAACATCTTCTCGCCGATGACCGCCGAGATCACGACCGCGACGATCGCGGAAAACAGAACGGATTTCCAGAAGCGTTCGTTGACGGCGATGCGCACCGTCTTGCGGAAATAGATCCCGATTTGTTTGAAAACACCGGATGTAAACATACTCAAACCCTCACCATTCCGCGACGATTCTGATACTCCATGATAAAGTGATCCGCCAGACCCTTGCCGCCCTCGCGCTCGGGGTTGATCTGCAGCATGATCTCACGCAGCGAGTTGACATGGAAGAAGTTCAGCGCGCCCTTGACGTCGCCCGCATAAGCCATGTGGCCGCAGCGGTCGCGCTCGCTCTTGGCAATGACGATGACCTTGGTGAACATGTCGATCGCGTCATCGGGATAGTGCGTGATGATCATCACGATCCTGCCGCTGTTGGAAATATCCTTCAGCAGATCCATCAGCTGGATCCTGGAGGCGGCGTCGAGGCCGGAGTCGGGCTCGTCGCATATAATGACCTTCTGGAAGCCGACGAGCTGCGTCGCCACGGCGACCTTCTTTTTCTGTCCGCCGCTGAGATTGCAGATCAGGCTTTTCTTCAGCTCCTGCACGCCGACCTTGCGGATGACGCTCTCGACGCGCATAGCGATCTCCTGCTTGGAATACATCTTGCCCAGACGGATCGTCGCGGCGTCGGTGATCGTATCGAGGACCGTGTCGTTCAGGCGCAGCGTGAGAAACTGCGGCACAAGCCCGATCTGATCCTTCATGGTGTGGAAATTGGTATACAGATCCTTGTTGTTCAGCAGGATCCGCCCATCGGCCTTGCTCTCGCCGAGGATGGAGCGGATGAGCGTGGTCTTGCCCGCGCCGGAGCCGCCGAGGATCAGGGCAAAGTCGCCCTGCCGCAGACCGAACTGCACATCCTTCAAGAGCGTGATCTTGCCGCGGCGCACCGTTTTGCGCGCGATATGGACGCGCAGCTGCGTCTCGCGCGCGACCTCGCGGTGCATCCCGTAGCGCGAGGCATAGCCGCTCGGACGCGGCACATTCACGTTCGGGTTGGCATAGGGATTCCCACCCGATGCATAGGGGGCTCTGCCCGCAGCGTATGCAGCGCCCGAGGAAGGCAGATCGATGCCGCCGCGGGAACGGAATTTGGAGTTCAGATCCGACATGATCTGCGCCGCGCTGGCGGTGCCGGACGTGAAAAAGCCGGTCTCATCCTTCTGTGTCTCGGTCAGCAGATCGCCGCCCGCTACAAAAAAACTCCTTCCCGATCCGGAAAGGACATCATAGGATTTCATCTTCATTTCTCCACTCATGATGCTTTCTACCCCTCAGACAGTATCACAACAAATGGTATTAACTTATTTAATATATAAAAGATTCGTGAGAATGTCAACAAATAGCGCGAAATTTTACGGTTTTCCGGGTTCGATTTTTTGCAGTTTCCCGCTTCCATTTTCTGATTTGTTCAGGTATACTGTAAAACGTTGATGAAAGCGAAACCTGACAGCGCTGTGCTGCCTCTCAGAAAGGAAGACCGAACATGCACGACAGCTATCGCAACCCGCTCTGCGCCCGCTACGCGGGAAAGCAGATGCAGGCCATCTTTTCCGACGACCGCAAGTTTTCGACGTGGCGCCAGCTTTGGATCGCCCTCGCCGAGAGCGAGCAGGAGCTGGGTCTGCCCATCACGGACGAGCAGATCGCCGAGATGAAGGCGCATATCACGGACATCGATTACGAATCTGCGGATGCGCACGAGCACGTCGTTCGCCACGACGTGATGGCACATGTACACACCTACGGCGAATGCTGCCCGACGGCAAAGCCGATCATCCATCTCGGCGCGACGAGCTGCTATGTCGGCGACAACACAGACATCATCCTCATGCGCGAGGCGCTGCTGCTGACGCGCAGGATGCTCGTGAACGTGCTCGCGGCGCTGTCTGACTTTGCCGAGACGCACAAGGCGCTCCCGACGCTCGCCTATACGCACTTCCAGGCGGCGCAGCCCACCACGATGGGCAAGCGCGCGACGCTCTGGGCACAGGACATCCTGATGGACATCGAGCAACTGGACTTCCAGCTGGAGCACCTGAAGCTGCTCGGCTGCAAGGGCACGACCGGCACGGGCGCGAGCTTCCTCGCGCTGTTCGACGGCGACGCGGAGAAGGTCGTGACGCTGGAAAAGAAGATCTGCGAGAAGATGGGCTTCGACGCCGCCTACGCCGTGAGCGGTCAGACCTACTCCCGCAAGGTGGACTATCAGGTGCTGCAGGTCCTGTGCGGCGTGGCGCAGAGCGCGGCGAAGTTCTCCAACGATATCCGCCTGCTGAGCCATCTCAAGGTCGTGGACGAGCCATTTGAGGCGGGTCAGATTGGCTCCTCCGCCATGGCCTACAAACGCAACCCCATGCGTTCGGAGCGCATCGCCTCCCTCGCCCGCTATGTGATGAGCGATCTCACGAACGCCTCCGTCACGGCGGCGACGCAGTGGTTTGAGCGCACGCTCGACGACTCCGCCAACCGGCGCATCAGCATCCCCGAGGCCTTCCTCGCGGTGGACGGCATTTTGAATCTCTATCTCAACATCGTGCGCGGCATGACCGTCTATCCGAAGATGGCGGAAAAGCTCCTGATGGACGAGCTGCCCTTCATGGCGACGGAGAACATCCTGATGTACTGCGTCAAGGAAAAGGGCGGCGACCGGCAGGCGCTGCACGAGGCGATCCGGCAGCACAGCGTCGCGGCGGCGAAGGCCGTGAAGCTGACCGGCGCGAAAAACGATCTGCTGGAGCGCATCGCGGCGGATGAGACCTTCGGTCTCTCCGAGGACGAGCTGCGCGCCGTGATCGATCCGACAAAATTCACCGGCATGGCCGTGCAGCAGACCGAGACCTTCCTGCGCGAGCAGGTACAGCCCGTGCTGGAGCAAAACCGGGCGCTGCTCGGCACCGAAGACACCGTGACCGTCTGACCGAAGGAGGCAGTACCACATGTTAACATCCATTGTAGGCATCAACTGGGGCGACGAGGGCAAGGGCCGCATGGTCGATCTTCTGAGCCGGAAATACAACGTCGTCGTGCGCTATCAGGGCGGCAACAACGCGGGTCACACCGTGATCAACGACAAGGGCAAATTCGTGCTGAACCTGCTCCCCTCCGGCATCCTGCGCGACGAGACCGTGAACGTCATGGGGCCCGGCATGGTCATCGACGCCGAGCACCTCTTCCACGAGATCCAGCGTCTGCAGACCGAGGGCGGCATCGAGATCACGCCCGACCACCTGAAGATCAGCGACAAGGCCGTCATCTGCATGCCGTATCACAAGCTGCTCGACTGTCTGGAGGAGGACCGTCTCGCGGACAAGAAGTTCGGCTCCACGCGGCGCGGCATCTCCCCCGCTTACTCCGACAAATACATGAAGAAGGCGCTGCGCATGGGCGATCTGCGCGACCGTGAGGCGCTCAGGACGCATCTTGCCGACATCCTGGAGTGGAAGAACCTGTTCGTCGTGAACGGCTACGGCCACGCGCCGATCGAGCTTGACGAGATGATGGACTGGATCGACACCTACGCGATGCCGTTCAAGAACTATGTCTGCGACACGCACCGCTATCTGATGCAGGCGATCGAGGACAACAAGTCCGTCCTGTTTGAAGCCCAGCTCGGCGCGCTGCGCGACATTGACTACGGCATTTATCCCTACACCTCCGGCTCGAGCACGATCGCGGCCTACGCGCCCATCGGCTCCGGCATCCCCGGCGCGCGGCTCGACAACGTGATCGGCATCATGAAGGCCTATTCCTCCTGCGTCGGCGAGGGTCCCTTCACGTGCGAGCTCTTCGGCGAGGCGGGCGACAGACTGCGTGAGGCGGGCGGCGAATACGGCGCCGCGACGGGCAGACCCCGCCGCGTGGGCGGCTTTGACGTGGTCGCCTCGAAATACGGCGTCGCCATGCAGGGCTGCGACACGATCGCGCTCACGAAGCTCGACGTGCTGTCCTACATGGACCGGATCCCGATCTGCGTCGCATACGAGATCGACGGCAGGCGCGTGACGGACTTCCCCATCGGCGTGGAGCTCGACAAGGCCAAGCCAGTCTACGAATATCTCCCCGGCTTCAAGAGTGACATCTCCGGCTGCCGGAAAGTCGAGGAGCTGCCGAAGGAGGCATTGCAGTACGTCCGCTATCTGGAGAGCGCCGTCGGCTGCAGGATCAAATACGTCTCGGTCGGACCGGACCGTGACGCCTACATCAAGCTGTTTTAAGAAATCGAAATGATCAGAAAGAATTTCACCTTCCCCTCCGCCGTTGGCGACTGCGACATCGACGCCGTGGCGTTCCTGCCCGAGCAGGGCAAGCCGCGCGCAGTTATTCAGATGCTGCACGGCATGATGGAGCACATCGGCCGGTATGAGCCCTTCGCATCGTTCTTTGTCGAACAGGGCTATGCCGTCTACGGACACAGTCACCTCGGGCACGGGGCATCCGTGAACGAGAAATATCCCTTCGGCTACTTCGGAAGGGACAACGGCGCCGGCCGTGTGTTCCGCGCCGACGCGTTCCAGATGACGGACATCATTCGCAATGAGCTGCCGGGCGTGCCGATCGTGCTGTTCGGGTACTCCATGGGCTCGTTTGTCTGCCGCGCCTGCATCGGCGAGCGCGGCGGGGACTATGCCGCCGCCATCGTCTGCGCGACCGGCGGCGCGCACCCGGAGCTGGAAAAGGGTCTGATCGCCGCAAGGCTGTTTTCCATGCTTCGCCCAAAGGCCGCGGGAAAGACCTTCAACAAAATGGCGTTCGGCTCCTACAACGACCGCACGGAGCATCTGACCAAGATGGACTGGCTCTCACCGGACCATGAATATGTCGTGAGCAGCAACCGCGATCCTCTCGTCGGCTTCACGTTCTCCAATCAGGGCTTTTACGATCTGTTCACGATGATCCAGCACATCAACAGCGAATCGATCTATCGCGGCACGCCAATGGCGCTGCCGATCCTGCTGATCTCCGGCGCGGACGACCCGGTCGGCATGTACGGCGCGCTGGTGCAGGATTCTTACGACCGCTATCTGGCATCCGGGCACGCAGACGTGCACATGAAGCTCTATCCCGGGCGGCGGCACGAGATCCATCTCGACCCCGGCGGGAAAGACGTCGCAGACGATATTCTGGAATTTTTGGACAAGCGGATATAAAAAATCACGCTCAGCGCTTTTCGTCTGAGCGTGATTTTTTATAATTCTCTGAGTTCCCCATTCAGATACGCGTTCAGCGCCGCGCGTTTCCCGCCGTCGAAGGTATAGAGCCGCTTGCCCTTTTCCTTCAGGCTGTGGATCGCCTTCGGACCGAAGTTTTTGGCGATGATCACATCGAACATCGAGCCGCAGAACTGATCGATGAGCTCGGACGTGGTCTTCGCCTGCAGGGACAGAAACTGTTCCTTTTTCAGCTTTTTCCCGTCGAGATAAAACGTCCAGAACGTCTGCGTCTGTTCAAAGTTCGTCACCAGGATCTCCTCGCCGCAGGCGACGGCGATGAACGTCATCTGATGGTTGATCACAAGCTTCTTTGCCATACATGCACCGG
This sequence comes from Oscillospiraceae bacterium, assembly GCA_017459865.1. The sequence continues at coordinate 169,835 of JAFUCD010000029.1, forward strand.
CTTTCGATTTGTTGTTAGCATAAGCTTACCACATCTTTGCGGCGATGGCAAGTCACTTTTGCAGCAGTCTCTGCACCAGCGCCTCGTCGGATTCGGCGATCACGGTCTCGTAATCCGTGTAGAGCACCATGCCGGGCAGACCGCCGGGGGCCTTGCGCACACGGCGCACCTGTGTGACGTCCACGGGGACCTTGCCGCCGCCGCGCCCCTGCGAGTAGTACACGGCGAGCGACGCCGCCTGCGCGATCGTGGACGCGTCCGGCGTGGTATCGTTGCAGCGGATGATCACATGCGAGCCATGGAGCTTCTGCACATGCAGCCAGAGATCCGTGCGGCGGGCGGTGCGGTGCGTGAGCGTCTCATTTTGCATATTGGAGCGACCGACCAGGATCTCGTATCCCGAGTCGGAAACAAAGCGCAGCGGCGCGCTCGGCGCGGAGCGCTGCTTTTTTCTGCCCTTCTCCGGGCGCAGAAAGCCTGTTTCGCGCAGCTCCTGCCGGATCTCCGCGAGGTCGCGCTCGGTCTCGGCGCGGGCGATCTCCTCCAGGACGCTGTTGAGATAGTCGAGGTTCTTCTCCCCCTCCGCGATCAGCACGTTCAGATGCTGCTCGGCGGTCTTCGCCTTGCGATATTGCTTATAGAGCGCGGCTGCGTTCTCCTGCGGCGTTTTGAGCGGGTCGAGCGGGATCTCGACGGTCGGCATGTCGGGGTCATAAAAATCCTCCGCGCGCAGGACGCGGTCGCCCTTTTTCGCGCGATAGAGATTCGCCGTGATGAGGTCTGCACGGCGGCGGAGCTTCTCGCGATCCTCGCTGCGGCGCAACTCCTCGCGCTGCAGGGCGAGCTTTTTCGCCGTGCGGTCACGCAGGGTCTTCATGCTCTTTTGCAGCGACTGGGACCGGCGGCGCATGGACTCGGCCCTGTCGCGTCGGAGATAGAATTCGTCCAGCAGCGCCGAAAAGCTCTCGCGCGTATGACACGCGACAGTATTGCCGTATTGCTCCACGGTGAGATATGTATAGTCGCGCAGCTTCTCGCCCTCGGCGAGCAGGACCGGCTCGAGATTCCCAGCGTTGACGTTGAAGCTCAGCGCGTCCAGCGCCTCGCACAGGCGCGCCTGCTGCGTCTCGGAGAGCGTCTCCAGGCGCGGGCTTGCATCTCCCAGCGTGCGGAAGCACATCTCGCGGCAGACGAGCGGCGAAAGTCCGGAGAACGTGCGCAGCAGCCAGCTGTCCAGCGCGGCGCCGGGCTCGGCGTGTGCAACGATGGCGGCGCGTTCGTCAGCGGTCAGATCATAGAACGTCGGCTTGTCCTGCCGCGGCGGCAGCCGATAGCGCATGCCGGGCAGGATCGGGCGCACCTCGCTCATGGAAGGATCGACGCGGCGCATGCAGTCGATGATGATTCCCTCTCCGTCGATGAGGATCACATTGGACTGGCGTCCCATCATCTCCACGGCGAGCGTTTTGGGCACATTCACACCCATCTCATCGCGGGCGTCCAGCCTCAGCAGGAGCAGGCGCTCATCATGCGGCTGCTCCACGCGCTCGATGCGCGCGCCGACGAGGTGCTTGCGCAAGAGCATGCAGAACATGGGCGGCTCGGCGGGGTTTTCGAACTTGCCCTCCGTGAGATGCACGCGCGCGCTGCCGACGCCGCCGTTGATGAGCAGTCTGCCGTTGCCGCCCGTCATGCGCACCGACAGCAGGAGCATATCGCGCTCCGGCTGCTGCACCTTGTCGATCCTGGTGCCGGTGAGCGTCTGCTGCAGCTCCGCGGCAAGCCCGGACAAAAACACGCTGTCAAGCGGCATTACAGCACCTCCGTGATCATTTGAAACAGCGTCTGCAGGCGGTCGGTCTGTCCCTGCAGCCAGAGCCAGCCAAAGAGTGCCTCCAGCGCCGTGGCGGCGTGATACTCCGCAATGTCGGCGTGCTGCGGCACGGAATTCACCTTGGCGTTGCGCCCGCGCTTATACACGGCCTGCTCCGCCTCCGTGAGCGTCGGCAGGATGTGCGACATGGCACGCGCCTGCGCCGGGGCGTTGACGCGCCGGACCGTCTCGCGGTGCAGCTCGTGCGCGGCTGTGACGCCGGACGCCGCAAGCGCCGTGCGCATCATGAGCTCATATACGCCGTCGCCGATGTGCGCGAGCGCGAGCGTGCTCAGCGCGCCGACCTCGGCGACGGTCATCCGCGGCGCGAACAGCGCAGACGCCGGATATTGCAATGCGGAAACGGGGCGGCGCTCCTGCCGCCCCGTGTTCGGATCAGAATACATCGTCATCGACTTCCTCGGATTCGTTGAACTCCAGCTGTGCCTGCAGCACCTCGCCGGGCGCGGTGCCCTGCACGAGCTGCATTTCCTGCCATTGCTGCTTGGTGATGAGGATCTCGCGCGGCTTCGAGCCCTGGAACGGACCGACGACGCCGATCTCCTCCATCTGGTCCACCAGACGCGCGGCGCGGGAATAGCCGAGCTTCAGGCGGCGCTGCAGCAGGGACACGGACGCCTGATTCGTCTCCAGGATCACGTCCACCGCCTGCGGCAGCAGCTCGTCATAGTCGTCAGACTTGCTTGCCGGGGCATCGTCCTTCGCGCCCTTGCCGTCTTCCTTGATGGCGGCCTTTTCGATCTGCGCCATGATATCATCGCTGTACTGCGCTTCGCTGTTTTGCTTGATGAACTGAATGACCTCCTCGCGCTCCTCATCGGACACATAGGCGCCCTGCACACGCAGCGGCTTGTTGAGCGTGATCGGCGCATAGAGCATGTCGCCGTTGCCGATCAGCTTTTCCGCGCCCTGCATATCAAGGATAATGCGGCTGTCGAGGCCTGAGGACACGCTGAGCGCCACGCGGCTCGGAATGTTCGCCTTCATCAGACCCGTGATGACGTCGGACGAGGGCCGCTGCGTCGCGATGACGAGGTGCATGCCAGCGGCACGGCCCATCTGCGCGACGCGGCAGATGCTCTCCTCCACCTCTTTGGCGGCGCAGAGCATGAGGTCTGCCAGCTCGTCGATCACGATCACGACCGTCGGCAGCGTCTCGCCGTCGGGGTCGGTGCGCTGGATGGCGTTATAAGACGCCAGATCGCGCACCTGCGCCTCGGAGAAGAGGCGATAGCGCTTGAGCATCTCCACGACCGCCCACTGCAGCGCACCGGCGGCCTTCTTCGGATCGGTGACGACCGGGATATAGAGATGCGGGATACCGTTGTAGACGCCGAACTCGACCATCTTCGGATCGATCATGATCAGGCGCACCTCGTCGGGCGTCGCCTTATACAGGATCGAGAGGATCAGCGAGTTCATGAACACGGACTTACCGGAGCCCGTGGTACCGGCGATGAGCATGTGCGGGAGCTTGGAGATGTTGCCGATGATGGCGTTGCCGCCGATGTCCTTGCCGACGGCGAAGGAGACCTTCGACTTCGCGGCGCGGAAGGCGTTGGAATCGAGGATATCACGCAGACAGACCATGGAGATCACCTTGTTCGGCACCTCGATGCCGACGGTGGAGATCTTCTCCGGCACGGGCGCGATGCGGACGTTCTCGACGCCCAGCGCCAGCGCGAGGTCCCCGGCAAGATTCGTGATCTTGTTGAGCTTCACGCCCGCCTCCAGCTCCAGATCGTAGCGCGTGACCGTGGGGCCGCGCGTGTAATCGCGGATAGACGCGTTGACGCCGAAGCTGCGCAGCGCGGTCTCCAGCCGGTCGCGGTTGAAGCGCAGCTCCTCGCTCGCGTCCGCCTGCGTCTGCTTCGAGGCGCGCAGGAGATCGAGCGACGGGAGCTGATACGCCGCGTGATCGGCGCTCTCCGATTCGATGGCGGCGGCGATGGCGGCTGTCTCGGACTCCACCTCGGCGGCGGAGAGCTTCTTCGCCGCGCGCGAACTGCTGACGCGCTCGTTCGCCTCGCTGGAGATGTCCACGCCGGCGAGATCCGCGGCCTCCTCGACGGAGAGCGGCTCGACTTCGGTCGGCTGCGCCTTTTTGCGCGCGGCGGACCTTCTGCGCTCGGGCTTTTCCGGGATCTCCGGCTGCAGGTTCGGGTTTGCGGCGGACATGGGGATGTCCACGAGCTTTTTCTTTGCCACCTGCACCTGCGCAGCGCGCTGCGTCTTGCGCGGCGGCTCGGGTTCGAGCGGCGCTTCGTTCCAATCCTCCTCGGGATAGGCGGCATAACGCTCCGCCGCGGCGCGCTCTTTTGCTTCGGCGCGCTCCGCCCTGCGGGCGGCACGCTCCTCCCGATGCGCCTCGCGATCGTCCGCATGATCGCCGTACCACTCTGAGAGCATTGCGGGCGTGATATGCAGCGCGAGGAGCAGACACGCGAGGATGCCGAGGACGATGACCGCGACCGCGCCATAGACGCTGATTGCCGCGCGCAGCAGCGCGGCGAGTCCGCCGCCCAGCACACCGCCGGAGAGCAGATCCTTGCCGTTGATGTAGAGCTCACTCACGGCGCGCGAGAAGCCGCCGTTCGTCATGTGCACATCCGCGAGCAGCAGATGCAGCAGCGCGCCCAGCAGAAGCGGCAGCAGCGCCACCGGGATGGCGCGCGCACGATGCTCACCGAGCAGGAGCACCGCGACCCAGATCAGCGCGAACGGGACCAGCCAGAAGCCATAGCCGACAAGCCCCTTGATGAACGCGCAGAAATAGACGACGATCACGCCCTCGCTGGTGAAAAAGCCTATCAGCGCGAGCAGCGCGAACAAAATCAGCAGGATGCTCCAAGGCAGCCACGTCTGCAGCGGCGTGCGCTCGACGGTTTTCTTCACGGGCGCCTTCGCCGCGGTCTTTTTCGGCGCGGGCTTGGATTTCGCGCTCGTCTTCTTTTTTGCAGTTGTTTTGGATGATGAAGCCATAATCTACCTCATGAACATTGGGATCAGAAAAGCAGGCTGAGCAGGATCGTCAGCACGCCGACCGTCCAGCAGTAATAGGAAAAGCTGCCGAATCTGCCTTGGGATGTAATGGTTTTTACGAGCTTGATGGCTAACACGCCGACGACCGTAGACACGACCGTGCCGGCAAGATACACCGGCAGGAGCGACACGTCGACGCCCGCCTTGACGGCGTCGATGAGCGTCAGGACCGTCGCGCCGAGCACGGCGGGGATCGACATGATGAAGGAGAACTTCACGGCGAAGTCGCGGTCCAGCCCTGTCGCCATCCCGGCGGTGATGGTGGTGCCGGAGCGCGAGATGCCCGGGATGGTCGCCACGCATTGGCAGACGCCGATGACGAGCGCATCGATCACGCGCATGCTCTTCTCGGTGCGCTCGCCGCGCGGCATCTTATCCGAGACATAGAGGATAAAGCCCGTGATGATAAAAAACAGACCGATCGCAAACGTGTGATAGTATAGCTCCTCGACACGGTCCTTGACCGGCATGATCAGCACCAGCGGCAGCGTCGCAAAGATCACCATCAGCACCATGCGTGCCGCCGGAAGACTCTCGCGTCTGCCGTCCGGCCCCTTCACGCGCCCCTTGCCGGACAGCACCTGCAGCGTCTGGCGCACCATGGCGGCGATGTCCTTCCAATAGACGATGCAGATCGAGATCAGCGTGCCGAAGTGCAGCATCACGTCAAAGAACATGTGCCCGTCCTCGGCCGTGGACATGTGGAACAGATTCTGCAGCACCGACAGGTGTCCGGAGCTGGAGATGGGCAGAAACTCCGCGATGCCCTGCACGATGCCCAGAATGATCGCATTCCATAGTGTCAAAATACATCCCCCCGGGAGATTCAATATCGGATCAACAACATATTATGTAACCTGAATTCATATCATACCACAATATTTCGGAAATAACAAGGGGTTGCATCACGTGATACAACCCCAAACGATCGGTTTCTTCGGTTTTTATTCCTGATATGCCGCCAGCACGCCCTTGTAGGTCATCCAGCAGTCCAGCTTGGAGACGACCTCGAACGGCGCATGCATGCTCAAGACCGGAACGCCGGCGTCGATCGTATCGATGTTGCGCTCCGCCATGAACTTGGCGATCGTGCCGCCGCCGCCCTGGTCGACCTTGCCCAGCTCCACGAGCTGCCAGACGACGCCGTTTTCGGCAAACAGACGGCGCAGGTGCGCCACGACCTCCGCCGAGGCGTCGCTCGTGCCGGACTTGCCGCGCGCGCCGGTATATTTGCAGATGCCCATGCCGTAGTTGATCTTTGCCTCGTTGCGCTTTTCGCTGACCTCGGGGAAATTCGGGTCGAAGGCGTTGCAGACGTCGGCGGAAATGCAGAAGCTCTTTTCGAAGCAACGGCGCAGCTCCACGCCCTGGATCGCACAGAGATCCTCCATGAAAGTCTCGAATGCGCGGGACTTCATGCCCGAGACGCCCTCGGAGCCGATCTCCTCCTTGTCCGCGAGGATGCAGACGGCGGTGCGGCGCGGCGTTTTCAGATCGAGGATCGCGCGAAGCTCCGCGTAGGCGCAGACACGGTCGTCGTGACCATAGCCGCCGATCAGACTGCGATCCAGACCGACGTCGCGGGTCTCGAACGCGGGCACAGCGACGAGCTCCGCCGACAGGAAGTCCTCCTCCGTGATGCCGTAGTCATCATACAGCAGCGACAGGATCGCGAGCTTCACGCGGTCCTTGCCCTCGTCGTCATAAGGCATGGAGCCGATGAGCAGGTTCAGGCCCTCTCCGGTGATGCCCTCGGCGAGCGTCTTTTTCATCTGATCCGCCGCCAGATGCGGCAGCAGATCCGTGATGACGAACTGCGGATCGTCCGGATCCTTGCCGATCACGACGTCCACCAGCTCGCCGCTCTTGAGCGCGACGACGCCGTGCAGCTCCAGCGGGATCGTGACCCACTGGTATTTTTTGATGCCGCCGTAATAGTGCGTCTTGAGATACGCCATCTCGGTGTCCTCATAGAGCGGCACCTGCTTGAGATCGAGACGCGGGCAGTCGACGTGCGCACCCGCGATCACGCAGCCCTCAGACAGCGGCTGCTCGCCGATCACCGCCAGCATCAGCGCCTTGCCGCGGTTGGAGAGATAAACACGGTCCCCCGCCTTGAGCGCCATACCGGGCTGAAACGGCACGAAGCCCTCCGCCTCGGCGATCGCGATCGCCTCACGCACCGCCTCGCGCTCTGTGCGCGCGGCGTTCAGATACTGCTTGTAGCCCTCACAGTATGCAAATGCGAGCCGGCTTTCCTCGGCGTCGATCCGGTCATATCCGTTTTTCTGCTGATAAAACAGCTTCTCCCGCCATTCAGACTTCTTCTGTTCGCTCATTCAGATAGTACCTCCTGTATCAATCGTTGTGCATGTATTTGAAATCGTTCGATCGTTTCGTTGTTCTCGATCACGCGGTCGCAATGCGCGGCATACCACGCATCGGGCTTTTGCGCGTCGATGCGGCGCTCGGCGTATTCTCGCGTGACGCCTTCGCGCCGGATCAGCCGTTCGATGCGCGCCTCGCGCGGCGCCGTCACGCCGATGACGGTATCGCAGAGCCCCGCCGCGCCGCTTTCAATGAGCGCGATGGCGTCGATCGCGGCGAGCGTACCGCCCATGCGGGAGAATTCGCACAGCCGACGCTCGATCTCGGCGGTGATCGCGAGGTGCGTGATCGCGTTCAGGTCCGCAAGCGCCGCCGCGTCGCCGAACACCTGCGCGCCGAGCTTTTTTCGCTGCAGGACCCCGTTTTCCACAGAGCCGGGAAAGCGCGTTTCGATCGCATCGAGCAGCGAAGCGTCGCTTTTCAGCAGCTCATAGTAAACCGCATCAGCGTCGAGCAGCAGCGCGCCGCGCTCCCGCAGCGCCTGCAGCAGCGTCGTCTTACCGCAGCCGGTGCCGCCGGTGATGCCGAGGACCGTGACGTCCTCGCGCACGCAGCGCCAGACGTCCTCCTCCGGGAGCGCCCCCTGCCGCAGGATGCGGAAGGGCGTGTGCGCCAGGTCCGCGATCGTGGACTCCGTGCCGACGCCGCAGGGGCCGCCGTCGAGGATCGCCTCGATGCTGCCGGAGAAATATGCCGCGACCGCCTCCGCGGTCTTCGGGCTGGGCGCGCCGGAGGGATTCGCCGACGGCGCCGCGAGCGGCAGGTCCGCCGCTTCGATCAGCGCAAGCGTATCCCTGTGGTCCGGGCAGCGCAGACCGATCGTGTCGCCGCCGGCGCGGACGATCGCGGGGATCGTCTCCTTCGCCGGCAGCACGATCGTGAGCGGCCCCGGCCAGAAGCGCGCGGCGAGCGCCCTCGCCGCCTGCGGCACGTCCGTGCAGAGCCTGTCCATCCACGAGGCGTCATGCACCATAAGCGACAGCGGCTTGACGGCAGGTCTGCCCTTGACGTCATAGATGCGCTGCACTGCTTCGGCGTTCAGTCCGTTTGCCGCCAGCCCGTACACCGTCTCCGTCGGAACGGCAACGAGTCCGCCTGCGGAGAGGATCTCCGCGGCCCTGACGGGATCGTGTTTCAGAATTTCAGTCGTCATGCTTCCTCCGCGGTCGCCTTGAGCTTTTCCGCCTGATCGGCGGTGATGAGCGCGTCCATAATCTCATCCAGCGCGCCGTCCATGATCTGATCGATCTTATAGAGCGTAAGCCCGATGCGGTGATCGGTCACGCGCCCCTGCGGGAAATTGTAGGTGCGGATACGCTCGTTGCGCATGCCGGTCCCCACCTGGCTGCGGCGCTCGGCGGAACGCGCGCTCGCCTGCTTTTCCTGCTCCGCGGCATAGAGCCGCGCGGCGAGGATCTTCATGGCGCGGTCCTTGTTTTTATACTGGCTGCGCTCGTCCTGGCATTCCACGACCGTGCCCGTAGGCAGGTGCGTGATGCGGATGGCGCTCTCGGTCTTGTTGACGTGCTGCCCGCCCGCGCCGCTGGAGCGATAGGTGTCGATCTGCAGGTCCTTCGGATCGATCGAAAAATCGATCTCGTCCAGCTCCGGCAGGACGGCGACGGTCGCGGTGCTGGTGTGGATGCGCCCGCCCGCCTCGGTCTCGGGGACGCGCTGGACGCGGTGGACGCCGCTTTCGAATTTCAGGCGGGAATACGCGCCCTCGCCGGTGATGATCACGCTGATCTCCCGAATGCCGCCGAGCTCCGTTTCCGAGAGGTTCGCGACCTCGGTCTTCCAGCCGTGCCGGTCGGCATACATGCTGTACATGCGATAGAGGCTGTGGGCGAACAGCGCCGACTCCTCGCCGCCGACGCCGCTGCGGATCTCGAGGATCACGTTCTTGTCGTCGTTCGGGTCGCGCGGCAGCAAGAGCACGCGCAGCTCCTGCTCGAGCGTCCGGCGCCGCTCGGAATAGGCTCGCAGCTCCTCCGCCGCCATGTCGCGCAGCTCTGGGTCTTCCAGCAACGCGCGTGTTTCGGCAATGTCGGTTTCGGTCTGAAGCCACGCGCGATAGGCATCGATGATCGGGCGGAGACGGCTCTGCTCCCGAAACAGCGCGCGCGAAACAGCCGGATCCGCGTAATACGCGGGCTCGGCGAGCTTGGCCTCGATCTCGGTATATCGCTGCTCCACCTGCTTGAGCTTATCGAGCATGTCGCTCCCCCCTTCTTATCCGGATTTGTATTCTATCATAAAACGAATGCGCTGTAAACGCAAAAAACCGAAGCCCGATGATCGAGCTTCGGTTTTTGTGCTTAGTAGTAGCGCTTGTTCTTGTTCTTGCGGGCAGCCTCGGATTTCTTGCGGCGCTTGACGCTGGGGCTCTGATAATACTCCTTCTTGCGAAGGTCAGACAGAACACCGGCCTTGGCGCAGCTGCGCTTGAATCTCTTCAGAGCGTTATCCAGAGACTCGTTCTCCTTGACATGGACTTCAGACATTTTATTCCCTCCCTCCAAATACGCCTTGCGGCGCTTTAAGGGCCATATCGATTCATGGCTTTAGCAGAGATATTATAAACGCAATCCCCCTGAATGTCAAGCCAAGAATTTACGCTTCCGGCTTCAAAATGAGATTCAGGATCTTGTTGGGACGGAAAATGACCTTGAAGACCTGCATGCCGGGCATCATGCGCTGGACCTTCTCCAGCTTCATGGCCTCCGCCATGACGGTGTCCTGATCGCTGTCGACGGGGACGACAACGGTGCCCTTGAGCTTGCCGGCGACCTGCACGGCCATCTCGACAGACTGATCGGCGATCTTGCTCTCGTCATAGGTCGGCCAATCCATCTGCATGCACATCTTGCCGTACTTTTCGGCAAAGCCCTTCATCTCCCAGAGCTCCTCCACGATATGCGGCACGAAGGGGCTGAGGAGCTTCAGGAGCACCTCGAGGTCGCCCTTGGAGCAGCCCTTGGCTGTGAAGTCGTTGACCATCGTCATCATGGCGGCGATGGCGGTGTTCATCTTCAGCTCTTCGATATCCTCGGTGACCTTCTTGACGGTCTTGTTGAGGATGACCTCGTGCTCGGCCGAGACGTTTTCGTCATCGGAGCAGCGCTCGCCGAGATTCCAGACGCGGTCGAGGAAGCGCTTGGAGCCCTTCACGGCCTCGTTGGACCAGGAGACGGCCTTTTCAAAGTCGCCGATGAACATGATGTGCAGACGCAGCGTGTCCGCGCCGTACTGCGCGACGATGTCGTTGGGGTTGACGACGTTGCCGCGGGACTTCGACATCTTCTCGCCGCCCTCGCCGAGGATCATGCCGTGGCTGGTGCGCTTCTGATAGGGCTCCTTCGTGGGCACGACGCCGATGTCATACAGGAATTTATACCAGAAACGGCTGTACAGCAGGTGGAGCGTGGTGTGCTCCATGCCGCCGTTGTACCAGTCGACGGGCATCCAGTATTCCATGGCTTCCTTGCTGGCGAATTCCTCGTCGTTGTGCGGATCGAGATAGCGGACGTAGTACACGCAGGAGCCGGCCCAGTTGGGCATGGTGTCGGTCTCGCGCTTGGCGGGGCCGCCGCACTTCGGGCAGGTGGTGTTGACCCAGTCGGTCATCTTCGAGAGCGGGCTCTCGCCGTCGTCGGTGAGCTCATAGCTCTCGACCATCGGCAGCTCCAGCGGCAGCTCGCTCTCCGGGATCGGCACCCAGCCGCACTTCTCGCAGTTGACGAGCGGGATCGGCTCGCCCCAGTAGCGCTGGCGGGTGAAGACCCAGTCGCGGAGCTTGTAGTTGACCTTGCGCTTGCCGAAACCATGCTCCTCGGCATAGTCCTTCATGGCGGGGATGGCTTCCTTGACGGTCATGCCGTTCATGAAGCCGGAGTTGACCATGATGCCGTCCTCCTTGGCGACATAGGCCTCCTTCGTGATATCGCCGCCCTCGACGACCTCGATGATGGGTAGACCGAACTTCGTGGCGAAGTCCCAGTCGCGCTGGTCGTGACCCGGCACGCCCATGACGCAGCCGGTGCCGTAGCCCATGAGGACGTAGTCAGACACGAAGACGGGGATCGTCTCGTGGTTGGCAGGGTTCTCGACCGTGATGCCCTCGAGGCGGACGCCGGTCTTTTCCTTGTTCAGCTCGCCGCGTTCAAAATCGCTCTTGCGGGCGGCCTCCTTGCGATATGCCTGCACCTCGTCCCAGTTTTGGATCCGATCCTTCCACTGGTCGAGGAAGGGCTGCTCGGGGCTGAGGACCATATAGGTCACGCCGAAGAGCGTGTCCGCACGGGTGGTGAAAACGGTCATGGTGTCGCCGGTGTTGACCTTGAAGTCGACCTCGACGCCCTCGGAGCGACCGATCCAGTTGCGCTGCTGGATCTTGACGCGGTTGATGAAATCCACATCGTCCAGATCGTCGATCAGGCGCTGGGCGTACTTCGTGATGCGCAGCATCCACTGGCTCTTTTCCTTCTGGACGACCGGGCTGCCGCAGCGCTCGCACACGCCGTCGACGACCTCTTCGTTCGCGAGGACGCACTTGCATCCGGTGCACCAGTTGACGGGCATGGTGGTCTTATACGCCATGTCGTTCTCGAAAAACTTCAGGAAGATCCACTGCGTCCACTTGTAATATTTCGGGTCGGTGGTGTCGACGCAGCGATCCCAGTCAAAGCCGTACCCGAGCATCTTCAGCTGGTCGGTGAAGGTCTTGATGTTGTTCTTTGTGACCACTGAGGGATGGATATGGTTCTTGATGGCGTAGTTCTCCGTCGGCAGACCGAACGCGTCAAAGCCGATCGGGAACAGAACGTTGTAGCCCTGCATGCGGCGCTTGCGCGTGACGATGTCCATCGCCGTGAACGGGCGCGGGTGACCGACGTGCAGACCCTGCCCCGAGGGGTACGGGAACTCGATCAGTCCATAAAACTTCGGGCGGGGATCGCCGGTGATGGCGGCGTAGGGCTTGGTGACTTCCCAGTTTTCCTGCCATTTCTTTTCAATTGCTGCAAAATCGTACTTCATTGTTTTTTCACACTCTTTCTATATCCGGGGCCGGAGCGCACCGCTCCGACGGAGCTTCAGTCTTCCGTAAGGATCTGGGACAGATCCACGTTTTCCGCATCGCTCCATAGTCGCTCCAGATCATAGAATTTGCGCGCCTCGTCCATGAACACATGGACGATCACACAGCCGAAGTCCAGCAGGACCCAGCTGCCGCTGCGGTGGCCCTCGCGGCGAAGCGGCGGCTCACCCAGCTCGGACATGACATGGTCGATCTCCTCGGTCAGCGTTTTCACGTGCGTCGGAGAGCTCGCGGTGCAGATCACGAAATATTCAGCCAAAACGGTGATATCCGCGGTACGCAGTAGTCGGATGTCCAAGCCTTTTTTGCTGTCCATGGTTTTGACGATCTGCATCGCCATTTCGTTTGCAGGCATCATATTGATCGCTCCATTCTTTTGGGGAGATGCTCCCCGAGAAGTATAGGGGTCTTTTATTGCGGGAAGTTGTTGGCGAGACTGCCGCTCGTGGAATAGATCACACCGCCGGATTCGTACACGACGTCGAGATCGGCCAGCGAGATCTCCACATCGTAGGGGTTGATGTCCCGGTTGATGCAGACCAGCCATTCCTCGGGATAGAGGAAGACATAGCTGAGCTTGTTCATCTCGCCGTTGTAGTTGCCGGGCGCGGTCTCGAAGGTGATGTTCTCCTCCTTCATCTGCAGGAACTGCTCGGCGAAATACGCCAGGTTGCCGGAGGACAGGTCCGTCTCGACGCGCCGGTTGATGATGGCGATGATCTCATCCAGATTTTTGATGTTGCCGACCGTGAGCGTCTGCTTCACGACCGCCTTGAGCAGATCGTGCTGCACGTCCAGTCGACCGATATCGCCGTTGACATAGGTGCTGCGATAGCGCCATACGCCCATGGCGTCGATGCCGTTGAGCGTCTGGGGTCCCTTCTGGACATGGATCCACAGCTCCTGATCGGGGTCGTCATAGTTCATGTCGATCGGCACATCGAATTCCACGCCGCCGATCGTATCGACGATCTCGACAAAGGCATCGAGGTCGATGATCATATAGTGGTCCACGCGGAAGCCGAGGAGCTTTTTCATGCCCTGGATCATGGCCTCCACGCCCGCGTCTCCCCCGCCGGCGGTGACATAGTACTGGTTGACCTTTTTGGTGGTCCAGTCTTCGTTCACGCATGTGTCGCGCGGAATGCTGTAAAAGTGCGCGGAATGGTTTTTCGCATCGAATTTGCCGAGCAGGATCGTATCGGTCAGCCCCGCCGCCTTGTCCTTGCCGGCGATGAGCAGCGTGAAGCAGTCCTCGCCGCGCGAGATATTGCCGTCGGCGTTGACCAGCGCGGGCCGCTCCGTTTTGACCGAGGGCTTGCGCGCCCAGGATCGCCACAGGACGAATACCGCCGCCGCGATAACGAACAGCACCGCGACCACCGCGAGCAGGATGCGGCGGGTCTTGGCGCGCTTGCGTTCCTTTTCCTGCTCCATGAGATAGAGCTGGTAGCGGCGCTCTCGCTCCTCCGCCCTGCGCTGAGCCTCCAGGCGCTGCCGCCGGTTGTATGCGAATCGGTCCTCATCATCCACGAAGCCGCTCGTCGGCTGCTCCGTGTAGCCGCTGTGCAATTCCTCATACTCGCGCTGATAGCGCTCCTGATCTTTCCGTCTCATCTACGCTTGTTCTCCCTGTTGTATATACCAATCGAGCGCGGACGCCGTGTTGGGGTGCGGCGCGACGCCCTTTTCCCGAAGCTCATCCAGACTCATCTGCAGCCCAAGCGTCATGGCGCGGTCCAGATCCAGATACGCCAGCTCTCGCAGCGGTTCCACGCCGGGAAAATCGCGGGTCGGTTCAATATAGTCCGCCATGTATATGATCTTTTCCAGCAGCGTCATATCGGGCTTGCCCGTCGTATGCCAGCGAATGGCGTCATAGACCGCATCCGAAACGCCGTACAGATCGCGCGCCATGGCGGCGCCGGTCTTGGCGTGCAAAAGCTTCAGGTTCCGGATTTCGATCGTATCGTTTATAATACCATACTTTTCGCTCAATAGCAATTGGTCAGTTAGCTCTAATTTTTTTGTGATATCGTGCAAAATTCCGGCTTCTGCTGCAAGATCGGCGTCACAGCCCCAGCGCTCGGCGAGGCGTCTGGTCTCGTGCTCACAGCCCCAGACGTGCGCGACGCGGCGCGGCTTGAGCAGCGGATACGTCTGCTCGCGAAGCCACGCAAGGTCCGGCTGCGCCCGATACAGGCGCTTGCGGATGATCTCCGCATAGACCTTCGGACTCAAAAACTCCGTACCGTGGCGCATCGGCAGCAGCACCCGCAGCTGGGTCGACGAGATCGGCAGCGGCTCTGCCGACAGCACGCGCACGCGCGCGCCGTGCTCCCGCCGGAGCGCATCGGCACAGTCGCGCACATGCCGCTGCTCGCCGAGATCCCGCGCGAGCGCGACGAGCGTGACATTGCGGAGGATATAACCGAAATCATACCACTCGGTGAAGGTCTCCAGCATGTCGGTGCCGACGACGAGATAGAGCTTCGCGCCGCGGTTTTCCCGCTTCAGGGCGCGGATGGTATCGGCGGTGTAGCTCTTCCCCTCGCGGCGCAGCTCCATGTCCGAGACCGTGACGCCCTTGCGCTCGCCGAAGGCCAGCTCCGTCAGACGCAGACGCTCGTCCGCGCTCGGGCTGCCGGCGGCAAGCTGCTTGTGCGGCGGCGTCGCCGCCGGGATCACGCGCAGCTCATCCGGGCGGATCGCCTCCTGCACGGCGCGGATCGCCGCGTCATGGCCCAGATGGGGCGGGTTGAAGCTTCCGCCATAGATCGCAAGCTTCATTTCTTCTTTTTCTCTTTCGGCAGCTCGAGCTTCGGCTTTTGCTCGTTTCGCTTATAGAGCACGAATTTCGAGCCGATGACCTGCACGCCCTCGGCGCGGCACGCCTCCGAGAGCGCGTCGCACGCCTCGCGCGCGGTCAGGAGCGAGGCCTCCAGCACGCGCCCCTTCACGAGCTCGCGCGCCTTGAGCGCATCGTTCATCTGGACGATGATGTTTTCCGTGATACCGCCCTTGCCGATGTGGACGATCGTGTCCTCGTGGGCGGCGAGTCCGCGCAGATACGCGCGCTGCTTACTTGTGAGCATAATAATTCTCCAATTCCTGTCGGATCTGCCGCAGCGCCTTGCCGCGGTGCGAGATCGCGTTTTTCTCCTCCGGCGAGAGCTCGCCGTTGGAGCGGTCATAGCCGTCGGTCTGAAACAGCGGATCATAGCCGAAGCCGTTTTCGCCGCGCGCTTCGAAGAGGATCCTTCCCTCCATGGTGCCCCGGGCGCGCAGCACGTCCCCGTTCGGGAACGTCAGGCAGATGCAGGAGACGAACCGCGCGGTGCGCTGCTCCATCGGCGTGTCGCCGAGCTTTTGGAGCAGATAGTTGTTGCGGTCCTCGTCCGTGTCCTCGTGGTTCCCGGTATAGCGGGCGGAATAGATGCCGGGCTCGCCACCGAGGGCGTCCACCTCCAGCCCGGAGTCGTCCGCGATGGCGGGCTGCCCCGTGGCGCGGGTGACGGCGGCGGCCTTCAGATAGGCGTTTTCCTCAAACGTCGTGCCGGTCTCCTCTACCTCAAAATCGCACCCGGCCTCCCGCTGCGGGATGATCTCCTCGCCGAGATCGGCAAGGATCGCCTGAAACTCGGTGACCTTATGCGCGTTGTTGCTTGCTAAAATCATTGACAATCTCCGTTCCTTTTAACTCAAAAGCGCCTCGACGAACTCCACAGGCTTGAACTCCAGCAGGTCGTCGATCTTCTCGCCGACGCCGACATACTTCACCGGCAGCTGGAGCTGGTCGGCGATGGCGAAGACGATGCCGCCCTTGGCGGTGCCGTCGAGCTTTGTCAGGACGATGCCGGTGAGATCGGCGGTCTCCATGAACTGCTTTGCCTGAATGAGACCGTTCTGCCCGGTCGTGGCGTCGAGCACCATGAGTGTCTCCATGTCGGCGTCGGGCAGCTCGCGCTTGATGACGCGCGTGATCTTATTGAGCTCGTTCATCAGATTCGTCTTATTGTGAAGGCGTCCCGCGGTGTCGACGATGATGATGTCCGTGCCGCGCGCCTTCGCCGCCTGGATGGAGTCGAACACGACGGACGCGGGATCGGAGCCCTCGCCGTGCTTGACGATCTCGACGCCCGCGCGCTTGGCCCAGACCGTGAGCTGCTCGCTCGCGGCGGCGCGGAAGGTGTCTGCGGCGGAAAGGAGCACATTGTAGCCCTCCTTATCCATCTGACAGGCGAGCTTGCCGATCGTGGTCGTCTTGCCGACGCCGTTGACGCCGACGATCAGGATCACGGAGGGCTGCGTCGTGGTGAGCAGCATGGTGTCCTGCACCTTGATGATCTTCGTGAGGATGCGCACGAACTCCTGCTTGACGGACGCGCCGTCGCGGAGCTTTTTCGTCTCGATCGCCTCGCGCAGCTCGCTCATGGCGCGCTCGGTCGTCTGGATGCCGGTATCGGCGAGGATCAGGCATTCCTCTAAATCCTCGAAGAACTCCTCCGTATCATTGGGGTCATATTCGGCAAAGATGCCGGTGAGCTGGACGTCCATGACCTTTTTGGTCTTGGTCAGGCCCTGTTTGAATTTATCGAAAAATCCCATCTCAATTCTCCTTTGCAACCGATCTTGTCGCCTCGTCCAGCGTGAGCGGGATCACGCGGGAGATGCCCTTTTCCTGCATTGTGACGCCGAAGAGGTGGTCCGCCTCCTCCATCGTGCCGCGGCGGTGTGTGATGACGAGAAACTGCGTGTTCTTCGAGATCGTGCGCATGTAGGCGGCGAAGCGGCCGACGTTCGCCTCGTCGAGCGCGGCTTCGATCTCGTCCATGACGCAAAACGGCGTCGGTCGTACCTTCAGGATCGCGAAATACAGCGCGATCGCGACGAAGGCCTTTTCGCCGCCGGAGAGCAGGCTGATCGCGCTGACCGCCTTGCCGGGCGGCTGGACGCGGATGTCGATGCCGCAGTCGAGCACGTTCTCCGGGTCCTCGAGCACGAGCTGTGCCTTGCCGCCGCCGAAGAGCTCCAGAAACGTCTTGCGGAACGCCTCGTCGATGTTCGTAAACTCACGGCGGAAGATGGTCTCCATCTCGCCGGTGATCTCATGGATGATGCCCATCAGCTCTCGCTTTGCCTTCAGCACGTCCTCGCGCTGCTCGGTCAGGAAAGTATAGCGCGTGTTCACGCGGTCGTATTCCTCGATCGCGCCGAGGTTCGGCGTGCCGAGGGCGCTGATGGCGCGGCGCAGCTCGGCAACGCGGCGGTTGGCCTTGTTCATGCTCTCGATGGGCTGACGGAGCTGCTGCGCGGCGCTGTGGCTGAGCTCATAGTTGTCCCAGAGCTTGTCCAGAAGCTGCTTTTCCTCCATGTCGGCGGCAAGCTTTTTCTGTTCAAAGCGGGAGACGAGCCCCTGCATATCCAGCAGCGCGCGGTTTTGTTCCTGCACCTGCTTGTCCACGCGGGTGCGTCTGCCCTCGAGCTCCATGCGGCGGGTCTGCCCCGCCGAGAGCGCGGCGCGGCGCTCTTCGATCTGGGTCTGGAGCGCTGCGAAGACCGCTTCCTTTTCCGCGAGCTGCTGCTGCAGGAGCGCGGTGTTCGACTCCGCCTCGTTGATGGCGGTCAGCCGCGCCTCGCGGTCGTCCGAAAGCTCATGGAACAGCGCGTCGATCTGCCGGAGCGACGCCTCGATCGTCTCGCGCTCGGCGTCGAGCGAGGCGCTCTCGGCGCGCTGTCGGGCAAGCTGCTCCGCCAGCGTCTGACGCCGGCGGTCGAACTGCTCGCGCCCGTCGGCGCTCTCGGCGCGTGCCGCGCGCACGTCCTGCAGCGCCTGCTCCGCCTCGGCGGCAGCCGTGCGGGCGTCGCGGATGCGCGCGTCGTGCTGCTCCTGCTCGGATCGGATCGCCTTTAGCGTCTGTTCCTGATCGTCCATGGCGGCGTTTGCGGCGTCGAGCAGCAGACGGACCTGCGTCTCGTCGCGCGCCGCCTTCTGCAGCGCGGTCTGCGCCATATCATACCGCTCGGTCGCGGTATCGAGCAGCGTGCGGTCGTTTTCGAGCTTTTCCCCGATCTCCAGCACGACCTGCTCGGCTCTCTGCTTGTCCTCCCGGAGCCGCTCCGCCGCGGTGCGCAGGCGGGCAAGCTCGTTGGCGCGGGAGATGATGCCGCTGCCGCGCGCAGCGCTGCCGCCCGTGAGCGAGCCGCCGGCGTTCACGACCTGACCATCCAGCGTGACGATGCGGATGCGGTTGCCGGTGCCACGCGCCATGGCGATGGCGTGGCTGAGCGTCTCAGCGACGACGGTACGCCCGAGCAGATTGCGAACGATGTCCCGATAGCGCGCATCACAGCGGACGAGATCGGCTGCGACGCCGATGTAGCCCGCCGCCTGCTTCGGAACGTCATTGAGCTGCTGCGGACGGATGGTATCGAGCGGCAGGAACGTCGCGCGTCCGCCGTCGCGCTTTTTCAGCAATTCGATGGCGGCGGCGCCGTTGCGCTGCGTATCGACGATGATGTGCTGCATGGCGGAGCCGAGCGCTGTCTCCACGGCGAGCGCATAGCGGTCGTCCGCCTTGACGAGATTCGCGACCGGTCCGTGCACGCCGCGCAGCGCGCCGCGCTCCGATTCGCGCATGACGGTCTTGACCGCCTTGGAATAGCCCTCGTACCCGCGCTCGAGATCCTCGAGCATCTGCAGGCGGGATTGAGCTGCGCGCAGATCGACCGTGACGCCGGAGAGCTTCGTCTCCGCCTGGCGCAGAGACTGCTCGGTCTGCTGCGCCGCCTGCGCGCGCTCGCGGCGGCGGTCGGTATATTTCTGCACATCCGCGCGCGCGGCGTCGAGCAGCGCGGTCTTTTCCTGCAGTTCCTGCTCCAGCGCGGCGCGCTTTTCCCCCGCGTCCGCGGAGGCGGTCTGGATGGCGGATTCGCGGTCCAGAAGCGCCTGACTCTGGTCGGCGAGCATCGTGATGGCGGTGCGCCGCTCCGCCAGAAGCGCGGCGGCGGCGTTTTCCCGCTCCAGAAGCGCGGCGAACGCCTTATCGGCAGCGCCCGCGTCTGCGGTGTTGGTCTCGATATCCGCGACCGTCTTCGCGATCGCGTCCGTGATCGCGTCCTTTTCCCCGGAAATGGTCTCCAGACGCGCTCTGCCGGAGCTGATCTGATCGCGCAGCGCCTGCACACGGTCGCCCTGCTCGCTGACCTCAAGACGCATCCGGGCGATGGACTCGCTGCCGGAGGTGAGGTTCGCGCGCAGGACGGCGGCGTCTGACTCCGCGGCGGCGCTCATGCGCTCGGCCTCGGATACCCGCTCGCGCAGCGTCTCCGCCTGCAGATCCTGCTCGCGCATCCGCTCGGCGAGGTTCTCGCTCTCGGCATAGAGGCGGTCCAGCTCGCGCTGCGCCCCGGCGAGATTCTCCTGCGCGGCGGCATAGTCACGCTGCACGGTCTCGTTCTGCGCCTTGAGCCGGTCGAGCGTCTCCATCCAGACGGAGACCTCCATGTCCTTGAGCGCGGCGCGCAGATCGAGATACTTGCGCGCGGCGGCCGCCTGATTGCGCAGGGGCTCGATCTGAAGCTCCAGTTCATCGACCTTATCGTTGATGCGCAGGAGATTTTCCTCCGTGCGGGCGAGCTTGCGCTCAGATTCCTCCTTGCGATAGCGGTAGCGGGAGATGCCCGCCGCCTCTTCAAAGATCTCGCGCCGCTCGGCGGACTTGTTGCCGACGATCTCCGCGATGCGCCCCTGTCCGATGATAGAATAGCCGTCTCTGCCGAGACCGGTGTCCATCAGCAGCTCATGGATGTCGCGCAGGCGGCACGCCTCCCGATTGATATAGTATTCGCTCTCCCCGCTGCGGTAATACCGGCGGGTGATGGTGACCTCGTCCTGCTCCACATCAAAGATCCCGGCGGAGTTATCCAGGATCAGCGACACCTGCGCAAAGCCCAGCGCGCCGCGCTTCTCCGTGCCGCCGAAGATGACGTCCTCCATCTTGCCGCCGCGGAGCGTGCGCGTGCGCTGCTCGCCCATGACCCATAGGATCGCATCGGAGAGATTGGACTTGCCGGAGCCGTTCGGCCCGACAATGGCGGTGATGTCCCGCTCAAAGTTCAGCCGCGTCTTCTCGGCAAAGGACTTGAAGCCCTGAATTTCGATCGCTCTTAGATACAAACAAATCCCTCTTACCCACGGAAGCCGCACCCAGCTTCCCATAAATTTGCATACAGATACAAAGTTTACTATACTACAAAAATCCCCGATTTGCAACAGTTTTGCAAATCGGGGATGTGATTCTTATTTTAATGTTGCGTTGGCGAGGTAGCAATATGTGACCCCGTCCTCCTCGAAGGTGTCGAAGGTGCCGACGACGGTGATCAGAGAGCCCTGCGGCGGGTATTCCGATGGGGCGTGCTCCCCCGCCCACTCGAAGGCGATGCCCTGCGCGCAGCAGGCGGTCGCGTCCAGGATCAGACAGGCATAGAGCTCGCGGGACGTGGTGGTATAACGGTTCATGGTGCCGTCCATCTTCACGAGCTTGCCGCGATAGTCGTCCGGGTTCGTGACCATGTTATAGACCTCGGAATAGACGAAGGTGCTGCTGAGCTTCGTCAGATCCACGTCCACCGGCTCTGACATACAGCCGGAGAGCAGTGCAAGCGAGAGCAGCAGTGCGAGAAAAGCAGTTTTTTTCATACCGGCTCCTTTTTTCGGATGTGAAGATAGAGTGTGATCGCCACGATGAGCGAGATCAGATCGACGATCGGCTGCACCCACATGAGTCCGTAGAGCGGCAGCAGCGCGTCCATCAAAAACAGCAGTGGAATGTCCAGCACGCCCTTGCGCAGCACAGAGCACACAAGCGACTCGCGCACGCGCCCCATCGCCTGAAACTGGATGATCATGGGATAGGCGACGCTCATGAGCGGCATGGCCGTGACCATGCGGCGCAAAAACGCCGCGGCATACTTGACCGTGACGGCGTCACGCATGAACACGGACGCAAGCGGCTCGGCAAAAAGCTCGAACGCTGCGAGACACAGCAGCGCGAAGCCGAATGAGATCGCCGTGCCGTATCGGAACGCGGCGCTGCGGCGCGGATAGTCCCCCGCCGCATCGGTATACGCCAACAGCGGCAGCAGCCCGCTCGACACGCCGATCGAGAAATACAGCGGTAATTGATCGAGCTTCTTCACGATGCCGAGCGCGGCGACCGCCTCCGTCGGATACCGGGAGACGAACTTCGCCTGCGCGGCGATGGCGACGACTGTAAGCGCATATTGCAAGGCTGACGGAAAGCCCACCTTCAGGATACGGGAAAGATACTTCCCGGAGCGGCGAAGGCGCTGCACGGCAAGCGACAGCAGACTGCGCTTTGAAACGGCGACTAGCAGCAGATACAGCGCTGAGACCGCATTTGCTGCAGCCGTCGCCAGTCCCGCGCCCGCCGCGCCGAGGCCGGCAAACCGCGGCAGGATCAAAAGCGGGTCCAGAAGGATATTCAGCACGCCGCCGAGCGACATGCCGAGCGACGCCTCCCGCGCGCTGCCCTCGGCGCGCAGGAGATTGGCAAGCAGCGTCGACACAACCGTGCCGGGTCCGCCGAGCACAACTGCCCAGAGCGCATATCCGCGCACGGCGGACCACGTCTCGTCCGTCGCGCCCGCGAGATATAAAATCGGGCGGGCAAAGCACGCGAACAGCGCGGCATACGCAGCCGCTGCCGCGAGTCCGAACCAGAAAGACACCGAGGCGATATCGCGTGCGGCGTCCGTCTCGCGTTTCCCGAGCGCGCGGGCAAGCGCGCTCGCGCCGCCAACGCCGAAGAGATTCGACAGCGCCGTGAGCATCACGAACGAGGAATAGCAGACCGTGACCGCCGCCGTCTGCACGGGATCGTTCAGCAGTCCCACAAAATACGTGTCCGCAAGGCTGTAGACCAGCGCGATCATCTGGCTGATGACGGCGGGAACGATCTGTCGGCGCACGGCGGCGCGCACGGGCATGGAAGCAAACAGAGAGTTTCGCTCGGCGTCCGTCAACGGAACACGCTCCCGTCTTCCTGATAGGTCTCCAGACGCGTAAAGGCGGCGAAGTCGGGCGCGATGTCCGCGGCAAGCTGCCGCAGCGCCGTGACCAGATGCTCGGGATTCAGCGTCGGCTCCTGCGCGGAAATGACTGCGTCGACCCGGACACAGTCTGCGTCAGGCGTGACGGTGAGCTCCCGAATGGCGGGACGGACGTCCATCTCACCGAAGCCGCGCTTGGTCTTGCGCGTGATGACGATGCTGTCGCGCGCATAGAAATCGCGCAGCGCCTCCGCCATCTCGCTCAGCTCCCGGTCGTCATATTCATAGCGACCCGTGACGCGCAGCCACTTGAGATATTTCGATTTTGTCTCGGCAGGATATGCCTCCTGCGCCTCGATGCCCTCGGGCATGACGGCGGTGAGCCGCGCCGGGAGCGCCGACAGATCGACGTCCTCGGCAAGCTGGAAATCCATCAGCTCGCACACGCTCGCGCAGCCGACCGACAGCGGAAGCAGGATAGATATTTGGGCGTGCGGATTGAAACCCTCGGAATATTTCAGCTGATATCCCGCGCGCAGGAACACGCGCTGCATCGTGCGCATGAGATCGAGGTGCGACAGATACACCGCGCGCCCCGTTTTGGAAAATCGCAATCTGAGCTTTTCAGGCATCGCAGCAGCCTCCGTTCGTCATGAGTCCCAGCGCGCCGCAGGCGGTGCACTGCTTGCGGCAGTCAGGCGAGAGCTGCGCGGCGTAGGCCTGCTCGCGCTCGTGCCAGAGATGGCGGCGCGTGACGGAAATGTCGATCACGTCCCAGGGCATGAACTCATCCTTTTCCCGCTCGCGGTTGGCGTAGAACGCGGGATCCACCCCGGCGGCGGCACAGCCGTCCATCCACGCCTCGAAGGAGAAATAGTCGCTCCACGCCTGCAGAGGCTTTGCGTTGCGCCAGACATGCTCGATCACGTCCGCGATACGGCGGTCGCCGCGCGAGAGCACGGCCTCGACAAAGCTGGTGTCGGGATCGTGCCAGTTATAGGTCGTATTGCGCGCGCGAATGTTCTCCCGCAGGAGCTTCACGCGGCGCTGATATTCGTCCATCGAGACCTGCGCCTCCCATTGGAAGGGCGTGTGCGGCTTGGGGACGAAGCAGGACGTGCTGACCGTGATGCGCACGCCGCGGTTTTTGTTTTTGGCGTACTGCCGCCAGGTGTGCAGCACCTGATCGGCGAGCTGCGCGATGCCGACGACGTCCTCGTCCGTCTCGGTGGGCAGGCCCAGCATGAAATAGAGCTTCACGCCGTTCCAGCCGCCCTCGAAGGCGACGCGGCAGGAGTTCAACAGATCCTCCTCGCGGACGTTTTTGTTGATTGCGTCGCGCAGACGCTGCGTGCCCGCCTCGGGCGCAAACGTAAGACCGCCCTTGCGCACCTTCTGCAGGCGGCTCATGATGTCCATAGAGAAGTTATCCGCGCGCAGACTCGGCAGCGAAAGGCTGATACTGCGCGGCTCGCAGTAATCCAGCAGCCCGTCGCACACATCCGAGAGCGGACGATAGTCGCTGCTCGAAAGGCTCAGGAGCGTCGCCTCCTGATAGCCGGTGTTCTTCAGGCTCTCGACGCCCTGCCACACGATGGTCTCGGGCTTGCGCGGGCGCACCGGGCGATAGACATAGCCCGCCTGACAGAAGCGGCAGCCGCGGATGCAGCCGCGAAAGAGCTCGACGTTCACGCGGTCGTGCACGATCTCCGTGCTCGGGACGATCGGCGCCGTGGGATATTCGCACGCGTCGAGGTCCTGGATGATGCGCTTTTTGACCCGCGCGGGCGCGCCCGCGGCGGCGCGGATGGTCTGCAGCGTGCCGTCGGGGTTGTACTCCGGCGTATAGAGGCTCGGGACGTAGACGCCCGAAATGGTCTCGGCGACCGTGCGAAGAAACTGCGCCTTGCTCCACCCCGCGTCGCGCGCCTCACGGTACAGGAGCACGATCTCGTTGTTGACCTCCTCGCCCTCGCCGATGATCATCAGATCGAAAAACGGCGCCATAGGCTCGGGGTTCATGCAGCTCGTGCCTCCCGCGATGACGAGCGGGGTAAGGTCGGGGCGGTCCGCGCTGCGCAGCGGGATGCCCGAAAGATCCAGCATGTTCAGCACCGCCGTATACGCCATCTCATAGCCGACGGAGAACGCGACGATGTCAAACGCCGATACCGGGTCGCCACTCTCGAGCGCCCAGAGCGGGATCGAAGCGTCGCGCATCTCCTGCTCCATGTCGCCCCAGGGCGCAAACACGCGCTCGACCCACACGCCGTCCAGCCTGTTCATCGTGCTGTAGAGGATGCGCATGCCGATATTGCTCATGCCGATCTCATACAGATCCGGGAAGCAGAACGCGACGCGCACGTCCACGTCCGCCTTGTTTTTCATGATCTGGTTATATTCCCCGCCCGTATACCGCGCGGGCTTCTGCACCCGAGGCAGGATGCGTTCTAAGCGCCGGTCCATAAAAGCATGCTCCGTTTCAAAATCAATAATAAAATATTGTACATCAAACGGCGCAGTTTTACAAGCCCGACCGCAGCTTCGGCGCCGTGATCAGCCAAAACGCGAACAGCAGCGGCGCCCAGCCCCAGCCCGCGAGCAGGCACCATGCGCCGCAGAGCGTGAGCGCACCGAGCGTCAGCGTGCGCACCGCGCACAGCACGCCCGGGCGTTGGTACGCGACCGCCTCCATCGCCCGCCCGCCGTCGAGCGGCAGGACCGGCAGAAGGTTGACCAGCGCGAGCACAAGGCTCATCTCCGCTGCGAGCGCCCATGTGCGCCGAAGCAGCAGCCACAGCAGCGTGCCGGCGGCGGGACCGGAGAGCGCAGCGAGCGCGCCCGGCAGTCCCGGCCGTACCGCCCCGCATCGCAGCACGGGCCCGGTGGCGGCGAGCGTGACGCCCTCCAGCCGCACGCCGAGCAGCCGCAGCGCCGCGACATGCCCCAGCTCGTGCACAGCCACGGCAGCAGCGAGCGCTGAAAGCTCCTCCCCGCGCAGCAGAAAAACCAGCGCGCCGAGCAGCAGCGCGCCGCCGGGCGTGACGGCAGGGGCGCGGTCACACCGCGAGATAGAATTCCGGATTCAGATAGACCCCCTCCCGGATCAGTTCAAAGTGCAGATGCGGTCCGGTCGCCTGCCCGGTCGCGCCGACACGGGCGATCGTCTGTCCCGCCGTGACCGTCTCCCCCGCCGAGACCAGCAGCGCGCTGCAATGCCCGTAGAGCGTGACGAAGCCGCCGCCGTGATCAAGCTTCACGTAATTGCCATACCCCGCGTCCTCACCAGCGGCGAGCACAGTCCCATCGGCAAAGGCGCGGATCTCCGTTCCGGCGTCGGCGGCAAAGTCCGTGCCATAGTGAAATTTGACCGCATTCTGGATCGGGTGCAGCCGATAGCCGAAGCCGGACGAGGTGTAGCCCGCCACGGGTGTGACCGCCGCAAAGGGCAGCTCCGGGATGTCATAGCTCACATTCGTCGGCAGCGCGCGGTCGGAAAACTCCGCCTGCGACGCCAAAAACGTCTCGCGCGCGGCGAAGGCCGCGTCCATCGCGGCGGCGTGGTCCAGCTCCGCCTCGGTCTCGTCGCTCGGTGTGGGGTGCAGCAGCGTCCCCGGCAGCCCCGTGAAATAGGAATGCACATGCGCCGCGCGCGCCTGCTCCATCTGCTCCAGCGGGAGGACGGCGGTGTATCGGGTCTCCACGGACGCCGACGTCTCCTCCGCGCCGGCGTGCAGCACAGAGTGCAGCGCAGCGCCGTAATCATCATTGCGTGCCAGCTGCGTCTGTACAGCCGCGCGCACACCGAGCGCCGCCGCGGGCGCGACGAGCTTGAGCACCGTGAGTCCGACAAACAAAAGCACGCAGACATAGATCTTCAATCGCTTCATCCGGATCCCCCCTCCGAATGAGCTTATGCGCGGGCGAAAAGAACTATGTTTCCCGAAAATGCCCCGGCGAAGCGGCAAAAATAATGCTTGACAAGTCAGGCTCGTGTCGTTATAATAAAAAAGCTGTTTCGGGGTGTAGCGCAGATGGTAGCGCGCATGGTTCGGGACCATGAGGCCGCGAGTTCAAGTCTCGCCACTCCGACCAATTCAAAAATGTGTCTTTTGCCGTCAGGTAAAAGACACATTTTTGTTTTTTGTCACTTTCCTCTTTTCTTTCTGTACAGTCTATGCTATTATGTCCATGTTTATCTCTATTAACAAGAACAGGAGGATGAACATGAAAAAAATCAGCAGATTCCTTGCGGTCTTGCTGGTGATCGCGATGGTGGCGAGCTTTTCGTCCGCGCTCGCTTTGGACAAGTACCAGTATACCAAGTACAGGCAGTATCTGTGCATCGGCGACAGCGTTGCCGCCGGCTACACCTACAGCGGCTCTTGGGACAACTACGGCTTTACGCGCGTACGCGGCGCGTATCATGATATCGTGGCAAACGCAGTAGACGCGGATCTGCTGCAGTATGCGACGAGCGGCTTCCGGCTCATCGAGCTGCGCTACATGATGGACGGCAAGGCCACCGACCCGGATGATTTCTGGAAGCAGTGCTTTGGCAGCAGCTACATGTCCCCCGAGGTGCTCGACGGTTACACGGACATGTTCCGCAACGGCATCCGGACATCGGATCTGATGAGCATCAACCTCGGCTCGAACGACATCCTCACCGCCTCGGCGATGAAGTTCATCTTCGCGATGGAGGGCGCGGGCTCTTCCGACAGCGAGAAGAGCGCGCTGTATCGGGCGGTGGAGCAATACCTCGATCAGCTCGCAGCGCAGAACCCGAGCTTCGCGGATCTGGTCAAGCTTGCAAAAACTGCCGGCAATATGCCGTCGATCCTGCGTGATCTGATCTCGAACCTCAACATGTACTTCACGCTTTACAAGGAAAACTGGGAAGCGACGATGAAGGAGATCTACACGCTCAATCCCAAAATCACAATGCTCGTGCTCGGCGTGTACAATCCCGCGTACAAGATCTATCTCGACGACAGCCACACGGTCAACCTCGGTCCCATCGTGCAGCCCGTGATCGACATGATCAACCGCTACATGCGCAGTGAATCGGCGTATGCAAATAAGTATACCTTTGTCGACGTCGACGGCGTTGACTCCTGGGGCATGAGTCTGAACGACCCGAACTATTTCACTTACTTCGTCTGGTCCATGCACCCGACGCGTCTGGGCCATACCGACATCGCAACGCGGATGCTGAAGGTCACGCCGGAGCATTGGGTAGACATCGAGTTTACAAAGCAGCCGGAGGACGTGACCGCCGCAGAGGGCGAGAGCGCCGAATTCCGCGTGGAGACCAAATACGGCAACACCCCTTATTACCAGTGGCAGACCGCGCCGAAGGGCAGCGACGCCTGGACCGATATCCCCGTGAAGGAGACCGACGACAACGGGAACCCGATCGACGGCTATAATCCCACCGCCGCCACCGCCGCGCTGACCGTGACCGCCGCCAAGGCGCTCGACGGGCAGCAGTACCGCTGTGTGGTCACGGACTTCTACGGGCAGCGCGCGCCCATCACGAGCGACGCCGCGACGCTGACCGTGACGCCGAAGGCCGATCCGCAGCCAAGCCCGGATCCCGATCCCAGTCCGGATCCCAGTCCCGACCCGAGTCCGGATCCCAGCCCCGACCCGCAGCCCGCGAAGGAGCTGCCCTTTGTGGATGTGGCAAAAACGGCGTGGTCGTATGACGACATCGCCTATGTCTATGAGAAGGGACTCATGCAGGGCAAGGATGCCACGCATTTTGATCCGCAGGGCACCACGACGCGCGCGGAGTTTGCAACCGTCCTCTATCGCATGGCGGATTCCCCGACCGTGACGCAGGAGATGCGCGACCAGTGCAAATTCACCGATCTGAAAGCGGATTGGTATCGCGACGCCGTGATCTGGGGCTTCAGCGAGGGCGTCGTTAAGGGCACGAGCGACACGACGTTCTCCCCCAACGACAAGGTCACCCGCGAGCAGATGGTCGCGATGCTCTATCGCTACAGCAACGCCGAAGCCGGTCAGGCGGATCTGAGCAAAATCACCGACGCTGACAGGATCAGCGAATACGCCAGACCCGCCGTCGCATGGGCGGTCGCCAACGGCGTAGTGACCGGCATGCCCGACGGGAGCTTCAACCCCAAGGGCAACGCCACCCGTGAGCAGATGGCCGCCATCATGGCGCGGTTCGATCAGCTTGAAAAATAAAACATTTATACAAAGGGGTTGTCTCAAAATGCGCAAATCGGTCAGATTGAGGCAGCTCCTCTTTTGTTTTCTGCTCATTGTGGAAAACGCAGAGATTTTTTCTTAAAAGAAAGCAACACCCACAGGGAGTGCCGTTCGGCGCTCCCTATGGGTGTCCTTTATCTGTTATTCAGGTCACAGACCTGCCGGAAATCGCTTCGGAACCACAAGCCCCGTTCCCAAGCGGTTGCTTTGCGCTTTATGATGCAGCTTCAGAAGGTTGTATGCCAAGCTCAAAAGCGTCCATTCCACTTCTACTTTGACCGTCCCACGGAGCATGAATCTGCGGAAGTTCATGTCCTCCTTTACCATCGCAAACACCCCTTCGGCTTGGATGCTGCGGTTGACGCGGATCAGCTTACCCCGCTCGGTATTGATCTTCTCTTCCATCGCCTCGCGCTGTTCAGCAAAGCGTTTGGAGACATAGATCACCTTGCTGCGCTCTTCCAAAGGCTTTTTGCTTCCCTTTGCCAGTATGCACTTTTCCTTCAGCGGACAGCCAGAGCATTCCTTGCAGCTGTAAACAGACTTTTCCGTTTCAAAACCGCTGGCGGTTTTTTCCTTCTTCACATGATCCAGCGTCAGCGCTTTCCCGGCGGCGCAGGTGTAGGTATCCTGCTCTTTGTTGTATGCCATGTTTTCTCGACGACTGATGTCGCTTTTGTACTTTCGGCTTTTCTTGGCCTCGTGGTTTGAGGGCTTGACGAACAGTTCCTGCTCCGCCCGCTCAAAGTAGCAGTAATTTTCCTCGCTCTCGTAGCCTGCGTCCACACAGACGCGGCGGATCGCCGAATGCCGTTTCAGGTACTCCATGAATGGGATGAGCGTATGCACATCATTTCGATCCGAGCTGATGTAATTGCCGATGATGAATTCCTCTGAGCAAGCTACGTTCACGTTGTACCCCGGCTTGAGCTGTCCATTTCGCATGTGATCTTCCTTCATATGCATGAACGTCGCATCGTTGTCTGTCTTGCTGTAGCTGTTGCGGCTTCCGCAGATGTAAATGTCCTGCGTGTACTGCTTCAGTTTCTGCAGCCAGCCTTCCACGGTTTCAATGGCACGCTGCAGAGGGTGCTTATGTTTGCCCTTGCCGTGGACGAATTCCAGCCCCAGCTGCTGCGCTTTCTCATACAGCCGTTTCCGCAGCTTCTTCACCTTGTGCAGCTTGATCTGCTCCGGGATGTGCCACTTCACGCCCGTCGTCTTTACCAGCTCCGGTAATGCTGCCCGGATCTTCTGAACCAGCTTCTCACCGGAACGGATCGCGTTCTTCTTCCACCGAAAGCTGTAGCGATTGGCATTGGCCTCGATCTTCGTCCCGTCAATGAATACTGTCTCCATGCTCAGCACGCCCATCGACTGAAGCATTGCGACCTGCTGCTCCAGAAGGTCTTTCTCCCGCCCGGCCAGCCTCTTTGACCGGAAACGGTGGATCGTATTGTGATCCGGCGGTGCATTTCCTTCCAGGAGATACATAAAGTTTACGTTCTCCCGGCAGGCACGCTCGATCTCGCGCGTGCTGTAGATGCGGCGCATGTACGCATACACCAGCACCTTGAGAAGAATTCTCGGTGAGTACTCGTGTCTCCCGTTATGGGAGTATGAACGCAGGATCTTTTCCATGTTCATCCTTTTCACCATTGCGCTCAGTAATCTCACCGGATCGTTCTTCGCTATTAAAATTTCTGTTTCGAGGGGCAGTTTTAGTTGATATTCTCCCGCGTACGGAGTATAATCTAACTGCATTTGATTTTTATTCACAAACAAAATTATATGCCGACAGCCGACTCTTTCTCAAGAGCCGGCTGCCGTTATTTTAAAGTTTTTCGGGACTGCCTCTTTTGAGACAGCCCCTTTGTATATTGAAGCATGAGAGCAGCAAAAAAAACACCGACGAACAGTCGGTGTTTTAGTATGGAGCGGGCGACGAGGCTCGAACTCGCTACCTCCACCTTGGCAAGGTGGCGCTCTACCGGATGAGCTACGCCCGCATCGGTGCGAACAAATGACATTTTACCACGCTGTTTCGGTTTGTCAAGCATTTTTTCAGAGTTTGATGCGCCTGAGGTGTAGGTTTGTCAATGATGCGTTACACAAAGCGGGAAAGAAGAAAGCACCTGCTTTGGTGATTGCCAATTAAGAGGGCGCATGGGGAAATTGTTATACTTTCTATTCCAGACGGCAAGCTGTGATTCGAAGTCGCGGAAGG
>JAFUCD010000030.1 GCA_017459865.1 Oscillospiraceae bacterium
ATGTTCCCCGGTTTGGTTTCCCATACGGGTCAGGCAGTTGCTTTCGGGCCTTGAGACTCACCCGCTACCTTGCGATTGGTAGATTCGCTGTAAAGCCCATTACGGGCGCACGCCGTAGCCATGGTCGACCCCGATGATTTTGGTGGTTCCGAATGTTTTCATTTTTGTTTTCTCCTTAATTCAAATTGTATTTACTGGATGATTTCTTTGCACAGCTCCGGTTCGCCCGGAAGCACGAAGTCCCGGAAGTACTTGCATACGATCCGGGACTCCGAGAGCGCCTGTGCGCACGGCCCGCCCAGCAGCAGACAGTGCCCGTCGGTGAGGTTGCAGCAGAGCGGGATCAGGTCCCGGATCTGGCTGCGCAGATGGATTGGAATTTTCAGCGGCATGGGTATCACCCCCCCTCTTCATGAGATTTGGATAACAAAAAATGCCTCCACTTCAAATGAAAAAGTGGGGGCAGTTGTCAATATATTGGATTTTGGCGTTTCAGCCGAGTTTCCTTAAACGCAAAAGCCCGAAGGTCGGTCCTATGTTGGATCAACCTTCGGGCTTATCGGTTGAAAATGCGGTTGGGATTCATCTCTCTACTATTATTATGCGGAGATTTTGAAAAAAAGGTAAGTATTGCAAAGCAGCAGAAAATGAACGGTGAGGCAGAATCGTGTGTGTTAAGCAATGACAGTTAATAGCAAAAGCCCAAAGGTCGACCCGAATTGGATCCGCCTTTGGGCTTCGCATTTCTTCATTTGTTTCAAAAACCGCAGCTCGTTCATTATTGACATATGTTTGAAATGATGTTATAATGTTTTCAACATAAGTCAGAAATGAGGTGCGGCTATGCCGAGAAGACAGCGGTGCAGGTGGATTGGCAGTTATCCGGACTACTGGGAATTCGCCCCCGAAGAGCTCGCCGCAGGCGCGCCGGTGGTCATGACGCTCGATGAGTTTGAGACGATCCGGCTGCTGGATCGCGAGGGGCTGACGCAGGAGCAGTGCGCCGAGCGCATGGGGGTTTCCCGCCCCACCGTGACCGCCATCTATGACAGCGCGCGAAAAAAGGTTGCGGAGGCGCTGGTGGACGGCAAGCGGTTGCAGCTGCGCGGCGGCAGCTATCAGCTTCACGGACAGAGCGCGCCGAATATCTCACAGAAAGGAACGAATCATATGAGAATCGCAGTTACCTATGAAAACGGAGAGATCTTTCAGCATTTCGGCCACACAGAGCAGTTCAAGCTCTATGATGTGGCCAACGGCAAGATCGTCGGCGAGCAGATCGTGGACACGAACGGCAGCGGACACGGTGCGCTCGCCGGTTTCCTGAAGACGGCGCAGGCGGATGCGCTGATCTGCGGCGGCATCGGCATGGGCGCGCGCAACGCGCTTGCGGAAGCGGGCATCACGCTCTACGGCGGCGTGACCGGCTCTGCGGATGCAGCAGCGCAAGCGCTGGCGCAGGGCAGTCTGCAATTCGACCCCGACGCCAAGTGCGACCACCACGGTCATCATCACGGCGAAGATCATGACTGCGGTCATCACGGTCATCATCATGGTGAGGGTCACGAATGCGGCCATCACGGCGGCTGCGGCCACCACGACGATTGACAGGGCACAAACAACAAATACAGCGAGAGGCTTTCTCTTCTGTGAATTTGCAGATGGAGGAAGCCTTTTTCATTGTAAAGACATCACTCTCTACTATCTTTATGCAGAGATTTCGAAAAAAAGGTAAGTATCGCAAAGCAACGGAAAATGAACAGTGAGGCAGAAATGTGCCTGTCATGTGCAGACGTTTTGATTTTTAGGCGCTTGCTGTGTTCAGAATCCCGTTCGTTGAAATTCGCTCACCATAATGATACGAAAAGGCCCTTGACAAATAGATCATTATGAATATAATAATAAATAGATAATCGTCAATATGAGGTGGTTGCGTTGGAACTGTCGGACAAGAAAACTGCCGAAATGTTTAAGGCATTATGCGATGAAAACCGCATCAAAATCGTGAAACTCCTGCAAAGCGGAGAAAAATGCGCCTGTGTCCTGTTGGATGATCTGCACATCACACAGCCGACATTGTCCCATCACATGAAAATCCTCTGCGACTCCGGCATGATTGTCGGAAGAAAAGACGGAAAGTGGATGCACTACTCCATCTCACAGGAGGGTGCCGCTGCCGCGATCTCTGTCCTGCAGGAATTGACGACCGTGACAGGACAGGGCGCTGCCTGCTGCAGCGAGTAACCCGATCATCATATAAGCTGTGCCGCGGCACAGCTTATTGAAAAGACAATATATAGATATATTTCGATTTATGAATCGGAGGAACTTTTATGTGGTCTGTGATTCAAGACGAGATTCTCGGCATGAAATGGCTCAACAGGCTGATTGGGCGCCTGCTGTCGCTTTGCGGTCTGGACATCGACAGCAGGCTCGGCGGCAGCATCCTGTTTTTTCTCTATGACACCATCAAGATCATGGTGCTGCTCGGCGTCCTGATCCTGATCATTTCCTATATCCAGAGCTTCTTTCCGCCGGAACGGAGCAAGAAGATTCTGGGCCGCTTCAACGGTCTCGGCGCGAGGATCATCGCGGCACTGCTCGGCACGGTGACGCCGTTTTGCTCCTGCTCCTCGATCCCGCTGTTCATCGGCTTTACCGGTGCGGGACTGCCGCTCGGCGTGACGTTCTCGTTTCTGATCTCCTCCCCGATGGTGGATCTCGGATCTCTTGTCCTTCTGATGAGCATTTTCGGCTGGAAGGTCGCTGTGGTCTATGTTGTGCTTGGTTTGGTAATCGCAGTCGCAGGAGGTACGCTGATCGAATCGCTGCATCTGGAGGATCAGGTACAGGATTTCATACGCAGCGGGAAGGCGATCGACCTGCCGCAAGCAGAACTGCACTTCAAAGAACGTCTGAAATATGCGTGGGAGCAGGTCGTCTCCACCGCAAAAAAGGTATTTCCCTATGTTCTGATCGGCGTCGGAATTGGAGCGGTGATTCACAACTGGATTCCGGAGGGATGGGTGGTGAAAGCGCTCGGAGGAAATAATCCCTTCGGCGTGGTCATCGCCACGATCTGCGGCGTTCCGATGTACGCGGATATTTTCGGGACGATTCCCATTGCGGAGGCACTTCTTTCAAAAGGGGCGTTGCTCGGCGTTGTTTTGTCCTTCATGATGGGCGTCACCACGCTGTCGCTGCCGTCCATGATCATGCTGAAAAAGGCAGTCAAAGGGAAACTGCTGGGTACGTTCATTGCAATCTGTACTGTGGGCATCATCCTTGTAGGCTATTTCTTCAACGCAATGCAAGGATTGCTGATATAAAAAATAAACGGAGGTCATCATCATGTCACTGTTCGGAAAGAAAAAAGAGACTGTCGCTCAATCCGCGTGCTGCTGCAGTACTGACGGCGAGAAAAGAGAAAGCAGCGCACCGGGTGAATGCTGTGGAAAGCCGGTGGATGGAATCTGCTGCATCAAGGTGCTCGGCGCCGGGTGCAAATCCTGCCATCAGCTCTATGAAAACGTCAAAGAGACGGTCGCGAAGCTGGGGCTCGAGGTGGAGGTGGAATACATCACCGACATGGAGAAGGTCATGTCCTATGGCGCCATGAGCATGCCGGCACTGGTGGTCAATGAGCAGGTCGTTTCAGTCGGGAAAGTGCTGAAAGAAAAAGAGATCGAAGCATTTCTCAAATGACATCTGTGCAGTAAAACCAGGAAGCCCGAAGGTCAATCCGGAGTTGGATCAGCCTTCGGGCTTTTCATGCGTGTGAGCGGTTGGGATAAATCCCTCTACTATTATTATGCGGAGATTTTGAAAAAAAGGTAAGTATTGCGCAGCAGCAGAAAATGAACGGTGAGGCAGAAATATGTCGTTTATAATCTATGCTTGACAAACGTCAGCGATAGTTGTAATATATCGTTGACATTTGTCATCGAATGGAGTGATTTTTGTTATGCGATCCAAGAGTCCGGAAACCATGAGACAGATTGAGGCGTTTGTAAATGCCTTTTTTGATGAACACCTGCGCACGCCAACGATGCGCGAAATTGAGCATGGGACGGGACTGTCACGCCAAACGGCGTCCAGCTATCTTCGTTCCATGGCGGAGCAGGGAATGCTGGAATATGACGGCCGGGGCGGAATCGTCACAGAGCATATCCGTGCGTGTGCTGCTTCTCAAGTGGTATCTCTGCCCATCATCGGTCATGTGGCCGCTGGTGTTCTGACCGCCGCAGAGGAAGTGCGCGAGGGCTTCGTGGAGGTTCCGCACTCCCTTTTGAACGGAAGCGATTACTTTGCGTTGCGTGTGTACGGAGAATCCATGATCGGCGCCGGCATTCAGGACGGCGATCTGGTCGTGATCCGCAAGGCTTCCCACGCCTCAGTCGGTCAGATCGTCGTTGCCATTGACGACGAGGGGCAAACCACGCTCAAACGGCTCGCCCACGATGGAGAGCGCTACTACCTCCATCCGGAGAATCCGGAGTTTGCGGACATCTACCCGGAGGAGCTGCGCATCCAGGGCGTCGCAGAGCTCATGCTGCGGGATCTGAAGCAGTGAAATACCAATCTGTCCAAGGTGGTGGTTTCATGTTCAATTGGAAGGCTGAAATTGAGGGCGACCGCATTCGGTTTCTCGGAGAGGAATACCCGCTGGGGCATTTCTGTCTCGAACTGCTGCAGCACGCACGCGTACACGACGCGGTGGCTCGTGTCAGCGTCCTGTGGGACTATCTGGATCAGCATTTGAGGGAACTGCAGAACGGTCTGATCCTGCAGAATCAAATAAAAGAGATCCACGATATGATTGCGCGTGTTCTGCCGGATCTGGAGACGCTGCCGCCCTTTCACCTAACTGGTGTAGAGGAGCTGCGCCAATCGGTCGAAACGCTCTTCACGGAGGCGGCGGCCGATCAGATCGCGGACTATGCGAAGCAATTCCACACGCGTGCCCTCGATCAGGCAGAGCTCTGGGTGCAGGTTCATTACGATCTCTCGAACAACCCGATCCGTCATCCGGGAAAACAGCTTCTGGAGCAGGAAAAGGCGTTTTTGTCGGAGTTTATCCAGCTCTGTTACGACCTCGGAGACGTGGATTCCTGGCTGCACCGGTTCGTGATGCGACTCAAAGAGCTCGAATCGACGAAGCCGGAGGATCTGCTTTGGCTGGCAAGTCAGATCTTCCGCAGCCCGGAACTCTCGCTGCAGAACCATTATCTCGAGGAGGATTCGGACGCTTCGGTACGGCATGTGGTCTTCACCAATCTGCGTGCGTTTCTGCTGACGGATTTCTTTGAGGGTCTCGCTTACAATCACTATCCCCGGCGCTGCCCGGTCTGCAAGCGCTATTTTCTGATGGAGCATGCCTACCGTCAGAAATACTGCAAGGGCTATGCGCCAATGGAGCTGACCGGCGGAAAGCAAATTCTCTGCGCAGATTTCGCCCTTCCGGCGGATTCCGGATTTGAGAAAGAGGCTGCCGCTGCCAGCGATGTTCTTCGGAAATATGAAAGCTCCACTGGGACACTGCGCAGCTATGCATCTCGAAAAAAATTTTCAGAACAGGCAAAGGAAGCTGCCTTACGTCTGGCGCAGGAGCGGCGGGATGAGGCGATCCGCGATCCGGAGTACGCCAACGGTCGGTATCTGGAAGAGATCCAATTCAAGCGCCTGCTTGCAGACGTGGGGGTGCAGCTGTGAACGACAGCAGCAGGATGTTCACCTATCCGGATCCGATCGGCAAAGACGATACGCTCACCAACGCAGCGGTTCGATATCGGGACACCGGCGATCTGAAGGCACTGGCGCTGTTCCTGCACCTGTTTGAGCCGCGAATCAACAAGGCAGTCAACGCAGCCATCAAAACCTACGGGCAGGAGTCGCTTTATGAGGATATGAAGCTCGCCTGTGCGATGGCGATCATGGATGCACTGCCGAAATTCGACCCGGACAGGGGCAAAATTGACGGCTTTCTGAAATATCCGATGCAGCACGCTGTGAAGGAGGAGCTCCGCGTGATGCGGTCGGGCTTTCCCATCTCCACGAAATCCACCGATCCATTGCTGCGAAAGATCATGTGGCTCTATCATCAGAACAACGACCGGCACGATCCTGAGGCGCTTGCGGAGATCGGCAGACAGGTGAACCGGGAGCCGAAGACCGTTCTCAAATACATTCTGGACGGCACGACCAACGAGATCATTTTCGAGGAAGACGAAAAGGACAAGAAGAAGAAAAAGAAGGATGACGACAACGATGATTATTTACTCCTCAAGGTTCGCGGAAATCCCGAATGGGAGCCGGAGAACAGCCTGCTCCAGTCTGAACAGTCCAGCATGGTCATTCCGCCGTTTGCGGCGCTGGGCAATGTCAACCGGGACATTGTGTCGCTGCATCTGGGCTTCTGTGAAAACTGCTTCCGTCCGGCAAAAAAGCAGACGTTTGAGGCGCTTGCGCTCCGCAATGGCCGCCGCTCCGCACAGGCGGCGGAGAACATCTATTACCGCTCTCTCAATCAAATGAGAGAGGAGCTGACGGAGCGCGGTTTTCTGCATATGGTTCGTCTGAACCGGCTGAAAAAGACAAAAGCCGCCGTTGTCTACGCCTACCAGGCGGACAACGACGGCGAATGGGGTGAGATCGTGTATGATTGGAAAACCGAGAAATTCACGGTCACAAAGCTGGCGGAGCTGGATCTCACGAAGTCACAGCCGTTTGCAAAACAGGCGATCCGGCGCATCCGCCATTGGATTCAGCGGGAAGTGCTTCCGAAAAAGGATCAGATCTGGTTTCCGCTCTGATTTTGCCTCACAGGAGATTTTCGCTGCTTCGCAATTCTTGCTGTTTTTTGAAAATCTCGGCATAAGCTAGATAGAGGGACGGTTCCCCCTCTCAAACTCTCCCCCTCCTTACCGGCTGTACCGGCTGAAAAAGGGAAAATGAGCCTCAAGTTTTTTCTTTTCAGCCGGTCAAATGGTGGTTGAATGAACACACTATAATTCGTATTCCGCCCAATGTTAGCGAAGTCTGTGGGCGGATCTTATTTTTTCTCAGAAGAGTTTATTTTCCGTTTAGATTGTTCCTGTATTCTTTGAAGGCATCCGAGAATATCCTTTTGGAGGTCTGGAGCCATGAAGAAAAAGCGGGTTGACTACAACGGCTTTTCACTCAAGCGGCTAAATGAGCCGCGCTTTGCCCATGCCAAGCTGCTCTCCGGTTGGCTTGTGTACTTTGCGCTGTATTTTCTGACGGAAAATCTGATTCCCCCGGAGCGCTGCCATGTGATCCACAGCTTTTTGGACAATGTAATCCCGTTCAACGAATTTTTCGTAATCTTCTATGTAGGCTGGTATTTGCTCGTGGCAGGATCGCTGGCCTATACCTTTTTCTATGATGTGGATAGCTTTAAGCGGCTGCAGGTGTTTCTGATGATTACCCAAGCCGCCGCCGTGCTCTGCTATATCGTCTACCCCAGTGTGCAGGATCTGCGCCCGGCGGTCTTTCCTCGGCAGAACTTTTTCACCTGGATCCTGGGGATCATCTACGCTTTTGACACGCCCACCGGCGTCTGTCCCTCGCTGCATGTGGCCTACTCGCTCGGAATCCTCTCTGTGGCTTGGAAGGACAGAGATTTGAGTGCCTGGATCAAAGCGGCGCTGGCAGCCTTTGCGCTGATGGTGTGTCTCGCCGTCTGCTTTGTCAAGCAGCACTCCACCATCGACGTGATAGCCGCGCTTCCGGTCTGCCTGTTGGCGGAGGCAATCGTATACGGGAAAGATTATTGGCGAACCAGATGGCGACGGTTGTTTTTACACGCAAAGAGAAAAAACGCATAAAGGAGAAAGAGAGATAACATGTCTGACTACATCATTGCCACATCCTCCACATCCGATCTTCCCCGCACATGGCTGGATGCGCACCACATTCCTTTCATTTCTTACACCTACACCGTCAATGGCGCGCTTTGCGAGGACGACTGCCGGGAAGAAAGCCGGGAGAAGGTCTACATCGGTATGCGAAATGGGGATCTATTGAGGACTTCCATGATCAACGAATTCGTCTATTACGATTTCTTCAAGAGCCTGCTGGAAACCGGCAGAGATGTGATCTTCCTGGATATGTCCCAGAAGATGTCTGCCTCCTTTGTCAATGCCAACATGGCAGCGGAGAAAATCCGGACCGAATTCCCGGAACAGAGGCTCTATGTGATGGATACGCTGTGCATCTCCGGTGGACTTGGGCTGCTGGTGGAACACATGGTGGAGCGCATGGAGCGCGGTGCAGGCTTTGACGAGGTCATTGCCTGGGGCGAGGCAAACAAGCTAAAAATCGCTCATCGTTTTACCGTAGACGATTTGAATTATCTGAAAGCCGGCGGGAGAGTATCCAATGCGGCGGCGCTGGTAGGCTCCGTGCTCGGCATCAAGCCTGTTCTGTATGTGCCGGACGGAGGAACACTGGATGTGGTCAAGAAGGCGCGCGGACGCAAAGCGGCGCTGCATGCCATTCTGGACGGCGTATTTCACGATTTGAGCAAAGTCGCAGATCCCACAGGGCTGCGGATTCACATTCTGCAGGCAGACTGCCGCAAAGACGCGGAGTTCGTGCGGGACAGCATTCGAGCGGCTTATCCCCAGATTGGGGAGATCACTATCACGAGTCTGGGTGTGGTCATCGGCGCGCACTGCGGACCCGGTCTGCTGACGATATTCTATCTCTGCAGCGGCAGAAGCCCTGAATAAAGAATCAGCGCCCTGTGCTCAACACAGGGCGCTTCCTACACTGCAACTTCACCCACTGAACTTTGAAGGACGGATGCAAAGATTCCAACACGAGCCCTGCTCTATGCTGTGCAGCGAGCGTTTAGCCATTAGTCAGGAATTCAAAATTTTCATGAACTCCTCGCCGGTAATGGTCTCCTTCTTGTAGAGATACTGGGCGAGCTCATCGAGCTTTTCGCGGTCGGCCATGAGGATGGACGCGGCTTTCTCGTGCTGCTTTTTCACGAGCGCGACCACCTTCTCGTCGATCTCACGCTGCGTCTCCGGGCTGCATGTCAGCGAGGAATCTCCGCCAAGGTACTGGTTCGTCACGGTCTCGAGCGCGACCATGTCGAACGCGGGGCTCATGCCATAGCGCGTGATCATGGCGCGGGCGAGCTTCGTCGCCTGTTCAATGTCGTTGGAGGCGCCGATGGTGATCGAGCCGAAGACGATCTCCTCGGCTGCTCTGCCGCCGGTGAGCGTGGCGATCTTGTTCTCCAGCTCCTCGCGGCTCACGAGATAGTGGTTGCCCTCCTCGACCTGCATCGTGTAGCCCAGTGCGCCGGAGGTGCGCGGCACAATCGTGATCTTCTGCACGGGAGCGGACTGCGTCTGCCGCGCCGCCACGAGCGCGTGGCCGATCTCGTGGTAGGCGACGACGCGCTTCTCCTGCTCGGAGAGAATGGCGTTCTTCTTCTGATAGCCCGCGATGACGACCTCGATGCTCTCCTCGAGATCCGTCTGCGTCACGGCCTTGCGCCCGTCGCGCACGGCGCGCAGCGCGGCCTCGTTGATGATGTTCGCGAGCTCCGCGCCCGATGCGCCGGAGGCCATGCGCGCGATCTTCTCAAAGTCCACACCGTCCGACATCCGGACCTTTTTGGAATGCACCTTCAAAATCGCCTCGCGGCCCTTGAGATCCGGCAGCTCCACCGGCACGCGGCGGTCAAAGCGGCCCGGGCGCGTGAGCGCGGGGTCCAGACTCTCGGGCCGGTTCGTCGCAGCGAGGATGATGACGCCGTTGTTGCCCTCAAAGCCGTCCAGGCCGCGATAAACAACTGATGGAGAAACGGTTCCTGAGGATCGCAACCATCATTGTTACGAAGGAAGATGCGAAGCGCTATCTATATAGCTATTCCCCTTCCCGTCGTGTGCAAAGGTGGAAAGATCTTCGAGTGAATCTATATCTCTGAAAATGTTATGCCCCACTGTGGTTCAAACCACAGTGGGGTTTTTGCTCAAAGTAGTTATACCCTATTATACCCTATTCGTTTTAGGGTATAATAGGGTATAACTTTTAATATGTGTTCTTCTTACGACCACTCATCTTCTATACTTAACTCGGTCGCAACCGACTCGGTTGAAACCGAATTAATGAAAACAGTCAAAACCAACACAAAACGTTCTTGACTTCGCCGTTCGGCTTATTTTATAATCAGATACATAAACTAAGCCGTTCGGCGAAATTTCTTCTATTGCAGTCATAATTTGTTCGTACGGCGAAGAATTGGAGCACATAGAATGAAGGTCTTTGATGTAAAATCCTTCGGCCGCGCACTGCGGCAGCGGCGGAAGGAACTGAACTACACGCAGGCGTTTCTCTCCGAGGTCAGCGGATTCAGCGTGAGCTTTATCTCCGATCTGGAGAACGGAAAGGAAACCGCCGAACTGGGTCGTGCAATCCGCCTTGCCAATTTGCTGGGGCTGGACTGCTGTCTGGAAATCAGAGGTGCAAAATGAAATACGCTCTGAAAAACGCAATCATTCTGAACGGGACAAAGGACATGGAGCCCATCACCGGCGTGGCAGTATTGGTTGACCGGGAGCGCATTGCGGATATCGTGCCCGAGACCGAAATTCCGAATGGATTTGAAGTCGTGGATCTGGGCGGCGCGTATCTGCTGCCGGGGTTAATCAATCTTCATGTGCACCTGGCGACCAGCGGAAAGCCGCCGAAGGCGGAGAAAAAGCCGCCCAATTACAAGCTGCTGTTCCAGATTCTCTCGAAAAGCCGGTTGGTTTTGGCGGTCATCAAGCGCATGACGGCAGGGTATGCGAAAACTGAGCTGATGAGCGGCGTGACCACGATCCGTACCGTCGCGGGCATTCTGGATATTGACGCACAGATTCGGGATCAAATCAATGCGGGCAATATCGTCGGCCCTCGGATTCTTTCTGCCAACACCGCTGTTTCCGTACCGGGCGGCCACTTCGCGGGTTCCATCGCAACGGAGGCGGATTCGCCTGAAATGGCAGTGGAGCATGTCCGGCAAATCGCAGAAACGAAGCCGGATTTGATCAAGCTCATGATCACGGGCGGCGTGATGGATTCCTCGGCAGAGGGCGAACCGGGTGTTCTGCGGATGCCTCCGGAGATCGTGAAGGCGGCCTGTGAGGAAGCGCATCGGCTGGGATACATGGTTGCCGCGCATGTGGAAAGTCCGGAAGGCGTCCGGGTGGCGCTTGAGAACGGCGTGGACACCGTGGAGCACGGCGCGCGTCTGACCGATGAGACGATCCGCCTGTTCAAGGAGCGAGGCGCATCTCTGATCTGCACCCTCTCCCCTGCGCTGCCGTACGCGGAGTTTGAACTCTCGGAGAGCCATGCCCTCCCGATCGCAAAGAAGAACGGACGCATCGTCATGGACGGCATGATCGACTGCGCCAAAGCCTGCCTAGAGCACGGAATCCCCGTAGGTTTGGGAAATGACGTTGGCTGCCCGTTCGTCCTGCACTATAACTTCTGGCGGGAGCTCTGTTGCTATCACAAATACATCGGCGCCTCCAACCGCGACTCGCTGCATGCCGCCACGCTCGGGAACGCCAAAATCGTCGGGATTGATTCCGAGACCGGCAGCATCGAAAAAGGGAAATCTGCCGATCTGATCGTCGTCCGGGATAATCCGCTGGACGATCTGGCCGCACTTCGAAATGTCTCTATGGTCATCATGAAAGGCAAGCGAATTCTTAATCCGAAAGTGAAACGGATGAAAGAAGTTGATGACCTGTTTGACCGATATTTGTAATCGGCTTTCAGCTATGAATAGCACAGAAACAAAGGCACGGCAATTTGTTTCCGCGTGCACACTCCCGCGACCGTGGGAGGAAACGAAAAACCCTCGAAGGCGAAAGCCTTCGAGGGAGCAGCGAACCAGATCGGTCTCGAAAAAACGGAAATCATTGCATCAGAATCGCAGCCAAGTTCCTTCCAAAGAAAATACCTGCAAGACAGAGCACCACACTTAAGACAATGTAAATGCTTCCTGCCGCAATTTGATGATTTTCCAATAGCGAAAATGCCTCAAGCGAAAAAGCTGAAAAGGTTGTAAAACCGCCGCAAACACCTGTTTTCCAAAACAGTACTGTGTTGGAAGAAATGTTTTCTCTCTGGCTGACAAGCCCCACAACGAAGCCTATCAGCACAGCTCCGAGAACATTGGTGATAAGGGTTAGAACAGGAAAGCCCGGCTTTTCAGAAATCAGGCTGATTGCGTATCTTCCAACAGCCCCGATCGCGCCTCCAAGTGCAACGCAGATGAATCTCATCGGAATGATCCTCCTTTTGAATCGCAGGAGAATCAAAAAAAGCTGACGCCCCTGCATGTGAAATACATACAGATGCCATCAGCTTCAAAAGCGGTTTAGGTTTCCCAAGGGAGAACATCATTCCCTGTCGAGTATCATATCATTCTGAGTCCGCGCTGTCAATGATAAACCATTATTTGTCTGCATCATACCGCAAAGCGGAAGAATCAGAAATTACTTTCTAAGCATGCCGCGTTGATCCCGGCGCATCAGATGGAAACGGCGCTGAACCTCCCGGAATGCGCGCTCCCCCGACCGTGAGAATAAAACAAAAACCCTCGAAGGCGAAAGCCTTCGAGGGGGAAAGCGAATTAGATTGATCTCGACAAACTGGAATTTTGTCAAGCCTATTTAAACCCACTCAAAATTCTCTTTTCCAGCTCCAATCTCAAAATGGTATTTCACAAGACCAAGATTTGCTCCGGCAAAGATGCC
This sequence comes from Oscillospiraceae bacterium, assembly GCA_017459865.1. Next base: position 12,795 of record JAFUCD010000030.1, read on the forward strand.
TCCTTCGCAGTTTATAGCAACCTTATTTCCATCACCAGTGATATTAAACGGCTGTTTGTTGAGTGCCGTCGGCGCAAGAAGCGCTGCTGTGATTCCATCTTTAAACCATTTAGGAGTTTCACCAATGTAAGAGCTCACTTCTTCAGGCGTTTTAGAATTATGCGGAATGCCTTGCGTAGCACCATATCCGATAGCAACAACACCTATCACCTTATCATCAGGTGAAACCTGCGATTGAATACCACGATTGAATGTGCCACCGACCCACCATGTATTTAAGCCAAGTGTCTGTGCAAAGAGCATAATATCCGCACTGGCATACCCAAGTTTTTCACTGAGGTCATCTGCTTCTTTGCCGGCAAGAATAATATAATTCCTAACGCCCTTAGCAAGAATCAACCTTACGACCGTCGAGAAAGCTGACTTATCTTCGGTTATAAGCTTCATTTCTATCCCATGATCGTTGTTAAGCTTCCTGATTCTATCATTAAGTGTCTCAACTATGTCTGCAGGAATCGGTTTGTCCAGGTATTTGCGGACCATGTGACGTTCTTGCATTGCCTCTTTCATCGTCATTTCCATATATGATCATCTCCTTACGCATTCTGCAAATTTAGACAGCATTTTTTCAAATGCTGCAATCTCTTCCTTTGAGATATCAGCCCCGCAGAGATCCATCCATTTCTTTTGAACAGTTTCAATAGTTGTTTTATACTTTTCTACTTTTGGCGTCAGATAGATACGCTTCGCACGTCTGTCATTTTCATCTACCTTTCGTAACAATAAGCCCTTGCCCTCGAGTGTCTGTATGGTACGTGCTGTCGCAGCTTTGTCAATACAGAATTCACGTGCAAGGTCATCCTGTGTCACTCCGTCCTGATCATAAAGTGACCCAATGTACATTAATTCAGTAGCAGTAAGCTCAGAGTCCGCAAGTTCCCTGTTCAGAAAAACGGTGAATTGCCTATAGATTATACTTAGGTTTTTTCCTATTGTGTTCATTCTAATGATATCTCCTGCTTTCATTTCTGCAAATTTGCAGCTATCCAATCAGCGATGAATTCTGCGCCTGCCTGATATCCACCCATCTGTGCATGGTGCTGAGCGGTTGACTCCCTGTCGAAGCACTTATACTCCTTGCGGCAGTTCGTAAGTGCTTTGTAAAAAATCTCCGCAGAGCCCTTGTTGATTTCCGCTGTGCCATCCAGTACAAGCATATCACATTCGATTCTATCCACGATATCCCGGTTATCATACTTTCTTAGTTCTTCGATAACCTGTTCCCTGCTTACACCGTGTTTCCATGCGTAATCATCCATGAGGCCATATACCATCTTAGGTCTGAGCGGAGACGGCAGCTTCATGACTTTGGTGAATATATCTGCAAAATGTGTTCCCCAATCAATATTACCGGTATCGGTCACACAGAGTTTGATCCTTTTTTCAAAAGCACATGCTCTCGGACTCAGGAATGCTCCGAAGCTGAAGCCTATTATTCCTATCCTTCCCGGATCTATTTCACTGAAATGATCCAATGCATAGTCGATCACCGGAGTAATAACATTCTCGAAATCCGGTCTAAATGGGATCCTCTGAACTCTCAAAACAGCACCCTGCCCCGGGCCATCAAAGCAAAGACAATGTATCCCTCTGTTTAGCAGTTCATCATACATCCATCTTGTATCCTCTGCCCAGGTATCACGTCCTGGAACAAGGATCATGAGCGGTGCCTTTTCACCTGCTGCAGGAGATCTGTAAAAATGACCAGGCAGTTCGGTTCCCTCATACGGAATGTTGATTGCAGTGCCTGGATATTCCGATAATTTCAGATATTTCTCATAGCAGTCCGCAGCCTTTTTCGAGTATTGTACTACTCTTGGATCCTCGGCATTGTTATAACATATGAGTGCGGTTCTCCAATATGTTGCTGCACGCATATACAGTGACGCTGCAGAAACCATGCATCTATCATTCTCTTTTAAAACGGCTTCTGCTTCTATCCTCGACGCAAGGCGACTCCACACCCTTATCCATCCTTCTTCGCTGGTATCTGAAAGCTGACAATAGGCCTCCATAACTTCTCCAATATCCGTCATCCTGTATGGCGCAACACCCAGAAGATGCTTGGCCAGGGCATCCATCATAACGTGGTTGCTGAAATGCACTTCATCCCAGTGCGAACCTGGTCTGATCATTGACTTTATTCGCGGCATTCTTCGAACCTCCTCTTTTAAATAGTTGACGCTTCAACTATATCATCGATTAGTTGATGTGTCAACTACTTGTCGTAACAATATGAGACTCGATGCCGAGGTTTACTCAAACACAATGTTTTCCCTCTGTAACAGATTCATTAGAGAAACCCTCAGCGGAAACGCCGAGGGCTATAAGGTATTCTGTATTCAGTTAGACAAATCCCGATTTGTCTGTTTGCTTATTCCACTGCACATGCGAGTTCGATCTCATCAAGTCCATTCGTAATTGCGTGAATTCTGCCGGTTTCCCGAAATCCCATCTTGTGATACAGCCGTTTTGCTTCGGCATTGTTTTCGAGGATCCATAAGGTGGGGGTGTCGGTGCATCGCGCAATATTCTGCTTCCGGGAATTCGTCTGTTACCTTGTCATACACCGCATCCCATGCAACGCTGTCATGCACATTTCCAGCAGTCACTTCCACTGCCAGTACAAATCCATTCTTGTCACAGGCTGTGTGCGCCTCGTACGCAAACTGCCGCTCATGCTCTCCCTTTACAAACATCCCGCTCTCCGGATCTGTTGTGGAAACAGTTTTCTCTGTCATTCCTCCAGAGGGCTTCTGGTCGTCCTCGTCCTCAATCCGTTTCTTGCCAAGCTTCTCTCGTTCTGCATTGACCTCATTTCTGAGCTGCTCGTCATAGATCTTGGCCGCTTTCTTGACCTGTTCCTTTTGGTATTTCTTCTTGTTTGCCGAGGCTTTTATGTGTGTCCCGTCAATAAACACTGCAGATGGATCTACCATCCGGTGATTCAACGCTTTGTTGAGAATATGCGCAAAGATTTCCTCCGTCAGTTCTGCTGGGAATCGCTTGCAGAATGCGTAGCTCACCGTGGCGAAATGCGGAATCTTATCCAGCAGTCCATATCCCAGAAACCAACGGTAGGATAGTGTGTCTTGAATCCGCTGGTATGTTTGCCGCAGCGAGGGAATCCCGTAAAGATGCTGAATCAATACCATCTTAATCAGCACAACCGGATCCGTTCCGGGGCGGCCATTGTCATGGCAGTAGTATGGATCCAGCCGCTCATACAACCAGTCGTAATCCATGACTTTTTCAATCTTCCGCAGAAGATGATCCTGCGGAACCAACGTGTCTATGTCCACGAATACGACGTCTCGCCGCACATCCTTTTTCCACTCGTCCATAACTGCACCGCCTTTCTTCTCCATTATACCAAAAACCTCGTCCTTAGACGAGGTTTTTTGACAAGCTGAGGAACCTCGGGAACGGCCGTTCCCGGGGTTCCTTCCGTGTGTCGGCAAACTGTTTGCCGCACAAACAGAAATCCGTCTAAATAGCTGACACTTTTCAGACAGATTTTGGCGGCAATGTATCAAATGCGAAGCAGCTCTGCCCTTCGCGCTCCCCGCTGCTCGATTGCGTCAGTCACCACCACGGGTTTGTCTTCGGTCTGAATTCTTCTCCTTATTTTTCCTTGCGGCGTGTTGCTTTTTTCGGGCAGATATGGTACGCTCTCATTGGTTCATTTTTTTGAACTAATCTCATTTTCAAAGGAAAGAAGTGACAGCATGGATCTGTTTGAAAAATGCTATGCGCCGTCCCGTGCCGACCAGGCCCGCGAGATGGACATCTATCCCTACTTCCACGCGCTGGAGACCCGGCAGGACGTGGAGGTCATGATGGAGGGCAAGCGCCGTATCATGCTGGGCTCCAACAACTATCTGGGTCTCACCGTGGATCCCGAGGTCATCGAGGCCAGCATCCAGGCGCTGGAGCAATATGGCACCGGCTGCAGCGGCTCCCGCTTCATGAACGGCACGCTGGAGCTTCATCTGGAGCTGGAAGAGGAGCTCTCCAAATTCCTGCGCAAGGACGGTGTGGTGACCTTTTCTGCGGGCTTTTTGTCCAATCTGAGCATCATCTCCGCCCTGGTGGGCCGCCACGACTACGTCATCTGCGACCGGGAAAACCATGCCAGCATTTATGACGGCTGCCAGCTCAGCTTCGGCAAGATGCTGCGCTATAAGCACAACGACATGGCCGATCTGGAGCGGCAGCTCCAGAAGGTGCCGGAGACTGCCGGCATCCTGATCGTCACCGACGGTGTGTTCTCCATGGGCGGCGACATCGCCAACCTGCCGGAGATCGTGCGGCTGGCCAAGCAGTACGGCGCCCGCACCATGGTGGACGACGCCCACGCCCTGGGCGTCATTGGTGAGGGCGGACGCGGCACCGCCAGCCACTTCGGGCTGGAGGATCAGGTGGACATCTACATGGGTACCTTTTCCAAGACGCTGGCGTCCCTGGGCGGCTATGTGGCCACGGAGGCTCGCATCGCGGATTTCCTGCGCCACACGGCGCGCCCCTTCATCTTTACTGCCTCCATCACCCCGGCCAGCTGCGCCGCGGCGCTGGCCTCCCTGCGTAAGCTGGAGCGACACCCGGAGCTGGTAACTCGGCTTGCGGAGCTGAGCACCTATGCCCGCGAGGGCTACAAAAAGCGCGGCGTCCGCATCCGCGAGAGCATCGCCGATGTGCCCACGCCCATCGTGCCGCTGTACACCAACGACATGGTGAACACCCTTGCAACGGCAAAGCGGCTCTATGACAACGGCGTCTATGTCAACCCCGTCCTGCCGCCCGCCGTGCCGGAAGCAGACTGCCTGCTGCGCACCAGCTATATGGCCACGCACACCGAAGACCTGCTGGACGAGGCCATGGACATCATCGCAAAGGAGCTGGGCAGCGCATGAGCAAGAAGGTCGTCGTCATCACCGGCGGCACCTCCGGCATCGGGCTGGAGGCCGCCAAAGCATTGGTCGCGCAGGGCTGCAAGGTCTATGAACTGAGCCGCCGGGGCGAAGGCGCCGATGGCCGCATCGCGCACATACAGGCCGACGTGACCGACGAAGGTCAGGTCCAGGCCGCGGTGCAGGAGATCGCAGACCGGGAGGGCCGCATCGACGTGCTGATCAACAACGCCGGCTTCGGCATTTCCGGCGCGGTGGAGTTCACCGAGACTGCCGACGCCCAGCGCCAGTTCGACGTGAACTTCTTCGGCATGGTGCGCATGAACAAGGCGGTCATCCCCGTCATGCGCAGGCAGGGCGGCGGGCGCATCATCAGCATGTCCAGCGTGGCCGCGCCCATCGCCATTCCCTTCCAGACCTATTACAGCGCCTCCAAGGCCGCCGTCCGCACCTATATGCTGGCCCTGGCCCCGGAGGTGAAGCACTTCGGCATCGAGACCTGCGCCATCATGCCCGGGGACATCCACACGGGCTTCACCGCCGCCCGGAAGAAGAGTCCCGCCGGCGACGACGTCTATGAAGGGCGCATCACCCGGAGCGTGGCCGTCATGGAGCACGATGAGCTCCATGGCATCACCGCCGAGGCCGCCGGCGCTTTTGTGGCGAAAAAGGCCCTGCAGAAGCGGGTGCCGCTGCTGTGCACCCTGGGCGGGAAATACAAGGTATTTGTGTTCCTGACCCGGCTGCTGCCCACCCGGCTCATGACCTGGATCGTGGGCCAGATCTACGCGAAGTAATTGCATATGAAGCACCCCGGGGCTGCTGAATCGGCAGCCCCGGGATTTTGCGCGGGAGAAGTAAATTTGAATTTATCGGGGAGTTAGATTACAAGACCCGAAACATACACCGCCGCCATTGCTTACGGATTGGCGTCGCGAAGTCATGCGACAGCCGGAGCCGGAGGCGCGGGAGTTAGCTCTAATATCAGAGCTCCTCACCGAGGGCAGTATGGACGTGTTTGCCCATAAGACGAATGTGCAAACCGACAATCGAATCGTAACACTCGATCTTTATGAGATGGGTGAACAGCTTCGACCGCCGGCGCTGGTCGTGGCACTCGAAGCGGTGCAAAACCGTGTTGTGGAAAATCGCAAAAAAGGAAAGTTCACTTCTAAATTAAGAGATCTGCGTGGCGAATCGGTTGGCACCGGCCTCTCCGAGAAATTTATTTTCAGTTTATTTTTTATGATAGAATATGAAGAAACGGAAACCCAGCGGGAACAGGAGGGATTTGATGTTTCAGATTCTGGTCGTGGACGACGACAAAAACACCCGGCGTCTGCTGAGAGCGGTTCTGGAATCAGAGCACTACACCGTCTTTACGGCAAGCGGCGGTGAGGAAGCGCTTGCGGTCATGGATCGGGAGCATGTCGATCTGGTCATTCTGGACATCATGATGCCGCAGATGGACGGCTATGCGCTCACATCGCTGCTGCGCAGCAGCAATTTAGAGCTTCCGATTTTGATGGTGACTGCAAAGCAGCTTCCCGAGGATCGAAAGCATGGTTTTCTCGTCGGAACAGACGATTACATGACCAAGCCGATTGACGAGGAGGAGCTGCTCTTGCGCATCAAGGCGCTGCTGCGCCGCGCACGAATCGCAAGCGAGCGCCGCATTGAGATTGGAAACGTGATCCTGGACTATGACACCATGACCGTCTCCCGGGGCGAGGAGGAGCAGGTATTGCCGCAGAAGGAATTTCAGCTTCTGTTTAAGCTGCTCAGCTATCCCGGGAAAATCTTCACCCGGATCCAGCTGATGGATGAGATCTGGGGCAACGAGAGCGAGACGGGCTGGGAAACCGTGACGGTACATATTGGCCGGCTTCGAAAGCGGTTTGAAGGCTGGGAGGAATTTGAGCTGCAGTCGGTACGCGGCTTAGGCTACAGGGCGGTGAAAAAATCATGAGGTCATTGGAAGAGCATAAGCAGCGTCTGTCTCTGACACTGCTGTTCACAGGGCTGGTTTTTGTGTTTTTGCTGATTACGATGGTGTTTGTCGGCCTGATCATTGTCCTGCTGGTTCACATGGATTTGCTTCGTACAGGGAATGGAGCGCTGCGTACCGGCACGTTTATTTTCATTATCGGTTTGGCCAGCATTGTGATCGGCACCGTGCTGAGTGCTACTGTCGGAAGATACCCGCTGCGCCCGCTCAATGCGATCATCAATGCCATGAACCGACTGGCTGACGGAGATTATCAGGCACGTCTGGAGTATCGGGGGAAACTCGGGAGGCTTCCGGTCGTCCGCGAGGTCGCTGACAGCTTCAACAAAATGGCTGCTGAGCTGGAAAACACAGAGTTGCTCCGGTCTGACTTTATCAACAATTTCTCCCATGAGTTCAAGACGCCGATCGTCTCCATCGCGGGCTTTGCCAAGCTTCTGCAAAAAGGGGATCTGAGCGCCCAGGAGCAGGAGGAGTATCTGGGTATCATCGAAGCTGAGGCACTGCGTTTGAGCGCGATGGCGACGAATGTGCTGAACTTGTCACGCGTGGAAACTCAGACAATTCTGACCGACGTGACCGAATATAATCTCTCTGAGCAGCTGCGAAACTGTGTTCTGCTTTTGGAAAATAAGTGGAGTCCAAAGCACCTGGAACTGCTGCTGGATTTTCATGAGCAAACGATCGCAGCAAACGAGGAGCTTATGAAACAGGTTTGGGTCAACCTGCTGGATAATGCCGTCAAGTTTACGCCGGATTACGGCGTGATTGAGATTACTGTGGCTGACGATGCAGAGCACACCTCTGTCTCGGTCATCAACTCCGGCAGCGAGATTCCGGACGCGAGCCTGGGGCGGATCTTCCAGAAATTCTATCAGGCCGATGAATCCCACTCCGGCGAGGGTAACGGCATCGGCCTGGCGGTTGTACAGAAGATTATAGAACTCCACGGGGGAGATGTGTCGGTGGAGAGCGCGGAAGGCAAAACGACTTTCACGGTGACGCTGCCCCACGCGGAGGTGAAATTGCCATGAACGCGGGTGGACAACGGCTGAGAAGCATCCTGTCACAACAGTGGAAACACAATCGGGCTGCTTTCGTGACCTGGGTGGTGCTGCGGCTGCTGGTGGTACTGATTCTGATTCGCTCTGCCATGAACGGCCTGTGGGAAAACGTATTCATCTGTCTGCTGGTGCTGTTCCTCTTCCTGCTGCCTTCCATTCTGTCCAAGCGATTTGGTATTGCGTTTCCTTCCGGGCTGCAAATCGTGATTCTGCTCCACATTTTTGCCTGTGAGATTCTGGGCGAGCTTGGCTGCTATTATGTGCGCTATTCCCATTGGGATACCATCACCCATACGGTGTGGGGCTTTCTCTGTGCTGCAATCGGTTATGCCATGGTAGATCTTCTGAACCGTAATGAACGAACCCATTTCCAGCTCTCACCGGCTTTTCTCGCAGTGGTCGCGTTTTGCTTTTCCATGACCATCGGCGTGTTCTGGGAGTTCTTTGAATTCGCGGCTGATCGCATACTGCTTTGGGATATGCAAAAGGACACCGTTATTACGCAGTTTTCCAGCGCCATGCTCGATCCGACAAACAGCAATGTCCCTGTCCGGCTCAGCGGCATCACGGACGTGGCAGTTAACGGTACGAGCCTCGGGCTGAACGGTTATCTGGACATCGGCCTGTATGACACGATGGAGGATCTCTTCGTCAACATGATCGGTGCGCTCGTCTTTTCCGTGATCGGGTATTTCCGCTCCCGCAGCCGGCGCGCAGAGCAGATCGTTGAAGAGCTCGTACCTCGCCCTGTGCAGATAATAACAGATCCCGAGAGACAAACCTCTGAGGTCTGAGCTGGGAAAATTCAGTTCAAATGCGTGTGAACGGCAGAGCACAAGTATGCTCTGCCGTTCTTCCTTTACATATCCCGGTATTTCGCCATCATCTCTCGAAAGAGCTCCTTGGTCGATGGCGGTGTGTAGGTGATGGCGTTCGCGCCTGCCTCTACCGTTGCACGGATGGTTTTCTCCGTATTCCCGCCGGAGGCGATGATTGGCACAGTGGGATGCTGCTCACGAATCCAGCGAACCAGTTGCGTTGTCTCACTGCCGCCTGCAACATTCAGGATGGATGCCCCTGCCTCCAGGCGACGCTGGATATCAGTCCTGTTATTCGTTACAGTAATCACAACAGGAATGTCCACGGCGCGCGCCACCGCCGCCAGATTCAGATCAGAGACCGGCGCATTCAGCACCACGCCCATCGCGCCCTGACTCTCCACATCCTTTGCCAGGCCAACGGTGCGCAGCCCTTTGGTCGTGCCGCCGCCAACGCCGCAGAATACAGGAACATAAGAGCCCTTGATGATTGCGTCGCTGATCGCCTGCTGGGGCGTGAACGGATAGACGGCAAAAACCGCATCGGCGTCACAATTTCGGATGATGGCAAGATCCGTGGTGAACACAAAGGATTTGATTCGGCGGCCATTGACGACAATTCCCGTCGCGTCATACGTTGCCTCCGGCACGCGCAAGATTCCGTGGCGCAATCTGCCTTCGATATTCGGCACAGGATTTTGATGCTCATTCATACTGGCCATTCCTTTCTGAAATCAGATGTCGAATCGCGGATAGCGTGTGGTTGTTTGCCGGCGCTCGCAGCCGCGGGAAGGCAGAGAGAATCCGGCGCTGCTGGGTGTTCATGCGTTCATAAGCCGCGTGAATCCGTTCCGCCGCAGGCAGCTGCTCCAGCCCGGATTCGAGTATTGCCGCAAGCTGTTCCAACTGGCGGCTGAAGCCCATGACGCCCAGAATCGTGATCGCAGAATCGGTGCCAAAGCCAATCAACGCCGCGGCGGCAGCCATGTCTACCAAAGCCGGAGGCAGTGCATTGATCTTCTCTCGGAGCTTCGGATCCAGACGGTCAACCAAAAGCGATGCTGCAGCGCCAAAGGCGAGAAATCCGTTGAGATAAATTCGGCCATTCAGATTGAACGGTTTATTGGAATAATCCCACCAGCGGGCATGAAACAGCTTTTCCATACCCCAGCTGGTCGCGTATTCCAGAGCACAGCAAAGCGTACCGCTGGCCAGAAATCGGGCAGAGGGATGCTCCAGCTCACTGAGCAAATGGACTGCCAGCAGACCGCCGCAGCCGTAAATGGGACAATAGGGGCCGTTGAGAAACCCGCGATTGATGAGCTTGCCGTAATTGTACAGAGAGCACACAGTGCTCTCCCACAGCCATCCGGCAAAGCTGTAGGTCAGAAAGAGCGAGAAATCCACACTCATCCCATGGATCATTCTGCGTCCTCGCCCATAGCGCTGTGTCAGTTCCTGCTGCGTCCACGCTTGCAGGGAATGCACGCCGCTTTTCAAATCGGTTTGATATTGTATTGTATTCATATCGTGAAACTCACCTTCCGTTGGAATGATTCTGCCTGTCCCGCTTTCGCAGGGCGGCATAGACCAGCGCGGACAATATCGTCAGCACAATCTGACCTGCAACGGATGCGATGAACAGCGGGGAGTGCACATCATCGGCGCTGGTGCCGATCAGCGTGAAGAAAATCAGGAGCGGAAGCATGCCCAGCACAGAGCCCTCAAGATAGGGCAGGAACTCAAACTGCATGGCGCCCAAATAGATCCCCGTCACATTGGTTGGCAATCCGATAGTGCGCAGCAGTGCGGAAACCAGAACCGCGTGTCGGGATTGGAAGGACTCTGCTTCCCTAAGGCGAGGGTGTTTCTGCCGCAGGGCATCAGCCGCTTCCAGACCCAATTGCCATCCCACGGCGTAGGGAATGACAGACATGAGCACGATTCCCAGAATATTGACCGTGAAGGCTGCCGGAAGCGGCAGAATCAGTCCGGCTGCTGCGAACAGCACGCCACAGTGGATCACGGCGTCCATGCTTTTGAGGGCAAACAGCAGCAGCATGGCCAGTGCTGCCAGAACCGGTTTCTCCGGCTGATAGGACAACAGATCTTGCAGGGAAACGCCTCCCATGCTCCAAAACAGCAGAACCATCAAAACAGCCCATACGATCAAGGCGGCCACGGTGCTGATCCGCATCAGCTTTTGTGATTTGGGTTTCATGATTCTTTCCCTGTCTTCCCTCGAGGTTCCCCACCCTGCAGCTCCAGAAAACGGGGGAGCACACGGATGTGCGCCGACTCATAGAAGCCGGATTGCTCTCCGTCCAGCGACCATTGCAGCTCCGGAGGATTGCATACTGTGATTTCCCTTGCGTGGCGCAGCGTCAGCCATGGGGCAGAAAAATCGTTCGCAACAACACAGCGTACCAGCTGATCCAGATCCGTCAGACTGTGCGGAGCTTTCACCAGCACCAGCTCCAGCAGCCCATCGGCAAGCTCCACGCCCTGTCCAGACAAATCCAGAAACCCGCCCAATGATTTAGCGTTGCTCACCGCGCCCAACAGATAGTCGTCCTCCAAAGTTTCCCCGTCTGCCGTAAGCTTCATGTGGATCGGCTTCAATCGGGAGAGATCGCGCATCCCATCCAGCACATAAGCCCCGTAGCCCAGCCGGTTCTTCCGCTCCTGATCGGTGGTATAAGCCATCCAGGAGAATGCACCGAACAAGGCAACATTGGTGAAATATTGGTCTTCAAAGCAGCCAATGTCATAAATCCGGCGTGTGCCGGAAGCAACGTGCTCGATCGCACCGGGAATGTCTCTGGGCAGACCTCGGGAGGCACAAAAATCGTTTGTCGTTCCGCACGGGACGTAACCCACCGGCACAGGTCTGCCGCCATCTACCAACCCGGTAACAGTTTCGTTCAGCGTCCCGTCTCCGCCGGCACACACCACCAGATCGTAGAACTTCCCGTATACTCTGGCATATTGTGCCGCCTCACCGCGGGCAGAGGTGACCATCGTCGTGACCAGATATCCCGCGTCCATCAGTGCGCGGATGCAGTCCGACAAATACTTTTGGATGGTTTTGCGCCCGGCGACGGGATTCACCACAAACAGGGCCCGTTTCGGAAAGTGAAGAACTTCCTTTTGATCCATGCTTCCGCTCCTTTACATTCCTGCCAGCCGCAGGATCAGATATGCCGTCGGTATGGCAAACAGCAGGCTGTCCGCCCGGTCAAACATACCGCCGTGGCCCGGAATCAGATCGGAAAAATCCTTGATCCCGATCATGCGCTTGATCAGAGATTCCACAAGATCACCAATCTGTCCAACGGTGGATGCAATCACGCAGATCAAGATACTCAGCCACAATGAAATGCCGCTGAGCGCGCCAATCCACTGCCCCAGAGCCCATACGATCACGCCAACTGCGGCTGCGCTGACCGCGCCGCAGACGCTGCCCTCCACGGTCTTGTTGGGTGACACTGCAGGCGCGAGCTTATGCTTTCCGAAGCGCTTCCCGCCAAACATGGCGGCGCTGTCACAAACCCAGACGGAAAGGCAGGCCAAGGTCAGCGCTTTCAGCCACAGCTCCGTGACCGAAATGCAGATGATCCATGCAAAGAATACGCCGGGATACGCAAGTCCCGCCGCCGTGTAAACCGCTCCGCGGCCGGATATCTTTGCATCTAAGACGCCGGAACTCATCGAGAGAAACACACAGAAGGTGAATGCAGCGCACCACAGCTCAGTCTCCGCGCCGAGCAAAGCCAGTACAGCCGCAGAGATCAGAAACAGGGAAAGCACCCAAAAGTCACAGTGAACGCCGCGCTCCCACAGACGGGCGCAGTATTCATACATACAGAGAATCCCCGCTGCAGCAAAAAACACCACACGCGTGACCGGAGACAGGAACACACAAAGCAGCATCCCTGCCATGAGCAGCGCGCCGTAAATGACTCGATCTCTCATGAAATGACACTCCCGCTTTCAGATTCCTTCAGCACATCCCGATTTCGGATGAAATACTCCGTGCCGGACCAGACGGTCGTGATCACAATAAGAATCCAAACCGTATTGTTCAGCCATGCGAGCCCCTGCGGGATGCCGAAAGCAAGCATCAGCACAATACCGACCATCGTCACAGTCGTTTTGACTTTTCCGGACCAGCCTGCAGCGATCACACGTCCGTTCTGAACCGCAATGAGCCGCAATCCGGTTACGGCAAGCTCTCTGGCAACCACCAGCGCAAGCGCCCAACCCGGCATATACCCGCGTTCCGTAAATACTGCCATGGCGGAGATCACCAGCAGCTTATCTGCCAGCGGGTCAAGAAATTTCCCGAAATCTGTCACCTGATCATAATGCCGGGCAATATAGCCATCCACAGTGTCTGTCACGCTTGCAAGGATAAAAACTCCCAAGGCCCAGTAACCTGCACTCGGCAAATCCAGATAAAGCAGTATCACAAATACCGGCACCATCAGCATTCGGAAAACCGTGATTTTATTTGCGGTTGTCATACACATTCCTCCGCTATTTCATATACTTCCATTATCATAGCCTCAAAATATAAACCGAAACGAAACTGTGCCGGTACACGAGTTTAGATTCACTTTATCTTTTTTAGGTATCCTATTCTTATCATAGAGAAAAAGGGGCCATAAAACATGACAAAAGGAAGCCTGACAAACCGTAAGGACGGCGTTTATCTGAAAAGGCTGGATTCCATGCACACCATCATGCCGCTCATGTATCCCAACCGCTGTGACAATGAGGCGTTTATCTCTGAGCGGATTGATTTGACGAACGTGAACGCTTATCTGGCGCGGAAGAACGCGGAAAACCCGGCATATCCATATAATCTCTTTCAGATCATGGTTGCTGCTCTGCTAAAGGTGATCACACAGCGTCCGAAAATGAACCGTTTTATTGCGAATCAAACCATGTATCAGCGAAAGGAGGTATCAGCAGCGTTTACGGTGAAGAAGATTTTCTCGGACAACGGCGGTGAGGCGCTGGCGTTTATTCATTCCAAAGAGGGTGACACCATTGACACCATCCATGATGAGATTTTCCGCCAGGTTTCCCTGTGCCGCAGTGAGAAAAAGGATCCGTCTACTGCCGCTATGGACATCATCCAGAAAACGCCGCACACGCTTCTGAAGCTGGTCGGCGCGGGCGCGCGCTTTCTGGACCGCCACGGCTGGATGCCCAAGGACGTGATTGCCACCGATCCCTATTACGCCTCGGTGGTGCTGACCAATCTGGGCTCCATTCAACTCCATTCCGGCTATCACCATTTGACCAACTGTGGGACCTGCTCAGTGTTCTGCGTCATTGGCGAGCGGAAAAAACGTCCCTTCTTTGATGAGGAAGGGAACGTCGAGATGCGCGACAGCATTGATCTCGGTCTTACAATTGATGAGCGGATTGCCGATGGCTATTATTATTCAAAAACCGTGCGGCTTCTTCGGAAGCTGTTGGAAAACCCGGAATTGCTGGAGCTGCCGCTGGGAGAAAAGGTGGACTTCTGATAGGGAGAACGTTTCAGCCAAAACGGCTTTATTCAGAGTACAGTCAGCGTCCGGGAATTCCAGCTGTATCTGCTGTATGAAGAGGAAGCATACAGAATGCTCTGCGCGGTCCATTCGGTCCCATGCGAACGCGGCGAATTATTTGAAAACGCATTCCCGCCCGCGCTCTCACACATACCAGCGAGATCATCCCGCACCGACCGGTGCGGGACTTCTATTTTAATCGTTAATTAAGTCGGATGTCACAATCCTCTCCGCGCAGGCGCGAATAGCGTTCATCCGCTGCGCCCAAGTCAACTGATCTTCTGCTTTTAGCTGCTCGGCGACACCCTCGCAATCTGCCATTTGCATCAGAAGCCGATCCAGCATTTCCTCCGCAGCTTGATCGACTTCCTCCAGATGTTCGTTGAGCGTCCCACTCATCAGCATGGCGTCATAAATTGGCTTTTGATGTGTGCGAAGAAACCGCCGCCTGCGTTCGCCCCAGATGCCGATCTGCGGCGATTCCGGCGGGATTAAATCAGGGATCAGATAATCGCCTTCCCAATGGTAAGTCAGTTTTTCGCTCATTCCAATACCTTCCTCCTAAAGCTCGCGTCCGGTGTGTCGATGATCTTCAGAATCAGCTGCTCCAGATCAGGGCGGAGCAAATTGTCCGCGGGCAGCTCATTGCGCCAGTCGTACAGCGCCTTGACGATCAGCTGGCGCTCGTCGTCATTGATTTTGATTTTGTAACGCATTAAAAACGCCCTCCTTCGCGTGATGGTTTCATCATAGCGAAGGAGGGCATAGCTGTCGAATGTGCAAAAACGGTTATTTGAAGTAGTCGATAAAAACAAGAAACCCGAACCCGTCGCCGATCGGCACAAGGTTCGGATTTCGTTGCTTTGGTGGGGGATGGTGGATTCGAACCACCGAAGGCATCGCCAGCAGATTTACAGTCTGTCCCCTTTGGCCACTCGGGAAATCCCCCATATGCACTTAGGTCGGTGCTTGCAGGCTGGAGCTGGTAGACGGACTCGAACCCCCGACCTGCTGATTACAAATCAGCTGCTCTACCAACTGAGCTATACCAGCACAAACCCAGCTCAGATATAATAGCAAATCGCAGACGGTTTGTCAACCAAAAAATTTGCCGTTTTTGGAAAAATTTCATGCAACGCAAATGTTTGCGTTCTGGCATACACTGTGCTATAATGCAGGATATGAAAGTGTCGAAACAAATTGCCTGCATATTTGCATTGCTGACGGCGCTGTCGCTGCTGGGCGCCTGCGGTCTGACGGAGCCTGCAGACCCCCACGCCGGGATGGTCGAGATCTTCAACGGCGCGGAGCGGGCGTGGATCCGGCCGTGGCGCGATGTACCGCTGAGCGAGCTGACACAGGAAGAATTCGCCGTCTCGGACGACGGCGTGGTGGACTACACCGGAACGCGCTGCCGGGTCGAGCAGGGCGTGGACGTGTCCTACTTCCAGGGTGAGATCGACTGGGCGGCGGTGGCGGCGTCGGGCATTTCTTTTGCCTATATCCGCGCGGGCTACCGGGGCTATGTCGACGGCGGGATCCACGCGGACGAGCGCTTTGCCGAGAACGCGCAGAACGCGCGCGCGGCGGGTCTGGAGATCGGTCTGTATTTCTTCTCACAGGCGATCGACCCGGACGAGGCCGCCGAGGAGGCGCGCTGGCTGCTGGAGGCCGCGAGCGGACTGGACGTGACGCTGCCGCTGGGCTATGACTGGGAGGCGCAGGTGTCCTATGACGAGGACGAGGTGCGCACCGACGGCATGCTCGGCTCCGAGATCACCGCATGCGCCGCCGCGTTCTGCGACGTGATCCGCGAGGCGGGCCGGACGCCCATTCTCTACGCCAACCGCTGGCAGGGCTATTATGACTATGATCTCTCGCAGCTCTCCGACGCCGAGCTATGGATCAGCGCGCCGGGCAGCTGGGATGATTTTTACTATGCGCACGCCATCTGGCAATATACTTATGAGGGATCCGTCCCCGGCATTTCCACCCGTGTAGACCGCAATCTGCGTTATCTGCCCATCACCGATCAAGGGAGTTGACCATGAAGAAAAAACGCATCCTTTCCTTCCTGCTTGCGCTGCTGCTGGTCTGCGCGCTGGTTCCCGTGTCCGCGACCGCGGCGGGCGTCACGGAGGTGTCCTCCGCAGACGAGATGCTTCGGGCGCTGGCGGATACACCGGCACAGGCCGCGGGCCGCCGCTCCGCCGCCGCGTCCGCGCCGATCTATGTTCTCGTGCTGGAGCCGACGCTGCCGGACGCCTGCGGCGCGCAGCGCGTGCTGCACTATGCCGCATACGACGAATACATTCTGGAATTTGCATCCCTCGACACGGCGGAGCAGGGATACCGGACGCTGACGGAGTCCTACGGGCTGCGAAACTGCTGGCTGGACACGCCAGAGCAGGGCGCGCGCGTGTTGGACGGCAGCGACGGCGCGGCGTTCGCCGCGACCACCTGGGGCGCGAGCCACATGCATCTGGACACCTACAAGAGCGACGTTCACCTGACTGAGCACCTCAACGCGGTGTCCCCGATCGTTGCCATCATCGACAGCGGCGTCGATCCGGACAACGCCGGGCTTGCGGCGCGCAGCGTCCCGGAGAGCTATGACTTTGTGAACAATTCCCATGACCTGTCCGACGTGGCCAGCACAGGCAACGCCCGCGGGCACGGCACGCGCGTCGCCTCGATCATGGATTCCGTCCTGCCCGAGAGCGTGCGGTTCATGTATCTGCGCGTATTCGACGAAACGCAGAGCGCCGCGCGTGTCCGCGTGATCACGGCGGTCCAATACGCGGCGCAGCATGGCGCCGACGTGATCAATCTCTCCCTCGGCTGGGAGGATGATCAGGGGCAGAACTTTACCTTTTTGGACACCGCGCTCAGACTCGCCAACGCCAACGGCGCGACGGTCGTCTGCGCCGCCGGCAACGAACACCAGGACGTTGCAAACTGCTATCCCGCCAGCAGCCCCTACACCATCTCGGTATCCGCGGTGGGCAGACGACTGACCGGAACCGGTTATTCGCTGGCCTACGAGGTCTATTCCAACTATGGCGAGAAGATCGACTTCTGCGCGCCCGGCTCGGGCATCACCGCGACGACGCTCGGCGGCAGCACGGTAAGCTGCACCGGCACGAGCTTCTCGGCGCCGCACATCACGGCAGCCGTGGCCATGCTGAAGCTCCTTGAGCCGACGGCAACGCCCGCGCGGGTCTATACGATGCTGCACTCCTGTGCGGACGACATCGGCGTTGCGGGCAAGGACAATCTCTATGG
The DNA here is from genome assembly GCA_017459865.1 of Oscillospiraceae bacterium. The sequence goes on from JAFUCD010000030.1 coordinate 30,504, forward strand.
CTGGGGAATTCCGATTTTACCGGATCAGGAATTTGAAAAGCTCCACACTTGGGATATCAGCCGCACGGTCAAGGCAGCCACCGCGACGGAAAACGGAACGCGCGAGCTGACCTGCTCCTTCTGCGGAAAAACGAAAGAGGAAGAGATCCCCGCCACGGGAGACCGCGTGGACTCCGGATTCGTGGATGTGCCGACGGACCAGTATTACGCCAAGCCCGTGACCTGGGCGGCGGCAAACAGCATCACCAGCGGCACGGACAGCACGCACTTCTCCCCGAACGAGATCTGCACGCGCGCGCAGGTGGTCACGTTCCTCTGGCGCAGCGCGGGCTCGCCGGAGCCGAAGACGCAGCAAAACCCGTTTTACGATGTGCCGCAGGACGCGTATTTCTATGACGCGGTGCTCTGGGCGGTCGAAAACGGCATCACGAAGGGCACAAGCGACGTGACCTTCGCGCCGGACGACACCTGCACCCGCGCCCACGTCGTGACGTTCCTCTGGCGCTTCGATCAGGCCCGGACAGCCGCCGTGCCGACGGAAAGCACGGTATACATCCTGGAGGGCAGCACGCACTATCACAAGGCCGGCTGCTCGCACCTGACCGACGACGCGCAGGAGATCGCGCTCGCCGAGGCGATCGATCAGGGCTATGAGGCCTGCCCCGACTGCTGGAGCGAGGCCGGTCCGCTGGAGCCCGTTAAGCCCGATACGGTCGGCGGCTTTGAAGACGTGCTCGCCGGGGCATATTACGCTGACGCGGTGCTCTGGGCGGTCGAAAACGGCGTCACCACCGGCATGACGCCCACGACCTTTGAACCCAACACCGGCTGCTCCCGCGCCCACGTCGTGACGTTCCTGTACCGCTATTATAATCAGGAAGCATAAAACGAAAAGCAAACAGCAAGCGCTGTCTCCGTTTGTGGTTCGGAGACAGCGCTTTTTCTTTAACCGACCCCTGTCAGCGCGAGCGAAAGCGCAAGCGCGAACAGGTTGCTCAGCAGATTGACCGCGTCGTTGGTCACGCACCGCGCGCCGCTGACGCGCACGGCGGGCGCACCGCAATGGATCTCCCGCTCCGTGACGGTCCCGCAGACGGCACAGCGAAACTTCACCTGCGCGCGCGAGCCGAGCACGCTGTCGAACACCGCGCCGAGAAAGCCCGCCGCGAGCACGACACCGAAGGTGGCGACGCTTTGAGATCCCAGCGCGCTCACGCCGGCGATCGCCGCCGCGCCGAGCAGCTCTGAGAGCGTGCCGAGCCATGTCACGCCGCCGGAGAGTCCTGCGCTGACCGGTCGTCCGGTGCAGATATCGCGCGGCGGCGATTTCGAGAGTGGCCCGAGCTTGGACGCGAGACTGTCCGCGAGCGACTCCGCCATCACGGCGCAGAAGCCCGTGCGGAAGGCATGCTGTCCCGTGATCCGGAACAGAAGCAGCGCGCACGCCGCGACGCCGACATTGCAGGCAACGCGCGTGGCGTCCCGGCTGCCGGATTTGCGGCGGACGGCGAATGGATCGGCGCGCCCGCCGGCAAACCGGTCTGCGGCGACGGTTCCAAGCAGCGTCACCGCCAGCACGGCAAAGGCCGTGCCGCCGCCGAAGGCGGTGACCGCGACGCACAGCGCCCAGGCGAGCGCCGTGCCGCCCGGCGTCAGCGCGCGCCGCCAGAGCGCCGCGCCCGCCAAAGCCGAGCTGAGCAGGAGGGCGGGAAGGAGATTCATGGGGACCGCCCTCCTTTCTATGGGAAAATAAGAATGGATCGCGTTAATCCTGCGCGGCGTACCTTTCGCCGCTGTGGATATAACCCGGTTCTTTTGTCGAGATGATGTCCGTCTCGCGGGGGTCAGACTCCATCAGGTGCATCATGCTGCCCTTGAACGTCTTATAAAACCACACGCCGGGCGTGAAGATGAGCTTGACATACAGCACGCTCAGCCACACGCGGAAGCGGCTGGGCTCGGTGACCTTCTGCACGCGGCTCTCGGTATAGACCATTTTGCCGATGTGCTTGGGGCAGTTCGATTCGCAGATGCCGCAGCCGAGGCACTTGTCGAGGTCGATCACGTGGTTCCCGTTTTCATCAAAGCGCAGCGCGCCGACGGGGCACGCCTTCACGCACTTCCGGCAATGGACGCACTGCGTCTCGTCGAACTCCGGCAGATACGGGCCGTTGTAGTTCACGAACGGGACGTGGTACTGCGTCTTGAGCGTGAGCGGCATGCAGCAGCACGGGCAGCAGAAGCAGAGGTTGTCCTGATACGGCTGCACGCAGCTCTCGACCACGGCGATCAGATTGCGCTGGTGCGCCATCTCCGCCACGGCGAGACATTCCTCCACGCTCACGGCGCGCTCACCGGCCTTCTTCTTCAGCTTGCCGTAGAAGTTCAGCCCGAAGCAGGTGTTGATCGGGTTGTCGCAGTTGCCGCGCACCGTGCGGCAGACGCAGGGGCTGACGGCGATGTCGGTCGTATTGCGGATGATGTCCTTCGCCACCTCGATCGGTACGACGACGGAGTTCGTGTGGATGTAGCGGTAGTGCAGCTCCAGACTCTTGCGGATCATGGGGCCGATGATCGGCTTGACCGCGAGCTGGCCCATCATGTACGAAAAGCGCACCACGTCCACGGTGTTCTTCAGATGCTTCTTTAAGAAATTCGCGCGAAACTTCGCGTCGCTGTCATACAGCGTGATGCCGTCGACCTCCACCTTGCGGGAGGTGTAGCGGTTCGTGCTTTGGACTTCCTGTGCCATGAGAATATCCCCCTTCAAAACGTTCAGACCGGTTTGGTATTTCACGCTTTTACTCTAGCATGCGGGCTTTGAAAAAGATAATATTTTGTCAAACGAAGTTCATTCCCCGCGTGGTTATGAACTTCATAACCAACGGGATATTTGACTTTTGTGCGACGCAACAGTACAATATTGTTGAGAACACACAGCGAGGAGGATTGGTCATGGAGCTGCGGGATCTGCGGTTTTTCTGTCTGACAGCGGAGCTGGGGAGCGTGACGCGCGCGGCGGACAGCCTGTGCGTGTCGCAGCCATTTGTGACGAAGGTGATCCATCATCTTGAGGAGGAGCTCGGCACAAAGCTTTTCGACATCGAGCGGCGGCGCATCGTCTTAAACGAGAACGGCGCGTACTTTTATCGCGAGGCGAAGGACATCCTCGCGCGGCTCGACCGTCTGACGGAGAACATGGCTGTGAAGCAGGAGCAGGCGGAGTTCAAAACGAAGTTGCTGTACAACAACGCGGGCTACTTGAGCGCGCTGAACAACGCCTTCATGGAGCAGTACCCCAAGGGCGTCCTCTCCGAGACCTACGCCCCGCGAAAGGACATCATCGATCTGCTGAACACGAACAAGGCGGACTTCGCCATCACGCTGCCGCCGATCACGGGCGAGGAATCGCGCATGATCGAGACGATCACGGTCTTAAAGGACACGGGCAGCATCATGGTACCGCCGGACCACCCGCTGTATCAGAAGGAGTTTGTCACGCTCGAGGACATCGCCCCCTACCCCATCGTGATCGCGCCGAAGGGCAGCGGCATGCGCGACACGATCGACAGCATCTTCGCCAGGCACGGGCTGGTGCCGAACGTGGTGTATGAGACGCCGGACATGGATCTGCAGCAGCGCATGGTGCTGGTGAACAAGCGCGGCATCTGCTTCATGTCCATCATCCACACGCGCGACCCGCTCATCGGGCAATACTGCCGCAAAACCGTCACGGATCACGCCTTCGGCACGGTGGGCTTAAGCTTCAACAAGTTCCGCCCGCAGACGGCCGGGATGCTCGCCTTCCGCCGCTTCGCGGTCGGCTTTTTCGGCGCGCTGCAGGCGATGGCCGATGAGATCTGAGATACATAGCAACAACCTCCGCCGGTCGGCGGAGGTTGTTGCTGCAGCTTGTCAAAAAAGTCCTTGACGGACATTTTTGACAAGCTGCGCAGTCGCCGACATGTTTGCTGTGCAAACAGCAAATCGCTTGAAAACCAGGGGTTTTCAAGCGATTTGCGGCGACAATAGATTTGACTCGAGGCGGGCCTTGCCCCCTCGAGCTCCCCCGCTGCTCTGTTTCGTGGGCCAGCAGCATAGTTTTTTGACTATCTCACACAACAACCTCCGCCGGTCGGCGGAGGTTGTTGCTGGTTTTTGATTCGATTGCGTGATCACGCCTGCAGCGTGATGTCCATCCGGACCGGGTTGTGGTCGGAGAACTCGAAGCCGGCGTTCACGGTCTCGACCTCGTCCACGCGGACGTTCGGGGAGACGATGAAGCCGTCGATCACGTAGTATTGCGTCGCATCGCTCGCGGGGTCGTAGGGCTCGTTGAGCAGGCGGCAGGTGGGCGTGCTGATGTCGGTGACGAACTGCCAGCCCTCGCCGGGCAGATCGCTCTCGCTGAGCGTGCCGGGCGTCCAGAGGTCTGCGTTCTTGACGGGATATTTGTCCAGCGCGCCGGGGAAGGTCTGGTTGAAGTCGCCGCCGGCGATGACATAGTTGCCCTTTTCATATTCGGCGGTGAGGAAGTCCATCAGCGCCTTGGTCTGGGCGGCCTTGCCCTCGCCGTCGTCATAGGCCTCCAGATGGAGGTTCACGATGACGAGCTCCTTGTCCGTGTCCTCCAGCGGTACGCGCGTGACGAGCAGACAGCGTTTGAGGTTCGCGACGCTCACAGGCCACTTGAAGGGGCTGGGCAGCGCGATGCGCTCGGCGTCGGAGATCTCGGTGGAGGTCATCGTGAACACGCCGCTCGAGACCTTGCCCAGCGGGGACGACAGCGGGATGGGCACATAGGCGCACTTATAGTTCAGCGCATAAGCGCTCGTGAAGCCCACTTCCCCGGCAATGGCGTCTGTCTCGACCACGCCGAAGCTGCGCTTGGAGCCGGAGTCGACCTCCTGCAGCAGCATGATGTCCGCCATAAAGTCATGATCGTCCGGGCGGAGCTGCTCAACGATGCCGGCGATGTTCTTATCCACGATCTGCTGGCTCTCGGGACGGCTCTGCTTACCGCCGTCCATGAAGAAGTCGGATTCTTTGCCGAGGCTGGCATAGCCGACGTTCCAGGTCATGATGGTGAACGAATCGCCGTTGGCGAGCGAGCCCGTGCTGTTCTCGCCCGGATCGGAGACCGTCGCCTTCGCGGTCTTCGGATTCAGCGCCGTGACCGTGAGGAAACCGAGGAAGATCGCGATCGCCAGCACGATAACGAGCAGCAGGACGCCGACGAACTTCAGAAATTTTTTCATGGGACACACCTCTCTTTTTCTCTTTCTGGGTGCAGTATATCATATCTTCCCCGACCGGACAATCCGTTTTTACGCGATCACGGGCGATTTAACAGCCAAACCGCAAAATTCAGATAGCCCGCAAACACGAGCCAGACAAGATACGGGAGCTGGAGTCTGGCGGCAAGCGCGCTGTGCCCGCTGAAGATACGCGTCATGCGCGCCGCGAGCGCGAGCAGCAGCACCAGCCAGAAGAACGCGAGCAGCCGCGCCTCCAGTCGGAAAAACAGGATCGTCCAGAAAAAGTTCACCGCCAGCTGCAGCGCCCAGGCCTCGACCGCGCGGCGCCGTTCCCGCCCGGAGGTCTCCCGCCAGACGATCGCCATGCCGACGCCCATGAGCACATACAGCAGCGTCCAGACCACCGGGAACAGCCACCCCGGCGGCGAGAGCGGCGGCTGCCGGAGCGCGGCGAAGTCCCGCATCCCGCTGCCCGTGAGCAGCGCGGACAGGCCCCCGACCGCCAGCGCAGCTGCGGAAAATCCCACATACGGTCGATATTGCTTCCACATTTTGCATCACCTCGTCCAAAGCATTTGCCAAGATACCGAATAATATGCGCAAAAGGCGGGAAAAAGTACACAAATGGCTGAATTTTCAACGGATTCTTGCATTTTCAAGCACTTTCGATTAGAATAGTTCTGCTTCAGCAAAGAAAAGGAGTGTATCAAGTTGCACTATGAAAAACTGATTCAAACGGACCCCGAGCTTTTTGCCTCCATGGAGCGCGAGCTGCGGCGGCAGCAGGACCACATCGAGCTGATCGCCTCCGAGAACTTCACGAGCCGCGCCGTGATCGAAGCGATGGGGAGCTATCTGACCAATAAATACGCCGAGGGCTACCCCGGCGCACGCTATTACGGCGGCTGCGAATACGTCGACGAGGTCGAGCGCCTCGCGATCGCGCGCGCAAAGGCGCTCTTCGGCGCGGAACACGCCAACGTGCAGCCCCACTCCGGCGCGCAGGCGAACGTCGCGGTGTACGCCGCGCTGCTGCAGCCGGGCGACCGGATCCTCGGCATGGATCTCGCCCACGGCGGGCATCTGACCCACGGCAGCAAGGCCTCCGTCACCGGCCGGTATTACGAGGCGCACCACTACGGCGTGAGCCCCGAGACCGAGACCATCGACTATGACGAGGTCGCGCGCATCGCCCGCGAGGTGCAGCCGAAGCTGATCGTGGCGGGCGCGAGCGCCTATCCGCGTCTGATCGATTTTGAGCGCTTCCGCGCCATCGCGGACGAGGTCGGCGCCTATCTGATGGTCGACATGGCGCACATCGGCGGTCTCGTCGCCGGCGGGGCGCACCCCTCCCCCGTGCCGTATGCCGACGTCGTGACCACGACGACGCACAAGACGCTCCGCGGCCCGCGCGGCGCGATCATCCTCTGCCGCGAAGAGCTCGGCAAGAAGATCGACTCCGGCGTGTTCCCGCGCACGCAGGGCGGTCCGCTGATGCACATCATCGCGGCGAAGGCCGTCTGCCTGAAGGAGGCCTCCGAGCCCGCCTTCGCGGACTACGCCCGCCAGATCGTGAAAAATGCCGCCGTGCTCGCCGACACGCTGCAGGCGGGCGGCGTCCGCCTCGTCTCTGGCGGCACGGACAACCACCTGATGCTGATGGACGTGCTGAGCCGCGGCCGCAACGGCAAGCAGGTGCAGGAGCTGCTCGACGCGGCGAACATCACCGCGAACAAGAACGCCATCCCCTTCGACACCCAGCCCGTGAGTCTCACGAGCGGCGTGCGTCTCGGCACCGCCGCCAGCACCACGCGCGGCATGGGCGAGCAGGAGATGCAGCAGATCGGCAAGCTCATCTGCCGTCTCATCGACGAGCAGGAGGCCGCCGTCCCGGCGGTCAAGGCCGAGGTCCTCGCCCTGTGCGAGCGCTTCCCGCTCTATCCGGAGGACTGAGATCAAAATGGAAACGCCGCTGCAGCCGCAGCGGCGTTTTTTGACTGGCGAAGCAGTGCCGCGTGGCGCTGCTTCGTCGCTTTTTCAGATCATGCGCAGAAGCGCTGGAGCACGGCAGCAAGCGCTGCACGCGTGGAGTTCCCGCGCGGGTCGATGCGATTGGCTCCGACGCCCTGGATGATGCCGTTCTCGACGGCCCAGGCGACCGCGTCTCCGGCATAGGCGCTGATGCTTCCCGCGTCGGCAAATCCCGCGTCGGCGTTCCGGTCAGAAACCTGCTCGCCGGAATAGCGATAGAGCATCGTGACCATCTGCTCGCGTGTGATGGTGCTGTTCGGCGAAAACGTCGTAGTCGACGTGCCTTTGACAGCGCCGGTGTTGTAGCACCAAGTCACGGCATTCCGATACCAGTCGGAGGTAAGATCCGTGAACGGGCAGTCCATGCCCTCGACGGAGGGCTCTCCGGCGAGACGGTAAAGCGTCGTGGCGAATTCCGCACGGGTGGTGATCCCGTTCGGATCGAAGGTGTCCGCGCTCTTGCCGGTCATGACGCCGTTTTCCCAGCACCAGCGCACCGCGTCATAAAACCACTTTCCGGTCAGAACATCTTTGAACGGGCACGTTTTTTCGGGCGCGGGATCGTTCTCCGGCAGGACCTTCAGGATCTGCTCTGCCATGAAGGCGTGGCCCTCGATGCTGGGGTGGCAGGCGGTCATGATCCGGCCGATGAAGGCGCTGTCGGTGATCGGGGGCGCCTCCAGCAGATCCGTGCCCATCACGTCCGCGTACAGGTAGCCCAGGCGCGCGGCCTGCTGGCGCATATACGCGTTCACGCCGACGACCATGGCGTCCACCGCCTTGCCGACCGTGATCAGGGAGTTCTCGGTGAGCTTGGCCTCGTTCATGGGATTATAAAGTCCCACGACAACGATCGTCGCATTCGGATTCAGTCTCTGGATATCGCGGATCAGCGGCGCCCAGTTCCGGAAGAAATGCTGATACCCGTGATTCATCTTTTCCACAAACGTCTGCGCGACATTGTTCAGCATGTGCATGGTGTTGGCCGTTTGGAACAGCATCTCCAGCGCCTGACCATAGTTTTCCTGCTCGCCCATGAGTTCCTTCATGCGCGCGACATAGGGAGACTCGGTCTCGGAATACAGCACAGCCATCGTCTGCAGCGCGGCATAGAGGATGATGTCATTTTCGCCGACCTCCAGCGTGATCAGATCCGCCTTCTGCACCTGATCGCGGTAGAAACGCTGGAGCGCACCCTCGCCGTAATAGTCCTTGAGCATGTTGTATACCGCGTCGGAGACGCCGGGATTCGGCTCGTCCGCGCTGGTGCGCGAGGCCAGCCATGCGTCATAATAGTTCATGCCGTTAAAGGACATGCAGACCTCGTCGCCTTCAAAGTCATCCTCCAGCAGCCACCGCAGCTCCTCCGTGCGGGTGCCGACATGTGCGATCGGGATGAGCTCCGCGCCGACCGCATCCGCCACGATGGCGTGATACGCCACGTCGACTCGCTCGAAGCAATAGGTCGACTTTGCATAGTCACCGAAGCCGGCGGCGATGCTGTCGCCCATGCAGACATAGGTGTCATAGTGCTTGACGGTCTCCGCCGCGGCGGCGTTCGCGCCGACGCACAGGATCCCGGCCAAAAGCGCCACACACAGCAGCAGGCAGAGCATGCGCGACATACTGGTTTTGTTCTTCATCTGGTTTCTCCTTTCATGTGTTGCGGGTATTCTTGCGCGTCACATCGCTTCCGCGACGCAGCGCGCTTCGGTTCCTGTGTCATAATCTTTGGCAAGCTTCAAATAATCGATCTTCCCCATGCCGGTGTGCGGCATTTCGTCCACAAACTCCATGGTTTTGGGGATGACGCTGGACTCGATCTCCGCGCCCATCAGATCATAAAGCTCTTTCTTCACGGTCTCCGGATCACGACTCTTATCTTTCAACTGAATGACGGCGTGGATGCTCTTTCCCTGGGCATGCTCCCGGTCGGTCACGCCCACGACTGCACAGCTCATCACGTCCGGGTGCTTGCCCAGCGCGCCCTCGATGGGGGCGGGGAAGCACTTATGGCCGTTATACATGATGATCATACGCTTGATACGACCCTTGATATAAATGAAGCCGTCCTCATCCATGCTGCCCAGATCGCCCGAGTGGACCCAGACCTTTCCGTCCGGATGCCGCACCATAACCTTTTCGCTCTCTTCGGGATTGTTCAGATAGCCGAGCATCAGCGCGGGACCGGTGATACAGATCTCGCCCTCTTCGTTGTAGCCGAGCTCTTCCGTCGTGCCCGGCCTGAAAATGCCCATCGTGTTCATGAGCAGCGGATACCCGACGCTCAGCGACCGGAAATTGCCGTTGCAGCTGCAGCAGGCGGCGGAGCTGACCTCGCTCATGCCGTAGCCCTGGCTGAGCGGGAACATGGCTTTGCGTTCTTTCAGGAAGCCATTGAGCTTGCTCTCGAGACCCGCGTTCATCGTGTCGCCTCCGGAGCCGGCAGTAATAAAGAAGTCCAGCATGAAGCCGCCGCGCATTTCCTTGCTGTTCATCAGCTTTTCATAGTGCGCCGGAACCATCAGCGTATGCTGCGGGCGATATTCTTTGATGTACTTGCCGACCTGATCCGAGTCGAATTTCGGAATGATGATCATTTCCAGACCGAGACTGAGCGGCATATGTAAACTTGCGACCATGCCGTAGGAAGCAAACGCCGGAATGATGTTCATAAATTTATGGGTCCGGTCGTATTGCACGCCGCAATAGCGGAAATCCATGGCGACCGCATTGAAGCCGTCATTGCTGAACATGACGCCCTTCGGCGCGCCGGTAGTGCCGCCGGTCAACGCGATGCCTGCAAGCTGGAATTCATCATAGGGAACAGCCTCGACCAATTTCCCGGCGCCGTGCGCCATGAAAGTCTGCCAGTTCATGACACGATCGTTGTATGTAACATCGCAGCGCATTTTCCAGGAGGCATACCATTTGATAAACCCGGCGCTCATGCTGTCGGCCGCACTGTAGGTGATGATGTAATCCGCGTCCAGCTTTTCGACCATCTCCTTGACGGGTGCAGTAACGGTAAGTGTAACAACGATACGGGAATTCGCGTTTTTCATAAAGTCCGCAATCGAGGAGCAGGTGTTGCGCGGGTCGAGCACCATGGCGGCAGCGCCGAGCTTGTTCAGGCCGTACAGCGCGACGACGAGCTCGGGGATCGTGATGGAGCAGAATGTGACGATGTCGCCTTTTTTCACGCCCAGACTGGCAAAAGCCGCAGCACACCGATCGATGTTGTCCAAAAGCGTACCGTAAGTGATTATATTTTTGAAATAGCGGATCGCAATGTCCTTGCGATGGCCGTTGTTGATTTTGAAAAGATGCTCGTAGATCGATTCCTTGGGCAGAACAGCCTGCTTGGCTTCATCCGAAAAGAACTGCATCCACGGCTTTTGCTCCGACGGTTTGTTTCCATGTGTTGTCACGCGGTAAGACCCTCCAGTAAAACAGCAGGCGGGGAACCTGCTGTGCGCATATGAAAGGACTTCGCCGCACATCACTCCCCGTGCGGCAAAGTCCCGGAAGAAAGAAGCCAAGAGCAAATCCTCATCAACCCAACAGCAAGAGCCAATCTGTTGTGTTAATCAGAGGCTGGTGCAATCGTGAAAATCCTTGATTTTCATGGCATTATGCATTATAATTCTGTTTGTCTTATGTATCAACCGTCAATTTTCAGTAGAGTGTTGTGTTAATAAGGAGACAGCCTTGAACACCAAAAACAACCTGCGTTACCGCGAAACAGAAGAAAAGATCCTCTCCGTGTTCTCCGCGCTGATGGAGTTGAAGGAGCCCGAAAAGATCTCCGTTGCAGAGATCTGTAAGCGTTGCGGTATCAACCGATCGTCGTTTTACCTGCATTTCAGGGACGTGCCGGATCTGATGGACGCCATCGAACGCCGGCTCGCACAGTACTACGGCGAATTGTTCTCCGACACCGAGCACATGCCGAAGATTGGGGACCGCTTCCTGCACATGTTCACCTTCATTCTGGAACGCAAATCGTTTTATCGGGCATATCTCACAGACCACCAGCATTTCCGTGTTCTGGACGCCATCCTGCCGGAGTCGACCGAGCAGGCGCTGCGGCAGGCCGCGCAGCAGCTCGGGATCTCAGACCCGAACGAGCTGCACTATCGTCAGGTGTTTTTCAAGGCGGGTCTGACCGCGCTGGTGCGCGAATGGCTGCTGCGCGACTGTGCGGAATCGCCGGAAATGCTCTCCCAGATCCTGAAGCGGGAATACACCTCCGTCCGGGACTTCCTGGATGGAGTTGATCTGTCATGACGCAGGCACATAGATACAAAAAACCGCTGCGGCTGCAGCGGTTTTTATTTGATCCTTTCGCTTTTGATCTTCGCCCATCGCCGCGGGTATTTCGCAGGGGTGGGCTTCACTTTTTCGATGCGGACGACGCAGTGCTCCGTGTCCGTGCCCGGAATGGCGTAGGGCAGAAGCTCCGCCTTTCCGCCGCCAAGCACCGCGATGGCGCGCTCGGCCTCCTCCAGCTCCTCGGCGGCGCCGCGCCCCTTCATCGCCAGGAACGCGCCGCCCACCTTCACGAACGGCAGACACAGCTCGCACAGCACGTCCAGCCGCGCCACCGCGCGCGACACCGCGAGATCGAACGTCTCGCGCAGCTGCGGCTGCTCCTCGGCGCGGGCGTGCAGGCATGTCACATCGGAGAGCGCGAGCGCGCCGCACACCTCCTGCAGGAAGCGCACACGCTTGTCGAGACTGTCGAGCAGCGTGAGGGCGATCGTCGGCTCCAGAAGCTTCATCGGCAGGCCCGGGAAGCCCGCGCCCGTGCCGACGTCGATCACGCGCTTTCCCGCGCAGTCGTGCAGCGTCAGCAGCGCCGCGCAGTCCAGAAAATGCAGCCGCGCCACATCTTCCTTTTCCCGGATCGCCGTCAGGTTCATCACGCTGCCGCGTTCATCCAGAAGATGATAGTATGTCTCAAAGCCCGCGAGCGCCGTGTCCGTTACCGGCAGTCCCAGCGCCGCAAAGCCCTCGGAAAGAATCTGTCTCATGCTCCGCCTCCCATGGGGTAGATCGTTCTACCATTCTACCACGCGCAGCGCCCGCGCGCAATGCGGAAAAATCATTCCCCCTCTGCACAGCTCTGTACAGAGGGGGAACTTGTTCAAAGGAAAGAATGCGGATACTGGTTTGTAGGCGCCTTACGCCTCGGTGGGGGCGCTGTCGGCGCGGTACAGGAACGTGACGACCATGGCGCGCGTGCAGTCGTTCGACGGCGCAAAGGTGGTCGCGGTCACGCCGGCCGTGATCCCGCTGTCCACTGCCCAGAGGACGGGGGCTTCATACCAGCTGCCGGTCTCCACGTCGGTGAAGGGATCCTCCACTTCCCCGATCTCGGGCGAGCCGGCCGCGCGATACAGGAACGTGACGATATGGGCGCGGGTGCAGGTGTCGCTCGGAGAGAAGGTCGTGGCGCTGGTGCCCTGGGTGATGCCCTGCTCGACCGCCCAGAGGATGGCCTTGTAGGCATAGCCGCTCTCGTCCACATCGGTGAACGGGTTCTCGGTGGTCTCCGGCTCGGGGCTGCCGGCGGCGCGCCACAGGAACGTGACGGCCTGCTCACGCGTGCAGGAGAGATCCGGAGAGAAGTGGGTCTCGTCGGTGCCCTGCGTGATGGCGGGCTGCTGCGAGACCGCCCAGTCGACGGCGTCGGCATACCACGCATCGTCCGCGACGTCCACGAAGCCCGCGTCGGGCTCGGTGACCTCGGTGGGCACGAAGGCCTCCTCGGTCAGGGCGCCGGCGAAGAGCGCGTTGGAGATGAACGCGAACTCATCGCGCTGGTGGACCTTCTGGGTGAGGGAGTTGGCAAAGAGCGTGACGTTCACGTTGTTGCCGTTCTTGTCGGGGCCTTCATAGGAGAAGCCCTGGATGCCGTTGAAGAAGGCGTCGAGGTTGCCGCGCAGGAAGCCCTCCATGGCCTCCTTGGAGCCGTCACGCTGCACGAGGACCTTCGCGCCCTCGGGCACGGCGGTGAAGTAGTAGGTGCCGTAGCCGTAGAACACGTCGTCACCGTCGGCGATATAGCTCGCGTTGACGAGGGTCTCCTCGGGATAGGTGACATAGCCGAGGCAGTCCATGCCGGAGACACGGCCCGTGGCGATGCCGTCGAGCAGATTGCGGGAGACGGTGTTCACGGCGCTGGAGGTGTAGCCGACATAGGTCTTGCCGGCCTGCACCTGCGCCAGCTCGGCGTTCGTCAGGCTCGAGGTGCCGACGATGGCGTCCGCGGCGGCGGGATCGGCGGTGGTCTGGAAGTTCATGAGCGCCACGGCCCAGCGATCATAGTTGAAGCCGCCGGAGCTCCAGTTGATGTAGTTGGAGTTGACATAGCCGGACGCGGCGGGCGCGAGCTTCGCCGCGCTGCCCGCGACGTAGACGACAGGGGACTTTTCGATGTAGAACGCGGTGACCTCGGGGTTCACAACGCCGGTGGCGGTGAGGACATAGCTGTCGGCGATGGTCTGGAAATCCGCATAGGAGACGATGAAGTCGCCCTTATGATCGCCGTCCGTGATCATGGCGACCTGCTTGCCCGCCTGCAGGAGGGCGTTGACGGCGCCGGTGGAGTCCTCAGAGGCGTTGGAGATGATGACGTCGCCGCCGGTCTCGCCGGTGAACTGGGTCTTCGCGTTTTCGCTCAGCCATGCCTTTGCCGCTTCATAATCGAGCGTGGTGCCCACGGCGGCGGCGATGGTCTGATAGGCCTCAGGCTCGGCGCAGACGACCTGATCGAAGCCGCGCGTATAGTTGAAGGCGGTGATGCCCTCGGAGTAGAGCGTCGGCCAGTTCGTGATGAGCGTGCCGTCGTACAACGCGCCGTTCGCGACCGCGCGCTTGGCCTGGTACATGCTGACGATCATGGTGCCGGCAGGATAGGTCACGCCGTCATAGGTGATCTCCGCGGCGGTGATGCCGACCTTGACGTCGTTGCGCGTCAGCCACTCGATCATGTCGAACGCGGCCTGCAGGTTCACCTGCTGATCGGCGTTCAGCGGGATGATGTAGCACTCGGGGAAGAACTGACCGTTCTGCCCCTCGCCGCTGTAGGCGGGACGGAACAGGCTCGCCTCGGCGCCCTCGACGTCGTTGACGTCGGCAAACCACGGGCCGACCTCGGCGTCGGAATTCTTGTTGTTCACGCAGCGGTCATAGATCGCGAGCTGGTTGGTAAAGTATCCAACCTTGTTCGCCGCGATGAAGTCGGACTGACCGACCATGCCATAGGTGGCGGCGGTGCGGGCGGACTCGGAATAGGCGGGCAACTCGACCGTATAGGCGACGCAGCCCTGCAGCATGGCAAACTGCGGCGTATAGCTGGTGGACATGTCGTCCCAGGGATCCAGCCACGTGGCGGTGCCGTCGCCGTTGTCGGTGAGGTAGTCACGCATGGGGATGACATAGGACTGGTAATCGGGGTTGTTCGCGACGGCAGCGGCGCCGAAGGCCTCGCCGCCGGGCATCAGATAGTTCGACAGGAGGTCATACTCCGTGTTCGGCTCGTGCGGCGGATCGCAGGGCTCGACCTGGAAGCCGGTGACCTGTCCGTGGAGCTCGACGTGCGACACGGGGTTGAACGTCGCGATCAGATGCTGCATATTCTGGGTCTCGGCCGTGACCTGGAAGGAGTTGTCACGGTTGAGGTCAAAGCCGTTGGAGCTTTCACGCGTGATGTACAGACGTCCCTCGACGTTCTGCTCGGGCACGAGGATGAAGAACACATCATCGAGGAGCTTGTCCACGTTGACGGTGGTCTGCTCGCTGGTGTAGTAGCTGTCAAAGTCCGCGACCTTGCCGGACTTGTAGCTGTTGTTGCTCGGCCAGACGGAGCCGAGATAGGTGGTCTTGTCCTGGATGAGCTCGGGCGTTGCCATCTTCATGGCAGCGCGCTGCTCGGCGACCTTCGCCTCGCCCGCCTCGGTGAGACCGGTGAGCTTCTTATAGTCGATGCTTTGCTCGCTCATGAGCAGTTCGGCGAACTCCAGGATGCCGTCCACGGCGGCGATCTCATTGGAGTGGATATTCGAATAGAGCACGGGGACCTGGAAATCGGTCTTGCCGGCCTCGATCGCGGCGATGAGGCTCGCGGGATCGGACTCGGCCTGCTCGCAGAGCTGCAGCCAGTTTTCGACGGCCTTGCTGTCCTTGGCGACGATCAGATACGGCATATCATAGCCCGCGGTGGACTTGCCCATGCTGCCCTTCACGGCATAGGGAAGCGCGGTGGAGGCGTCGTCATCGCCCTGCGCGGCGAGGGCGTCGATCGCATCATAGATCTCCCACATGGTGTGGAAGCTGGCGTAGGGCTTGACGATCACGTTGTCCTTCACGGCGAGCGTGACGTTGTCCGCCATGCAGGTGAGCGTGAAGGAGCCGGCGATATCCATGTAGGCGCCGCCCTCGCCGTGGATCAGGCTGTTGTTGCCGCTCGAGGTCGCGGCCTGCGTCCGGATCGTCAGGACGAGGTTGTTGCCGTCGAGCTGGCTGTCGACGCTCGAGACCTTGAACGCGCCGCGCCCGGAATAGGTGAGCTTGTCGAGCGCGATCGACTGCACCTCATTGGGGAACATGGCGGTCTCGCCGTTCACCGGGATCAGCTCGCCGGCGTTGGCGTAGGTCTCATTGCGGTCCATCGTCCAGGAGATCGCGTCCGCGTTGTTGAACGCGCCGACCTGGGCATTGGAAAGCGGGAATGTAAGGGTGATGGTCTCGGAAGAGTCCATCGAGATGAGCGTCGGCTCCTCAGCGTTCAGCGCCGCGGCGGGCGTCTCGGTCACGGCGGGCGTCTCCGCCGCGAGGGCGAACACGCTCAGCACCATGGAGAACGCAAGGACGAGGACGAGCATCTTTGCGAATGACGTTTTCTTCATCGTGATCTGCCTCCAGCTTTTGGGTTTTGAATTCTTGTACAGTAAATCACTTTAACGAAAAAAAGTCAAGCTTTTCTTGCATGTTTATTCCTGATTTTGTGAATTTTTTCGGTTTTATACTGAATTTTTCGGGATTTATTAGTATTTTTATTCATTTATGCACAAGGGGAAAACGCAAAAAACCGCCCCTCCGAGAGGAGGGGCGGTGCGGAAATTGGGGATGCTTGCTTTTTACTTGCCTTCCGCGCGATAGAGGAAGGTGACGATCTGGGCGCGCGTGCAGTCATTGCCGGGGGCAAAGTGCGTGGCGTCCATACCCTGGGTGATGCCATTTTCCACCGCCCAGAGGACCGCCTCGGTGTACCACTCGCCCGCGGGCACGTCGACGAACGGATTCTCCGCTCCGGCGGCGCCCTTCTCAGCGCGGTACAGGAACGTCACGATGTGCGCGCGCGTGCACTTGGCGTCGGGGGCAAAGTGCGTGGCGTCCACACCCTGCGTGACGCCGTTCTCCACCGCCCAGAGGACCGCCTTGAAGTAGTAGGCGTCCTGCGGTACATCGGTGAAGTCGCAGCTCGTCGCCGTCGGCTCGGGGCTGCCCTTGGCGCGCCACAGGAACGTGACGGCCTGCGCGCGGGTGCACGCATCGTCGGGGCTGAAGGTCGTGGCGGACGTGCCCTTGGTCACGCCGTTCACGAACGCCCAGTCGACGGCCTCGTGATACCAGCTCTCGGGGCTGCGGTCGACGTCGGCGAGCTCGATGCTCGGGCAGGTATCGTCGCCCGGGCAGGGCTCATTGGACTTCGGCGTGCAGACCACGTCGGCGCGGTCGCGGATGCGGATGCGCGGGAACGGACCATCGGGCGCGTTGAACGTGTCGTCATAGGAGGCGAGACCCGTCACGGTGATGTCGCAGCCGTCGGCGATGTTCTCCACATCCTTGCCGGTGGTGATGTAGCCGTCGATGAAGACGCGCACCACATCGCCCTTGGCGTCCTTGACCATGATGGTCTGCACCAGACCGTTTTCGAGCGCGAAGCTCTCGACGGTTCCCTTCACGGTGATGAGAGAGCCCTCAACATCGCGGCTGGTGACGTCCTTGGCGGAGACCTCCTTCGGGGAGACCTCGCCGGAACCGATAATGGAGATGGAGGTCACCTGCAGCTCGGGCTCGCCCTGATAGAAGTCGGTGGTGCCGGTCACGCGGACCTTGTCGCCGACCTTGAAGGTGCCGGACACGGGGAAGCAGCAGATGCCGCCGGTCTCATCCTGGACATAGATGCAGTCGAAGAACGCGGTGTCCTTGTCATAGCCGGAGGCGTTGGAGGTGACCGTGCCCTCGATCGTGAACTTGAAGCCGTCCTCGGTCTCGGCGCGGACAGCGGAGATATCGCTGACCTTCGCGGTGTTCATGGGGCTGATGAGGTTCTCGCAGACCTTGTAGTTTGCGTAGTTCTTCTGGGTGTCCGCGTCGGACGAGCCGTCGGAGACCGAGGCCTGGACCTCGAAGTTGGACATGAACGCGGCGCCGGACACGACGATCATGCCCTTGCCCTCGAGCTGCTCGGTGGCCGTGATGAGCAGGCGGTTGTCGCCCTCGGCATAGGCGTACAGCGGCACGGTATCGCCGCCGAGACCGTCATTGTCGCTGTCCTTGGAGTAGGTGGTCGCGTGTCCGTAGACCGCGGGGCTCACGGTGTCGGGCAGCGTGCTCACAGCAGCGCCGGAGGCGTCCACGGCATAGATGGAGGCGCCGCCGTAGTGGCTGAAGACCTCGCTGTAGGCGCGGTCGTTCGGATGCTCGGGATCGACCACGACGCCCTGCATGAGCGGGTTGTCCGGGTTATAGGTGCTGAAGTACAGGCGCTGGGTCTGCCCGCCGTTGAGCGAATCATCGTGCGTCGCGTCGTCCGCGATGCGCAGACTCGAGCCGAGCGCGGCGAGGATATCGTTCTGCGCAGCTGCCATGTGCTTGATCTCCGGGTTGCCGGTGATCACGGCGTAGTTCTCATAGTAGTCCGACCAGCCTGCCACGACGACCGTGCCGCCGGCCTCGTTGAAGGCCTTGAGCGCGGCGAGCTCGGCGTCGGAATAGCTCTTCGGATCGGACTGCGCGGCGGCGAGACGGCGGGACGGCGCGGTGAGGATGATGGCCTTGTACTTCTCGTTGCCGCAGGCGGCGATGAGCTCCTCGCTCGTCTTGAGATAGACGGTGCGCACCGCGTGCTCCGCGGCGAGGTTGGCGAAGTTGCCCATGGAGTCCTTGTAGTTGCCGGCGACGTACTCGTTATAGTGCGAGGCGTCGATGCCGATGTACACCAGATCCTCGGCGTTCTGGACATCGAGCGTGAGATCCTTCGTGAAGGTGAACTCCTTGCCGTCCTGCTCCAGGACGACCGTCGCGGTGACGGTCATGACGCGGGCCTGGTCCGGCGTGTAGTTGAAGGGGATCTCCAGCGTGCCGGAGGCGGGGACGGTGTAGCCGGTGGTGTCGGAGCCGAGCACCTTGGAGCCGCCGGTGGTATAGGTGATGCTCTTGACGGTCGCGGCGCTGGCCTCGCTGTTGAAGAGCGTGGTCTTGAGCGTGAGCTCTTCGCCGGTGACGGGCATGGCGGTCTCGCTCTCGAAGGCGGAGATGCCGAGCTTGAGCGTCTCGCCGACCCAGACAGGCGCGGTCACGGCCAGATCGCCGTCAGACTCGGTGACGCGAATGAAGTAGTAGCTGTAGTCCGGCGCGAGCGTGGCCGAGAGCGCACCGGAGGAGATCTCCTCGGCCGAGCTCCAGGTGTGGACGACCTTGCCGGAGTTCACGACGACCTCGACCTTCGAGATCTGGTCGCTGCTGTCGGGATCCGAGACCTGCACGCTCAGCTCCAGCTTCTCGGGCACCTCGGAGATCGTGCTGCCGAGGGGCTGCTCGTTGACGTTATAGTAGAGCTCCAGGTTCTTGTCCTCGGTGGCATACATGCGCATGGCGCGGAGCGCGGCATAGATGCCTTCCTCGGAGAAGTCGTCCGTGAGGATGACGTCGCGGGCGTCGTTGGCGTTGCCCCAGCGGCCCTTGTGGTTGTCCTGGTTGTTCGTCGGGGCGACGTGCCAGCCCTTGTCGAGCGCCATGATGTACTGCTCATAGCTCGGGTAGTAGCCGCCGGCGCCGATCTGGCCCTCGCCGTTGCCGACCTCGACCATGAAGATGCGGCTGTCGGTCACGGCATCCCAATAGCTGAAATCGGTGAAGTTGCCGAAGGTTTTGCCCGGGTGGTTGAACTGGCTGAGCGTGTCAGCGCCCTCGGGCTGATCGAGCAGCGCGTAGTACGCCTTCATGCCGGCGTCGTTGGTTTTGTTGTTGAGCGTGGTGTTGTTGCGGGAGACGATGCCGGGGCTGTTGAAGGTGTTGATATGACCCGGTCCGCCGGACCACGTCATCTCAAAGCCGGCGATCGCGACGATGTCCGCCTGCGCGGCGTTGAAGTCCGCGACCGTCTTGCGGTAGGTGTTCCAGGTGTCCTGCGAGGCCTGAGAGGCGAGGCTCATGTCATAGAGCGCGCCCTCGGGGTTCGCGGCGCCGGTGGTATCGAAGTAGTTGGAGTGGTCCGTGAAGGCCACGAACTGCACGTTCGCGCTCTCGGGGAGATTTTTCACATAATCCAGCGCGGTCTCCAGGCTACCGGAGCCGTCGGAGTAGGTCGTGTGGCTGTGGAGCTGACCGAAGAACAGCTGCTCGGTGGCCTCGCCCACGATGAAGGTCCAGCTCTTCTCGCCCTTGACGCCGTCCGGACGGGTCACGGTGAGCTTCACGCTGGTGCGTCCGTCCTTGAGCGCCTTGTCGGGCCGGTAGGACACCACGCCGTCCTTGAGCGCGGCCTGGACCGTCTCGCCGTTGACGGTCATCTCGACCGAGGCGGCGTCCGTGACGTTCTTCACGTCAGCGGAGATCAGCGGCGTCTTGTCCGCGCCGGTCTCGCTGCCGGGGGCGGGCTTGAGATTTTCGAACATCGGCTCGTCCTTCACGGTGACGCTGAGCGCGCCGGCGTAGGAGCCGCCGTCGGTATAGGTCACGGTGACCCGGATGTCCAGCGCCGCAGCCGCGGCGGTCACATCGCCGGGGATCGTGAAGGTGTAGCTCTTCTCCTTGTTCTGGGTCTCTACGGGCTCGCCGTTGCAGGTGACCGCGACCGAGGCGATCTGCTCGGCGGGCGTGAGGTCGTCCAGCGTGAAGGCACCCTCATAGGCGGCCTGCTTGACGACGCTGTCCGCGCTGGTGAAGTTGACCTTGGGATCGTTCACCACGTCGTTCAGGGTCTTCACGCCCTCCGCGATGGGATAGAACTGGAAGACGAAGATGGCGGCGTCGGTGCTCTTGAAGGTCCAGCCGGAGAACGCGCCGGAGAAGAACTCGATGCAGACCACGCCGGAGTTGTTATAACGGGCGGTCTTGCTCTTGATGAGATAGCCGTCGCCCTTCGCTTCGAGCGTCCAGTAGGCGCAACTCTCGCCGGTGTCGGTGAGGGTGTCGGAGAGGAACAGGCTCTCCGCGTCGTTCGTGGCGAGGTATTTGCCGCCGGTCTGGAAGGTGTAGTTCTCGCCGTCCTTGCCGACCGTGAAGACATAGGCGCCGTTTTCCGGCTCGGCCTTGCCGTCGGAGATCGCGGCGGGGATGTTCGCCAGAGACGCGCCGAGGCCGGTGTCGTCCACGCCCAGCACGCCTTCGGCGGAGGCATTGTAGATCACGACCTGGTCGCCGTCCTTGAGAACGTCGCCCTCATCGCCGCCCGGGATCTCGTCTCCGACCAGATAGAACTGCTGGATGAAGAGGTCGCCGGTATTACTATTGTAATATGCGCTCCAGTAGCCCCGGTCGGCGTACCACTCCATGCGGGCGTTGGCGCGGCCGGTGTTTTCAATATAGAAGCAGTCGGTCTTGTCCGCCACGGGGAGCAGCTTCCAGTTGGGGTTGGCCTCGTCCAGCGGCATGCTGGTGTAGCTCGCCGCCATGGAGATCTTCTTGCCGTCGGCGGTGGCGAAGGTATAGGTACCGTCCGCGTTCACGCCGACCGTCCAGACCTCGCTCGCGCCGTAGCCGGAGAGCTTGCCGTCCTTCAGCTGGACGGGCACGCCGGAGTTGTAGTTGCCGGAATAGGTCTGGCTGAGCGCCATGTTGTTCGCGGGGTTCAGGATGACGACCTTCGCGCCGTCGGTCAGATCGGCAAGATCCGTGACGATGCCGGTCTTGGCCTCGATCGCGGGCGTGATCTCAGCGGCGACGGTGTTGCGCAGCTGGAGCGTCGTGTTGTTGATGCCCACAGCGGCCTTGACGTCGACCTTGTCGCCGACCTTGACGTCCCACGCGCCGTCGGTCTTGCCGACGACGGCCTTATAGATCTGGATGGTCGCGTCGTTTTCGTCCTTGACGGTGATGTTCGGGTTGGAATAGCTGCCGTTGTTGTCATAGACCTCGGTGACCTCGAGACCCTTGAGCTGCACATAGGTGCAGACGTCGGCGGTCGTGAGCGCGCCGATGGTCGTGTCCTTGGCCGAGAGCGTCAGCCCCTCGGACTTTTCGATCTTCGCGGAGCTCAGCTCCGGAAGGCCTCTGTAGACCGTCTTCGCGCCGGAGCCGACGACCGTGTCGCCGAGTCCGATGCTGCTGTCCGCAGCGCTCAGATACAGGCAGATGCCGCCGGTGGCATCCTGCACATAGACGTTCCTGCCGTCGACCATGGTGACGACGCCCTTGACGGTGAAGCTCGCGTTGTTTTCGCCGTCGAGCGCTTCCTTCACGGTGTTGTAGGACGGCTCAGGCTCCTTGATCGTATAGGCGAAGGAGGCCGTCTCGCTCTCCGCGCCGTCCTTCATGGCCTTGACGAGCACCGTGACCGCCTCGGAGACGGTGAGGCTCGTGCCCTCGGTCCAGGTCTCGCCGTTGTCGGTGCTGTAGGAGATCACAGCGCCCTCGGTCGCGCAGATGAAGGTGACCTCGGTGCCGGCCTCGACCGCGCCCGCGTCAGGCGTCGCAACGGGCGTCTCGACCGCCGCGACAGGCGTCTCCGCCACGGCGCGGAAGCTCATGGCATACGCCTTGGCGGCTGCGGAAGCGCTCTTGCCGTAGGTGGTGAAGGTATTATAATACTCCAGATACTGCGCGTTGTTGTTGTATTTGGCGTTGGCGTTCTTGACAAAGAACAGGCCGTCGCCGGCGTCCTCGATGACCCAGAGGCTGTACTCGTTGGCGGTCGCCTCCAGCGTCAGGCTGCTGCCGGTCGCGCCGGAGGTGAGGACCTTGCCGTCATTGGCAAAGGTCACGGTGCCGTCGTCATTGACGGTCACGGTGAACAGCGCGATGTTCTCGCCGGTGAGCGCGCCCGCCTCGTCGAGCTTCGCGTCCGCCGCGGCGAGTCTGGTGCCGCTGGCGGCGGCGGTCACGGCCTTGCCGTTGCCGTCGTTGAAGATCGCGACCGTGTCGCCGGTCTTCAGGCCGGAGACCGGATCGGACTTGATATCGGCATAGAACGCGAACTTATAGGCGTTGTTGTTCTCTTTGACGCCGTAGGTGGTGAAGCCGTTGTAATACTCCAGCGCCTGATTATAATTGCCGTTATAGTTGGCGCCGACGTTCTTCAGATACCAGGTGCCGTCGGCCTGCTGCTCGAGCGTCCATTTTGCCAGATCGCTCTCGGCGTCCTCGGCGAAGGAGAGCCCGTTGCCCGTCGGGGCGGAGGTGAGCACCTTACCGTCCAGAGAGAACACATAGACGCCCTCCGTCACGGAGACCTGAAGCATGGCCATCGCATCCGTCTGCTCGATCTGCTCCTCGACCAGCGTCGCCGCCGCGCCGGCGAGCTTGGCGTCGGAGGCCGTGCCCGTCAGGACGGTGCTGCTGGTCGGATGATAGATCGCCACGGTGTCGCCGTCCGCGGGCGCGCCGTCCAGCTTCGTGAGCATAGTCTTCTCGGCGGGCTCCGTCGTGGGCTCCGGCTCGATCTCGCTCACGAACTTCCAGAAGCCGAGCGTCTCGCCGGCGATGTTCGCGTGCGCCGATCCGTCAGCGGTCGGCTTGTAGCAGCGCCAATCCGCGTTATTGTAGACGCCGATATTGCGGACATCCGTTCCGTCGGAAGCGGCAAAATAGCCGTTCGGCAGGGAAAACACCGCGGTGACCTCCTTGCCGGACTGCGGCGTGCCGATGCGCACGCCGTTGTTCGTGGCGGTCACATACAGATGCTCGCCGCTCGCGTTCACGATGGAATACGTGCCGTCCGATGCGGTGATCGTCCAGCCGAAATCGGTCTTGCCGCCTTCGATGGAGAGCTTGTCCCCGTCAACGGCGGCCGTCACGGCAAGGGGCTGTCCCTGACCGCCCTTTCCGGCTGTGGGCAGCGCGTAAGTCGCGCCGTCCTTCGTCATGGTGATCGCGACAACATCATCGGCTGTGATCTTGTCGAGCTCCACCTTTTCCCATGTGCTGGTCACGGTATCCGCCGCCAGCGCCGCCGTCGGGAACAGCGAGACGAGCATCAGCACCGTGAGCAGCAGACACAGGAATCTGTGTTTCGCATGTGCTTTCATGAAAAACCTCCTTCGATACTACCTCTGAGACATACGTGTCCAATTTAGGCATGGTGTATTTTATCATATTTTGTAGAGCGTTCATAAGTGCTGCCCCGGATGCGGACAGACTTTTGTCGGATAGCACAATTTTCGGCGCGCTGTCCCGTGCAAGATGCCGACGCTTGACTTTGGGAGACAAAATTGCTATTGTGAGAGCATCTGAAGTCTGGAAAAGGGAGGCTGCGTCCCATGGAAAAAACCGGAAGCGCGCCGGGATTCCTGCGCAGGAACCGGGCGGCGCTGCTCGTGCTGCTCGCGGCGCTCGTGATCTTCATCGCGGCGCGCGCGATCGTTGCGCCGGAGAAGGCAGCGCCGAGCACGGCGGGCGACTATGCGGAATACGAAAACGGCAGGGTGCTGGAGATCCTGTCCGACTCGACCGAGCGCGACGAGGCCTCGGACGGCGCCTTTCGGGGCGAGCAGATGATGCTCGTCGAGGTCACGACCGGACAGTACAAGGGCGAGACGCTGCAGGTCTACAACTATGTCGGTCCGCTCTACGGCGCGCCGCTGAAGACGGGCGACCGCTGCACGATGACCATATCCACCTATGAAAACGGCGACCACACCGCGACCGTGTATGAGTATGACCGGACGGTGCCGCTGATCATCGTCGTCGCGATGTTTCTGGCGGTGACGGTGCTCGTCGGCGGGAAGACGGGCGCGCAGTCGCTCGTGGGGCTGATCTTCACGGTGCTGAGCGTGTTCCTGCTGCTGTTCCCGGCGCTGATGAAGGGCGCGCCGACGCTGCTGACGACGTTTGCCGTGTGCGTATACGTCGCGGCGGTGAGCTTCGTGATCCTCGGCGGCGTGCAGAAAAAAACGGTCTGCGCGCTGCTCGGCACGGTGGCGGGCATGGCCTTTGCGCTGATCTTCGCGCTGATCGCGCAGGGGCTGCTGCGCATCAACGGTCTGCGCAGCGCGGACGCCGAGCCGCTGCTGCAGCTGCGGCAGACCGGCGCGCCGCTGGGGCTGCGCGGTCTGCTCGCGGCGGGCGTGATCCTCTCGGCGCTCGGCGCGGTGATGGACGTGGCGATGAGCCTCTCCTCCGCGCTCAGCGAGGTGCACGCCGCCGATCCCGCGCTCGACCGCAGGGCGCTGCTCCGCTCGGGCATGATCATCGGGCGCGACATGGTGGGCACGATGACGAACACGCTGATCCTCGCCTTTCTCGGCGGCGGGCTGATGCTGACGCTCTATATCTATACGCTGGCGCCCAGCCCGCACCAGCTGCTGAGCTCGGCATACCTCGCCAACGAGGTGATGACCGCGATCTCGAGCAGCATCGGCGTGATCCTCTCGGTGCCGGTCACGGCGCTGATCAGCGCCTGCGCCTACGGCAAACGATAAGGCGACAAAACCCGATCCCCGGGTGACGCGGCTTTGCGTCACCCGGGGATCGGGTTTCGGTATCGTTTCTTATTTGCCGAGATGCGGCTTGCCGGTGCTGAACTTCATCTTCGACGGCGTCGGGTTGTCCTTGATCCATTGCACGGCCTCGGTCAGTCCGGTGCTCGCCGCCTTCTGGATCCACGCTCTGCCCTCGGCGGGGTCCTTTGCCACGCCCTTGCCGTCGTTCAGACAGAGTCCGAGACGAAAGCTCGCGTCAGCGTGACCCTGCTGCGCGGCGCGGCGCAGCCACTGCACGGCGTTGGCGTTGAGCTGCATCGTCGCCCAGCCGTGCAGACTGCACACGCCGATGATATACTGCGCCTCGATATCGCCCCCGTCCGCGCGGTGCTGGAGCGCACGGAAATAGGCCTTCTCGTCCGCCGGGCTGACCGGCGCGACGGGCGCGCCGCCGTGATAGCGCTCGCGGATCCGGGCGAAAAAGTACGCCTTGGCCTCCGCCGCGAAATCCTTCTGATCCTGCTCCGCGCGTGCTTTGTCGACCTTCGCCTTTGCTTCGGCGAGCGCCTGCTGCGCATGCTTGTGCGCGGCGCGTTCCTTTTTCAGCGCGTATGTCTGCTCGGTAAGCGCGCGCTGCGTGCGCCGGAGCTCCGCGCGCAGCAGATACGGCGTCTCGATCCGGCACAGACACGGGCCAAGAATCTTGCTCATACTCATCCCTCAGAATGCAAAATGGTTTTCTTTACTGTACCGCATTTGCTCCAAAAACGCAACCCTTTCGCAGACATTGCCATCCGCGCCCGGCTGTGGTACAATACGCGCAGAACACGATTCAAAACGGAGGACAGGCGATGCAGCATTTCTGGATCTGGTATCTCGCGGCGGTCAATCTGCTGGGACTGGTGCTCATGGGCGCGGACAAATACCGCGCGCAGGAGGGGCTGTGGCGCGTCCCGGAGCGGACGCTGTTCATCGCGGCGCTCATCGGCGGCGCGGCGGGCTCCCTGCTCGGGATGCTGCTGTTCAACCACAAGACGCGCCATTGGTATTTCATGCTGGGCATGCCGCTGATCCTCGCGGTACAGCTCGTGGCGGCGCTGCTGATCCACGGCTGACGAACATGCCCGCTCCGGCGCACAAAACGGGAGGTCATTCGTATGAAAAAGAAGCTGCTTTGTCTGGCGCTGATCGCATGCCTGGCGCTTTCGCTGCTGCCCACGGCGGCGCTGGCGGACGGTGAGATCCGCTATGGCCCGTTCACCTGCTATCTCCGCTCGGACTCGGTCATCATCCTGGACGTGGACAGCTCGGTCAGCGGGATGCTGACGATCCCCGAGCAGATCAACGGACTGCCGGTCACGGACTCGATGAACGGCGCGTTCCATGATCTGCCCGACATCACGGAGGTCCTGATCCCCAACAGCTTCCGCAGCTTTGCCACGGCGGACGCGAGCAATCCGTTCTGGGGCTGCACGAAGCTGGAAAACATCCGCATCTCGCAGTCGCACCCCGTGTTCCGCTTCTCCGGCGGCATCCTGTACAGCACCTACAACGGCAACACCACGGTGGAGGGCGTTCTGCCGCGGATGCAGGGCAGAGTCGTGATCCCGGCGGTGAACAGCCTCAAGATGGGGGCGTTCCAGGGCTGCGATCATGTGACGGACGTCGTTCTGCCCGAGGGTCTGCAGTACATCGGGTGGACCGTTTTCAATGGCTGCCGCGGGCTCCGGTCGATCTACATTCCCGACAGCTGCACCTGGATCGGCATGGCCGCCTTTGAAGACTGCAGCGCGCTCACAGACGTCTACTTCGGCGGGACAGAGCAGCAATGGAGCAAGCTGAAGCAGGCCAGCGACGGCAGCAACGAGCCGCTCTGGCGCGCCGCGATCCATTACCGCGCCCGGGTCGCCGGGTTTACGGATGTGCGGCCGGGCGATTACTTCGCCGATCCGGTCGCCTGGGCGGTGGACAGCGGCGTGACGAACGGCACCGGTCCCGCGGCCTTCAGCCCCGACGACCCCTGCACCCGCGCGCAGATGGTCACCTTCCTCTGGCGCGCGCAGGGCAGCCCCGCGCCGAAGCGCACGCAGAGCGCCTTCACGGACGTGCCGAAGGGCGCCTACTATGAGAATGCCGTGCTCTGGGCGGTGGAGAATGGCGTCACGAGCGGCACCGGTCCCGCGACCTTCAGCCCCGACGCCACCGTCACGCGCGCCCAGACCGTGACGTTCCTCTGGCGTCTGGCGGGCAGCCCCGCCATGAGCGGCGCTGTCCCCTTCCGGGACGTCCCGGCGGGCGAATACTACACGACCGCCGTCGTCTGGGCGGTGGCGAACGGCGTCACGAGCGGCACCTCCGCCACGACCTTCAGCCCCGACAGCCCCTGCACACGGGCCCAGATCGTAACGTTCCTGTACCGCGATCTGGCATAAGCACGAAAGGATCTTACGCAGAAACGATCCCCCTGTTTACCTAACGGCAAACAGGGGGATGCTGTTTTTTTGATTGGGGTTTACCGCAGGTCGCCTGCCTGCCAGATCATGCCCTTGGCCTCCAGCTCGCGGCGGAGCTCCTCGGCGACGCGGTTTTTGCGCCGGATGACCGCGCCGATGCAGACCAGCAGCGTCAGCGGCGCGACGATCGGCGCGATGCCGAAGCCGATCGTACCAGCATAATACTTGCCGTACAGCAGGACCATGACCAGCAGCACCACCGACGGCACCAGGATCAGCACCAGACCGACGAGCGTTATGACGAACTGCCAGGTGTTCGGGCGCTGGGCGCGCAGCGTGATCAGCCCGATCAGCGCGCAAGCCAGCGCGAGGAGCGCCAGCACGCCGAGCGGCGCGGCGGACGCGCTCGTGAAGTGGATCAGGACCGGTCCGTGATAATCCATAGAGATGGCGCGCATCGCCTCGGTATTCGTGATCAGTCCCGGGAGCGACAGGCTCCAGCGCTCGCCCTCCGGCGTCACATACGTGAGCACCGGCAGCAGAAACGACAGCAGGCTCACGACAAGGCTGCCGACAGCCACATAGAACCAGGTCGAATTTTCGCGTTTTTTCATTCTCGGACCTCCGTTATCCCTGCTCCGCTACACGGATCTCCTTGATCGCGCAGTCCCTGCCGGAGAGCACGGTCTTGTTGAAGCTGCCGCACGCCGGGCAGTAGCCCTTGTGCTCGACGACGTTGAAGATCTCGTCGCAGTCGTCGCACTCGGCCAGCCCCGGCGTCTCCTCGACGATCAGCTCCGCGTGCTCGAGGATCGTGCCCTCGATCACGGCGGGGTAGATCTCCTTTAAGTACTTCGGGATGACGAGCGAGAGCTCGCCGCAGTCGACCACGACG
Organism: Oscillospiraceae bacterium; assembly: GCA_017459865.1. The sequence goes on from JAFUCD010000030.1 coordinate 59,014, forward strand.
GCGTCGATACGGTGGATGCCGTTGCGCGCCGCAAAGTCCTCAACGGTGCGGACGATCTGTCTGACAATGCCGATCTCGTGCATCAGCGGCCCAACTTCCCGAGGTGCTTTTTGGCGGTGTTCGCCACCTTGCCGGGGACGCCCATGGCGATCTTGCCAAGGGTGTGGAAGTACTCCATGTTGCCCTCGTCGGTGAGCTTCTCCATGCTGATCGCGTCAAAGCGGCAGTGCGTGGTGCACACGGCGCAGCCGACGCACATGTACTCGTCCACCACGGCGACGCCGCAGCCGAGGCAACGCCCCGCCTCGACGGCGGCCTGCTCGGGCGTGAGCACGCCGCGCAGATCGCGCATGGCGGCGTTCTTCGCGCGGGACTTCTTCGCCTCGGCGGCCTGACGCGGCGCGTTCGAGACGGTCTCGGGCGCGAGGACGACCTCCTTGCGGCTCAGGCCCTTATAGTCGCGGTGATCGCGGCCGAGCGTGAGGTGCTGGCCCTCGTGGACATAGCGGTGGATGGAAACGGCGGCCTCATGGCCCGCGGCGATGGCGTTGACGGCATAGCGCGGTCCGGTGACGGCGTCGCCGCCCGCGAACACGTCCGCGACGGCGGTCTGGCACGTCGCCTTGTCAGCGGTGACGAGCCCCTTGTCGTTGAGGCTGAGCCCCAGCGCGCCGAGATCGACCCCGCGGCCCAGCGCGCCGACGACGGCGGAGGCGGGCAGCTCGAGGGTCTCGCCGCCGTGCAGATAGGTGACGGCGTTCTCGGAGATCGCCTGTGCCTCGGCCTCGAAGACGAACTTCACGCCGAGCGCCTTCGCGGCGGCCATCTCATCTCTGACATTGCTCATCGTGCCGACCTTGCGCGGGACGAGCACGGTGACGCGCTTGGCGCCCAGAGCGGCGGCGCTGCGCGCGGCGTCCATGACCATGTAGTTGGCGTTCACGGCGGCGCCCGCGAGGATCACGACGTCGTCGCCGAGCTTCGGCTTGACGCCGGCGTTGATCTTTTTGAGCATATCCAGCGCCGCGCAGACGTTCGCGCCGTCGGCGCCCGGGATCGTGAGCAGCTCCGGCGCCCCAGCGCCCACGCCGAGGAAGAAGGCCTTGTAGCCCTCGGCGCGCAGCGCGTCGAGCGAGACGTCCCTGCCGACCTCGACGCCGGTCCTGAACTCCACGCCCATCTGGCGCAGCACATCGATCTCCGCGTTCAGCACGTCCTTTTCCAGACGGAACGCCGGGATCGCGAGGGCGGGCATGCCGCCGAGCTTGTCTTCCTTTTCAAACACCGTGACGGGATAGCCCTTCTCGCGCAGATAGTACGCGCAGCTCAGACCCGCGGGACCAGCGCCGATGACGGCGATCTTCTGCTCGAACGGGATGCCGCGGGGGTTCAGCATGGGCGGGATCCAGCGCTCGTCGGCGTTCAGATCCTGCTCGGCGATGAACTTCTTCAGATCATCGATCGCGACGGCGGCGTCGACCGCGCTGCGCGTGCAGGCGGCCTCGCAGGGCTTGTTGCAGATGCGGCCGCAGATCGCGGGGAACGGGTTGTCCTTCTTGATGAGCTGCAGCGCCTCGAGCCAGCGCCCCTCCTTCGCGAGGGCGATATAGCCCTGAACGGAGACGTTCGCGGGGCAGGCGGCCTTGCAGGGCGCGGTGCCGGAGGGCAGCACGTCGGTGCGCGTCTCGCGGAAGTCCGGCGTGTGGCGGTCGCCGAGCCAGAGCATCGTGTTGCGCGGGGTCTCGGCCGGGCGCGGGATCACGGTGGAGGCGCCGGCGCACAGGCGTGTGCCGAGCTTCATGGCGTTGACCTGGCAGTTTTCGACGCATTCGCCGCAGGCGACGCACTTGTCCATGTCGACGCGGGCAACGAAGTTCGATTTCACGGCGTCGGGCGCCTGGAAGTAGGTCGCGATGCGCAGCGCGAAGCAGCCGCAGCCGCAGCAGTTGCAGATGGCGGTCGCGTCCTCATAGCCGGGCGCGACGTTCAGCTCGTGCACGAGACCGTTTTTCTCCGCGCGCTCGAGGATCTCATACGCCTCGGCCTTGTCGATGCGGCGGTGCGCGCCCATCTTGGAGTAGTTCACGGCGTTGTCGTTGAGGTAGATGCACATATCGTCCTCAAGGTGACCGCAGCCCTCGCCCATCAGGCGGCGGGAGCGGCGGCAGGAGCAGGGTCCGACGGAGATCGCCCACGCGTTCTCGACGAGGTTCTTCACCTCGTCATAGCTCGCCTTGCGGGTGTTGTTCTCCACGGCGCTCTGCACGGGGATGACGCGCATCATGTTGCTGCCCGCGTCCATGAACGGCGCCAGCAGCGAGACGCGGCGGCGGGTATACTCCTCGAAGCACTCGCCGAGGACGGGATACTTGTCGCACTGCTCACGGTTGGCCATGATGCCCTCCATGATGCCGGGCACCCAGATGGGATAGAAATAATACGTCACGCCGTCGCGGATGCGCGTGCGCACGGCGCCCGTCTTACATAGCTTGTCGAGCTGCTCCTGCGTGAACTCGACGCTCTTTTTCGCGCGGCGGGCGATGTCCTCGACGGTGCGGTTTGCCTCCATGCGCATGTGCATCATGATCTGGCACATATCGTCGTCGATGATCGGCTCCAGGATCTTGTACTCGGGATCGTTATAGGTGATGCCGGTGTAGGTCAGGCCCTCAAGCGTGATCTTAGTCGCCAGCTTGAGGATGTTCGGTCTGTGCGCCATGGTGTTTCCCCCTTCAAAAATCTCATGTTTATATCCGTTCAACAATTGCATATACATTTTCAGTATATCATGCAGGTTTTTTTCTTTCAACAGTTTGTTGATAAAAAATTCACGTTGTTCGGCGCTAACCGTTTCGCGCGATCACTCATACTGATCTACAATAGAAAGTAGACACTTTCTATTGCGGAAGCGGCGCTGGACACGTCGTACTCTTGTGCTGAAAACAAAAATAACGTCTCATACAGCCTCCAACGCGCCTTTGGTGCTACGAAAAGAAGACGTTGCCAACTTTCGATGGGAGTCTAGTATAAAAACTTCGCCATTGCCGGAGTCTGTATCACAGACCGACAATGGCGAGGTTGGTTGTATAGTTTCCCGCTTCGCGATACGCGGGTTTATTCCGCTGCGGATTGCGCGTGCTTGGCCTTGACGGCCTCGGTGATCTCCGCGACCTTGGCTTCGTTGAGGATGAATTTCTTCTTGAACCAGAAGAACGCAATAATCAGACCGATGATCGGTATGACCGTCATAGTCATACGCAGGCCGGTCTTCTGTCCGAGCGTAACGGCGGCAGAAAAGTCGCGCACCTTATCGGCGTCACTGATGTCGGTGCCGCTCTGCAGATGGTTGATGCTCAGGCAGATGGAGGCGGCGAGCGCCGCGATGCCGGAGGCGAGCTTGACGACAAACGTTTGCATAGAGAAGATGACGCTCTCGTCACGGCGATCATTTTTCAGCTCGCCGTAATCGACGGTGTTAGCGAGAAAAACAGTAGTGATGACCGTTAGCATACCATTAGCGGCAAAGATGAAGAAGCCGGGGATAAACAGCAGGAATACGTTCGACATATTCGTGAAAGCGAGGATCAGCAGCACCGCGTAGCCCGCGACCGCCATGCCGAGGCAGATATAGAAGATCTGAAGACTGGAATACTTTATACGCAGCAACGGATAAAACGCCATCATGCTGAGCACTTGGATGCCGCCGCCAAACATATTGAACAGGACGTAGGCGCTATTCCAGCCCGTGCCGCCGAAATCATACTTGAAGAAATAAATGACGAGGTTTGAGGTGATATACACCGCAGTATTGATCAGCACAATTGCGAGCGTCACAGTCATGGCCTGGTCGTTCTGCACGAGAGCCTTGAACATCTGTCCGACAGAGACGGTCTCCATCTCGACGGTGGAGCGCTCCTTGATGTTGATGCACATTAGCAGCGTAAACAGCACAAATAGTGCCGCCACGATTAACGAGAAATACTTGAAGCCGACGATTTCGCCCGCGTTGCCCTCGACACCGCCGAGCATCTTCCCCAGCATCGGGACGACGATCATCGTCACGATTGTGATGATCGCGCTGCCCACGCCCGCGCATGTACGAGCAATCGTGGTAAGATTCTCACGCTCCTTGCCGCTCTGCGTGAAAGCCGGGATCATAGACCAATAGGGAATGTCCATCATCGTGTAGGTGACGCCCCAGAGAATGTAGAAGATCGCAGCGTAGGCCACGAGCCCGCTACCTTTCAGCGTGGGAGGCGCAGCAAACATCAAAAACAGGATCAACGCATTGGTCACCGTGCCGATCAACAGCCAAGGACGAAACTTGCCCCAGCGAGTCTTGGTCTTGGCAACGATAACGCCCATGATAGGATCATTAAACGCGTCGAACACGCGCGCCGCCATGAGAATGACGCCCATCGCGATCGCGCTCACGCCTAGCAGATCCTGAAAATAATAGAGGACATAGCTTGCCGAAAGCATATAGACCATGTCCTTGCCGACAGCGCCTAATGCATACGACAGCATAGATTTGCCGGATAGTGCATAGTTGTTATCCATACAGATTCTCCTTACTCTTTACTAATAATCAACATTTGCTTCGAAGCTATTGTACGATAAAACCGCACAAATTTAAAGTGATTTTTACACATTCCCACAAAACATGTATCAAAAAGATTGCGATCGAAAGCGGCGCATCACTTTTACGCCCGCGCAAACCGCTCGCGTACGCGGCCGACGGCGTAGCTCAGGGCGAAGACGACGAGCGTGTACGCCGCGAGCAGGGCGAGGTATACGGGGCTGTGCGTGCCGCTCAAGTAATAGTACGGCGGGAACAACAGCTGCAGCGCGCGCAGGTCGCGCAGGTCGAAGAAGATCGGCGTGAGCGCGAGCATGGCGAGCATGAGGATCGGGATCGCGACGCCGAGCTGCGCCGTGCCCTTCAGAAGCTGCCGCAGAAGCTCGGCAAAGGCGACGCACGCGAGGGCGTACAGCGCCATGAGCGCAAGCTCCCGATACCACACCGCGGCGAGTCCGGCGACAAACAGCGTGAGCAGCACGACCGCCGCCGTATCGACCACGGGGATCAGATGATAGGCATAGGGAAACAGCCGCCTGCGCCGCCGCGAGAGCCACACGAAGCTGTCGCGCTGCGCGTCCACCAGATAATACAGCGCCGAGGCGAGCGCCGCCATCATCACCAGCAGCGCCATCAGTCCGCGCGCCGGCATGACGAGATAGCTCGTGTCCTCGGGCGCGGCGCTGTCGAGAAACGTCAGCTCGATGATCCGGTCGCCGCGCTCCACGCTGTGGTAATAGTCCTCCAGCTCCTGCGCCGTGGGCGTGGGCTTCGGCTTGAGCTCCGTGAGGACATAGTCCTCATACACGGCGTACGCCAGCTCCGGATAGAGCGCGGCAAAGAGCTTTTCGCGCGCCAGCGAGCGCAGGATGTCGTCGCCCTCGCGGACATGGACGCGCACGAGCGCTTCCCCGCCGCCGTCGGCGTGCGCCGCGATCCGCGCCGAGAGATCCGCCGGGAGGATCCAGGCGGCGTCCGCGCGGCTGGAGGCCACGAGCGCGCGGGCCTCACGCTCGGAGGCGCAATGCTGATAGTGCAGGACGCTCCGCTGTCCGTCGAGCCGCTCCAGCACCGCCGCGGCTGCGGGATCGGCGGGATCCTCGGCATAGACCGCGATCGTGGCGACGCCGCTGGACTGCTCGGCGAGCAGCCCCAGCGCCAGCACCAGCAGCGGCACCGCCGAGAGAATCAGCCAGAAGCTCACGCGCCGGGCAAGGCGCTTGTTGAGAAGGGTGAACCAGAGAAGAAATCGTTTCATCGCCCGCACCCCCTTACAGCCCCGGCCGGCTCAGCCGGGCGCGCCGCAGCCGGATCGCCAGCGCGACGAACAGCGCCGTATATGCCGCCATCGCAAGCCCCGGGGCGACGCCCGGCTCCTGCGCCAGGCCCGCGCCGAGAAACGCGACGGCGCAGCCGGTGGGCAGCCATTGGGCAACGGCCTGCATCGCGACGGGGAAAAAGCGCAGCGGATACAGACAGCCCGAGGCATAGCCCAGCGCCATCGCCGCGAGAAACTGCAGCAGCACGCTCTGGATCACGCCCGTGGCGAGCTCATAGAGCAGAAACTGCAGCGCGCCCGTCATGAGCGCCGTGAGCAGCAGGCGCACGATGAGCCGCGTGAGCGCGGACGCGCTCAGCCCCAGCCCCAGCGCCGAGAGATCCGCCGTGCGGAGCACGACCAGCGCCGGGACGGCGACGGCGGCGAGCGTGACGAGCAGCAGCGCCAGATACGCGCCCAGCTCCGCCGCGACCTGTCTGCCCGCGCCCATGCCGCGCGCAAAGAGCATGCCGCCGAGCTCCGGCTCGCGCCGGGCGAAGACGCCGCTCGCCGTGATGCCCCAGAGCATCAGAAACAGCACCAGCAGCCCGCAGAGCATCGACTCCGCGAGATCCAACCCCGTCGGCGTGCGGAGGATCTCGGTCTCAAAGAGCGCTTCGCGGTCGAGCGCCTGCTCGATATAGCGCTGCCCGAGCGCGTCGCCGGCCTGCCACGACTTCAGCTTCGGAAGCTTGTCCTCCACAAGATGCTGTGTGCCGTAGATGGCGTCCTGCGTCGACGAGAGCAGGTCGCCCACGGCGGCGACGACCTCGTCCGTGAGCGCCGCGCCGAGATTCGGCGCTCCGCCCGGCGCCACATAGCGGATCGTCTCGACCCGCCCGTGCCGCAGACTCTCGACGAAGGTGTCCGGGATGCGGACATAGGCGCTGATCGTGCCGCGCAGCAGCTGCGCGCGCGCCTCGTCCTCGCTTTGCAGCACATCGAACTCGATGGAATACCGCGAGGGATCCGTGTTCTGCACCGCGGCGAGCCCGAAGCGAAGATATTCATTATCAAAGTCTCCGACCATGCCGACGCGGATGCGCGTGACCGGCGTGTCGGAGCGGTTTTTTTCCAGCAGCGCGCTGCCGAGCAGCCCCGCGCTCGCGAGCAGCAGCACCGTCACGAGCAGCGTCGCCGGCAGCTGGCGCAGCATGCGTCTGCACTGCAGCGCAAAGTATCGCACGAAACGCGGTCTCACGATTGCAGATCCTCCACCAGCCGCTCGACGTCCCCGTCAAAGGCATACGGCTCCGCGACGCCGCCGCGCAGCATATAGCACGCGCTGCAGGCGCCGATCTCCTGCACGTCATGCGTCGAGAGGATCGCAACGCCGCCGCGCTTGCGGAATGTCTCCAGATAATGCAGGATATGCTCCTTGCACACGAGATCGAGCGCCGCCGAGGGCTCGTCCAGCAGCAGGATGCGCGGGTCGTGCGCCACGGCGCAGCCGATGCTCAGCCGCTTTTTCATGCCGCCGGACATGCGGTAGACCGGCGTTTTGAGAAACCGGTCCACGCCCAGCAGCTTCAGCACGCCCGCGTCGAGCGACTGCTCCAGCGACTCCCTGTCATACCAGAGACGGAGATTATCGCGCGCAGAGAGCTCCTGCAGCAGCGGTGTGCCCTGCGGGACATAGCCCACGAAGGCCGTGCGCCGCGCCTCATCGTGCATTAGGTCGAATTCATTCCAGAGAAACTGCCCGCCGTCGGGCGGGATCACGCCCGCGAGCGTGCGCAGCAGCGTGGACTTGCCCGTACCGTTGCCGCCGAGCACGGCGATGCAGTCGCCGTTCTGCACCGTGAAGGACACATCGCGCAGCACGGTCTTTCCCCGATATCCCTTTCGGATATTGCTCACAGAAATGGTCGCCATGGACCGCTCCTTTCCTGATCCGTTACGCCGCGTCGGACGTCTGCAGCAGCTCCGGGAGCTGCAGCAGCAGCTGGCGCAGCACGTCCTGGGGGACGCCGGCCTGTCTGAGCGCATCGGTCAGCTCTTTGATGGCGCTGATATAGTGCCCCGAGCGCTGCCACTCCTTGAACGAGACGGCGTCGGTCACCGGCGTGAAGGGGGCCGACTCTGTCGGCGCGGCGGCGATCGAGACGGTCGCGGCGTCGGTATGGAGATAGCGCAGATCGAATGTCGCGTTCGTCTTTCTGCCGTCGAGCGTGCAGTCGCCCTCGGCGTCCACACTCCGCAGCAGCTTTGTGACCTGATTTTTGCCGAACAGCAGGACAACGCCCTTGTCGAGCTCCAGCTTAAAATGCGCCGAGCGCGCATCGCCCGCCGTCTCCAGATCGCTGTATTCCAGCGTGAAAACATCATCCGTATCCCCGTCGATCGCGGCGGCGCAGGTGAGCGTGCCGCGCTCGCGCTGCAGCTCGCCGGTCACGGTGATCTCGGTCGCGTCGGCGGCGCGCAGGCGGGCCTCCAGCCCCATGGTCTTTTTGGCGGCGCTGATCGGACGGGCATAGGAGAACGCCGTGTCGTCCGGCATGGCAACGGCGCGTCCGATCACATCGCCGTTCGCCGCGACGCTGAGATCCATCTGCGCGGTCTCACCGTCTGTGACGGAGGCGAGAATATCTTCTGTGAAGGCGCGGATGATGGAACCCGCGTCCGTATCCGCCGCGTCGGCGAGCGCCGTGAGCAGCGCCTGCGCATCCGCGTCCGTCTGAAGCAGCTCCCGCAGCGCGGCGCGGATCTCCGCCGCGTCCTCCTCCCGGATCGTCACACGCAGGACCGTGCAGCGCTGGGAGATGCCGCCCGCGGAGAGCGTGTCGCGGTCCTTCGTCACGTCGTCCAGCTCCTGCACGACGCAGGTGAGCAGCTTTTTCATGAGCGCCTCGGCCTCATCCCGGGTCAGATCGGCGTCGCGCAGCGCATCGGACAGCGCAAGGCTGCCGCCCGAGACGTCCTCCAGCTCGAAATAGTCCTCGTTCAGCAGCGGGATCTGCAGCGCGGCGCTCTCGCTGTCGCTGTAGCAGTTGGCGGCGAGCAGCTGCGCATCGTTGAGCAGAAGCTCGGCATGCGCCATGGCGGCGCCGTTTTCGGTCTGCACCGTCGTCCGCAGGGTCGCGTCCTCGAGCCAGTCGAGCGCCTCCGTGGCGGGCGAGACGTGCAGCTCGACCGCGCTGCCGGTCATGCCGTCCTCAGGCACGAGATACGTCGCGTAGCAGTCGCCGAAGCGCGCGGCAAGATCCTCGATCGCGCGCGCCTCCACGTGCTGGTAATACTTCGCCGGAGACAGGAACGTGCGCAGCAGGAACTCCCCGATCAGCCGGTGGAACACCGCGCCGGCGGCGACGATGAGCGCGGCGAGCACGAGCAGCACTATGCGGCGGGCGCGTCTTCCGCGCGGCCTTTTCCGCTTTTCCGCGCCCGGGACCGGATCGGTATCCAGAAACGGCTTCGGCTCCGGCGCGGGCATTTTGGCGCCGCACGCGGCGCAGAACTGTGTACCGGGGCGCATTTCCGCTCCGCAGTTTTTGCAAGTCATAGGTCGTTACCTCTCAATCAGCGGGATTTTGCGCTTTCTGTCCAATTATTATAATAGAGAACACGGGAATTTGCAACGGTGGATCCCGCGCCGGGAACGGGGTGCGAAATTTGCAGTTGCGCACCGGGCGGGAATTTGATAAAATAATATGATATAAAGAATAATACATGGAATCGAGTTTGAGAGACGGAATGAAGGTACAGGATTGGAAAATTCCATACGCACAGCCGGAGATCCCCGAGGCGCTGTGCGCGGCGGGCTATGCGCCGCTGCTGGCGGCGATGCTGCATGTGCGCGGCATCGACACGCCCGAGCAGGCGCGCGCGTTCCTGCACGGCGATGAAAGCCAGCTGCACGACCCCATGCTGCTCAAGGGCATGGACCGGGCCGTGGAGCGGCTTCGCCGCGCCATCGAGACCGGCGAGGCGGTCGCGGTCTTCGGCGACTATGACGTGGACGGCATCACGTCCACCTGCGTACTGACGGATTATCTGCGCAGCCGGGGGCTGCAGGTGCGCGCCTACATCCCCGACCGCATCTCCGAGGGCTACGGTCTGAACCCCGAGGCGGTGCGCAGGCTGCACGCGCACGGCGTGACGCTGATCGTCTCGGTAGACTGCGGCATCACCGCCATCGAGGAGACGGCGCTGGCAAACACGCTCGGCATGGACGTGATCATCACCGACCACCACGAGTGCGGCGGCGGCATCGTGCCGGACGCGGCGGCGGTCGTGGACCCGAAGCAGCCCGCCTGCACCTACCCGAATCCCGGGCTCGCGGGCGTGGGCGTGGCGTTCAAGCTCCTGTGCGCCATCGAGGGCGGGAGCACGGAGATGCTCCGGCGCTACGCCGACCTCGTCGCCATCGGCACGGTGGCGGACGTGATGCCGCTCGAGGGCGAGAACCGCTTTCTCGTCGCGGAGGGGCTGCGGCGCATCAACACCGACCCGCGTCCGGGCATCCGGGCGCTGCTGGAGGAAAGCGGCGCCGGTGAGCGCACCGTGACGGCGACGACGATCGGCTTCACGCTCGCGCCGCGCATCAACGCCGCGGGCCGTCTCGGCGAGACCGCCATCGCGGCAAAGCTCCTGCTGACGGAGGACCCCGGCGACGCGATGTTCTATGCCCGTTCGCTGTGCGATCTCAACCGCCGGCGTCAGGCGCTGGAGCAGCAGATCTGGGACGAGGCGTCCGAGCGCGCGGGCGTGTTCGATCTCACGCAGCCGCTCGTGCTTGACAGCGACGAGTGGCACCAGGGCGTGATCGGCATCGCCGCCTCGCGGCTCTCGGAGGCGTTCCACCTGCCCACGGTCATGATCCGCTTTGACGGCGACCGGGGCAAGGGATCGTGCCGCAGCTTCGGCGGGTTCAATCTCTATCAGGCGCTCTCGGCCTGCTCGGATCTGCTGGAGGGCTTCGGCGGGCACGCGCTCGCGGCGGGGCTCACGATCCGGCGCGAGAACATCGCCGCCTTCCGCACGGCCTTCGCCGCCTATTACCGCGAAAACCCGGCGACGGAGCTGCCGACGCTCAGCTGCGACCTGCGCATCAGCGATCCGGGGCTTCTGTCGATGGACAACGTCGCGGCGCTGCAGCTCCTGGAGCCCTGCGGCACGGCGAACCCCCGTCCGCTGCTGGCGATCACGGCGGCGCGGCTGCAGTCCGTGACGCCCATCGGCGGCGGCAAGCATCTGCGGCTCACGCTCCTGAAGGCGGGCCAGCTCTTTGACTGCGTATTCTTCTCCTGCACGCTCGACGCGCTCACGGTGCGCCCGGGCGACTGGGTGGACGCCGCGTTCTGCCCGCAGATCAACGAATTTCGCGGCCGCAGTTCCGTGCAGCTGCTCATCTCGGACATCCGCCGCAGCGACACGCCCCGGCTCTGCGCGGCGATCCTGAACAAGGAGCCGACCGCCGAATGGGACAGAGTGGATCTCTGCCCCGCGCGGCAGGATTTCGTGAAGGTCTACAAATCGCTGCGCGGCGGCGTCTCAGGCACGCCGGAGACGCTTGCGCGCGCGCTGCCGCCCACGCTCCACCCCGCGACGGCCTGCATCTGTCTGCGCGTGCTGGAGGAGCTGGGGCTGATCCGCTATTCCTTTGAAGGCGAAACACTCACGGCGTCGCCCGTGGACGGCTGCGCCAAGAAGGATCTGAAAACCTCCGCGCTGCTGCTGCGCCTGTACCGCGAGCGCCGCGATTTGGGGTTGGAGTGACTTTGTAAGGGAGGGAAACGGGAACATGTCGGCGGAAGAAACGAAAGTATATGACTTAGAGACGCACTATGCCGAGCTCGAAAAGACCATCACGGCGGCAAATCTTCCCGTGGAGCTCGGGCGCGTGCGCGCGGCCTTTGAGCTCGCGGACCGCTCCCACGCCGGGCAGAAGCGCAAGGACGGCACGCCCTACGTCTCCCACTGCATCGCCGCGGCGATCATCACGGCGGAGCTGGGACTCGACGAGGACGCCATCATCGCCGCCATCCTGCACGACTGCATCGAGGACACCGGGCTGACCTACGACGACATCGCGCGCGCCTTCGGCGCCGCCGTGGCGGACATCGTCGAGGGCGTCACGAAGCTGACGCGCGTGCAGTATACCAGCATCGAGGAGCAGCAGGTGGAAAACCTGCGCAAGATGCTGCTCGCCATGGCAAAAGACATCCGCGTCATCCTCATCAAGATGGCGGACCGTCTGCACAACATGCGCACCATGGCCTATCAGAGCGAGGAAAAGCAGCGCATCAAATCGCTCGAGACCATGGAGGTCTACGCCCCCATCGCCCACCGGCTGGGCATGCAGAAGATGAAATGGGAGCTGGAGGACCTCTCGCTGCAGTATCTCGACCCCGCGGGCTACAAGGCCATCACGGACTATCTCAGCGAGCGCATGGACACGCTCGAGAGCTTCATGAGCGAGATCAAGGGCAAGCTCCAGACGCGGCTCGACGCCGAGGGCGTGCAGTGCACGATCTCCTCGCGCATCAAGCACGTCTACAGCATCTACCGCAAAATGTACGCGCAGAAGCTCGACATCAACGGCATCTTCGACCTGTGCGCCTTCCGCGTGATCGTGGACGACATCTCCGACTGCTACGGCGTGCTCGGCATCGTGCACGATATGTTCAAGCCCATGCCCGGGCGCTTCAAGGACTATATCTCCACGCCGAAGCCGAACAACTACCGCAGCGTGCACACCACGGTCATTGGCTCGGAGGGCATCCCCTTCGAGGTACAGATCCGCACCTGGGAGATGCACGTCACGGCGGAATACGGCGTCGCGGCGCATTGGAAATACAAGTCCGGCACCACCGGCGTGCGCCCCGGCGACGAGGAAAAATTCGCCTGGGTCCGCCGCCTGCTCGAAACGCAGCAGGAGTCCGACGCCTCGGACTTCCTTTCAAACCTGAAGATCGATATGTTCGCCGACGAGGTGTTCGTCTTCTCCCCGAAGGGCGACGTGATCAACCTGCCCGCCGGGGCGACGCCGATCGACTTTGCCTACAGCATCCACTCCGCGATCGGCAACTCCATGGTCGGCGCGAAGGTAAACGGCCGCATCGTGAACTTCGACCACGTGCTGCAGAACGGCGACATCGTGGACATCCGCACGAGCAAAAACGCCCCCGGTCCCAGCCGCGACTGGCTGGCGCTGGCCAAGAGCGGCTCTGCCAGAACGAAGATCAAGCAATGGCTGAAAAAGGAGCGCCGCGAGGAAAACGTGATGAACGGCCGCGAGATGTTCGAGCGCGAGCTGCGCGCGAACAACATCGCCCCGGCGTATATCATGACTGACGAGCTGCTGCCGCTGATCCTGAAGCGGCTCGCCTTCCAGCACATCGACGATCTCTACGCCGCCATCGGCTACGGCGGCGTGACCGCGACGCGCACCGTAAACCGCATCAAGGACGAGCTGCAGCGCCATCAGGCGGACGGACAGAAGACGGCCTACGACAAGATCACCGAGCAGGCCGAGCGGCGCAACAAGCGCCAGCGTCACGCGGTGCACGGCGTGCTGGTGGAGGGGCTCGACAACTGCCTGATCAAATTCTCCCGCTGCTGCACGCCGGTGCCGGGGGACGACATCATCGGCTTCATCACGCGCGGCGCGGGCGTGAGTATCCACCGCAAGGACTGCGAGAACTATCTCAACTCCCCGTCCGAGAACGAAGGGCGCTGGATCGCCGTCGGCTGGGCCGACCGCATCACGGACGAATACACCACCACGCTCATGCTCGTCAGCACGCAGCGCTCCGCCCTCGTCATGGACGTGGCGACGGTGCTCAACTCCCTGAACGCCAAGGTGCGCACGCTCACGGCGCGCGACGTGGAGGGCAACCGCTCCACCGCCACCATCACCGTCGAGGTGCACTCCCTGAACGAGCTGCGCCTGATCATCAACCGCCTCTCCGCCATCCACGGCGTCTACCGCGTCGCCCGCGTCGGCAGCGCGGCCGCCAAGGCGGATTTCGACAGAAAGGAATGATGCGCCCATGCGCGCTGTTTTGACACGAGTGAATTCCGCCTCCGTCACGATCGGAGGCGCGGTGAAGGCCGAGATCGGCAAGGGCTTTCTCGTCCTGCTCGGCGTCCACAAAGACGACACCGAGCAGCAGGCGGACAAGATCGCCGACAAGATCTGCGGTCTGCGCATCTTTGAGGACGAAAACGGCAAGATGAACGTCAACCCCGCGGACGCGGGCGCCGAGCTTCTGATCGTGAGCCAGTTCACGCTCTTTGCCGACTGTAAGTCCCGCCGCCCCGGCTTCACCGAGGCCGCCCGCCCCGACACCGCGATCCCGCTGTACGAGCGCGTGGTGGAAAAATGCCGCGAGCGCGGCTTCAAGGTCGGCACGGGCGAGTTCGGCGCGGAGATGCTGGTGAAGTCCGAAAACGACGGGCCCGTGACCATCCTGCTCGATACCGACCGGCTTTAAGGAGGGACCCCATGCTGATCAAATGCTTGCCCGTCGGGCACCTGATGACAAACTGCTACATCGTCACGGACGAGGACACGCTCGAATGCGCCGTCATCGATCCGGGCGACGAGTCGAACACGATCCTCTGGTATCTGGAGGACAACCGCCTCACCTGCCGCGCCATCCTGCTCACGCACGGACACTATGACCACGTCGGCGCGGTGGACACGCTGCACGAGGAGACGGGCGCGCCCGTGTATATCCACGAGATGGACGACGGCGCGGCGCTCACCTTCGACGGCTACGCCTACACCGCCCCGGAGGGCAGCGTCCATTACAAGGAGGGCGACACCGTCACGGTCGGCTCGCTCGTGTTCCATGTACTCGAGACCCCGGGCCACACTCCCGGCGGCGTGACGCTCCGGGTGGAGGACGCGCTCTTTACGGGCGACACGCTCTTCCACGGCTCCTGCGGCCGCACGGACATGCCCGGCGGCGACATGGAGACGGAGCTGCGCAGTCTCGCGCGCCTCGCCGCGCTGGAGGGCGATTTCGAGGTCTATCCCGGCCACGAAAGCAGCTCCACGCTGGAGTTTGAGCGGCGCTACAACCCGTACATCGCAGCCCTGCGCAGACGGGGATTTTAAAGAAAAACGGCGGGGGCAAGCCCCCGCCGCATCTCATGTCAGCGCCTCTTTGATCGCGTCATACCACTCGATGATCCGAAACTTGATGACATAGTCCGCCCCGTCCGCTGTGATGAGGCGGACGTCGTCGCTTGAGAGGGTCTCGACCGTCTCCGGCTCGATGCTCTCCGCCGTGCACAGCGGCGGGAAGACCACGCACCACCAGTTGTGCCCCGCGCCCGCGCCGAGGATCACGCGCAGGGAGGCGTAGGTGCCCGCCGGCAGGGCGAAGCTGCCATAGTCGCGCGTGGGATAGTGCTCGTTCGTGAGCGTCACGGTCACGGGCTGCTTTGTCACCGACTCCGCGGCGCGGCGGATGCCGCTTTGCTCGGCGCGCAGGATCGCGCGGGCGTCAGCGCTTGTTTTTGCGCCCTCCAGCTTCGGCGTGAGATACGCGAGCACGGCGTCCCGCACGCGCAGCTTTTCCGACTGATCCAAGTCGCTGTCCGAGGCGGCGATCACGTGCAGGCGCACGACCCCGGCGCTCAGCCGCTCCTGCCGCGCGCCCGCCCACGTACCGATCAGCAGCGTGACGCATACGCTCAGCAGCAGCGCCAGCTCCCAGGGATGTAATTTCCGGTTGTCGTCCATCGTGCAAACCTCCGATAAAAATTCCCGATCTGTCTCAATCGTTGACAGATCGGGAATGTTTTATACAGAGGAGCGGCTCACATGTGCGACAGCGCGCCGATGGTTTTGGTCAGAAACGTCTCGCGGTGGAGCTGGGCGAGGGTGTTCGCCGCGTTTCGGGCGGTCGTGCTGTCCGGGAAGATGCCGAACACCGCCGAGCCCGTGCCGCTCATGCACGCGCCGTAGGCGCCGCAGGAGAGCAGGATGCTCTTGATGGCGTTGATGTCCTTGGCGCGGCGGTCGAGCACGTCCTCAAACACGTTATACAGCCGCTGCCCAAGCGCGCGCTTGTCATCGGCGGCGATGGCCTGGGCGATGCCCACGGTGTCCGGGCGGCAGCGGGAGGTGCGGCTGTCGATGCGCCCGAAGAGCTCCGGCGTGGAGATCGGGAAGTTCGGCTTGCAGATCACGACGTCCGTCTCCGTGAGCGGGGCGAGGGGCGTGAGGATCTCGCCGCGGCCCTCGGCGAGCATCGTGCCGCCCGCGATGCAATACGGCACGTCGCTGCCGAGCCGCAGCCCCAGCTCCTCGAGCTCGAGCTGTGAAAGCCCGGTCCTGAAAAAGCGGTTCAGCGCGCGCAGCACCGCAGCGGCGTCCGACGAGCCGCCGCCGAGCCCCGCGCACACGGGGATGCGCTTGCGCATGGCGATGAAGGCGCCCCAGCCGACGTTCCCCGTCTCGCGCAGAAAGAGCTTCGCGGCCTTGAGGGCGATGTTGCGCTCATCGTTCGGCAGATAGCTCCGGTTCGTCTGCGCGCCGAACTCGCCCGTGCGGTTCAAGTGGATCGCCAGATCATCGTGCAGCGCGACGCTCTGCATGATCATGCACAGGTCGTGATATCCGTCCGTGCGCCCGGAGAGCACATCCAGCGAGAGATTCAGTTTTGCATGCGCCTTTGCGCGTATGATTTCCATATCGGCACACCCTTTGCAGGAAAGCGGTTCTTGTCAGTTTTCATCAGTATACCCGAAAACGGGCGGTTTGTGAAGCTTTTTTCCGGAAGCATCCCGGACGCGCCGCGATACGGAGGCAACAAACCTGCAGCGATCGTCCGGCAAAATCTTAGCAAAGCTTTGACAAGCGCATGGTGGGCATGTTATATTAGAGTGAATGAACATGCTTTTCATTTTTTAAGACGTTTTTTTGTGGGAGGTGACGAAACATGGCGCTTGGTTTGGAGCTGGTGGGCGCGGTGGTCGGCGCGGCGGTCGGCGTCGCGGTAGGCTACGGCAACATGCGCATCACGAAGCGCTCCATGCGCAAGGACGCCGCCGGCGCGATCATGGCGACGAACATGGTCCGGATGCTCATCAACTTTGCCGTGCTGCTCGTCATTTTCCTGCTGCGGAACATCTCGCCGCTGGGCTTTGTCGGCACGCTGTTGGGCGCGGCGGTCGGGCTTTCGGTCGGGAACATCTATTTCATCGTGAAGCTCAGCCGCGCGTGGTCCGAGCAGACCACGGCCGAGGCGGAGCAGGAGCAAGAGAGCGGAGGTGCTTCAGACAATGAAATTTGAACTGGGCGCGTGGATCACAAAGCCCGTCATCACGATGTGGGTGATTGTCGCGGTGCTCGCGGTGCTGAGCTGGCTCGCCACGCGCAATCTGAAGGAGAAGCCCGGCGCGCTGCAGAACATCGCCGAGATGGCGGTGCGAGCGCTCTACGGCTTTTTCGAGGGCATCCTCGGTAAGCACACCCGGCGGTACTTCCCGCTGCTGGCAACGTTTTTCATCTTCATCGTCGTGTCAAACTACTCCAGTCTTCTGCCCGGCGCGGGCGGCGTGTTCGCCGTGCCGACGACGAGCCTTTCCGTCACGGCGGGACTGGCGATTCTCGGATTTATCGTCACACAGGTCGAGGGCGTGCGGCAACGCGGCATCGGGGGCTACTTCAAGAGTCTTGCCCAGCCGCTGTTTCTGTGCTTCCTGATGTTCCCGCTGAATCTCATCGAGCAGTTCGTGCATCCGGTCAGTCTCGCGCTGCGACTCTACGGCAACCTCTACGGCGAGGAGCTCGCCGCCGAGCAGCTGGGGCACCTCGCGGGCATCGGTCTGCCGATCGTGATGCACGTGCTGAGTCTGCTGTTCTGCCTGATCCAGGCCATGGTCTTCACGATGCTGCTTTCGATCTATATCTCCGAGGCAGTCGAAGAGGAAGAGGAATAATTACCGTCTAAAGTTTATTTAGAAATACACAACACATTAATAGGAGGAACAATCACTATGGGAACTGCAATGTATGCTCTGGCTGCCGCGCTCGCCATTGCGCTCAGCACCATCGGCCCCGCCATCGGACAGGGTATGACCGCCGCGAAGGCCATGGAGGCCATCGCCCGCCAGCCGGAAGCCGCCGGCACGATCCGTACGAACATGATCGTCGCGCTCGCCATGATGGAGGCGCTCACGATCTATGGTCTCGTCATCGCGTTCATGCTCGTCGGCAAGGCCTGACCCGGACATCACGATCCGAACGCATAAGAAAGGAAGGCACACGTTTTGACGATCTATGCTTCAGAAATCATCTGGACTGTGATCTGCTTTCTCGTGCTGCTGTTTGTGCTCAAAAAGCTCCTGTATGATCCGCTCCTGAAATTCATGGAGGAGCGCGACGGGAAGATCGCCCGCGGAAAAAAGGCCGGCGCCGACGCCCGCGCCAGACGCGAGGAAAACGACGCCGCCATTCTCGAGGGCCGCAAGGCGAACAACGCCGCTGCCGCCGCCATCCTCGCCGAGGGACGTGCCCGCGACGAGAAGGCACGCTCCGCCGCGCTGCAGACCGCGAAACAGGAGACCGCGCAGTCCATGAAGGACGCGCGCGCCGCCCTGCGCGCCGAGGAGACGACCGCCGCCGAGGCGCTCGAGCAGGACGTGCCGGAGCTGGCGGACATGCTTGCCGGTGCGCTGCTGCACCGCGAGCAGGAATGAGGGAGGCCGTATGAAAGAGTTTTTATTCAGCCTCATCAACTTCCTCATCCTGTTCGGCGCGCTGTTTTTCATCACGCGCAAGATGATCAAGCGTATGTTTGCCGGCCGCCGCGACCAGATCGCGGAGGACCTGCAGGACGCCGCGGACTGCGAGCAGGAGGCGGAGCGTCTCGGCGCGGACATCGCCGCGGCGAATGCCGCCGCCGAAGCCGAGAACGCCGAGCAGCTCCGGCACGCGCAGGAGCGCGCCGCCGAAAACAGCGCCGCCGCTGCCGAAGCGCGCGCGCAGGAGACCGCACAGGTGCGTCTGAACGCTGAGCAGAGCGAGGCGCAGCTGCGCGCCGACATGGAACACCGCGTCGCGGCGCGCACGATCCGTCTGGTGGCGGACGAGGCGGCCGACATCCTGCGCGGTGACCGATTCAGCGAAGCGCGCCAGAAACTCACAGACAGCTTCATCCGACAGATCAAGGACCTTGTGGCTGCAATGCCGAGTGATATTTTGAATATGAACGAACTGAAGAAACTGGATATTTCGATCTCGAGCGCCGAGCCGCTGACCGACGAGGAGATGAAAAAGCTCACGCAGATCCTGTGCGAGACGTTCATCTCCTGCCACAACGAGGTGGACAAGGACCTCATCGGCGGCGTGCGGATGCGTGTGGGCGACACCGTCTATGACGGCACGCTGTCGCACCAGCTCGACCGGCTGACGCAGGATGTGGAGCGCAACACGCTCCGCTCCGACGCCGAGACGCAGACCGTTGCGGAATCCATCCGCAAAAAGCTCACCCGGGTGGACCCCGACATCGACGTCTTCCAGACGGGCGAGGTCATCAGCGTATCGGACGGCATCTGCCGCGTCTCCGGTCTCGCGGACGTCATGGCCGGCGAGATGCTCGACTTCCCGGGCGATCTGCGCGGCATGGTCATGGACCTCGACAGCGAGAACGTCGGCGTGGTCCTGCTCGGCAACTATGAGCACGTGCAGGAGGGCATGTCGGTCCGCCGCACGGGCCGCATCATCGAGGTGCCGGTGGGCGACTGCATGATCGGACGCGTCGTGGACGCGCTGGGCCGTCCCGTGGACGGGCAGGGCCCCATCGACGCCGACGAGCACCGCGCCATCGAAAGCCCCGCGCCGAGCGTTCTGAACCGCAAGAGCGTCTCCGTCCCGCTGCAGACGGGCATCAAGGCCATCGACGCCCTCGTGCCGATCGGCCGCGGTCAGCGCGAGCTGATCATCGGCGACCGACAGACCGGCAAGACCGCCATCGCCATCGACACGATCCTGAACCAGAAAGGCAAGGGCGTGCTGTGCATCTATGTCGCGATCGGGCAGAAGGAGTCCACCGTCGCGAGCGTGGTGGAAAATCTCCGCGGCCACGGCGCCATGGAGTATACGACCGTCGTCTGCGCCCATGCGAGCGAGCCCGCGCCGATGCTGTATATCGCGCCGTACGCCGGCGCCGCCATCGGCGAGCACTTCATGTATCAGGGCAAGGACGTTCTGATCATCTATGACGACCTGTCGAAGCAGGCGGTCGCCTACCGCGAGATCTCCCTGCTGCTGCAGCGTCCGCCCGGACGCGAGGCGTACCCCGGCGACGTGTTTTATCTGCACTCGAGACTGCTCGAGCGCGCGGCGCGTCTGTCCGACGACCTCGGCGGCGGCAGCATGACGGCGCTGCCCATCATCGAAACGCAGGCGGGCGACATCTCCGCCTATATCCCGACGAACGTCATCTCCATCACGGACGGACAGATCTTCCTCGAGACAGACCTGTTCCACTCCGGCGTGCGCCCGGCCATCAACGTGGGCCTCTCGGTCTCGCGTGTCGGCGGCGCGGCGCAGCTCGGCGCGATGAAGCAGGTGGCGGGCCGCCTCCGCATGGATCTGGCGCAGTACCGCGAGCTTGCGAGCTTCGCGCAGTTCGGCTCCGATCTCGACAAGGCGACGCGCCGGACGCTCGACCGCGGCGCGCACATGACCGAGCTCTTGAAGCAGCCGCAGTACGCCCCCATGGACGCGGCCGATCAGGTCATCGGCATCTTCGCCGCCGCCGAGGGCTACACCGACGAGATCGCCATGGCGGACATGGCGCGTTTCGAGCGGGAGCTCATCGAGACCGTGCGCCGTGAGATCCCCGAGCTCGACGGAGAGATCCACTCCGGCAAAAAGCTCGCCGCAGAGCGCCTGACGCAGCTCAGAGGCGTGATCGAGGAATTCAAGAAGACATTCTAAGCAGCCGCAGCATATACGGGCGGATGTTATCCGCCCCTACAAGAAGAGCGGCACGCCCTGTAGGGCGCGATGCCCACATCGCGCCTTAACAGCGCCCAATCCGAAAGGCAGGTGGCAAAATGGCCAACATGCGCGCGATCCGCACGCGGATCAAGAGCGTTCAGAATACGCAGCAGATCACCAAGACCATGAAGATGGTCGCCGCGGCGAACCTGCGCCGGACGCAGTCCGGCATGGGCGGCATGCGCGCCTTTGCCGAAAAGACGCAGACCCTGCTGGACACGCTGCTCTCCGGCGGCGAGACCTACGACGCGCCGCTGCTCACGCCGCACGACGAGGTGCGGAAGATCTGCTATGTGCTGTTCGTCGGCAACCGCGGGCTGTGCGGCATGTACAACCACGCGCTGCTGCGGTTTCTGCAGAAAAAGCTGCAGGACGAGACGCGCGAGGTCTCCGTCATCGTGTACGGGCGCTGGGGACGCGATCTGATGAAGCAGATGCAGCTGCCCGTCGAGGAGGTGTATCAGGAGGTCTCCGATACGCCCACGATGAACCAGGCGCTCGTGCTGGCAGAGGCGCTCAAGCGGCGCTTTCTCTCCGGCGACGCAGACGAGGTGCATCTCGTGTACCAGCACTTTCGCAGCATGCTCGCCCAGGAGCCGACGGACATGCGGCTGCTGCCCGCCTCCGCACAGACGAAAAGCGACGTATCGCATGAATATCTCTTCGAGCCGGACCGCGCGTCGATCCTCGAAAACCTGCTGCAGCTCTATGTGAACAACACCGTCTACTCCACCATGCTGGAGGCGAAGGTCGGCGAGCACGCCTCGCGCATGACCGCCATGAGCGCCGCGACGGACTCCACCGCCGAGCTCATCGGCACGCTCCAGCTGCATCTCAACCGCGCGCGGCAGGCCGCCATCACGACGGAGATCAGCGAGATCGTCGGCGGCGCGAACGCGCTCAAAAAGAGCAAGAAGCAATCCTAACACCTCTCTTTTCAGGAGGAAATGACTATGGAAACAGGAATCATCCGGCGCGTGATCGGCCCGGTCGTGGACATCCAGTTCCCCGTCGGGCGGCTGCCGGACATCTATAACGCCATCGAGACGACGGTCGGCGACCGGAAGATCGTCATGGAGGCCGTGCAGCAGCTCGGCGACAACACCGTGCGCTGCGTGTCGCTGTTCTCGACCGACGGCCTTTCCCGCGGCACGGTCGCGTATGACACGGGCAAGCCCGTGTCCGTCCCCGTCGGCGAGGCGACGCTGGGCCGCATGTTCAACGTCATCGGCGAGCCGATCGACGGCAAGGGTCCCGTGGAGGGCGCCGAGCGCCTGCCGATCCACCGCGACGCGCCGACCTTCACCGAGGTCGCGCCCGCAACGGAGATCCTCGAGACCGGCATCAAGGTCGTCGACCTGCTCGCGCCCTACGCCAAGGGCGGCAAGATCGGCCTGTTCGGCGGCGCGGGCGTCGGCAAGACGGTGCTCATCATGGAGCTCATCCGCAACATCGCCTATGAGCACGGCGGCTATTCCGTGTTCGCGGGCGTCGGCGAGCGCTCCCGCGAGGGCAACGATCTCTGGAACGAGATGCTCGAGTCCGGCGTCATCAGCAAAACGGCGCTCGTCTTCGGGCAGATGAACGAGCCGCCCGGCGCGCGTCTGCGCGTGCCGCTCTCGGGCCTCACGATCGCGGAAAACTTCCGCGACGACTCGGGTCTGGACGTGCTGCTGTTCATCGACAACATCTTCCGCTTCACGCAGGCGGGCTCCGAGGTCTCGGCGCTGCTGGGCCGCATGCCGTCCGCCGTCGGCTATCAGCCGACGCTCGCCACCGAGATGGGCACGCTGCAGGAGCGCATCACGTCCACGCGCAACGGCTCGGTCACGTCCGTGCAGGCGATCTATGTCCCCGCCGACGACCTGACTGACCCCGCGCCCGCGACGGCATTCGCGCACCTGGACGCGACGACGGTCCTCGACCGCGCGATCTCCGAGCTCGGCATCTATCCCGCCGTGGATCCGCTGGCCTCCACCAGCCGCATCCTCGAGCCGCACATCTTGGGCAAGGAGCACTACGAGACCGCCCGCGCCGTGCAGCGCGTGCTGCAGAAGTACAAGGATCTGCAGGACATCATCGCCGTGCTCGGCATGGACGAGCTGGGCGTGGAGGACAAGGCGACCGTCAACCGCGCGCGCCGCATCCAGCGCTTCCTGTCGCAGCCGTTCCACGTCGCGGAGAACTTCACCGGCATGGAGGGCAAATATGTCCCGCTCGCCGAGACGATCAAGGGCTTCCAGGCGATCCTCGCGGGCGACTGCGACGATCTGCCGGAATCCGCGTTCATGATGGCGGGCACCATCGACGAGGTTCTGAAGAAACGCGAGGTATAAGCCATGGCGGACAAGCTCCACATCCAGATCCTCACGTCCGGCGGCACGGTGTATGACGCCGTGGTCTCGGCGCTGAACGTCCCCGTGGACGGCGGCAGCATCGGCATCCTGGCCGACCACGCGCCGCTGCTCGGCGCCGTGACGGACGGCGTCGTGCGCTGCACATTTGCCGACGGGCACATCGATTGTGTCGCGGTCGGTATCGGTGTGCTGAACGTGGCGGACAACGAGGTCACGCTGCTCGTGCGCGCCGCCGAGCAGGCCGACACCATCGATCTCGCGCGCGCCGAGGCAGCCGAAAAACGCGCCCGCGAGCGTCTGGCGCACCGCACAGCAGACGTGGACGCCACGCGCGCCGAGGCGGCCCTCCACCGCGCTGTCGCCCGGCAGGACGCGGCGAAATACGCCAGAAAGCGCAAGATCTGAGATGAACAGACGACAAAGCCTTGGCCGCAGAACTGCAGCCAAGGCTTTTTGGTTTCTTGATTTGTCTGTCAGAGATCCAATATCCCGAGGATCACGATACCGATGACCACGAGCAGGATCATCAGATAGTGCTTGATCGAGAGCTTCTCGCGCAGGAAGACGCGGCTCCAGAGTACGGAGGCGACGCAGTAGGCGGAGATGATCGGCGCGGCATACATGACATGCGCCTCGTCGGCGATGGCGTAGATGTAGGCGAACTGGCCCGCCGTCTCGAACACGGCGCCGACATATTTGGGCGCCTCAAGCTTCGGGATCAGCTTATCCCGGCGGATGAGCACGACATAGATGAAGCACACGACGGCGGCGGCGAGGAACGTCAGCTCATAGGCGCAGTTGGCGCTGTCCTCGTTCAGCTCGCGCAGGACGAGCGTGTCAGCAAAGGTGCCGGCGGCGTCGAGCAGCATATAGGCGATGGGCAGCGCGAGGGCAAGCCAGCTCTTGGCGTATTTGTAGTTCGACAGCTCCTGCCGGGCGGCGCGCAGCCCGTCGTCCTCGCGGGACTCCACGATGCCGAGCCCGATCACGCCCGCCGAGACCAGCACGACCGCCGCGACCGCCGCGGGGGTGGTCTCCACGTCGCCGGTGATGAACCACAGCAGCGCGACAAGCGCGCCGGAGGCGTTGCAGATGGGGCTGGAGATGCTCAGCTCGATGTAGCGCAGGCCGACGTAGCCCAGCGTCATCGACCCGATGTAGAGCAGCGAGACCGGCAGATACGTCCAGATCACGTGCCAGGAGATCTCGACGCCGCCGACGAAGATCTCGTAAGCCGCATGTAGACCCATAACGAGACCGACGGCCATCACCATTTTCAGATGTGCCAGCTTGTCGTCCGGCTCGCGGCAGCCGATCTTGGAAAAGAGATCAGAGCCCGACCAGCACAGCAGCGCGACAAGGGCAAGAATGAACCACATATCGTTTTTCCTCCGTATCCTTCATGAAAAACGCCGCCAAAAGGCGGCATTTTTAATTTTTATGCATTATTTTTACCACATGTGAACGGGAAAGTCAACACACCGTTTATTGCCCGAGATGCTCGCGCAGCATTTCCTTGACCTGCTCCGCCAGCTCATGCGTCTTGGTCGCCTTCACGGTGTCGGCGTCGATCACGCCGAGGAAGGTGAGCGTCACGGTCGTGGAGCGCCAGGGGGCGCGATGGCGCACCGTTTCGCCGCCCTCCGCCGCGACGACCACGACGGGCACATGCGCCTTCTGCGCGGCCTTGAACGCGCCGGGCTTGAACTCCAGCAGCTTTCCGGTCTTCGTGCGCGTGCCCTCGGGATAGATCGCGTAGCTGCAGGCGTGCGCCTTCATGCGCGCGGCGGCGGTATTGATCGTCTTGAGCGCGTTGCGCGCGTTCTCGCGGTCGATGGGCAAAAAGCAGCACTTATAGGGCGCGGAGCCGAGAAAGAGCTTATGGATGTTCTCGGGCTTGGAGATGAACGCGAGCGGGAAGTCCTTCATCGCGACATAGGTGCACAGCGGGTCGAAGATCGAGCGGTGGTTGCCCACGAGCAGGAACTCTCCCTCGCGCGGCACGATGTCCATATTCACCGTGCGCGTTTTCACGCGGCAGATCGCGAGCAGCCAGTTCATGAAGCCCATCGTCCAGCGGCGCGCGCCGGGATCGATCGTATCATACTCGCGGTCCATGTCGATCCGCTTGCAATAGATGAAGATCACCAGCACATACAGCAGGTTGCACACAATGACCAACCCGAGCGCGATCGGGACCGCCCACCAGAGGCTGACGCCCGGCATGAGCAGGAACAGCAGCACCGTCAGCACGATGCCGACGACGGACAGAATATAGAAGATCACGATTTTATCCCCCGTTTCCGACCAAATTCGCTATTTTCATATATTATAGTCGATCTGGCAGAAAAAGCAACCGACGGACGCGGGGCTTTACAAAACTTTTACGCAATCTTGCTTTTTTGCCCGGTATGGAGTAAAATGATTCTCACGCATTTTCATGGAACCGCGCCGCGCGGCGCATTTCAAAAGGAGTCATCATGGGTCAGCTTTCACCAAACGTTTCCCGGCGCCGCGGGCGGATCGCGGGGCTGGACGGGCTGCGCGCCATCGCCATCATCGTGATCGTGCTCTATCACATGTTCCCGAACACGATGCGCGGCGGCTATCTGGGCGTGTCGCTGTTTTTCGTCCTGTCCGGCTACCTGCTCGCCGTGACGTGCATACAGGGCCGCGAGCTGCGCACCTACAGTGTCGGGCGGTTTTATCTCAAGCGCATCCGGCGCATCTATCCGGCGCTGATCGTCGTGCTCGGCGCGACGCTCATCCTGCTCTGGCGGTTTTACCCCGCGTCGCTGCGCGGGCTGCGCGACGAGGTGCTGAGCATCCTGCTGGGCTACAACAACTGGCGGCAGATCGCGATGAATCAGTCCTATTTCACGCGCATCGCCAACAGCTCCCCGTTCACGCATCTGTGGTCCACCGCGATCGAGCTGCAGTATTATCTCATCTGGCCGCTGCTGTTCCTCCTGGCGCTGAAGCTGGAACAGCGCCGCCGCGGCGTCGGCGCGGCGCTGCTGTTCGTGCTGGCGGCGGCGTCCATCGCGGAGATGGGCATCCTCTATCCGCCGGGCGGCGATCCCTCCCGCGTCTATTTCGGCACGGACACGCGCGTGCACGCCCTGCTGCTGGGCAGCGCGCTGGGCTTTCTGAGACTGGACGAGGCCGAGGACGGCGGCGTGCCCGAGAGCACGGGCTGGCTGCTGTTCGGGCTGTGCATCCCCGTGATCATGGTGCTGTTCGTGATGGTCAACGGAGAGGAGCCCGCGGCTTATGAAGGGCTGATCGCGGCCTCGGGCTTCGCGTTCACGCTGCTGATCGGGCTCGTGGCCGATCCCAAGCTCCCATTCGGCAAATGGCTGGACTTCAGGCCCCTCAAATGGCTGGGGCAGATCAGCTATGAGCTTTACCTGATCATGTATCCCACGATCTATTTCATCCAGCGCTGGCGCCCCGTGGACAACGCGACCTATCTCGCGCTGATCGAGGCGGGCGTCATGCTTGTGCTCGCGGCGCTGCTGCATCTGGCGGTGCGGCCCGCGGCGCTCGGCCCGCGAAAGGGACGCGGCCGGTGGACCTCGCTGCTGCGCGTCGCGCCGTGGCTGATGGCGGCGGCGATCGCGGCGGGCGTCTTCGCGCTGCTGCACGCGCCGACGGAGTCTGACGACATGGCGCAGCTCGAAGCGGAGCTTGCGGAGAACGCCGCGCGCTCCGGCGAGGCAGCGCCCACGCCCTCCGGCGATCTCGAGGGCATGTTTGAAGAAAGCCCCGAGAACTGGCCGGAGGCGACGCCGCCCGACCCGCACACCGACCCCGCGACCGTCACCTGCGTGGGCGACTCGGTCATGCTCGGCGCGCTGCCGGCGCTGCAGCAGATCATGCCCGGCTGCGTCGTGGACGCGAAGGAGTCCCGCCAGGTCGCCGAGGTCATCGGCATCCTGCAAAATCTGGAGGCGCAGGGCAGACTCGGCAGCGTCGTCGTCATCGCGCTCGGCACGAACGGACCGTTTTCACTGACCTTCGGGCAGTCCGTCATCGATTATCTCGGTCCCGACCGGCAGATCTACTGGGTCACGGCCTACGGTGCCACGCTGCGCTGGCAGGAGGAGTCCAACAGCGTCATCCGCGCGATCGCCGAGGCGAACGACAACGTGGAGCTGATCGACTGGGCGGGCGTCGGCCCGAGCCATCCCGAGTGGTTCTATTCCGACGGCATCCATCTTCAGCAGGCGGGCCAGCAGGGCTATGCCGACTTCGTGGCGCGGACCATCGGCGTCATAGATTGACCAAAAAAGCTGACAGAAGCGAAATTTCTGTCAGCTTTTCTCATTCTCATGAAATTGTTACAGATTCACACCTGTGATCCTTGGTGTTCAGCCTTGCAATTCTGTGCCGTCTATGGTAAACTGATTAAAAAAATTGAACCTTTTGGTTCGATCTATTTTGAATTAGAAAGAGATGAATGAAACAAATGATCGATCTGTTTGAAAAGACCGAGCAGCGCTCCCTGGTCGACGAGGTCCGCGAGCTGGACATTTACCCGTACTTTCACGCGCTGGAATCCCGGCAGGACGTGGAGGTCATCATGGAGGGCAAGCGCCGCATCATGCTCGGCTCGAACAACTACCTCGGTCTGACGACGGACGAGGAGGTCATCGAGGCCGGCATCGCCGCATTTAAGCAGTACGGCTCCGGCTGCTCCGGCTCCCGTTTTCTCAACGGCACGCTGGAGATGCATCTGGAGCTGGAAGCGGAGCTGGCGAAGTTCCTGCGCAAGGACGCCGTCGTGACGTTCTCCACGGGCTTCCAGTCCAACCTCGGCATCATCTCCGCCGTCGTGGGCAGAAACGACTATATGATCTGCGACCGCGAGAACCACGCCAGCATCTATGACGGCTGCCGGCTTTCCTTCGGCAAGATGCTCCGCTACAAGCACAACGACATGGCGGATCTGGAGCGCCAGCTCCGGAAGGTCCCCGAGACGGCGGGCGCGCTCATCATCACGGACGGCGTGTTCTCCATGGGCGGCGACATTGCAAATCTCCCCGAGATCGTCCGGCTCGCCAAGCAGTACGGCGCGCGCGTGATGGTCGACGACGCGCATGGTCTGGGCGTCGTGGGCGAGGGCGGCCGCGGCACCGCGAGCCACTTCGGTCTCGAGGACGAGGTGGACATCTACATGGGCACCTTCTCCAAGACGCTGGCCTCGCTCGGCGGCTACATGGCGGCGAGCGCGCGTGTGGCTGACTATGTGCGCCACAGCTCCCGTCCGTTCATCTTCTCTGCCTCGATCACCCCGGCGAGCTGCGCCACGGCGCTGACCGCGCTCAGAAAGCTGGAGGCGCATCCCGAGATGGTCGACCGGCTGCGCAGTCTGAGCCAGTACGCGCGCGACGGCTTCAAGGCACGCGGCGTGCGTATGCGCGAGTCGATCGCCGACGTCGCGACGCCGATCATCCCCCTGTACACGAACGACGCGGAGAACACGCTCCGCACCTCCAAGCGCATCTATGACGCCGGCGTCTATGTCAACCCCGTCCTGCCCCCCGCCACGCCGCCGTCCGACTGCCTGCTGCGCACGAGCTACATGGCGACGCACACGGAAGCCCTTTTGGACGAAGCGATGGACATCATCGCCGCGAATATCGAGGGATAAAATATGAGTAAAGTAGTTGTCATCACCGGCGGCACCAGCGGCATCGGGCTGGAGACCGCCAAGGCGCTCGCCGCCCAGGGCTGTACCGTTTATGAGCTCAGCCGCCGCGAGAGCGGCACGGCGCCGGGCGTGAAGCACATCACCGCCGACGTCACCGACGAAAAGCAGGTGGACGCCGCCATACAGCAGATCCTCGCCGAGGCGGGGCGCATCGACGTGCTCATCAACAACGCGGGCTTCGGCATCTCCGGCGCGATCGAATTCACCGACACCGCCGAGGCGCAGCGCCAGTTCGACGTGAACTTCTTCGGCATGGTGCGCGCGAACCACGCGGTGCTGCCCATCATGCGCAGGCAGGGCGGCGGCCGCATCATCAGCATGTCGAGCGTAGCGGCCCCGATCGCGATCCCCTTCCAGGCGTATTACTCCGCCTCGAAGGCCGCCGTGCGCACCTATATGCTCGCGCTGGCGAGCGAGGTCGCGCCCTACGGCATCGAGACCTGCGCGATCATGCCCGGCGACATCGCCACGGGCTTCACCGCCGCCAGACGCAAGAACCCCGCCGGCGACGACGAATACGGCGGGCGCATCAGCCGCAGCGTCGCCGTCATGGAGCACGACGAGCAGACCGGCATCACCGCCGCTGCCGCCGGCGCCTTCGTGGCGAAAAAGGCGCTGCAGAAGCGCGTGCCCGTGCTGTGCACACTCGGCGGGAAATATAAGCTTTTCGTCTTCCTCACACGTCTGCTGCCGAACCGTCTGATGGTCTGGCTCGTGGGTCTGATCTATGCAAAATAACGCGATCTGATCGCGCGCTTCTTCCTCTCCCCGTCCCGCGGCATGCGGGGTGGGGATGTTTGATTTACATAATACATAACATTATGTAATATGCTTTTGTAAGATTTTTGTGGAACCTTTTCCACGGATCTTCGTCATAAAACAGACAGGCAGCAGTTCGAATCGCCGTTGATTTTGAACGATCTGTGCGTTTTTCTTACATATACGGTCATTTGTGCGTTTTCTTAACTTAGAATTAAGAAATAATTTTTCATTTTTGCAATAATTTTTATACCAAAATGCAATATTTTGCAAGAGATGATTATTGACAGCAGGACCGGAACTGCGTATAATAAAGCACAGTACACAATGATGGTTTTCTGTCGTCTCTTCCCGGTGGGCGTCAAAAATCATCGATACAAATTTTTCTGTAATGGAGGAAGAAGCAATGCAGAAAACAAACAAGCTGTACAAGTGGCTTGTCCTTCCTCTGCTCGTGCTGTTCGTTGCTACACTTCTGGTGTGCTCACTGCCGACGACTGCGCATGCGGAGAATGGCTTTGCCCATCTGTACATCTACACCAACGGTCGTCTGGACAACACCTCCTATACTGTCGTCCCCGCCGGCTATGAGGGCGGTGCCTGGAACATCCCGATGGGCGTTCCCGTCACCGTGACTGCCAACGACGGCTCCGGCCGCACGTGGAGTCTCAACGGCGCTTATTGGGAAGCCGGTGCGGTCGCGGCGGGTGCCAACTCCGCCACGATCGTGAAGGACGCGTTCAGCGGCACGCACAACGTCGTGCTCAGAGCCACCACGGACGGCTCCGTCAACGCCTATGATCCGGGCGGCAGCGGCAACTCCGGCTCCGGCAGCAGCGGCAGCGGCAACTCCGGCTCCGGTCTGCCCGGCAGCGGCAATTCCGGCAGCGGCAACTCCGCCTCCGGCAACTCCGGCAGCGGCAACTCCGCTTCCGGCAACAGCGGCTCCGGCAACTCCGGCAGCGCCGGTATTGCGCAGGATATCCTTGGCCTGCTGAATCCCTCCGGCTCCGGCTGGGGCGGCTCCGGTAACTCCGGTTCCGGTCTGCCCGGCTCCGGCAACAGCGGCTCCGGCCTGCCCGGCTCTGGCAACTCCGGCTCCGGTCTGCCCGGCAGCGGCAACTCCGGCTCCGGCCTGCCCGGCTCTGGCAACTCCGGCTCCGGTCTGCCCGGCAGCGGCAACTCCGGCTCCGGCCTGCCCGGCTC